>JBDHTM010000010.1:0-75714 GCA_039808685.1 Allobosea sp. | reverse complement strand
TCCTGCCGGGCTCGCCATTCTCCTCTTCCCGCAGGAACAGCCGTCACCGCCGTGGCGCGTGATCGCAGAAGCGGGACGGCGTCGCGCGCCAACCGGACGGAACAGTCGACCGCCGACCTCGTTGTTGAAACGGGGGGCTGATGCGGAGAACGGCCATGTTGAGGTTCGTCGCGATGACCGCCCTTGCGGCGGCTCTTTTCTCCCCCGCCTTTGCGGAGCCCGGTTTCGTCAAGACGGTCAGCCTCCCGGCGCTCGGCTCCGGCCAGGGGCCCGCCCCGAAGGCCGTGTGCGAATTACCCGCCTATGTCTCGGTCCGGACCAGCCAGCCGATATCGGCGGAGAGCCAGGCCATGACCCTGTCGCCCCGGATGGTTCAGGCGATCCGGATCGGCGAAGCGCCCGCCAACGAGTGACCGTCGCAGACGGATTCCCGGGGCGCGTTTTCCTCTCCCTGCCTGCCGGAGCTCCTTATCGTTCGACGATCCGCATTGGCGCGGCTCCGCCGCGCTTGCCGACCTTTCCCCGGCAGCGTAAACCCGCGCGGCCTCGCCTTGATCGTGCCTGAAAGGCCGGCCATCGGGCGGCACTCGACTTTCAGGAGATGCGGCCGGGCTGCCGCGGGGATGAATGATGTTTTCGCTCACGCCAGCGATCGACCGGGTCAGCGATGCGGCTTCGGCCAGCCATTTGCGGGCCTGCATCTTCCTGCTGCTGTTGTCGCTCGCGGCCTTCCTGCCCGGTTTCAGCACGCTCCAGCCACTTGATCGCGACGAGCCGCGCTTCGCGCAGGCCAGCAAGCAGATGCTGGAGACCGGCGACTTCGTCGATATCCGCTTCCAGGACGAGGCGCGCCACAAAAAGCCGGTGGGCATCTACTGGCTGCAGAGCGCGGCGGTGAAGGCGGGCGAGGCGCTCGGCGTGCCGCAGGCGCGCACGCAGATCTGGCTTTACCGCATTCCCTCGTTGATCGGCGCGACCGCGACCGTGCTCCTGACCTATTGGGCGTTGCTGGCCTTCCTGTCGCCGCCGCTTGCCCTGCTCGGCGGGGCGCTGATGGCGTCCGCCGTGCTGCTCGGCGTCGAGGCGCGCATCGCCAAGACGGACGCGTTGCTCGCCGCCTGCGCCGTCGCGAGCATGGGCGCGCTGGCCCGAACCTGGCTCGACTGGACGCGCTCGCTCGCCTTCGTGCCGGACCGGCGCAACTGGCTGGTGTTCTGGGGCGCGACCGCGCTCGGACTGCTAATCAAGGGGCCGATCGTGCCGATGGTCTGGGGCCTTGCCATCCTCGTGCTGAGCGCGAGCCTGCGCTCCTTCCGCTGGCTGAAGCCGCTGCGCTTCGGGGCCGGGCTCCTGCTCTGCCTCGTGGTCGCGCTGCCCTGGTTCGCCGCGATCATGATCAAGACCGGCGGCAGCTTCTTCGCCGAGAGCGTCGGCCAGGACATGCTGGGCAAGGTCGCCGAGGGGCAGGAGAAGCATTGGGGGCCGCCCGGGCTCTACCTGCTGTTCTTCTTTGCGACCTATTGGCCGGCCGCGGCCTTCGCGGCGATGGCGGTTCCCTTCGCCTGGGCGAGGCGCAAGGAGCCGCAGATCCTGTTCCTGGTCGCCTGGATCGTGCCGTCCTGGCTGGTCTTCGAGGCGGTGCCGACCAAGCTGCCGCATTACGTGTTGCCGCTCTACCCGGCGGTCACCGCGCTCCTGCTGCTGGCCGTGCTGAATGGCGGCATCGATCGCCACCGGCGCGGCGCGGTGCTGACCGCCTGCCTCGTCGTGATCGTGCCGCTCGCACTGATGGGCACGATCCTGTTCGGCAACTGGACGCTCGACCGGGCGGTGCCCTGGCTGGCGCTGCCGTTCTTCGCGCTCGTGCTGCTTGTGGCCGGCAGCGTCGTCGCGGCGTTCCGGCGGCTCGATTTCGAGGGTGCGTTGTGGCGCTGCGTGCCGGCGAGCCTGCTGTTGACGATCGCCGTCTATCCCTTCGCCATCGAGAGCCTGCGTTCGCTGAAGCTGTCGCCGCGTCTGGCGGAGACCGCCCGGGCCGCCGGCTGTGCTGATCCCGCCGTGATCACGCTCGGCTATCGCGAGCCGAGCCTGGTTTTCCTGACCGGGACCAAGCTCGCGATGGCTGCGAGCGGCGCGGATGCCGCCAGCTTCCTGAACCAGCCAGGCTGCCGCGTCGCTTTCGTCGAGAGCCGTTTCGCCAGCGAGTTCACCGCGGCTCTGTCAAGCCAGCCGACGAAGCCGCGCCTCGTGACCACGATCAACGGCTTCAACCTGAATGGCGGACGCAGACTGGAGATCGCTGTCTTCGCCCGCTCGCCCGGCTGAGAACCCTGCGCTCGAAACCCATCTGCTCGAAGCCCTTGCCCAATCCGCCGCGCTGACGCAGTTTGCGGACCGTTTTTCCGGATGATGTCCCTTTGACCGAAACCTCTTCCCATCCGCTGCTGAGCGTCGTCGTGCCGGTGCGCAACGAGCAGGGCAATATCGCGCCGCTCGTCGCCGATATCGAGAAGGCCTGCGCAGCGATCGGCCCGTTCGAGGTCGTCTATGTCAATGACGGCTCGACCGACGGCACGGCGGCTGCGCTGGCCGAGCTCGCGGCGACGCGGCCCTGGCTGCGCGTCGTGACGCACGCCCAGTCCTGCGGCCAGAGCGCGGCCGTGCGCAGCGGCGTGCGCCATGCCCGCTCGGCGATCGTGGCGACGCTCGATGGCGATGGCCAGAACGATCCCGCCTTCCTGCCGGAGATGGTCGAGGCTTTGCAGAAGGCCGGACTCGAGGCCGGGATGGTGCAGGGCCAGCGCGTCGGCCGCAAGGATACCGGCTTCAAGCGCTGGCAATCGAAGATCGCCAACGGCGTGCGCGGGCGCGTGCTGAAGGACGATACGCGCGATACCGGCTGCGGGCTGAAATGCTTCCGCCGCGAGGCCTATCTCGCCTTGCCGTATTTCGATGCGCTGCATCGCTTCATGCCGGCGCTGATGGCACGCGAGGGGCATAAGGTGCTGCATGTCGACGTGCGCGACCGGCCGCGGCTGACCGGCGTCTCGAATTACGGTTTCTTCGACCGGCTCTGGGTCGGCATTCTCGATCTCGCCGGGGTGTGGTGGCTGATCCGCCGGCGCAAGCGCGTGCCCCAGATCGTTTCGGAGACGCCGTAATGCTGATCGACCTACAGCAGACGATCGGCAATTATTTTCACGACGTCTTCGTCAACAATATCGACTGGTGGGTTCTGCTCGGCGTGGTCGCGCAGGGGCTCTTCACCATGCGCTTCGTGGTGCAGTGGTGGGCGAGCGAGAAGGCCAAGCGCTCGGTCGTGCCGATGACCTTCTGGTGGTTCTCGATCGGCGGCGGCGCCTTACTGCTGATGTATGCGCTCTATCGGCGCGATCCGGTCTTCATCCTCGGTCAGGGCTTCGGCGTCTTCGTCTATGTCCGCAACCTGCAATTCGTCCTGCGTGCCAAGGCGCGGGGCGAGGATACGAATTCCGGGCCAGGCTAGAGCGAGGCCTCAGCTCCGCGAGGGCGGCGTTGCGGGCTCGGCCGCCGCGCCGTCGGCCGCCGGGGCCTGCGGCTTGCGCATCGCTGCCGAATAGGCGGGGTAGCGCTCGCGATAGGCATTCAGGAACTCCGAAAGCGTGTCGGCATTGGCGGTGGCGCGGGCCATCTCGCGGATATCGGAAGCGCGCGTGCGCTCCGCGCCGGTGATGAAGGCGAAGGTCCGGGCATCGGCGCCGCGCGCCATCTTCGAAGCGAATTTGCTGCGCAGCCGGTCGAGCGACAGGCTTTCACTGGCCATCACATAGGATACGCCGGCACGCATCACGTCGGCCCTCTCGCTGTCGCCGAGCGTGCCGTCGCCGCGCCAGCTTTCGCCGAGAAGGCGCTCATAGGCCTCGCCCGCCTCGCGCCAGCGGCGTCCGGTCCAGTAGATATCGGCGCGCAGCCGGTCGATCTCGGGGCCGCGCTCTGTCTCGAGCATCTCCAGCGCGGTGTCGGTACGAGAGAGGTCCGAGAGTGCCTTGGCCTCGAGCAGCAGGCGGGCGCGCTTGACGTCGGCCGGCAGTTCGACGAGTCGGGTGGAGTTGAGCGCGCGGATCGCATCGGCCGGCTTGCCGTTCATCAGGTCGATCATGGCGAGCCTCGCCGCGACCGTGGAGCGTGCCGCGCCGGTGAGGCGCCGGTCCATCTGGTATTTCAGGATCTCCGCAGCCTGATCGAGCAGGTCGAGCTCGACGAGGCGGTCGGCCAGCAGGCGGGTGATCTCGTCGCCGCGCCGGCCGATCGGCAGGAATTCCTTGAAATCATAGAAGAGCGCCAGCGCTTCGATGCGCGGCAGCTTGCCGAGCCCGCTGCCGCTGAACAGCTCCGCGAAGCGCTGGGCCGTCTCGTCATGCATGCGCCGGGTCAGCGGATCGTCGGGAAAATTCTCGTTGGCACGCCGGGCGACCATGAAGGCGTCGCGCCAGCGCTGCTGGTCGGCATAGAGCCGGCCGAGTTCAGCCAAGGCCTCGATCTCCAGCCGGCCGCCACGCCAGATGACGGAGACCGTTTCCAGCCGGGCAATCGCTTCGTCAGGCTTGATGTCGGCGCGCTTCTCGGCATCGGCGAGCTTGACCGCCCGGAGTTGCGCCTCGGCGGCGATCGGGCGGCTCCTGGCGTCGAAGAGCGGCTTGTAGCCGTTCATCGCGGCGTCCGGCCGCCCGCCCACATCGTCGAGCCGCGCCTGCAGGAGGGCGAGATTCTCCTGGTCGAAGCTGTCGCGCGGCATGTCGGCCAAAGCCTGGATCTGCCGCTCGGCCACGGCGATATCCTGCTGGGCGAGCGCGGCCTGGGCCATTGCTTCGCGGAACATGCCCTGCAGATCGGCTGGATAGCGGTCGATCACCGCTTCCGCCCGGCGGAAGCCGACCAAGGCCTGGGCGCTCCGGTTCAGGCGCTGCTCGATGAGCGCCCGCCACAGGCCCGTCTCGGCGTCGTCCTTGATCGCGCCGGCATCGAAGGCGGCCAGCGCCTGCTGGTCGCGATGCATCCCGGCGGCGATGACGCCCTTCAGGAACAGCGCCTCGCGGTTGCCGCGCATCGCCATGTCGTCGGCGAGCAGCGCGTTAAGCGGGCCGGCGGCTTCAGGCATCAGGCCGTTGGCGGCGTAGAAGCGGGCAAGCGCCAGCCGGGCTTCCGATTTGCGGCCGCGCGAGGCGTCGGTGACGTCGAGCATCAGCGCGCGGGCGCGCTCGCGCGGGTTGCCGGTGCGCAGCTTGGCCCAGGCGTCGCCGTCAAGCAGCACGGCCGTTTCCCGCTTCCCGGCCTTGTCGTCGGCCTTGCGGTCCGGTTCGCCGATATCGAGCGAGACGTTGAGCCCGCCGCTGCGGCCGATGCGGACCTGCTCCGTGCCGGCGCGGACGGCGACATCGTCCGCACGCGGCTGGACGGCGAGCCCCTGCGCGGTCTGAAGCAGGCCGAATTCGACGAACTGATAGGGCTTGGGCGTCAGGCGGGTCGGCCCCGTGGCGGTCGCCACGGCGACGGGCAGGCCGGCGGGGCCGGATTCGAGCCAGTGGATACCGGTGAGGCCTGCGAGCGGCACCGCGACGATGGTCTGGCCACGCTCGTCCATGCTGCGCTGCGGCTCGACCGGAGCCGCGGGGCGGCCGGCATCCTCGCCGAGATCGAGCGACCAGGTCGGGCCATTGTCGAAGACGCGGGTCAGCGGCTGGCCGGCGAGCCTGAGCCTGACCAGCGTCACCTTGCCCTCGCGCGTGACGGAGCTGTCCTCGATCAGCTTGGGCATCAGTCCGGTAAGCCTGGCCGGATCGATGGTGTCGCGCGTGTCGAAGACGAGCGTCATCACGCCGGCATCGAGGAAAGCGGCGGCCCCGGTCGGGCGAGTGAAACGAAAGTTCAGGCGCTTGTCGTTGACGGTGATCGCGACCGGACCCGGCGGAACGTCGGGGGCGGCAGGAACTGCGGCAGCGACCTGGGTGGCGGGCTCCGCCGGCTTGGTCGCGGGCAGGGCCGCCACGGGCTTGACGGGAGGTTCTGCTGCCGGCGGCGTCGCGGCCGGCACCACGGCAGGTAGGGGCACCAGCTTGCCCAGATCGGCGAGCGAGAGCCCTTCCTGCTTCACCGGCCGGAGCAGGTCGACGACCAGCCCGGTCTCGTCGCTGAAGCTGCGGGCCTGCCAGTCCTTGGGCAGGGAGAGGGTCAGGCTCAGCGCCTCCTTGCCGGCATCCAGCGCAGCGAGCCCGATACCGGAGGGCAGGGCGTTGCGGATGGCGGCGGCATCGACATTCATCGATCGATCGAAGACGAGCTTCAGCGCGCCTTCCGACAGGTGGCTGGCCAGCTTCGTCTCGGCCGGCGCCTTGAAGATCAGGCGCTCCAGCGTCGGCAGGCTGGCCGTGCTCACCGTCAACATGGCGGGTGGGACGACCGGCTGGCGGGCAGCCTCCTTCGCCCGGGCCTCGGCGAGGCGCAGGCGCTCGGTGAGCTCGGCGATGGCCTCCGGCGGCGGGCCGGGCATCACGCCCGCCCAGTTTTGCGGCAAGATGTCGATGAAGGCCTTGTCGCCGGCCTCGATCAGATTGGCCTTGTAGGGCTGCGTCAGTGCGAAGCGCATGCCCCGCCCGTCGGGATCGACGCGGGCGATGGAGACATAATTCGGCAATTCGCGGGCGATGCGAGCGACATCGACCTGAACCCGGCTGCCGAAGGCGACGATCAGCACGCCATTGGAGACGCGGATGCGGGTCTGGACGGGCTCGTCGAAGGTCAGGGACAGGCGGCCGAAGCCCGCCGGCATGGCTTCGCCGCGCAGGTTCGCGCCCGCCGCGAGGGCAGGCGTCTCCAGGCCGGCGGCAAGCGCGAGAGCGGCCAGCCCGATACCGAAGGCGAGGGAGCGCGACAGACGCAAACCGTGATACTCGACCCAACGCGACACTGGGCTTCGCCGCATTCGTCCGAACGCTGCGGCCCTCCGGCACGCTAGCGCGTCAACCATAATGGCGTGTTAACGGAAGAGGCGCTGCTCCGCCTCAGCGCTGCGGCGCGATCGCGGGCAGCTCGCTGCCGGGCAGCGCGGCTTCGTTCGTCACGCGCTCGATGCTGGCGCCGCGGCTGCTGGTCGCGAGCGCTACCGTCAGTTTTTCGGCGCGGTCGGGCGACATCGCCGCCAGCACCTCGGACATCTTGCGCGGGTTCATCTGCTGAACGACCGGCACGAGCACGTCGAGGCCGAGACGGTCGAAGACGCGCGCGGCGTCCTTCGGCTTCATCGACTCGTACATGATGACGAGATTCTTGATCGCCTTCGCCTCGTCGGCAGAGGCCTTGGCGGCCGGGCTGACCTTCTCTTCCAGGGTCTTGAGATCGCCGACGCGACCGTCGAGCTTCTTCTCGGCAGAGTTCAGCAGGCGCTCGCGCATCTCGAGCTCGCGCATCCGGCCTTCCAGCTCCTCGCGCCGCTCGCCGAGCCGCTCCAGGATCGCCTTCTCGGCAGGCGACATCGGCTGGGCCGTGCCGTTGATGAGGCCGGCCTTGTTGTTGGGATTGGCGGCGCGAGCCGCCTCGGCCTTGGCCTCGGCTTCCTTCTTCTCCTGCTCCTTCTTCGAATCGGGAGCGGGAACGGAGCCAGTCGTTTCCGGGTCGAAGACGTTGGGCGCTTGGGCGCGCGCGATGGTCTTGCCGGCGGGCGCCTGCGCCACGAGCGGGAGGGGGACAGGAATGTGGCCGGGGGCGGACTCCGCCGTCCAGGCAAGCAGCTTCAGCGCCAGCAGACCCATGGCGCCGAGAATCACTGCCGGCAAGAGGCGGGGCCGTTCGATCACGCAGCCTGTTCCTCCAGGCGGCGGGCGGCGCGGGCGCGGATGGCGGCGGCCGACTGAGCCGCGTTTTCGAGGCGCGAGACCGGCGGCGCTGCAGGCGCCTCGGTCGGGGCTTCCTTGGCGCCGACCAGGGCCGCGGCGCTGACGATCTGGCCGATGCGCTCCATCACCGCCTGGCCAGTCTCGACCTGCGCGGCGAGATCGGCGGCATAGCGTTCGGCGGTGCGCAGGCGCTCCTCCAGGGTGCGGTCGCAATCGCCGAGAGTCGACTTGAGGCCGGCGATGGCGCGTTCGGCGTTGTCGGTCGCGGTGATCAGCGCGCCGACGGTCTGGCGCATGCCGGCTTCATCCGTCTTCAGGCGCTCGATGCGCTTGGTCAGGATGAAGCAGGTGATGATGGTGGCGACGAGAAGGCTGGCGACAAGCACGTCGGCGATGAGGTTGATCATGGATCCTCTTCAGGTCGTGGCGCCGAGATGGCTGGCGAGGCTGTCGAAAGCGGCGATGGTGGTCTTGGAGCGCCGCAGGGGGCTGACGACCTGGACGGCGATCTTGTCGTCGACCCGGCCGATCCGGCCCTCGGTGACGACGAAGTCGCCGCAGCGCAGCGAGACCTTCGCGTCGGGGCGGACGTCGAACATCAGCGTGTCGCCGATCTCCAGCTTCATGACGCGCTTCAGCGGCAGCTGCGTCTCGTGCAGCACGCAGGTGACGTCGACATCGGCCTGCCAGACCTCGGTCGCGAGATGGTTCTCCCAGATCGGGTCGCGGCCCAGCTTCTCGCCCATGAAGCTTTCGAGCAGCAATTCGCGGATCGGCTCGATCGTGGCGTAGGGCAGCAGCAGATGGAGCGCGCCGCCGCGGCCCTCCATGTCGAACTTGAGCTCGACGCGGATGGCGGCATTGGCGGGGCGGGAGATCGAGACGAAGCGCGGATTGGATTCGACGCGGTCGACATTGAAACGCACCGGCGAGAGCGGCTTGAAGGCAGCCTCGGCATCGCTCAGGACCAGCTCGATCACCCGGCGGACCATGCGGATCTCGATCGAGGTGAAGGGGCGGCCGTCGATGCGCGGGGCCGGCTGGCCACGCTTGCCGCCGAACATCGCATCGAGGACGGAGTAGATCAGCGCCGATTCGATGGTGATGAGGCCGAAATTGTCCCATTCCTCTGCCTTGAACACCGAGAGCAGGGCCGGCTGCGAGATCGAATTGACGTAGTCGCCGAAACGCACGGAGCGGATGCTCTCCAGCGTGACCTCGACATTGTCCGTGAAGAAGTTGCGCAGGCTGGTCGAGAGCAGGCGCACCAGACGCTCGAAGATGATCTCGAGCATCGGCAGGCGTTCGTAGGCGACCGACCCGGAATCGACGATGGCCTGGATGCCGTTGCGGGACGAGCTGTCGTCGCCGCTGGAGAAACCGAGCATCGTGTCGATTTCGTCCTGCGACATCAGGCGGTCGGTGCCGCCTTCCTGTTCGCCATCCTCTTCGACGATGTCCGGCATCGCCGCCCAGCCGGCCGCCATCCCTTCCGGGGTCAGCGGCTCGTCGCTCGGCGTCTTCTTGTCGCGTTCGGTGCTCATCTCTGCGCCGCCATCTCGATCCGGTCTGAAGGAACCATCGGCCCGCTCACTGGACCAGCAATTCCTTGAACAGCACGGCGTCGACCTTGGCCGGGTAGACCGTCAGGTTGACGCGGCGCAGCAGCTCTTCCTTCAGACGGTACATGCCAGCCGAGCCTTCGAGATCGGAGGGGCGCAATTCGCGCATGAAAACCTGGAACGCGTCCTCGACGCGCGGCAGCAGCGGCTTGACCTCGTCCGCCGCCTTCGCATTGGCGACTTCCAGCACGACCTTGATCTTCATGACGGGCTGGCGGTCCTGCTGGCCGCCATTGGACATGCTGATCATCATGTCCTTCATGTCGAGGAAGGCGACGGGATTCTTGGCCTTGGCCGCGGCCTCGGCGGCCGCGATCTGCTCGGGCGAGGGCTTCCTGAGGAAGAACCAGCCGCCGCCGCCGGCAGCTGCCAGCAGCAGGACGCCGCCGACGATCATGAAGAGCTTCTTCTTGCTCTTCGGCGCCGCTTCACCGGAGGCACCTTCCTCTTTCGTCTTGGCTTTCTTCGCCATCTCGTCACGCGCCTCGGGCCGTCGGGCCGCGTTCTGCCACCCGTAGCGTCATCTTCGCCATTTACGGTTAACGCGTCGTTAAGGGCGGCAGAATTTGCCGGGTGTTTCTTGCCGCTTCAGCAGCATCTGCCGGGTTGCAGCAAGTGCCACAACTGGCTTCGTCGCCAATGATATCAATAGGTTGTTGGAATTAACCATGCTGGCACGCCGCTTGCCGGTATTGGGCCGTGGCGACTGCGCTGGGGAGCGTCGAGGTTGCCGCGGGACATGATCGGGAGATAAGCCGTGGAGAACGCGCTTCTCATCGGCCTGTCGCGTCAGGTGGCTCTGGCGCGCGAGCTGGACGTCATCGCCAACAATATGGCGAATGTCGGCACCAATGGATTCAAGGCGCGCAGCGCGCGCTTCACCGAATTCCTCATGCCCGGCGCGCAGGCCCACGCCTTCAAGCCGTCCGACCGGCCGCTGTCCTATGTCATCGACAAGGGCACGCCGCTCGACCTGTCGCAGGGCGCGGTGGAATTGACCGGCAATCCGCTCGATGTCGCGCTCAAGGGCGACAACTACCTCGTCGTGCAGACGCCGAACGGCGAGCGCTATACCCGCGCCGGTTCGCTGACCATCGACCGGCAGGGCCGCCTCGTGACCCAGGCCGGCCTGCCGGTGATGGGCGAGGCCGGGCCGATCGCCTTCGGCTCCAGCGAGCATTCCATGCGTATTGCCGCCGACGGCACCGTGAGCAGCGACCAGGGCACGCGCGGTAAGCTGCGCCAGGTGCGCTTCGCCAATCCGGCGGCGCTGGCGAGCGACGGCAACAACCTGTTCTCGTCGGCCACGCCGGCCCAGGCGGCCGGGCCTGAAGCGCGGCTGGAGCCTGGCGCGATCGAGCGCTCCAACGTCAAGGCCGTGGTCGAGCTGACCCGCCTGATGGAGGTGCAGCGCAACTACCAGAGCGTCGCCAACATGATGACCAAATCCGATGAACAGCGCAGCCGGGCGATCTCGCGTCTGGCCGACCAGCAAGCCTGATAGCGGAGAGGAGCACGCCCCATGCGCGCCATGCAGACAGCCGCGACCGGCATGATGGCCCAGGAGATGAACGTCCAGGTCATCTCCAACAATATCGCCAACGTCCGGACCACTGGCTACAAGCGCCAGCAGGTCCATTTCCAGGACCTGCTCTACGAGAACTTCCGCCGCGCCGGCTCGGCGACCTCGGACCAGAACACGCAGGCCCCCGCCGGCACCTTCATCGGCTCGGGCGTCAAGACGGTCTCGACCGGCCGCGTCATGACCCAGGGCAATATCAGCCCGACGGAGAAGCCCTATGACCTCGCCATCCGCGGCGAAGGCTTCTTCCGCATCCGGATGCCCGACGGCCGGACCACCTATAGCCGCGACGGTTCCTTCGATCTCGACGCGCAGGGCCAGCTCGTCACCCGCGACGGCTACCACGTCGAGCCCGGCATCACCGTGCCGAACAATGCCTCCAGCGTCAGCATCAACGCGCAGGGCATCGTCGAGGCGACGATGCCAGGGCAGACCGCGCCCCAGCAGCTCGGCCAGATCCAGCTCGTGCGCTTCGTCAACAAGGTCGGCCTCGAGTCGATCGGCGACAACCTCTACATCGAGACGGCCGCCTCCGGGCAGCCGATCGACGGCTTCGGCGGCGGCGAGGGCTTCGGCACGCTGCAGCAGAACTATCTCGAAGAGGGCAACGTGCAGGCCGTCACCGAGCTCTCCTCGCTGATCGCCGCGCAGCGCGCCTATGAGATGAATTCCAAGGTCATCACCGCCGCCGACCAGATGATGTCGGCGACGACCCAGATGTTCCGCGGCTGAGGGGGATTCGCATCATGATCCGCCTCTCCCTGGTCGCCCTGGCTCTTTCCGGCACCGCCGCGCTGGCCGCGCCGCAGCATGTCCAGACCGCGCCGGTCGCGGTTGCCTCGGCTGTCGCGACTCCCGCCGTCGCAGCTCCGGCTGTCGCCGCGCTGCCGTCCAGGCTGCAACTGCGCCCCGAGGTCAGCCTCGCGCGCGATCTCGTCACGTTCGGCGACCTCATCCCGGGTCTCGCCGGCGAGGCTGCCGCGACGGCGGCCTTCCGGGCGCCGGCGCTCGGCGAGACCGGCACTATCCAGGTCGCACGCATCGTCGAGGCCGCTCGTGCGGCCGGTGTCGTCCGCGACGCCAGCGAGATCCAGAGCCAGGGCTTCGCGCAAGTCGTGGTGACGCGCGCTGCCCGCCGCATCACCGCCATGGACCTCGAAGCCGCCGTGAAGGCCGGTTTGCAGGAGCGCTTCGGCGTCGATGCCCGCATCTTCGCGCTGGCGATCGATGGCGGGGCGCCGAGCGTCGCGGTCGAGCCCGAGCTGACCGGGGACGTCGCTGTGGTCGACCTCTCCTTTGACGCCCGCTCGCGGCGCCTGCAAGCCCGGCTTACGGTGCCCGGCAGCACGGCGATGCGGCTGAAGCCGCTGCGCATCTCGGGCCAGCTCGTCGAGACCGTGGAGGTCGTGGTGCCCAAGCGGCTGATCGCCCGCGGCGAGACGCTCGGCAAGGACGACGTCGTCGTCGAGCGCCGGCCGCGCGACGGGCAGAGCGGCGAGATCATCAGCGATGCCCGCGCTGCCATCGACAAGGTCGCGCGCCGCGCCCTGCTCGCCGGCGTGCCGCTGCGCGGTGGCGACGTCCAGCGCGAGGAGATCGTCGGCAAGGGCGATCTGGTCACCATCCTCTACGAGGCGCCGGGCCTGCTGATCACGCTGCGCGGCCGCGCCAACGAGGCCGGCGCGCTGGGCGATGTCGTCTCCGTCACCAATCCCCAGTCGAAGCGCGTGCTGCAGGGCAGGGTCAGCGGGCCGGGGCGGGTCTCCGTCCAGCCTTCCGCCGCCGGCCGCGTCGCCAGCGCCCAGTAAAGTTCCGTGGAAACCGCCATGTACGCCACCCGTCTCGCCAAGCTCTCCGGCCTCCTGCTGCTGACCGCCTCGCTCGGCGCCTGCGCCATCGGCGACCGCCTCGCCAATGTCGGCCAGGCGCCGACGCTGTCGCCGGTCGAGGATCCGACCGCCGTCAAGGGCTACAAGCCGGTGCAGATGCCGATGCCGGAGGTGGCGCATGCCTCCTACGCGCCGAACTCCCTCTGGCGCACCGGCTCGCGTGCCTTCTTCAAGGACCAGCGCGCCCGCAATGTCGGCGACCTCGTCACGGTGAAAGTGAAGTTCACCGATCGGGCGCAGCTCGACAACACCACCAAGCGCAGCCGCAAGAACGGCGAGGATTTCGGCGCGGCAAGGATCATGGGCTTCGAGAAGAAGCTCGACAAGTTCCTGCCGGACGGGGCGAACGCCGGCGAGCTGCTGAAGCTCGATTCCGAAGGCTCGAGCGAAGGTGCCGGTTCCGTGCGCCGCAGCGAAGAGCTCGCCACCAATGTCGCGGCCGTGGTCACCCAGAACCTGCCCAACGGCAACCTCGTCATCGAGGGCAAGCAGGAGATCCGCGTCAATTTCGAGATCCGCGAGCTGATCGTGGCCGGCGTGATTCGGCCGGAGGACATCGAATCCGACAACACGATCGATTCGACCAAGATCGCCCAGGCCCGCATCGCCTATGGCGGCCGCGGCCAGATCACCGATGTCCAGCAGCCGCGCTACGGCCAGCAGGTGATGGATATCCTGCTGCCCTTCTGATCCCTCGAACGGCCTTCACGAAATCCCGGACGGCGCGGAACGCTCCCCCCTTGTCTCCGCGCCGGACGGGCGGCGGTCTCTCCCGAGCCGCCACCATCCCGGCCGCCCGCCACGCTCCCCAAGCCACAAGGCAGGCGGCCAGAAGCCCCGCGTTCTCCCGACGCGGGGCTTTTCCAAGTTCTCGCGGCGATGTTCGCGCGGTGCCCTTCGGGGACTATCCCTCGAAACGGTCCCCGGAGTCGCGATTGCGCTCGTATCGTCTCTTCAGCGGGAAGGGCGGCAGCCAGGATTCGCGGCGAATCGTCCAGAGTTCGTAGGTCGGCACCAGCAGGTCGGGCGCATCCAGCGAGCCGAGATTGACCTCGACCTCGTCGCCGCTGCGTCCGAAGACGGGCGAGCCGCAGTGGGGGCAGAAGAAGCGCCCGTCATAATCGCGGGCCTCGCCCTCGACCGCCACCGCGTCCTTCGGAAAGATCGCGGAGGCGTGGAAGAGGGCGCCGTGATGCTTGCGGCAGTCGAGGCAGTGGCAGATGCCGACGCGCGGTAGGGGCGCCCGGAGGCCACGATCCGCAGATCGCCGCAGCGGCACCCGCCGGTGAAACGATCCATGCCCCGCTCCTTCCAGACCGGCCTCGCTCGTCCCGCCGAAAACGTGCGGCCAAAGCGGAGGTTCCCGCACGCAAAAGGCCCCGCGCCTGGCGACGCGGGGCCTTTCGAAAGGTGGTGCAGGCAGCCGTGGCTCAATCGTCGCGGAAGACGCGCTCGTTGCGCTCGTGGCGCTCCTGCGCCTCCAGCGACAGCGTCGCGATCGGGCGGGCTTCCAGGCGCTTCAGCGAGATCGGCTCGCCGGTCTCCTCGCAATAGCCATAGGAGCCGTCATCGATCCGGGCGATAGCCGCGTCGATCTTGGCGATCAGCTTGCGCTGCCGGTCGCGGGCGCGCAGCTCGATGGCGCGATCGGTTTCGGAAGAGGCCCGGTCGGCGATGTCCGGGTGATTCTCGCTCTCCTTCTGCAGGGTGACCAGGGTCTCCTTGGCCTCCCGCAGGATCTCGTCCTTCCAGACGAGGAGCTTGCCGCGGAAATACTCGCGTTGACGGTCGTTCATGAACGGCTCGTCATCGCTCGGTTTGTAATCCGCCTCGAGGATGATCTGCTTCGACATGGGCGCGCTCTCTCATTTGTCGGCTCACGCACCCATCGGCTGTGCCGCGGGAGGGGAGCCGATTTGGCGCCCTTATAGCGATCAGTTTCAGGCGGAACAATCGCTTCCGACAGGGCATCAACGGCTTCGTGAAAAGACGGGCGCCAGCGCCGGGCTTCGATGAATTCCGACGATTTTTGGCTCAATCGAGCTTGCGGATGGCTTCGGCGATGTCCGCCTCGACCCGTCGGGCGAGCGGGTGGCGATAGTGACTATGATCTGAGAAGAGGCTGGGATCGTGCAATTCGGGCCGGTCGACACGCCAGTCGACGAGCGCCGTGCGGGGGCGGCGGTCCGCCAGATCGGCAAAGGCCTTGCGGCAGGCTGCGTCGGCCGCGGCATCGCGCGTGCCGGGCTTCGGCAAGGCGGTGACATAGACCGGCGGGCGCACGAGAATCAGCGCCGTATCGGCTGGCGCCGCTTGCATCAGGGCTTCCAGCCCGGTTGCCGCGGGGAACGGACCATCGACATTGCCGCCGCTGGATTCGAGCGGTTTTTCCAGTCGGGCCATCTGCTCGGGATTGCTGCCGCCGCCCTGCGGGCCGTGGCCGGCATCGTAATCCCAGTAACCGTCGGGGCGGGCACGCTCGGCCTTGCGTGAGGTCAGGTAGCCGATTCGGTGTGGCAGTTCCTCCAGCAGGTCGAAGCGCATCAACCCGCCGAGATAGTCGGGCAGGCTGCGACTCAACAGCCAGAAGGGGAAGGGTCTCTCGCTCGGCAGAGCGGGATTGGCGGTGCACCAGTAGTGATCGATCCCGACCACGATCGCCTTCGGCGGCGTCTTCTGGCGATGGCGCAGGAACCAGTCGATCGTGGCAAACACCTCCTTCGGCAGGGCTCCCGGCGCGATCAGCGAGACGAAGGGGATGCCGGTCCTGGCGCGCAGCTCCTCCGGCGAGATCAGCTGGATATGCGAATTGCCGAAGATCGCCCCGGTGAAATTCTGGTCACGGCCGCGGCTGGCAAGCGCCGTGCGCGGCCCCTGCGGGCGGACCCCCTCCTTGAGCTTCAGCGGCGAACGGCCGGAATCATAGGGGTCGATCAGGAAGGCGATCGTCAGGAAGGCAGCCGTGATCAGCACCGCTGCGCCCAGGAGAGTGCCGGTGAAGCTCGTCCACTTCGCCGCCCGAGCGGCCTGCTCAGAACTGGAAGTAGATGAACTCATAATTGGCGTCTTCGCCGATCTTCAGCAGGATGATGACGAACAGGAGCCCGATCAGGATCGCCAGCCAGCGAGCGGGCGGCAGCTTATGGACGAGCTCCCACGCAGTGGGGCCGATGATGGCGAAGGCGGCGGCCGGCAGCAGGGCGCGCCATTTGAAGCCGGAGCCGATCGGGCCGAGACCGAACAAGCCCTTATAGATCGCGAGTGCAGCCTGGAAATTCGTGGCGCGGAACAGCACCCAGCACAGAATCACGAACAGGAAAGTCAGCAGCCAGCCGAGCGCCGCCGGCATCGGCAGGTCGGCGCGGCGCCAGAACAGGGCGACGATCAGCGCCAGCCCATGCGCCACGCCCCAGGCGACGAAGGTGAGACCGGCGCCATGCCACAGCCCGCCGAGCGCCATGGTGGCGAAGAGGGCCCAAACTTGGGTCGGCAAGCCGCTGCGCGAGCCGCCGAGCGGGATGTAGAGATAATCGCGCAGGAAGCGCGACAGCGTCATGTGCCAGCGGCGCCAGAAATCCTGGATCGAGAGCGAGCGATAGGGCGCCTCGAAATTCTGCGGCAGCACGACGCCGAAGAGCAGGGCGAGGCCAAGCGCCATGTCGGTATAGCCGGAGAAGTCGAAATAGATTTGGAAAGTGAAGGCGAGGGTGCCTTGCCAGGCTTCCATCAGGCTGATGGTCTTGCCCGCCGCAGCGGCCGCGAAGACCGGATTGGCGTACTCCGCCAAGGGATCGCCGATCAGCACCTTCTTGGCGAGGCCGAAGGTCAGCAGCATCAGGCCGCGTGCGATCCGCTCTGCCGCGTCGGGGCGCTGATAGGGCCGCTCGTCGAGCTGGTGCATGATCTCGCGCCAGCGCACGAGCGGGCCGGCGAGCACCTGCGGGAAGAAGGCGATGTAGAGCGCGTAACGGACGATATCGTAGCGCGGCGCCTGCCCGCGCCGGAGATCCGTCAGGTACATGATGTGGTGAAAGGTGAAGAAGGAGATGCCGAGCGGCAGCGCGATGTCGAATTTCGGCGCCGGCAATCCGGGAATCATTCCAGCCAGATCGGCGAAGAAGTTGAAGTACTTGAACACCGCGAGAACGGCGAGGTTCAGGACGATGGCGAGCGTGACGAGCCCGCCGGCCTGGGTCTTCTGGAAGGCTTCGGCGATCAGCCAGTTCAGTCCGATCGAGAGTGCCAGCAGCGGCAGGAAGCGCCAGTCCCAATAGCCGTAGAAGGCGAAGGACAGCGCCACCAGCACGGGGAGCCGCCAGCTCGGCGCAAAGCGCTCCGCCGCCCAATGAAGAGCGAGTGCCAGCGGCAGGAAGGCAAGCAGGAAGGCGAAGGAGTTGAAGAGCATCGGGCGGGGCGGATCGAAGGTGGCTGCCGCCTTAGACCATTATGGACTGCGAGTCATGTCGCGGGATGCGGCGTGATAGAGGAGGTGGGGTATCTGCCTTTGCGCTCATCTTGAGGGGCAAGGGTCTGAACCGGAGATGCTTGGGTGCCTGGGAGCTGATCTGGACCTCCGGCGCGGGTCATCCCGGACGCAGCGAAGCGGAGATCCGGGATCCATTCCGGAGCGTTTCCGGGAGAGGTTCAGGCATGAATCCCGGGTCTCCCTACGGTCGCCCGGGATGACGGCGCGTTTCTGGGGAGGAGCAATCGCGGGGCTTTCGAGAACGAATTCAATCAATCGATTGATTGAATAAGCTGACGATGGTATAAGGGCGGCATGAAAGCCACTTCAGACAGCGATGCGGGGACGCGCGAGGCGCTGATCCGGGCCGGGCTCGACCTGTTCGGACGGCACGGGTTCGAGGCGAGCTCGATCCGCGAAATCGCGCAGGCGGCGGGCGTGAACAGCGCCGGCATCGCCTATCATTTCGGTGGCAAGGACGGCCTGCGGCGGGCCTGCGCCGAAGCGATCGTCTCGACGATGAAGCAGCGCGTCTTCGGCGCGGCCGCCGCCATGCCGCCATTGGACGGGCTCGCGCCGGAAGCGGCGGTCGAGCTGCTGCTGGCGATCGTCGGCCGGGTCACGGCCTTTGCGGCGCAGGCTCCCGAGAGCGAGACGATCGCCCGCTTCGTCGTGCGCGAGATGATGGAGCCGAGCGCCGCCTTCGAGACGCTCTATGAAGGGCTGGTCGGCCCGGTCCATGGCCAGGTCTGCCGGCTGTGGGCAGCGGCGACCGGGATGGAGGCCGAGGCGGAGGCAACCAAGCTCGCGGTCTTCGCGACCATAGGGCAGGTCCTTTATTTCCGGCTGGCGCGGCCGGCCGTGATGCGGCGCATGGGCTGGCGCGCCATCGGCGAGGCGCAAAGCGACGCGATCGCCGGCGTCATTCGCGGGAATCTCCGCGCGAGCATCTCGAGCATGCGGGAGGGACGGTCATGATCCTGGGCTTCCTCTGTTCCTTTGGGCTGATCGCGGCGAGCTTCTCCGCCTGCGGCGGCGATGCGGTCCGCATCGCCGGCTATGTCGAGGGCGAATATGTCCGGCTGGGACCGATCGATACCGCCCGGATCGAGCGGATCGATGTCGGCCGGGGCGATCGCGTGGAGGCCGGCAAGCGGGTCGCGGTTCTGGAAACCGCGGATGCGGAGAACGCGGTTCGGGAGAGCGAGGCGCGATTGGTGCAGGCCCAGGCGCAACTCGACAACCTGCGCAGCGGCAAGCGCCCCGAGGAGATCGCGGTGATCGAGGCCAATCTCGCCTCGGCCAAGGCGCAGCAGCGCGAGGCCGAGCGGGCGCTGGACCGTCGGCAGGATCTGCTGCGCCGCGGCGTCTCGACCCAGGCCGATTTCGACCAGGCGGAAACAGCGCGCGATGTCGCCGCGGCGAGCGTCCGCCAGAATGCCGCCAATCTCGATGTCGCGCGTCTGGCGGCGCGCCCGGACGAGATCAAGGCGAGCGAGAACGCTGTCGAGCAGGCGAAAGCCACATTGGCGCAGGCACGCTGGCGCCTGGAGCAGCGCCGGCTCGTCGCGCCTTCGGCGGGACGAATCAGCGACGTGCTGCGCCGGGTCGGCGAGCTCGCCGGGCCGAGCGCGCCAGTGTTGCTGATGCTGCCGGACGGCGCCGCCAAGCTGATGCTCTACGTGCCGGAGATCAGGATCTCCGGCGTGACGACCGGCATGAAGCTCGATGTCCGCTGCGACGGCTGCGCGGCCGGGCTGACCGCGACGGTGACCTATGTCTCGCCGGAGCCCGAATTCACGCCGCCGGTGATCTACTCGGCGCAGACGCGCCAGAAGCTGGTCTATCTGGTCGAGGCGCGGCCGGATGGCGGGCCGCAATCGGCGCTGCAGCCCGGCCAGATCGTCGACGTGATGCTGCGGGGGCAGCGGTGAGCGCGCCGCTCGCCATCGATGTGCATGGGATGACCAAGCGCTTCGGCAAGCGCACGGTGGTCGACAATGTCGATCTCGCGGTGGCCACCGGCGAGATCGTCGGCTTCCTCGGTCCCAATGGTTCGGGCAAGACCACGACGATCCGGATGATCTGCGGGTTGCTCAAGCCCGATGCGGGGGAGGGCACGGTGCTCGGGCTCGATGTCCGCACGCAGAGCGCCCAGATCAAGCGCCAGGTCGGCTACATGACGCAGCGCTTCTCCTTCTACGAAGACCTGACCATCGCCGAAAACCTGACCTTCGTGGCGCGGCTCTACGAGCTCGACCCAGTCGAGGAGGCCGTGGCGAAGACGCTGGACGGGCTCGGCTTGACCTCCCGCAAGGATCAGCTCGCCGGCACGCTCTCGGGCGGCTGGAAGCAGCGGTTGGCGCTGGCCGCCTGCATCATGCACCAGCCGAAGCTCCTGCTGCTCGACGAGCCGACAGCCGGCGTCGACCCCAAGGCGCGGCGCGAGTTCTGGGACGAGATCCATCGCCTCGCCGGCGACGGGCTGACCGTGCTGGTCTCGACCCATTACATGGACGAGGCCGAGCGCTGCCACCGCATCGGCTACATCGCCTATGGCCGCATGCTCGCGACGGGGACGGTCGAGGAGGTGGTGAAGGGATCGGGCCTCGTCACCTTCATCGTCCATGGGGCGCTCAAGCCCGGCCAGATCCGGACGCTGGAGGCGGCAGACGGCGTCGAGCAGGTCGCGCCCTTCGGGGCGACGCTGCATGTCGTCGGCACCGACCGGAGCAAGCTGGAGGCGGCGCTCGAACCTTTGAAGAGCCAGGCAGGCATCAAGGTGGAGCCCGGCGAGACCAGCCTCGAGGACGTCTTCATCAAGTTCATGACCGGCGCGCAGGAGCGGGCGGCATGATCGCGCTGTTTTCCGCCCGCCGGCTCGGCGCGATGCTGGCCAAGGAATTCGTGCAGATGCGGCGCGACCGCATCACCTTTGCCATGATGCTGGCGGTGCCGATCGTCCAGCTCCTGCTCTTCGGCTATGCGATCAACAACGACCCGCGCGGCCTGCCGGCGGCGATCCTGGCGCTCGGGCAGGATCGCTATACCCGTGCGGTGGTCTCGGCGTTGGAGGTTTCGAACTATTATCGCTTCGGCGAGCGGCCGCAGAGCGCGGCCGAGGCCGAGAGCCTGATGGCCAAGGGCGAGATCTCCTTCCTCGTCACCATTCCCAGCGATTTCGGCGCTCGCGTCGAGCGGGCGGACCGGCCGCGCATCCTGGTCGAGGCCGACGCGACCGATCCGGCGGCGGCAAGCGGCGCCGTCTCGGCGCTGGGCACCATCGCGAGCCGGGCCTTGCTGCGCGCGCAGGGACGCGAGCCCGTGACCGATCCAGCCGGCGCCAGCGGCGACAGCCTCTCCTTCGTCGTGCACCGGCGCTACAACCCGGAGAACATCACCCAGTACAACATCGTGCCGGGCCTGCTCGGCGTCATCCTGCAGATGACCATGGTGATGATGACGGCGATGGCACTAACCCGCGAGATCGAGCGCGGCACGATGGAGAACCTGCTCGCCATGCCGGCGACGGCCGGCGAGATCATGCTCGGCAAGGTTCTGCCCTATCTCGCCGTCGGCGCCGTGCAGGTGGTGATCGTGCTGGGCGCGGCGAAGCTGCTCTTCGCCGTGCCCTTCCTCGGCGGGTTGGGATTGCTGCTCACCTGCGTGCTGGTCTTCGTGCTGGCGCTGGTGCTGCTCGGCTACACGATCTCGACGGTGGCGCGCACGCAGCTCCAGGCGATGCAGCTCACCTTCTTCTTCTTCCTGCCCTCGCTGATGCTGTCCGGCTTCATGTTCCCCTTCGCAGGCATGCCGGGCTGGGCGCAGACGCTAGGCGAAATCTTCCCGCTGACGCATTTCCTGCGCATCATCCGGGCGATCATGCTGAAGGGTGCGGGCTTGAGCGATATCGGCGACGAGGTGTTCTATCTCAGCCTGTTCGTGCCGGTTTATGCAGGGCTCGCGCTGATGCGGTTCAGGAGCACGCTGGACTGAGGGGCATTCTACCGAGCTTGATCGCCGTCATTGCGAGGAGCGAAGCGGGACCGGGCTGAAGCGTTCGACCTGGTCCCCCTGGATTGCTTCGCTCCGCTCGCAATGACGGGCCGAGCATGACATGCCCTATGGTGTCAGAGCGGAATGTTGTCGTGCTTCCGCCACGGCCGCTCGACGTTCTTGGTGCGGAGCATGGCGAGTGCCCGCGCGATGCGGCGGCGGGTCGAATGCGGCATGATCACCTCGTCGATATAGCCGCGCTCGGCCGCGACGAAGGGGGACATGAAGCGGTCCTCGTATTCCTTGGTCTGGCGCGCGATGGTCTCGGCGTCGCCGCCGCGGAAGATGATCTCGACCGCGCCCTTGGCGCCCATCACCGCGATCTGCGCCGTCGGCCAGGCATAATTGACGTCGGCGCCGATATGCTTCGAGGCCATCACGTCATAGGCGCCGCCGAAGGCCTTGCGCGTGATGATCGTGACCAGCGGCACGGTGCATTCGCTATAGGCAAAGAGCAGCTTGGCGCCGTGCTTGATAAGGCCGCCATATTCCTGCGCCGTGCCGGGCAGGAAGCCGGGAACGTCGACGAGCGAGACGATCGGGATCTCGAAGGCGTCGCAATAGCGCACGAAGCGGGCGGCCTTGCGCGAGGCGTCGGAGTCGAGCACGCCGGCCAGCACCATCGGCTGGTTGGCGACGATCCCGACGGTGCGGCCCTCGATGCGGCCGAAGCCTGTGACGATATTGCCGGCGTAAGCCGCTTGGATTTCGAAGAAGTCGCCCTCGTCGACCGTCTTCAGGATCAGTTCCTTGATGTCATAGGGCTTGTTCGGATTGTCCGGCACGAGCGTATCGAGGCTCATGTCGACGCGATCAGGCACGTCGAAGCTCGGCCATTCGGGCACGCCGGCCGTGTTGTTGGCGGGGAGGAAGTCGAGGAGGCGGCGCACCTGCAGGAGCGCCTCGACATCGTTCTCGAAGGAGCCGTCGGCGACGGAGGACTTGGAGGTGTGGACCTTGGCGCCGCCGAGCTCCTCGGAGGTCACGGTCTCGTTGGTGACGGTCTTCACCACCTCCGGGCCGGTGACGAACATGTAGGAGGTGTCGCGCACCATGAAGATGAAATCGGTCATCGCCGGGGAATAGACGTCGCCGCCGGCGCAGGGGCCCATGATCACCGAGATCTGCGGGATGACGCCGGAAGCCTGGACATTGCGCTTGAAGACCTCGCCATAGCCGCCGAGCGCCGCGACGCCCTCCTGGATGCGGGCTCCGCCGGCATCGAACAGACCGACGATGGGGGCGCGCATCTTCAGCGCCATGTCCTGGATCTTGGTGATCTTCTGGGCGTGGGTCTCGGAGAGCGAGCCGCCGAAGACGGTGAAGTCCTTGGAGAAGACGAAGACGGTGCGGCCATTGACCGTGCCCCAGCCGGTGACGACGCCGTCGCCGGGGATCTTCTCGGCCTTGTCCATGCCGAAATCGACGGCGCGGTGCTGCACGAACATGTCGAACTCCTCGAAGGAGTCCTTGTCGAGCAGGAGTTCGATGCGCTCGCGCGCCGTCAGCTTGCCGCGCTTGTGCTGCGCCTCGATGCGCCTGTCGCCGCCGCCCTTGCGGGCGCCTTCGCGACGGGATTCGAGCTGTTCGAGGATATCCTTCATGGCGGCAGGCTCCCGGCGGAAAAACGCGTCTCGAAAGCCGGCTTAAGCGGCGGCGCGCCGCGAGTCCATTACGACGTTTGCGGAAGCCGGAACCGCAATCCCGCGGAATGCGGCTGATCAGCGGCTTCGCGCCACCTAGCCTTTCAGCAGCAGCACGGCCGCATCGAACTCGCGGCGGCGGGCGACCCGGCGCTCGGCCGCTTCCTCGTCCTGGCCCCAGATGCCGATCTGGTAATCCTCGTCGAGATGGGCGGCGTCCCAGGCAGCGTCGGGATCGATCAGCCCGTTCGCCAGCGCGATCGTCAGAATGGCCGAGCCGGTCAGTGTCATGACGTTATGGGCGCCGGCGAGCGCGAGCGGGGCAGGAATCTTTCCGACCTGACGGGTCACGGCAGCAAGCGTACCTTCCGGCTGCTGCGCGAAGACGATGCCTTCCGCCAAGAGGAAGCGGGCACCGATCAGCGCTTCGACATCGCTCAGGATCGGCTGCCACACATCGTTCTGGCGCGCGACCAGCGCCTCCGGCTCGCCGGCGCGGTAGCAGAGCGCGTCGGAGCCCGCATAACGGAGGATCTCGGCGCGCACGGCCTCCTGCTGGTCCGCGACGCCGTCGAGCGCCGAGTTGACGAGCCGGGTCAGCGGCATCTGCGCGGGGTCGATCCGCTCGCCCTGCGCCTGCCATTCGGCGGCGAGCGCCTCGGCGACGGGACGGGAGGAGACGGCCAGAGGCTTGCGGGCTGGGGTCCGCGCCGTTTTGCCGTCGAGAGCGACATGGAAGAGGCCGTCGCGCTCGATCACGCCGGCTTCCTTGTAGAAGCGTGCGGGCAGGGCGTTGCGCATCGCCTGCTGGGCGGCAGCGACCGGATCCGGCTGGCGCGCGCCAGGAGAGCCGAAACGGGCGAGGAAATCGTCAGTGGACATGGCCCCGCCATAGCGCATTCGCGGCCGGCAGGGAAACTGGACTCAGGCGGCGCGGATCCGGCCGAGGAACTGGGCGACCTCGGCATCGAGATGCGCCGATTGGCGCGAGAGCTTGTCGGCGGATTCGGCGACATGGCTTGCGGCCTCGTCGGTTTCCGCCGCGATGCGGCTGACGATGTCGATATGGCCGGCAGCGAAGACGGTCTCGTCGGCGGCGCGGCGGATGATCTGGGCGATGCCGGCGGCGGCCGCGTTCTGTTGCTCGACCACGGTCGCGACATTGCTGGAAATCTGATTCAGCGAGCCGATGGTCGCGTTCATCGCATCGATCGCGCCGATCGCGTCGGAGCTTGATTCGCGGATGGCGCCGATCTGGCTTTGGATCTCCTCGGTGGCGCGCCAGGTCTGGTTGGCGAGCGACTTGATCTCCTGCGCGACGATCGTGAAGCCGCCGCCCGAACGGCCGAGGCGGGCGGCCTCGATCGAGGCGTTCAGCGCCAGCAAATTGGTATGCTTTGCGATCGTCGAGATCGCGTCGGTGATGTCCCCGACCTGCCCTGCTTTGCGCGACAGCTCGCCGACGGTGGCGAGCACGGCTCTGGCTTGCCGCGTCGTCTCCCCGACGACCCGCGTGGTTTCCGTGACCTGGCGGTCGACCTCGGCAAAGGAACTCGCCAGTTCCGCTGTGCCCTGCGTGACGGCGACGACATTCGTGGACGTATGGCGTGAGGATTCCGAGGCCGCATTGGAGCGTTCGGAGACCTCGAGCGCGCCGCTCTTCATCTGCTGCGAGGCGATGCGCAGGGACTGGACGGAGGCGATGACATCGCGGGCGATGCCGGCGATCTCGCGCTCGAAATCATCGGCGACGGCGTGAAGGACCTGGCGGCGGACCAGGGCGCTTCGCTCCGTGGTCTCGGCGAGATGGCGTCGCGCCTCGTCGGCGGCGGTGCGGGCAGCGTCGGCCTTGTCGCGCTCACGCTCCGAGATCTCGAGCGACTGGCGCAGCGACCAGACCAGCCAGCTCAGGGCGACCGATTGTACGGCCACGATCAGGCCGTGCAGCAGTACCCGGTCAATCTGGTTGCCGTTGAGGAAGACGCCGCTGGGTTGCAGCAGGCTGAAGGCGAGATGATGCAGGACGATGGCCAGCGACGCCGGGAGGAAGATGCGCCAATCCAACCAGCCGGCAAGCACTGCCAGCATGGCGAAGAAATACATATGCATGTCGGCCTGATAGGGATGGCCGGCATAGGCATAGACCAGCAGCATGACCTGGCCCATCGTCAGGATGCTCGACACTTGGCGCATCAGCCAGCCGGCCCGGTCCACGCGCCAGGTCAGCGTCGCGAGTGCCGCCAGCACAGCGCCTGCCAGCGGAATGGCGGGGCCATGCAGTGGGGAGGTGGACGGTGTCCCGATTGCAAGCACGACGGCATTCGCCCAGAGGATCGCGATCAGGACGTAGGAGAACCGATCACGAAAGCGCGCGACATCGTTCATTGGCGGCCCCCTGCCGGGCTCCCGGTGCAGAGCCTGGCGAAGGCGGCATCGATGACGAGCCAGGCGCCTGCGCCATAGAGGGACGAGACGAAGCCGTCGCGGTCCCCCATGGTAAAGGCGACGGAGGCGGCGGAATCGATCTGCAGGAGGCTGCCGCTCGCATCGGTGACGGCTCGCGCCATGTCGGCCGTTCTGGTTCCGGCGGGGAAGAAGGCGGCTATCGGCCGCCCGGGTACGGGCCAGGCTGCAATCAGGAGCGCGGCGACCGCCATTGCGACACCGCAGATCAGGCCGAAGCCGATCTCGCGCATAAGGTCCCCCCGGTTGTCCCATCGTGAGATGGAAACCTAGGCGGGCAGGGTACGGAAGCCGGCTTTATGCTTGGTAAATTGCTTCACTAACGTTGCGGCATGTTGCGCATGACGGCTTAGATGCCGAAGCGATCCCGCCAGGCGGGCTTGGCATCGGAAAAAGGCAAGGCCGTGGCCGCGTGGACGCCGCGCGCGATGGCGCGGGCCAGCACGTCGGAAGCGGTGGCGCAGAGTTCCGTCATCGCGAAGGCATCCGAAGGCGCGCCACTGTAGCCGGTCGCAGCGGCAAAGACGATATCCCCGTCGAGCGGAGCATGGGCCGGGCGCAGGGCACGCGCGAGACCATCATGGGCAGCGAGCGCCAGGCGCCGCGCCTGCGGCTTGGTCAGCGCGGCGTCGGTTGCGACGAGGGCGATCGTGGTGTTCTGGCCGGTGCCGCCCTTGAAGCGCAGGGCGGTGTCGCGAGGCGTGACCGCGGCGGGCCAGCCGAGACCGCCGAACTCGCCGTCGCACTCGTAGGGAGAGGCCCAGAAATGCGGACCGTCGCCGATCGTGGCGCTGCCAACGGCGTTGACCGCAACGAGTGCGCCGACGATCTGCCCCGTCGCCGCCCGCGCGCTTGCCGAGCCGAGCCCGCCCTTCAGATTGGCCGTGGTTGCGCCGAAGCCGGCGCCGGCAGTGCCGAGGGCGAAATCGACCGAGGCGGCCGCTGCGGCTTCGGCGCCCAGTCGTGCATAGGGTGTTTCGCTTTCGCCGCGTGCCCAGGGCTTGTCGCCGCCGTTCATCAGGTCGAACAGGATCGCCTGCGGCACGATCGGCACGCGCAACGTGCCGACCGGAAAGCCGCGCCCTTCCTTCGCCAGCCAGCGCATCACGCCGTCGGCGGCGCCGAGCCCCCAGGCCGAGCCGCCGGAGAGCACGATCGCATCGACATGCTCGACGGTCATCTCGGGGTCGAGCAGGGTGGTGTCACGGGTACCGGGCGCCCCGCCGAGGACAGAGGCCGAGGCGATGGTCGGACGCTCGAAGATCGCCGCGGTCACGCCCGTTGCCGCCGCCGGGTCATGCGCCTGGCCGACCAACAGGCCGCGGACATCGGTGATGAGATTGCGCATGAGGAAATCCGATGGCGAACCGAATCGCGCCGGAGGCGTTGTCGCTACATTACGATCTTTTCATCCGCTGGCCATTGCCGGGTCACGCCGTGGAGATCAGCTTGACGCTATCGCCAATCGGCTTCGAGACCCGTTGCGCGACGCTTTGACCGGACTGCTCAAGGGAGACTGCCCGTGAAACCCATTGCCCTTATCGCCGCATCGTCGATCGCCGTGCTTGCCGGCAGCTTCGCCCTGGCGCAGCCGCAGCCGGTCCCGCCCGCAAGCGCAGACCAGAAGCAGGAGCGCACCGAAAGCCGTGACCAGCGTCGCGACGAGTGGCGCGAGCGCCAGGCCGAGCGCGCCAGGGCGCGGCTCGACGAGCGCCTGGCGAAGGTGCGGGCCGACCTCAAGCTCAAGCCGGAACAGACGGCGCTTTTCGACAAGGTCGAGAGCCTGATCAAGCAACGCGCTGCCGAGCGCGGCGAGCGCTGGAGCGCGATGCGCGAGCGGCGCGAGAACCTGCGCCATGCCGACCTCATGGAGCGGCTCGATGCGGTTGCGACCCGGCAGGGCGAGCGCGCCGCGCGCTCCAAGGAACTGGCCGATGCGGTGCGGCCGCTCTGGACCACACTCAGCGACGAGCAGAAGACCGTGCTGCGCCGCTCGGTGCGCGAGGCGATGGCGGAAGGGCGCGAGCGTTTCCGCGAGATGCGCGGCGGGCGCGGCGGCTGGCACGACGACGATCGGGGCGATCGTGGTGACCGCGGCGGACGCCGGTACTGGCAGGATCGCGACGACGAGCGCGACTGAGCGCGGCTCTTGATAATCCCGCATCACTTAAGCGGCACGAGCCGCGCCCGTCAGGACGGGCGCGGCTCGCTGCTTTTGAACGGGGCCGCTTTCAGCCGCCGACGGCGTCCGAGACGCATTTCTTGGTGAAGCTGGTCTTGGCCGCGCCTGCCAGTTTCTTGTCAGCAGCCTGCTTGTCGCAGGCGCTGGTGGCATCCTTCTGGCACTTGGTCAGGAAGCTGGTCTTGGCGGCGCCGGCCAGCTTCTTGTCGGAAGCCTGAAGGTTGCAGCTCTGGGCCTGGGCGGCGCCGGCCATGCAGCACACGGCAAAAGCCGTCAGCAGAATCTTCTTCATGCGAATCTCCTCTCCCGGGGCGATCAGATTACGCCACGGCACCGCCGGGAGAAACGGGAAAGGTGATGCCGCCCTGTTTTGGCCAAAAATCCTAACATACGGAATTCAATGGGATTTTTGGAGTTTACCATATCCATTCAGATTGGATTCACGGCTTGCCGTTTACACTTTGTCAGTGATTGCGATGCGAGAGGTGAGCCATGAAGCAGACATGGTCATGCTGGGCGATGCGGGCCTTCATCGGCTCGGTCTTCGTCATGTGCCTCTTCGGACCCTATGCGCTGTCGATCCTGATCGGCTGCCTGGGGATGGGCTGCTACTTCTTCCGCAACGAGGTCGGCTCGCATCTGTGAGGGCGCTGCCATCAGGAGGCAAGTGAATGACGGCCTGGGAGGCCGCTTCTCCTTACTGCTATAGGAGCGGGAGCGTAACGTCGGTCCGGAACCTCTTTCTTTCCCGTTCGACCGTGGTAGCGAGATCCGTGATCGAAACACCTTCGGTCAGTTTTTCAGCTTCCTTGAGAGATAGGCTTCTGGCGGCGGGCAGAGCGGCCGCCGGAAGAACGTAAAAGACCCATTGATCGGGATTGCGATGATCCGCCGATCCATCCGTTATTGGGTTGAAGGCCAGAACGTAGAGATCGGCATTTCGGCCCGGCGCGTCGACCCATCCTGTCTCCTGCCATAGCTTTTTTCTCGGAGCGATATCGAAGGCGCCCTTGGAAGGGGGTGGCATCGGCCGCGTGCCACGATTGCCTGGCAGCGGATTGCTTGACCTCCAGGCGCGTTCCGTCCTCGTGCTGAAAATCGAAGGGCGCCCAGCTTCCGGCACACCACTTCCATGACGCAGGAAGGGCAGCAGACAGCATCGCCTCGACGAGAAAAGAGCGTTGGACGTTATTGACGAGAGGTTGCCCAAAGGCGGCTTCGCTCGCCAGGGCGACAATCCTTGCGCTGTCCATTGACCGGCCTCGAATTTACGTTCGAGGAGCGTTGCACAAGACCGGTTAGCATTTCGCTGTTCCGCACGCTTGGCCGCGGAACGAAAAAGGGGACGGCCCGAGGCCGTCCCCTGAATTCCCGTCCCGGCCTCGAAAGGCCGTGGGCGTTGCCGCCGATCAGCGCGAGTAGAACTCGATGACCAGGTTCGGCTCCATCTGCACCGCGTAGGGCACGTCCGACAGGGTCGGGGTGCGGGTGAAGGTGGCCGTCGACTTGCTGTGGTCGGCGTCGATGTAGTCCGGCACGTCACGCTCGGCGAGGGCGGCCGACTCGATGACGATGGCGAGCTGGCGCGAGCTCTCCTTGACCGCGACGACGTCGCCCGGCTTGACCTGGTAGGAGGCGATGTTGACGCGCTTGCCGTTCACGGTGACGTGGCCGTGGTTGACGAACTGGCGGGCCGCGAAGACGGTCGGCACGAACTTGGCGCGGTAGATCACCGCGTCGAGACGGCGCTCGAGCAGGCCGATCAGGTTCTCGCCCGAATCGCCCTTGAGGCGGATCGCCTCGGCGTAGTAGCGGCGGAACTGCTTCTCGGAGATCGAGCCGTAATAGCCCTTCAGCTTCTGCTTGGCGCGGAGCTGCGTGCCGAAGTCGGACGGCTTGCCCTTGCGGCGCTGGCCGTGCTGGCCGGGGCCGTATTCACGACGGTTGACCGGGGACTTCGGGCGGCCCCAGATGTTCTGACCGAGGCGGCGGTCAATCTTGTACTTCGCCTCATGGCGCTTCGACATGTCGCGTGTCCTCTCAGGTTCGCGAGTTGAGGACCGCGCCCTCCTGCTCCCCGGCATGGGCCGGGGCGACAGATCCAGCTTCCGAAGAAGAGCGGATCACGGGTGCGGAAAAAGCCGCGCGGCCCCGTGAGGAGCCGCGCGACGAAAGGGCGTATGACGGAAAGCCGGCTCCGAGTCAATCCGAACCGGCCAAAAGCGCCAATCAGCGCCAATAACCATGATGGCGATAATAGTGATGGCGCCGGTGGTGCTTGTACCAGCCGTAGTGATGGCCGCGATGCCAGCCATAGTGCCGGCGCGGACCGTGGCGATAGAAGCCGTGATGTCCATGGCCTCCGTGCCAGCCATGGGGCTTCGCCTGTGCTTCCATACCGGTTCCCGCGCCGGCGAAGGCGAAGCCGGCGACAAGCGCGAACAGCAACATCAGTTTTCTCATGATATCGCATCCCTCTGCGATGGTAGGTCGGAGCGGAAACGCGCAGGGAAGAACCGGGGTTCCCTCAATTCGTCAACGGCATGGGCTCGATGACGACCTGCGCCAGGCCGTAGCCGGCCAATGCGATCCGCAACGGGTCGGTCAGGCCGGCGCCGCTGGTGAAGACAGCGGTGGCCTCGCGGCAGGCGGGATCGGGCCGGCGGGCGCCGGACAGGAGGTCGGCGACGCGGCGTGCGATCGCTGGGGCGGGATCGATCCACTCGACCGGCCAGGGAGCGAGCCGCTTCATTCGCTCCAGCAGCAGGGGATAATGCGTGCAGGAGAGAGTGACGACGTCGGTGCGGCGACCCTCGGCCTCGACGAAACAGGGGGCGATCTCGGCGGCGAGGATCGCGTCGTCGACCGCCTCTCCCTTCAGCGCCTGTTCGGCAAGGCCGGCGAGGCGCGTCGCGCCGACGAGTGTGACGCGGTGGCTGGCGGCATAGGTCTCGATCAGTTCGCGGGTGTAGTCGCGTGCCACGGTGCCGGGCGTCGCCAGCACCGAGATCAGGCCGCTGCGGGTCACCGCTGCCGCCGGCTTGATCGCGGGCACGGTGCCGACGAAGGGAATGGCGAAGCGCGCTCTGAGCGCGGGCAGGACCAGAGTCGAGGCGGTGTTGCAGGCGATCACCACGAGATCCGGGTGGAAGCGCGCGACGAGGCGCTCCATCACCGCGAGGACGCGGATGATGAGCGCATCCTCGCCGAGCCGGCCATAGGGGAAGCCGGCATCGTCGGCGGCATAGATGATATGGGCGCCGGGGCAGGCCTGGGTCGCACGCCCGAGCACGGTGAGGCCGCCGAGGCCGGAATCGAAGACGAGGATGGTCGGCTGGGGCCGGGGGATGGTGAAGGGGCGCTGGCCCGTGCCGGCGAGGAGATCGACTTGCATGGCGATGCCGAGGATTTCAAAGCCCGACTCCGCCAGAGACCGGTTAAAGGACGGTCAACGGCGCGTTCAGCGACTGTCTCGAATTTTAGTTGACTCCGTCCACTAAATGGATTGGCGTGGGAATGGAGGTGCCCCATGGAAACCACCGAGACCGCTATCGCCGCGATCCGGCGCTTCAACCGCTTCCATACCCGCTGGGTCGGGGCTCTCGGCGGCAGCCTGCACGGGTCGGGCCTGGCGCTCGCCGAGGCGCGCGTGCTCTATGAACTGGCGCAGCGCGACGACTGGCAGGCGGCCGAGATGGCCAGGACGCTCGATCTCGATCCGGCCTATCTCTCGCGCATCCTGCAGCGCTTCACGAACCAGGGCTGGCTCGAGCGTAGCCGCTCCGCGACGGATGGCCGGGTCTGGCGCCTGCGATTGACATCGAAGGGCAGGGCGGTTTTCCAGCCGCTCGATGAGGCTTCGAGTGCGGAGGCGGGGGCGATCCTGCGGCGCCTGGCGCCGTTCGAGCAGGCGCGTCTGGTCGATGCGCTCGCCGATACCGAGCGCCTTCTCTCGGGAGATGTGCGCCATCGCGCCGCCCCCGTCATCCGCGAGCATCGGGCGGGCGACATGGGCTGGGTTATCGGCGCTCATGGCCGGCTCTATGCCGAGGAATATGGCTGGGACCTGAGTTTCGAAGCCCTCGTGGCGGAAATAGCGGCGAAATTCCTGCGCGAATTCAAGCCCGGTCGCGAGCGCTGCTTCATCGCCGAGTTCGACGGCCAGCCTGTAGGCTCGGCCTTCGTCGTGGAGGAGGACGGAGCGACGGCAAAGCTCCGTCTCGTGCTGGTCGAGAAGCGGGCGCGTGGCTTGGGGCTCGGCAAGCGCCTGGTTCGCGAGGCGATCGGCTTCGCCCGCGCCGCGGGCTATGAGCGGATGGTGCTCTGGACCAACGATATCCTGCATGCGGCGCGCGGCATCTATGTCGGCGAGGGCTTCAGGCTGGTCGCGGAGGAGAAGCACCATTCCTTCGGGCGGGATCTCGTCGGGCAGAACTGGGAACTGGTGCTGCAGCCGGACGCGACCTGACGCCGGTCAGGCCTTCAGGCGGGTCACTGCGGCAGCCGCGGCCCGACCGGCGAGCGTCGCGCCACCGACCGTCATGGCGCCGCCGCCAGCTGTGGCTTCACCGGCGATGAAGAGGCGGCTGCCGATCGGCTGGGCGAGAGCGTCGCGCGCTGTCTCGTGGCCGGGATCGCAGATCGAGTAGGAGCCGCAGGCGAAGGGATCGGTCCACCAGGCCGGGAAGGAGGCGGCTTTCACCATCTTGCGGAAATCCGTACCGACCATCTTCACGAGAAGGTCGACAAGATGGGCGCGGGCTTCCTCGGTGCCGGCTTCCGAGAGCTTGCGGGCATAGTCGCCGCCGCAATAGCCGATGACGATGTCCTGGCCGCCGGGGAACATGTCGAGATTCATCAGGCGCTCTGGGGCGGCCGCTTCGAGGAAGCTCGCGCCCGGCGCGATGCCGAAGCGGTCGCCCTCGACCTTCAGCGCGATCTTGGTGAGCGCCCCCATATGCAGGCCGGCGAGCGCGTCCCGCGTCAGAGCCGGTAGTTCGGGGACGAAGCGGATCGTACCGGCCTTCAGCACGCCGACCGGCACCGTGACGATGCAGGCATTGGCCCGCAGCGTTCCGGATCGGGTCGTGACGCTGATGCCCGGCCCGTCCCAGCCGATCGTCTCGACGGGCTCGTTCAGGCGGATGTCGAGTCCGGCCGCGGAGCGCGTGACGAGGTTGCCGTAGCCGGTCGGGACGACAAGGTCATCGCCCGACCAGAGGCGCTGGTAGTCGCGCGCGGAGATGCGGCTCGATTCCTCGCCGATCGAGAGCAGCAGGCCGGAGGCTGCAACCGGCGCCATGTCCGGGCCGAGATCGCTCAGCAATTCGGCAACCGACATGTCGCGCGATCCGAGATCGACGGTCTCCAGGCGGCGATCGATCTGGCCGAAGGCATCCCGCCGGCGGCGGCGCTCCTGCTCAGCCATGGGGCGGCCATCGGCGAAGACCTTGAAGCCACCCCCCCAGGGTTCGGCGGGTGTGGCGATGCCGAGGTCGCGGGCGATCTGGACCCAGGGATTGCGCTCGGCCCAATGGATGAACATCGCGCCCGCATCATAGATGGGGCCGAGCGAGCCATCGGTGAAAGCCCGCCCGCCGACACGGCCGCGGGCTTCGAGCACGACAGCCTGCCGCCCGGCGGTGCGCAGGGCCTGAGCGGCGGCGATGCCGGCCGCGCCGGCGCCGATCACGACGACGTCAGCATCGGCGGCCGATGCCGCCCGGCCGGCAATGGCAAAGCTCGTGGCCACGGCGCCACCTCCGGTCAGCAGCTTGCGACGGTTCAATCCGGGATGACGGGGGCTCATGACAAGAGAATGTGCGCGGACCGGCGCATTGCAATGGCGCGGCGGCGGGTTGGGCGCCTCCAGCGATCACGAGGTCGGGAGCGCAAATTCCCGGCTGATTGCAAGTCCAGCGTATTTCTAATTTAGAATATTTATTATTTGGAAGAGATCTATTGTTTTCGTTGCGCGGTATTCGAAATTGACACGCGTTATTGCGGCAAATATTCAATGCTTCGCCTAGCGTTCATGTGTAGGCTTTTGTTTTTATTCATTTTAAATTGCTGTGCGGGCTCGGGCCGGCGGCAAGGACAGGACTCGGGACTATGGAGACTCTTTCCGGCCAGCTACGCGGCGGCGTAGCTCTTGGGGGCTTGATGCTGGTGCTTCTGGTTTCTCCCGCGGACGCGCAGCAGCAGGGACGCAGGGCGACAACCGCGCCGGCTCTGGCTGCCGAGGAGGCGCCGGTCGTCCTTGACCAGATCAACGTGCAGGGCGAAGGCGCGCCGGGCGGGGCGCTGCTCAACGGGCCGACGACGACGCGCACGACGCGCCAGGAACTCGATCGCCAGCAGGTCCAGAGCCTGACCGACCTGTCCAATCGGGTCGAAGCCGGCATCACCTTCAACCGCCAGACCAATTCGCTCAACATCCGCGGCCTCGACGGCGCGCGCGTGCTGACGACAATCGACGGCATCCGCCAGCCCTTCCTGACCGACACCCGCGTCAATGGTCGCGGAATCGGCGCGGCCTTCGATTTCGACTCGCTCTCGACGCTCGACCTGCTGCGCGGCGGTGGCGGCGGCAGCACGCTCGGCAATGGAGCGCTCGGTGGCGCGCTGGCTGTCCGTACGCTCGATCCGGAAGATCTGCTGCGCAATGGCAGGTCGTATGGCGCGCTCGCGAAGACCGGCTATGACAGCACGGATCGCGCCTGGTTCGGCAGCGCGGCGGCCGCTGCCCGCTTGGGTGATACTTCCGTCCTGCTGCAGGGCGGCTTCCGCGACGGGCATGAGATCGACAACGAGGGCAACTACAAGACGATCGGCGCGACGCGCACCGCACCGAACCCGAGCGATTTCAACCAATACAATGTCCTCGCCAAGGCCTACCAGCAGGCCGGCGATCACCGATTCGGCATCCAGGGCGAGTTCTTCAAGCGCGCCGACCGGGTGCAGACCCGCACCAGCACGGTGTCGCTCACCGGCAATTTCCGCCCCGGCTCCTACCAGACCGGCGAGGATGTCGAGCGCAACCGCGTCTCGCTGAGCTATGACTACAAGGTGCCGGGCTCGTTCTTCGACGAGGCCCATGCCGTGGCTTATTGGCAGCGCCTGAAGCGCAACGATCTCGTCAATGGCTGGCGCTGGACCAGCATCATCGGCCCCTATGCGCGCGACAACGAGAACGAGCAGAACGCCTATGGCTTCAACGGCCATGTCATCAAGAGCTTCCAGACCGGGGCGTTCTCGCACCGGATCATGGCAGGCACCGAGCTGGGTATGTCGTCGCTGGAGCAGTATTCGGCCGGCGTCGACAACTGCCCGGCCCGTCCGGCATCGGGGTCGTTCTCCGGCGCCTTCACGACCTGCAACAACCTTTTCACCAACCAGTCCGACCAGCCGAAGGTCGATGGCAAGCTCGTCGGCCTTTACCTCCATGACGAGATCGGCATGCTCGACAATCGCCTGCGCGTGACGCCGGGCGTGCGTTTCGATTGGTATCAGGAAGTGCCGCAGAACACGCCGGCCTATACCAATAGCGGCTCTCGTCCGGTCGGGCTGCCGCCATCGTCGAGCGACAATGCCTGGTCGCCGCGCATCCGGTTCGAATACGACATCCTCAAGGATGCGCCCGCGGTGAAGGACGTCACTGTCTTCGCGCAATGGGCCAAGACCTTCCGGGCGCCGACGGCCGACGAGCTCTATGGCCGCTTCGGCGGGCCTTCAACCTATCTGCGCACCGGCAATCCCTATCTACGGCCAGAGACGGGCAACGGCATCGATGTCGGCCTGCGTTTCGGCGACAAGCAGCTCGGCGGCTCGATCACCTATTTCCATAGCAACTACCGGAACTTCATCGAGACCTACCAGCTCCTGGCTCCGGGCGTCGGCGGACTGTATCCGCAGGGCGGCGTCACCACCTTCCGCAATATCCCGAAGGCGGAAATCCAAGGTGTCGAGATCAACGGCCAATACGCCTTCGCGCAGAACTGGCTGGTGCGCGGCTCCTTCGCCTACACGCGCGGCATGAACAAGACCGACAACACCTTCCTCAACTCGATTCCGCCGATGCAGGGCATCGTCGCCATCGCCTATGCGACCGAGACCTGGGGCGCGGAGGTTTCGACCAAGCTTGCCAGCAAGCGTGACGATGTTGCGGCGACGGCGGGCTCCAACCAGGGCTTCCGGGCACCGGGCTATGCGCTCTTCAACGCATCGGCCTGGTGGCGTCCGATGCCTGAGATCGCTGACCTTGAATTGCAGATCGGCGTCTACAATATCTTCGACCGGACATACTGGGATGCGGTCGATGTCCCGACCGGCGTGCTGGCGCAGGCTCGCGATTACTATACCGAGCCGGGCCGCACTGTGAAGGCGACGTTGAAGTATCAATTCTGATCGGGCGTTTCGAGACCTCCCGACCAGACGGGCCGGCCCTTCGGGGCCGGCTTTTTTATTCGCCCGCCCCTTCAGCCTCATCAGCCTGCCGAGCGAGGAGCTTCGCCTTCTTCGGGCCTTCGACCAGCGACTTGAAGACGCCGCGCAGCGTCCGGGCCTCCTGCTCGGTCATGTCGAGCCGGTGCAGGATGTCGCGCAGGTTCGCGGTCATCACCGGCTTCTTGCCGGCCGGGAAGAAGCCGCAGAGGTCGAGCTCGGCCTCGAGATAGTCGAACATCGACAGGATCATCTCGCGCTTCGCCGACGGGGAGGGGTTGTTCTCGCGGAAGGGCGGCTCGCCATCGGTGGTCTTGAACCACTCATAGCCGTTGAGCAACACGGCCTGGGCGAGGTTCAGCGAGGCGAAGGCGGGGTTGACCGGGAAGGTCAGGATCGCGTCGGCAAGGCTGATCTCCTCGTTGGTCAGCCCGATGCGCTCGCGTCCGAACAGGATGCCGACGCGCTCGCCGGAGCCGATGCGACCGGCGACCTCCGGCATCGCCTCGGCCGGGGTGAGCACGCGCTTCATCTGGCCGCGCTCGCGGGCGGTCGTCGCCAGCACATGGTTGAGGTCGGCGATCGCTTCGGCGGCGCTCTCATAGAGCCGGGCGTTCTCCAGGATATGCGTCGCACCGGAGGCGGCCGCGGTCGCGCCTTTCTTGAGCCCACCGCCGCTCGGCCAGCCGTCGCGCGGGGCGACGAGGCGCATTTCGGACAAGCCGAAATTCGCCATGGCGCGGGCGCACATGCCGATATTCTCGGCGAGTTGCGGCTCGACCAGGATGACGACGGGGGCGGGGGCCTGGGCGGCCGGGCGGGTGCGGTCGGTGCCGGAACCGGTCATGGGAAATCAGGTCTTGTCTTTGCGATGAGGCTTGCTTCGCGCCCGGGATGGCCGGGCGCGCTGGGCAAGCTCATACGTCATGCTCGCCCTCGTGGCGAGCATCCACGTCTTGAACCCACGCCCGACAAGGAAAGACGTGGATGGTCCGGACAAGCCCGACCATGACAAGGGAGGAAGTGGTCAGCCCGCCGCCTTCTCGACCGCGCGGAGCACGCGCAGCATGTTGCCGCCGGCGAGCTTGGCGAGGTTCTCTTCCGACCAGCCGCGGCGGATCAGCTCGGCGATCACCGACGGGAAGGTTGTGGTGTCCTCCAGCCCGTCCGGATTGACCCAGCCGAAGAAGTCCGAGCCGATACCGACATGGTCGTGGCCGATGCGCTTGGCGAGATACTCGACATGGTCGCAATACTCGGGAAGCGTCGCCTTCGGGCGCGGGCCGGACTTCGCGGTGATCTCGGCCTCGGCCTTGGTCGTGTCCAGGCCGTCGGGCGTCTTGCCGTACTGGTCCTTCGCCGGGCGGTGCCAGTCGCGCGAGGCCTGGCTGATGAAGTCCGGCACGAAGGTCGCCATGACGATGCCGCCATTGCCGGCGACGCGATCGAGCACGTCGTCGGGAACGTTGCGCGGGTGGTCGCAGAGCGTGAAGGCGTTGGAATGCGACCAGACCAGCGGGGCGCTGGAGACGTCGAGCGCGTCGTGCATCACCTTCGGCGCGACATGGGCGAGGTCGATCACCATGCCGAGCTTGTTCATCCGGCGCAGCACGTCCTTGCCGAAAGCGGTGAGGCCATTGTGGCGCGGGGCGTCGGTGGCGGAGTCGCACCAGTCGGTGGTGTCGTTGTGGCAGAGCGTCATCAGCCGCACGCCGAGATCGTAATAGGCGTCGAGCGCATCGAGCTCGCCATCGACCGCCGCGCCGTTCTCGATGGTCATGAACAGGGCGATGCGCCCTTCGGCCTTGGCGGCCTCGACATCGGCAGCCGAGAGGCCGGGACGGAAGACATTCGCGTGGCGCTTCAGGATGTCGCGCATCAGCGCGATCTGGGCGAGGGCGAAGCCGGCAGGATTGGGCTGCTTCGGCGGGACATAGGCCGCGAAGAACTGCGCCGCCATCTTGCCAGCCTGCATGCGCGGGATGTCGGTGTCGCCCTCTTCATGGACCTTGTCGAGACCGTAGGTCGCGACATCGCCCTTCGCCTTCGCATCCTTGCGGATGACATAGGGCAGGTCGTTATGGCCGTCGATCAGCGGGACGCGGTCGAGCAGGGCGAGCGCGGCGGCGTAGGCATTGTCCTGGACGGGCGGTTTGGCGAGGGCCATGGCGAGGTCTCGGTCGGGAATCGGGAGCCGGATCGTGGCAGGGAGCGCGCTGGGAGGCGAGGGGGCGGGACGCAGGTCGGGCATCCCGCACGGGCAATGTGTCATCCCACGCGTAACGGTGTTATCCCGCACGCGCGCTGCGGCACGATAGTGCCGCTGCGCTGATGCGGGATCGTCCCACGAGAAGGCGCCTTTTCCGGGTGACGGTCCCGTGTCTGCGCAGCAGCGTTTCACGCTGCGGCGCGCACGGGATGACAGCGCCCTTCAGCAGCGCCCTTGGCAGGCGGTGCCTCAGACGAACCGCGCCGGCGCAAACGGCGTCGGGTCGACGAAGACCTTCTGGTTTGTCACCATTTCCGCGATCATCCGACCGGTGACGGCGGCGAGCGTCAGGCCGTGATGGGCATGGCCGAAGGAGAACCACAGGCCCTTGTGCTTCGGCGCCGGGCCGATGATCGGCATCATGTCCGGCGTGCAGGGACGGCGCCCGAGCCAGGGCTCGGCATCGACGCGCTCGCCGAGCGGGAACAGCGCCTTGGCGATCGGCTCGGCACGGGCGAGTTGCACCGGGGTCTTCGGCGCATCGCGATCGGCGAACTCCGCGCCGGTGGTCAGGCGGATGCCCTGTAGCATGGGCGCGAGGAAATAACCGCGCTCGGTGTCGAGAACGGGATGGTTGAGCACGGCATTGCCCTGCGGCTTGTAATGCATGTGATAGCCGCGCTTGACCGCCAGCGGCAGGTGGTAGCCGAGCTTCTTGCTGAGCACGTCCGCCCAGGGGCCGAGCGCGACGACGACGTCCTTCGCCTCGGCCTTGGTGCCGTCGGCGAGGGTGACCGTCCAGCCGGCGCCATTTTGCTGGAGCGTGCCGGCGTCGCCGATGGCGAGCTGGCCGCCGAGCTTCTCGAACAGTGCGACATAGGCCTTGGACAGGCCGAGCGGATCGACGACCGTCGTCGGGTCGGTCCAATGCAGGCCGCCGATCAGGCTGCCATGGTCGAGATGCGGCTCCTCTGCCTTCAGCGTCGCCATGTCGAGGGCGCGGTAGTTCAGGCCGAAATCGCGGTTCCAGCGAGCGGCCTCGGCGAGGCGGGTGTCGCGCTCCTTCTCGGTGCGAAACACCTTCATCCAGCCGTCGCGGCGCAGGAGGTTGGTGGCGCCGGCTTCCTGCGCGAGCGCGTCATGCTCGGTGACGCAATGCTCGATCAGCTTGGCGTATTTGTGCGCGATCGCCTCGTGATGCGAGGCGCGCGAATGCATCCAGTAGGAGAGCAGGAAGGGGGCGAGCTTCGGGAGCGCGCTCCAATGGTAGGACGCGTCGATGGTGTTGTTCATCGCGTAGCGGATGAGCGCGCCGAAATCATGCGGAAAGCCGTAGGGGTAGACGCCCTCGCGCTGGATCAGGCCGGCATTGCCGTAGCTGGTTTCCTCGCCCGGCGCGCGCCGGTCGACCAGCAAGGCGGCCCGCCCAGCCTTCTGGAGGTGAAGCGCGACCGAAATGCCGACGACACCGGCGCCGAGAACGATCGTATCCACCTTCATGACCTGCTCCTGCCAACCCCTTTTCCTTGAAAATACCGGTTTGAGCGGGCTTGTCAGCGCTGCGACCGGATTTTGCGCAGAACGGCGCAATCTTTCGCAGTTTGTGCGCCGATTTTCTGGAATCGATCGTGGCGCGCGTCATTCAGTTGTGTGATGCGCAATTTTATGCCGGCGCAGGACCGGCCTGCTCCACCGGCAGGTGACGCTGTGCGCGCCTTCAGCCAGTCTGCGTCCGTTTCGAGAGCGATTCCAGAGCCCAAGCCGATGAATCCCGCTGCCTTCCTCGCTGCCGCGCTCGCGTGGCTCGGCCGCCATGGCACGCAGGGCTTCGCGCTCTCGATCTTCCTTGGTCTCGCTTTGCCGCAATTCTCGGCGATGGCGCGGCCGGCGCTGCCGATCACGATCTTCTGCTTCACGACGGTCGTATTCATGCGGCTCGACATGAGCGTAACACTCGGGCTGCTCCGGCACCCGGCCAAGCTCGCCACGAGCTGCGCCTGGCTCATCGCCGGGCCGGCGCTGCTGATCGGCGGGGCGCTTCTGCTGGTGGGGCGCGAGAATCTCGATCCGGGCATCGTGCTCGGCCTAGCCATCATGGGCGCGGCACCGCCGATCATGTCCTCGCCGGCGGTCGCGATCCTCTACGGCTTCGAGCCCTCGCTGATCATCGCCAGCGTGATCCTCACCACGATCGTGAGCCCCATCGTCGCGCCGATCCTGGTCGAATTGCTCGCAGACGCCGCGGTGCCGCTCGATCGCTGGGCGCTGACGATGCGCCTCCTGATTTTCATCGGCGGCGGCATGGCGGTTGCCACCGCGATCCGATTTTGGCTCGGCCTTGCCCGGATCAAGGCGATGAAGGCCAATCTCGATGGCTTCGGCGTGCTGATGTATTTCATCTTCGCGATCGCGGCGATGGACGGCGTGACCAAGGCCGCGCTCGACAATCCCAGGCTTGTCCTGTTCGTGCTGGGCTGCGTCTTTGCGGTTTCTGCGGCGGGGCTGGTGTCGAGCTGGCTGGTGCTGCGGCTGCTGCCCGCTTCCGAGCGCTTCATGATCGGCTATGGCACCGGGCAGCGGAACATGGGGCTGCTGGTGGCGGCGCTAGGGGCGGGCGTCTCGCCGACCACCTTCCTCTATTTCGCGCTGGCGCAGTTCCCGATCTACCTGCTGCCTTGGCTGCTTGGCGGCATTGCCGGCCGGATTCGGCGCCGGGAGGCTGCTGACGGGCGTTGACGCGAGGGCTTGCGAGGCTTTCCCCGTCGCAGGAGAGCCGCGCCATGATCACCCTCTATTCCGGACCGCTGAGCCTGTTCTCACGCAAGGTCGAGATCGCGCTGACCGAGAAGGGCCTCGCCTTCCAGCGCATCATGGTGCCGTTCAACCAGACGACGGGCTACGATCCCCGGCATCCGGAAGTGCTGGCGCTCAATCCGAAGCGGCAGGTACCGTTGCTGACCGATTGCGGGCTCGTGCTCTACGATTCCACCGTGATCAACGAATATCTCGACGAGGCCTATCCCGAGCCGAAGCTGATGCCGGATTCACCGGTCGAACGGGCGCGCTGCCGGCTCGACGAGCTCTATGGCGACGAGATCCTGTTCCAGGCCCTGAAGCCCTTGATGCATCGTACCGAGCCGCCCTCGCCGGATCGCGACCGCCGCATCGCTCAGGAGGCCGACGCGCTGATCGCCGAGGAGGGGCTGCTGCGCCATTACGACGTGCTGGAGCAGAAGCTGGCGGGGCGCCCGTTCTTCGGCGACCGGCTATCGGTGGCGGATATCGCCCTGTTCATGGGCGTGCTCTTCATCCGTCGCCTCGGCGGGCCGTCGCTCGACGGCTATCCGGGGCTGGCGGAGTGGTATGGCCGCCTGAAGCTGCGTCCGGCCTTCGCGCAGGTCGTGGCGGAGATGGCGGAGGCGGACCGCAGGCTGTCCTTTCCGGTGAAACTGCGCTCGGCCTGATTGGGATAAATGGCTGCCGGGCAAGTTTTTTGCCCGACGCATCGTTTTTTGCGGAAAACCGGTTCCCACTTTTCCGCACGATGCGTTAAACCCCCGGCCATGAGCAGCCCCATCCGCATCGCCCCCTCGATCCTCTCGGCCGATTTCGCCAAGCTCGGCGAGGAGGTGCGTGCGGTCGACGCTGCCGGTGCCGACTGGATCCATTGCGACGTGATGGACGGGCATTTCGTGCCGAACATCACCTTCGGCCCCGATGTGCTGAAGGCGATCCGCCCGCATACGCAGAAGTTCTTCGACGTGCATCTGATGATCGCGCCCGTCGACCCCTATGTCGAAGCCTTCGCCAAGGCCGGCGCCGATCTGATCTCCTTCCATGTCGAGGCCGGGCCGCATCCGCACCGCACGCTGCAGGCGATCAAGGCGCAGGGCAAGCAGGCCGGCATCGTGCTCAATCCCGGCACGCCGGCGAGCGCCGCCGAGGCGCTGATCGAGGATGTCGATCTCATCCTGCTGATGACGGTCAATCCCGGCTTTGGCGGGCAGAGTTTCATCCGCTCGGTGGTCGAGAAGGTTTCGCAGATGAAGGCGCTGATCGGCGACCGACCGATCACGCTCGAGATCGACGGCGGGGTGACGCCCGAGACCGCGCCGCTGGTCGTCAAGGCCGGCGCCGACACGCTGGTCGCGGGCTCGGCCGTGTTCAGGGGCGGGCCTTCGGCTTATGCCGGGAATATCGAAGCGGTCCGCAAGGCGGCCGAAGCCGCGCGCGGGTCGTGGGTTTGATTTTTGACTGAAGATAGCGGCCGTCATCCCGGCCGTAGCGAAGCGGAGCGCCGGGATCCATCATAGGGTGCCGAGCCCTATGATGGATTCCGGAGCGACCTGCGGTCGTCCGGGATGACGGCGCGCATTGTGTGAAAGGCTTGCGATGATCCCGCGCTATTCCCGCCCCGAGATGGTCGCCATCTGGGAGCCGCAGACCCGGTTCCGCATCTGGTTCGAGATCGAGGCGCATGCGACCGACAAGCTTGCCGAGCTCGGCGTGGTGCCGAAGGAGGCGGCCGCGACGATCTGGGCCAAGGCCAAGGACGCGGTCTTCGACGTCGCGCGCATCGACGAGATCGAGCGCGTCACCAAGCATGACGTCATCGCCTTCTTGACGCACCTCGCCGAGATCGTCGGGCCGGAGGCGCGCTTCGTCCACCAGGGCATGACCTCGTCGGACATCCTCGACACCACGCTCTCGGTCCAGCTCGCGCGCGCCACCGACCTGCTGATCGCCGATGTCGATGCGCTGCTCGCCGCGATCAAGCGCCGCGCCTTCGAGCACAAGCTGACCCCGACGATCGGCCGCTCGCACGGCATTCATGCCGAGCCGGTGACCTTCGGGCTCAAGCTCGCGCAGGCCTATGCCGAGTTCGACCGCTGCCGCGCGCGCCTCGTCGCGGCCCGCGCCGAGATTGCGACCTGCGCGATCTCCGGCGCCGTCGGCACCTTCGCCAATATCGATCCGCAGGTCGAAGCCTATGTCGCCGAGAAGATGGGGCTGACCGTCGAGCCGGTCTCGACACAGGTGATCCCGCGCGACCGGCATGCGATGTATTTCGCGACGCTGGGCGTCGTCGCCTCCTGCATCGAGCGGCTGGCGACCGAGATTCGCCACCTCCAGCGCACCGAGGTCTATGAGGCGGAGGAGTATTTCTCGCCGGGCCAGAAGGGCTCGTCGGCGATGCCGCACAAGCGCAATCCCGTGCTGACCGAGAACCTGACCGGGCTGTCGCGCCTCGTGCGCGGCATGGTCACGCCGGCTCTGGAGAACGTCGCGCTCTGGCACGAGCGCGACATCTCGCATTCCTCCGTCGAGCGGATGATTGGGCCCGATGCGACGGTGACGCTCGATTTCGCGCTGGCGCGGCTCACCGGCGTGGTCGACAAGCTGCTGATCTATCCGCAGAACATGCGCAAGAACCTCGACCGGCTCGGCGGCCTGCACAACTCGCAGCGCGTGCTGCTGGCGCTGACCCAGGCCGGAGCGAGCCGCGAGGACAGCTATGCCATGGTCCAGCGCAACGCGATGCGCACCTGGGAACATGGCGAGGACTTCCTGACCAACCTGATGGCGGACAAGGACGTCGCCGAGAAGCTCTCCGCTTCCGAGCTCAAGGCGATGTTCGACGAGGGCTATCACTTCAAGCATGTCGACACGATCTTCCGCCGGGTGTTCGGGGACGCTTGAAGCGGTTGATGGGCCAGCCTATTTTCGGTTGCAGTCCAGGGCGTCATCCCGTGCGCGCCGCAGCGTGAAACGCTGCTGCGCAGACACGGGACCGTCTCACGAAGAAGCCGCCTTCCCGTCGCGCGGTCCCGCATCTGCGCAGCAGCACTCACGTGCTGCGGCGCGCGCGGGATGACAGCCCCAGGCCATCATGAAATCTTCCGACGTCGACATCCTCATCGTTCCCGGCTGGTCGGGCTCCGGGCCGGACCACTGGCAGAGCCGCTGGGAAACCCGGCTGAAGACGGCGCGCCGCGTCGAGCAGGCGGATTGGTACAAGCCCTCCCGCCATGTCTGGGCCGACGAGATCGTCAAAGCCGTGCGCTCCGCGACGCGCCCCGTCGTGCTCGTCGGGCACTCGGCCGGCTGCAGCGCGATCGCCTTCGCTGCCGAGCATCTGCATCCCGGCGAGGTCGCCGGTGCCTTCCTGGTCGCCCCGGCCTCCGAGAAGGCGAAGGGCGCGGTGCCCGGCATGGGGCCGGATTTCATCGCGCATCGCCGCGAGAAACTGCCGTTCCCCTCGGTGCTGATCGCCAGCGCGACCGACCCCTATTGCACGCCGGACGAGGCGAAGGCACTCGCCGAAGCCTGGGGCTCGGAATTCGTCGATGCCGGCGATAGCGGCCACCTCAACAGCGAGTCCGGACATGGCCCCTGGCCGGACGGGCTCCTGCGTTTCGCCGGCTTTCTCAAGAGCTTGAGCGTAGTTCCGCAGGTTTTGAGTCAGTAGCGGGTTATTATCCCCGCTCTAACTTTGCCGGCATTCGAATGCCTCCCCGGGAGTCCATAAAGTCGGAACAACCCAAGATTGCAGTCGTTGTCGTCCGAGCCATTGCGGGAGGGTTCCGATGCCAGATGTGCAACGACGACCGGGCGAAGGTGGCGACAGCGACGAGGAACGCGCGGCCGCGCTGGAACGAGTCAGCGACTATCTGATCGAGGCCCGGCGAGAAACCGACCGGGCCCAGGCGCCAAGCCTGCGGCTCTTCGTCAACATGGCGCTCGTCGAAGCGGCTACGTTGCTCGGCCGATTTGGCGGCAGTGGGCGGGACCGCCATTGAGCGGGACGTTGGCTGGCCTTCGGGGCAGCAAAAACCCGCCCCGGAGGCTCCGGGGCGGGCTCTTCATTCAGGACATCGGATCAGCCGCCGAGATCAATTCTCGACATAGGTGATCTTGCCGTCGGCACCCTTCTTCCAGGTGTAGACGGTGTAGTCCGGGCGCGTGATATCGCCCTTCTTGTCGAAGCCGATGTCGCCGATCACGGTCTTGACCGGCTGGCCGCCATGCAGAACGTCGGCGATCTTCTTCGGATCGGTCGAGTTCGCGCGCTTGGCGCCTTCGGCCATGATCTGGACAGCGGCATAGCTGTAGAGCGTGTAGGCTTCCGGCTTGAAGTTGCGGGCCTCGAACTTCTTGAGGACGGCGGCCGCCTCCGGGCGCTTCTGCGGGTCCGGCGGGAAGGTCATCAGGGTGCCTTCGACGCCGGGGCCGCCGATCGTGGCGAACTCGTCGGTGGTGATGCCGTCACCCGAGACGAGGATCGTCTTCAGGCCCTGGTCGCGCATCTGGCGCACGATCAGGCCGCCTTCGGTGTGCAGGCCGCCCCAGTAGAGATAGTCGGCGCCGGAGGCCTTGATCTTCGAGACGAGTGCCGAGAAGTCCTTCTCGCCGGCGTTGACGCCTTCGTAGAGCACTTCCTTGACGCCGCCGGCGTTGAGGCCCTTCTTGGTCTCGTCGGCGAGGCCCTGGCCATAGGTCGTCTTGTCGTGGACGACGGCGATCTTCTTGTCCTTGAAGTTCTTCAGGAGATAGGCCGAGGCGACGCCGCCCTGCTGGTCGTCACGGCCGCAGGTGCGGAAAGTGTTCCAGAGGCCGCGCTCGGTGATCTTCGGGTTCGTGGCCGAAGGCGAGATCATCAGGATGCCGTTTTCGGCATAGACTTCGGAGGCCGGCATGGTGACGCCGGAGTTGAAGTGGCCGAGCACCCATTTCACGCCGTCGCCGACGAATTTGTTGGCGACCGAGACGCCCTGCTTCGGATCGGAGACGTCGTCGCCGACCGTGATCGTGATCTTCTGGCCCAGGACGCCGCCGGCGGCGTTGATGTCCTCGACGGCCTGCTCGGCGCCATTCTTGAGCTGCGCGCCGAACGCGGCGTTCGGGCCGGTGATCGGGCCGCCGACACCGAGCTTGATCTGCGCATTGGCCATGCCGGAGAAGGCAAGGACCGCGCCGAGCGCAATGCCGCCCAACAGCAGTTTCTTCATGTGATGCAACTCCCCTGTATTGATTGATCAACGGGCTGGACGGTCCACCCGTCTCGGTGCGTTCTCGTCACCCCAAGCGGCAGTCTTGCGCTTTTTCGGGGGGCTGTCACGCACCAAGCTCATGCGCTCCTTCAGAGCAATTCAGGTCGGATCACGGCGCCTGCGCGGGGTTTCCAGCCGAAGGGGCCGGCGCGCTCGAACAGCCAGTGATATTGCCGCGTCATCTGCTTGGCGCGGGTATAGCGCCAGCCGGCATAGCCGAAGGCGATGAGCACGATGGTGTCGACGATGTAGTAATGCAGCGTCAGCAGCGTCGCCTGGAACAGCGCGAAATGGATGAAGCGCACGAACAGGCCCAGCACCAGCATATAGACGAGCAGCTGCCAGTTCGGCCGCCAGGTCACCGCGATGGCGCGGCCGGCCATCCAGGCGAGCCATCCGCCCATGACGACCGTGACCAGCAGGAAGAGCCAGATCGTCGGTTCTTCGTAGAGGATGCCCTGCATCTCGTGCTCCCGGCTTCAGACGGCTTTGGAAGCGGCTGACATCACCACAGCGATGGCATGGGTGACGTGCGGCCGTCTCTCATCAAAAAGTTGCAGCGGAAGGCGACAGGTCTTCCGCCGTCATGGATCAGTGCCGGCCGCCTTCGAGATAGGCGGCGCGCACCTGCGGATTGGCGAGCAGATCCTTGCCGCTGCCGCTCATGGTGATGACGCCGTTGACCATCACATAGCCGCGATGGGCGAGCTTCAGCGCATGGAAGGCGTTCTGCTCGACCAGAAAGACCGTCAGGCCCTGCGTCCTGTTGAGCTCGCGGATCGCCTCGAAGATCTGCTTCACGATGAGGGGCGCGAGGCCGAGGGAGGGCTCGTCCAGCAGCAGGAGCTTGGGGCGTGCCATCAGGGCACGCGCGATCGCGACCATCTGCTGCTCGCCGCCCGAGAGCGTGCCGCCGCGCTGCTGCAGCCGCTCCTTGATGCGGGGGAAGAGCACGCAGATCTTTTCGAGGTCCTCGTCGAAATGCTCGAAATTGCGGACGGCGGCGCCCATCTGCAGGTTCTCGAACACCGTCATCCGCGGGAAGATGCGGCGCCCTTCGGGCGACTGCGCGATGCCAAGGCGCGCGATCTCGTGGCTCGGCATCCGCGTGATGTCGCGGCCGTCGTAGGTCACCGAGCCCTCGCGGGCCTGCGGATTACCGAAGATCGTCATCATCAGCGTCGATTTGCCGGCGCCGTTGGCGCCGATCATGGTGACGATCTCGCCGGCATTGACGTCGAGATCGACGCCTTTCAGCGCGATGATCTTGCCGTAATAGGTCTTGACGCCGCGGACGGCGAGCAGGGGCTGGGCTGCAGTCACGAGATGCCGACCTCCGCTTCGACCTCTTCGACCTCCTCGTCGTCGACGCCGAGATAGGCGGCGATGACCTTCGGGTCGGCCTGTACCTCGGCCGGCGTGCCGTCGGCGATCTTGGTGCCGTAGTCGAGGACCACGACGTGGTCCGAAATTTCCATGACGACCGACATGTCGTGCTCGATCAGCAGCAGCGCCGTGCCGATATCCTTGCGGATCGAGAGCAGCAGCGTGTTGAGATCGAGGCTTTCGCGCGGGTTGAGGCCGGCGGCGGGCTCGTCCAGGCAAAGCAGGACCGGGTCGGTGCACATCGCTCGCGCGATTTCCAGCCGGCGTTGGTCGCCATAGGGCAGATCGGCGGCCGGATCGTCGGCGCGATGGGTCAGGTTGATCTTGTCGAGCCAGAACCTGGCCTTCTCGATCGCCTCCTTCTCACGCGCCTTGTAGCCGCCGATGCCGAGGATACCGAGGACGGAGAAGCCGGAGGCCAGCATCAGGGGATTGTGCTGGGCGACGAGCAGGTTCTCCAGCACCGTCATGCCGCCGAACAGGCGGATGTTCTGGAAGGTGCGGGCGACCTTGGCCTTCCAGGAGATGCGGAAGTCCGGCATGCGCTCGAGCAGGTAGCTCGAGCCGTCGTCATGGTTCAGCGAGACCATGCCCTGCGTCGGCTTGTAGAAGCCGGTGATGCAGTTGAAGACCGTGGTCTTTCCGGCGCCGTTGGGGCCGATCAGCGCGGTGATCTCGCCCTTCCGAGCCTGGAAGGAGAGGGCGTTCACAGCGGTGAGGCCACCGAAGCGCATCGTGACCTGCTCGACCTCCAGCAGGGCGCGGCCCTGCGGGGTCAGTTGGGGAGCGATCGTGGCCATCAGCCGTGCCCCTCCTGGACGAGGTCGGACGAGATCGCCTTCTTTTCCTTGAGGAAGGCTGTGGGTTCGCGGGTGGAGATCAGGCCGCGCGGCTTCCAGATCATGATCACCACCATGGCGAAGCCGAAGATCAGCATGCGGTATTTCGTCGGGTCGAAGTCGTTGCCGAAGATCTGCTTCATCCATTCGAGCTCGCGCAGGAGCTCGGTGCCGCCGATCATCGCAGTCGCAGCGATGGCGCAGCCCCAGAGCGAGCCCATGCCGCCGAGCACGACAATGGCGAGGATCACAGCCGATTCCATGAAGACGAAGGATTCAGGCGAGATGAAGCCCTGCCGTGCCGAGAAGAAGGCGCCGGCAAAGCCGCCGAACATCGCGCCGATCGAGAAGGCCGTGAGCTTGGTGTTGGTGGTGTTAATCCCGAGCGAGCGGCAGGCGATCTCGTCCTCGCGCAGGGCCTCCCAGGCGCGCCCGACGGGCAGGCGACGCAGGCGCAGCGTGACGAAGGCCGTCAGCAGTGCCAGGCAGAGGATCAGGTAATAGAGGAAGATCGTTCGGTAGAGCGGCGTGAACTCCAGACCGAAGACGGCGGCGAATCCGTTATCCGCCGCCGTGAAGGGAATGCCGAAGAAGGTGGGGCGCGGGATGCCGGAAATGCCGGCATATCCGTTCGAGAAGTCCGTCCAGTTCACCAGCACGAGACGGATGATCTCGCCGAAGGCCAGCGTCACGATGGCGAGGTAGTCGCCGCGCAGCCGCAGGACGGGGAAGCCGAGCAGCATGCCCCAGAAGGCGGCGAGGATGCCGGCGAGCGGCAGCAGGATCCAGAAGGACAGGCCGAAATTCTTGGCGAGCAGCGCATAGGAATAGGCGCCGACGGCATAGAAGGCGACATAGCCGAGATCGAGCAGGCCGGCGAGGCCGACGACGATGTTCAGGCCCCAGCCGAGCATGACGTAGATCAGGATCTGGACGCCGAAATTATCGATCCATTTCAGCGCGCCGCCCCAGCCGGCCAACCCGATCGCGATCGCCGGAAAGGTGACGAGGAAGCCCAGCCCGAAGAGCGAGAAGACCCGCGAATGGCGCTGGAAGAAGGCGATGGTGCCATGCGGCAGGATGCGTATCGCGGCCTTGCCCTCTTGCCGGCCCTGCTTGCGCAGCGCCACCAGGAAGCGGCCGACGAAGACGATGGCGACGGCCCAGGCGACGGCATCCCAGCGCGGGTCCAGCACCAGGACATTGTCCATGTTCTGGCGCGTGCCCCAGGCGATGATCGGGATGCAGAGGCCCAGTGTCACCAAGGCGGCGAAGCCGGCCTCCTTGAACGCTGCCTTCAAGTCGCGGCCGGGAGCGGCCGTGTTTGCAGTCGGATTGTTTGCCATGGCGTCAGACCTTCTCGACTTCCGGGCGTCCGAGCAGGCCGGAGGGCATGAAGACCAGCACCAGCGCCAGGATGCAGAAGGCGGCGACGTCCTTGTAGTCGATGGTGAAATAGGCCGACCACATCACCTCGATCAGCCCGATCAGCAGGCCGCCGATGACGGCGCCCGGGAGCGAGCCGATGCCGCCGAGCACCGCTGCCGTGAAGGCCTTGACGCCCGGCGTGAAGCCGTCGGCGAAATTCACCACCCCGTAGAGCACGAGATACATCACGCCGGCCACCGCGGCGAGCGCGGCACCCATCACGAAGGTGATGGAGATGGTGCGGTCGACGTCGATTCCGAGGAGGGCGGCCATCTTGCGGTCCTGCTCGCAGGCACGCTGGGCGCGGCCCAGCGGAGTCTTCTGGACGATGTACCAGAAGGCCGCGAGCAGCGCCGCCGTCGTCAGGATGATGACGATCTGCTTGTAGGAGATCTGGACGGAATAGGTCGTGCTCTCGATCAGCGTGATCGACTTGTTGAGCAGCGGCGGGATCGACTTGTTGCGCGGGCCCTGCACCACCTGCACGAAATTCACCAGGAAGATCGACATGCCGATCGCGGAGATCAGCGGCGCAAGGCGGAAGGAGCCGCGCAGGGGCCGGTAGGCGACCCGCTCGATTGTCCAGTTCCAGAGCGAGGTGAAGAACATCGCCAGTGCAAGAACGATGACGAGCGCCAACAGGATCATGCCGGCGCTCGTGCCCAGGACCGCCGTGACCAGCATGAAGAAGATCAGCGCGATGAAGGCCGAGAGCATGAAGATGTCGCCATGTGCGAAGTTCACCATGCCGATGATGCCGAACACCATCGTGTAGCCGATGGCGATGAGACCGTAGATCGATCCCAGTGTCAGCCCGTTGATGAGCTGCTGCAGGAAGACTTCCATGAAAACGCCGACCCCTCGAACCAGCTCCCGTTCTCGTCGTCGGCATGACACCGGCGCATGCGGGATGCGATTGCTGTGCAGAGCTACCAACGGCTCGTGCCGGGGACAATCGCTCCGCGCCAAATTTCTGTCAAAAGCAATTACGAACGAAACGGCGCCAAAATGTGCAGAATACTCTGCGGGAAAGCGTGTCTTTGACGCATGATGATTGCGTCATGGGCCGCGAAATTTTGGGCGAGGAGCATTTTCTGCCATTGCGGCGGTGATGGCCCGCCATGCATCTGGCGGCGGATTATCCCAAAGACGAATATGAAAAACCGATAGTCGGATCGGGAAAATGCATGGACCGGCGCCACGCCACGCCGCCGGGGGCTGGCGCCGGCGAGGGCCACGAGGCCTGTCGCGCGGTCGCCATCATCGCGGCAATGTGAGTTCCTTGAGAGCACCGGGCTGCTTCACCTCGATCTCGACGAAGGCGATCGGGTGCTCCGAGCCGTTCATAACGTCGTGCCGGATGCCGGCGGGCCGCATATAGGCTTGCCCCTGCGCCAGCGGCACGTCCGAGACATCCGTACCGTTGTGGATTCGGAGCGTCCCGGCGACGAGCATCACCACGAAATAGGGCCAGCCGTGCTCATGCCAGCCGGTCACGGCGCCGGGCTCGAAATCCCAGCGGGTGATCCGAATCGTCTCGTCGTCCTGCTGAACGGTCGGCGTGGCGGGAATCGTGCAGGTGAAGGCCATCGGTTACTCCTCGGTCGGAATGCCGGCTCGCCGGCTGTCCCGCTCAGGCTCCGGTCCGGCCGTGGCGGCCGACATGGCCGGAGCCTGCTGGATGGTCATCGGGATATCAAGTCGTTACGTAATTGCCCGCGGTCTCTGCGATCCCGTTAACGGAAGAGGCAGGGCTTGCTGCTATATCCGTGGGCAGGTTGGAGCGAGCCGCCGGTCCCGCCACGGCTGGCGCCGGCGGTCTCAAGCCTCTACATGGACAGCAGTTCCGCGGGAACCGGGACACCGAACCGATCGAGCCGATGACGAAAACCGTTCATCCCATGCCGTCGCTGGACCACCCGGATGCCCACGCTTTCCGCGACGCCATGGCGCAGGTCGCGAGCGCGGTGCATGTCGTCACCGCCGATGGGCCGGGAGGGCGCATCGGACTGACGGCGACGGCCGTCGCCTCCGTCTCCGATTCACCGCCGACGGTGCTGGTCTGCATCGCCCGGGGCAGCCGCACGCTGGCGGCGATCGAGGCGAGCGGGGCGTTCTGCATCAACACGCTGCCCGAGCAACTGGTCGATCTCGCCGAGATCTTCGCCAGCCGCCGGGGGGTCGAGGGCGAGGCGCGCTTCGATACTGCCCGCTGGGGCAGGCTTGCCACCGGGGCGCCGGTCCTGCTCGACGCGGTCTCGGCCTTCGACTGCCGCCTGATCGCGACGCATGACGTCGCCAGCCATCGCATCGTGATCGGCGAGGTCGCTGGCCTCGGCGGCATCGGGCATGGCGCGGGGCTGATCTATCGCCACCGCCGTTTCAGCGCTGTCTAGAGGCGGATTCTGCCTCAACGGTTGTCATTCCGGGTTCTGCACGGCGCGAAGGCGGGAATGGCAAACAGGTCCCCGAGCGACCCGCTATCGCTCACATCGTCTAAGCCGTCGTGATCAGCCCCTCTGTCGAGATCTTGATCCTATGGTCGGCAAGCGCCTTCTGGGCGGCTGCCGGCAGGCGAAAAGCCGGCGGCGTCGGCCAGCCCATCTCGCGGGCGACGACGAGGCCGAGCAGAAGGATGGCATCGGGCGCGTCCATCAGCAGAGCCGCGGGCGCCTTGCCGGCATGGACCAGCTCCAGCAGCACGGCCGAGGCCGAGGACGAGCCGATCGTGCCCGGCAAGGCAAGGATACGGCCGGCGATGTTCCGGCCGCGCTCGGGATGACGGGCATCGATGATCGTGCCGCTTGCCGGATCGACGCCGCCCCAGAAGCTGATCGGGGCGGTGAGAGCCAGGCATGCGCCGCTGACGGCGTCACCGGCCAGCAGGGTTTCCGCTTTCAGCTCCATGCGCGGGCCTCCCTGACGAGGCGACCGGCCACAGCGCTCTCGACGCATTCGGAGAGCGAACCATAGGTCACGGCGTAGCCGGTATTGCCCGGCGCGTAATGGGCGAATTTTCCGGAATTGGTCATCAGAACCGCGCCCTCCAATTCCGGCAGGATCGGGGTGACGACGACACAAGTGTCGACGACGAAGACGACGCCGGCTGCTTCGAGCGCTGCGCGCCGGCCCTGCGCTTCCAGGGGGCCGACGACATGGCGGCCGGTATTGGCGTAGAGCGGTACCTTCAGACTGCGCCCGGCCATGAGGCTTTCGAGCGCGTCGATCTCAGCCAGCGACAGATGCGGCGAGCCGATCGCGACAGCGTCGACGCGATCGGTTTGCCCTGCTGTCGAGAGGCCAGCAAGGGCGGTGGCGACGTCGTTCGGTGTCAGGACGATCGTCTCGCGTGGCGTGATGCCGGCCTGTGCGGTCGCGGCGTCGGGCGCTTCGGGCGTCACGCCCGCGACATGGAAGAGCCCGACACCGCCTGCCGAGGCGGCGGCCGCGCCGAGCGCCTTGAGCCGGTCCTCGGTGGTGCAGCCCTGCAGGCCGTCGACGACGGCGATATCGCTGCCGGCGCGGCGGCCTAGGATCGCGCCGAGCACCGGATAGAACACGTCGGAGGAGCGGAGCTCGCGGGACAGGCCGCCGACATCGATCAGCAGGGTCGCGAGCCGATTCTCCGGGCGATGCAGGCCGTAATCCGGGGCGCGGCCGCTGATGGCGCAGGCGATGTCGAGGAAGTCGCCATAGCGGTTCGTGCGGGCGCCCAGCACCGAGTTGCAGAACACGACCGCGTTGGATTCGCCCCAGGCGACATCGCTGCCCTGCGCCGGGCGGTGGCCGGCCTGGTAGGGCGCACAGGTCCAGCTCGGCTCGCAGCCCATGGCCTCATAGGCGCGCATCATGCGCCGGGCCATATCCCGTTCATGCGGCGGCAGACGAATCGCGGCGCAGCCGGCCGGTGCCAGCGAACCGACATTCAGGCTGGCGCGCACGTTCACGCGGGCGCCCCCCGAGACCAGCCTCTCTGCAAAGAGCGTGCCGGAATCGCCGTGATAAAGCGCGCCGTCGATATGGGCGGAGGCGATCGGGATCAGGCGCGGCGCACCCATCAGGCGGGCGGCCTCGGCGACGATCCGCATCGCCATGGCCGCGCCTTCGCCGTGGCTGCCGCCGGCGATCGCGCGTTCGTCGGAGGTGAGTTCCAGCATCGGATTTCCCGGGTGTGCAGACGCTCCTGGCCGGCGCCTCTTGTGCAGGCGGGCGCTTTGCGACCATGGATAGGGAACTGGATAACCTTCGAACCGCGCCGGCCGCAATCGTCCGCGCCGCTGTTCTACCGCTCGGGAGATGCGCCATGGCGATGACGATGAACGGCGAGGCGACGCTGCCGGCCGGCAAGGATGTGGTCTGGGCCAAGCTGAACGACGCCGAGGTGCTGAAGGCCTGCATCCCCGGCTGCGAGCAGCTCACCAAGGACGATGACACGCATCTCTCGGCGGTAGTGAAGGTCAAGCTCGGCCCGGTGAAGGCGACCTTCAAGGGCAAGGTCGAGCTCAGCGAGCTCGACCCGCCGAACGGCTATCGCATCTCCGGCGAGGGCGAGGGCGGCATCGCCGGCTTCGCCAAGGGCGGGGCGCGGGTCACTCTGAGCGACGCCGAAGGCGGCCAGACCCTGCTGCGCTATGAGGTCGAGGCGCAGGTCGGCGGCAAGCTGATGCAGCTCGGCTCGCGCCTGATCGATTCGGTCTCGAAGAAACTGGCCGACGAATTCTTCGCCAATTTCGCGAAGGCGGTGAGCGAGGGCTGAGCGGCACTCAGGAGGCTTCGCGCAAGGCCGCCAGCGCCTGGGTGACGGCCGCCTCGGCGGCGCCGACCTGACGCGCGATGCCGGCCGCGGCGGCATTGGCCCGTTCCAGTGCCGCATGGGTCATATCGAGGCTGCCATTGACGGCATTGGCGCTTTCGATCGCCGCGTCCGAGCTGTCTGCGACCATGGCGGCGTCATGCGCGATCGAGGCGGTGACGGCGCTTTGCTGGGTGACGGCCTCCGAAATCGCCTCGGAATCGAGGCGGATGGCATCGACCGTGGCAGCGATGGCGGCAGCACGAGTGCCGCAGGCCTCGGCGCTTTCGGCGAGCTCGGCGATCTGGCCGGCGATGTCCTGAGTCGCGCTCGCTGTCTGGGTCGCGAGCGATTTCACCTCGGCGGCGACGACGGCGAAGCCGCGGCCGGCCTCACCGGCGCGGGCGGCCTCGATCGTGGCGTTGAGGGCGAGCAGGTTGGTCTGGGCGGCGATGTCGGCGATCATGCCGGCGACCTTGCCGATATTGCCGGTGGCTTCCCGCAGGCGGAGGACGGCCTCGTTCATCTCGCCGGCATCGAGTACGGCCTGGTGGGTGATCGTCAGGCTCTGCCGGGCGCGCTGGCCGATATCGGCGATATTGGCCGACATCTCCTCGGTCGCGGCGGCGGTCTGCAGCGACTTCTCGCGCACGAGCACCGAGGCGCTGGCAACCTTGCCGACTGTATCCTTGATGAAGCTGGTGGTCCGTCCGGTCTCGGCGGCCGTGGCGACGAATTGTTCGACGGCATTGCTGATCGTGTCGTCGAGATCGGCGATGCGGGTCTTCAGACGGGCTGCGGTCTCGTCGAGGGCGAAGATGCGGCGGCGGGCGTCGCTCTCCTCGATCTCCTGGTTGAGCGTCATCGCCGTGTTGACGTCGTAGGTCAGGATGCGCTCGATGATGAAGATGTCCTCGGCGAACTTTGTGCGCGAGACCAGCGCACGCCGCCGGCTGGCAAGGGTGATTTCGCTCATCAGCGAGAAGGCGATCGAGGCCCGGGCGCGGGTGCGGACATTGGCTTGCCGCTCGAGCTGTGAGAGGCGATCCATCGACGCGACATAGGCTGCATCGAAGACACCGGCGAAGAGCAGGCGGAAATGGTCCGCCTCGGCGGGGTAGAGTGCCTCGGCCACCGGAAGCACCGTTTCGCGGAGCGGCGGGTGGATGACGAAGGCCCGTTCAAAATCGGCCTTGACCAGTCTCTCGATCGATCGATCGACGAGCGGCCGGTAGCGCTGCAAGCGCTCGCGCTGCGCCTCGCCATAGCCGATCGCCTTCAGGCGACGCTGGATCTGGTCCATGATCAGGGACACGAAGTCACTCATGTGGGGTGGCTTGCCACGTGAGAAGCGTGGCAGCGGCTCATTAAGATTTCGCCAATATGCGCCACAGGAAGACCGAGGCGGCGAAATCTCCCGGAATTCGGCGAAAATCGGGGCTTTCGGAGCGTGCCGTTCCGCTTGACCCCGGAAAAACGCGGGTCCACATTCGATTTTGAGCTGTTCCAAGGAAAGCCCGCCTGGTGAGGCAGGCCGCTCCCGAGGATCAGCCTGGTCCAGCCCAGGGAGGGGATGGACCGGCGTCAGAGACGGGTCACAGGAGATACGCTCATGGCCACTGTTTCGCTGACGGTGAACGGCAAAGCCGTCACCGCCAATATCGACCCGCGCACCCTTCTGGTGCAGTTCCTGCGAGAGAACCTGCGGCTGACCGGAACCCATGTCGGCTGCGACACCAGCCAGTGCGGCGCCTGCCTCGTGCATCTCGACGGCAAGGCGGTGAAATCCTGCACGATCCTCGCGGTTTCCGTGGACGGTGCTTCGGTGACGACGATCGAGGGGCTCGCCAACGGCGACAAGCTGCATCCGATGCAGGAAGCCTTCCGCGAGCATCACGGCCTGCAATGCGGCTTCTGCACGCCAGGCATGATCATGTCCGCCGTCGACATGGTGAACCGCCGCGGCAACGACCTCGACGAGAAGACCATCCGCGAGGATCTCGACGGCAATATCTGCCGCTGCACCGGCTACCACAACATCGTCAAGGCGATCTCTGCCGGAGCCGAGGCCATGGCCGGCGGGTCGCTCAAGGATCGCGAGGCTCCGCGCCACGCCGCCGAGTGAGGCATCTGCCCGCGCCTTGCAGGCGCGCGTTTCCCGTCTGTCTTGCGTTCCAGGCAATGAGGCGCCCGCCAGAGGCGCCGTGCGAGGAGGGAACACCATGTCCGCCACCGGAATCGGCGCCGCAGTCCGCCGCAAGGAAGATCATCGTTTCATCACCGGCCAGGGCCGCTATACCGACGACGTCAACCGGCCGGGCCAAGCCTACGCCTATTTCCTGCGCTCGCCGCATGCGCATGCCAAGATCAAGTCGATCGACACCAAGGCCGCGGCCGGCATGCCGGGCGTGCTCGGCATCTTCACCGGCGCGGACCTCGCAGCCGACAAGATCGGCGGGCTGATCTGCGGCTGGATGATCCACAACAAGGACGGCTCGCCGATGCGCGCCGGCCCGCATCCGGCGCTGGCGCAGGGCAAGGTGCGCTATGTCGGCGACCATGTCGCCGTCGTGGTCGCCGAGACCTTGGCCCAGGCGCGCGATGCGGCCGAAGCGATCGCGGTCGACTATCAGGAGCTGCCGGCGGTGGTCGATACCGCCACGGCGATCGGCGCCAAGACCGTGGTCCACGACGAGGCGCCCGACAACAGCGTGTTCAACTGGCATCTCGGCGACAAGGACGCGACCGAGAAGGCCTTCCAGGCCGCCAGGCACGTCACGAAGCTCGATCTCGTCAACAACCGGCTGGTGCCGAACGCGATGGAGCCGCGCGCGGCCGTCGGCGATTACGATGCGGGCGAGGGCATCTTCACGCTCTACACCACCAGCCAGAACCCGCATGTCGCGCGGCTCGTGCTCTCGGCCTTCATCGGCATCGCGCCGGAGAACAAGCTACGCGTGATCGCGCCGGATGTCGGCGGGGGCTTCGGCTCCAAGATCTTCATCTATGCGGAGGAGACGGTCTGCGTCTGGGCGGCGAAGAAGGTCGGGCGGCCGGTGAAATGGACGGCGGACCGGACGGAGGCCTTCCTCTCCGACGCGCATGGCCGCGACCACGTCACCCATGCCGAGCTCGCCACCGATGCCGAGGGCAGGATACTCGGCATGCGGGTCAAGACGACGGCCAATCTCGGCGCCTATCTCTCGACCTTCGCCTCGTCGGTGCCGACCTATCTCTATGCGCCGCTGCTGTCGGGCCAATACGACATCCCGGCGATCTATTGCGAGGTCGATGCGGTCTATACCAACACTGCCCCGGTCGACGCCTATCGCGGCGCCGGGCGGCCGGAAGCGACCTTTGTGGTCGAGCGTTTGGTCGAGGTCACCGCGCGCCAGCTCGGCAAGGACCCGGCCAAGTTCCGGATGCAGAACTACATCAAGAAGTTCCCGCATCAGACGCCGGTCATCATGATGTACGACACCGGCAATTACGGCGCCTCGCTGAAAAAGGCGCTGGAGATCATCGACTACAAGGGGCTGGGCAAGCGCAAGCGCGACTCCGCACGCAACGGCAAGCTGCGCGGCATCGGCTTCTCCTCCTATATCGAGGCCTGCGGCATCGCGCCGTCGGCTGCGGTGGGGTCGCTCGGTGCGGGCGTGGGCCTGTGGGAATCGGCCGAGGTCCGGGTCAACCCGATCGGCACGGTCGAAGTTCTCACCGGCTCGCACAGTCACGGCCAGGGCCATGAGACGACCTTCGCCCAGCTGGTTTCGGACCGGCTCGGCATCCCCATCGACAACGTCTCGATCGTCCATGGCGACACCGACAAGGTGCAGATGGGCATGGGCACCTATGGCTCGCGCTCCGGTGCGGTCGGCATGTCCGCGATTTTCAAGGCGCTCGACAAGGTGATCGCCAAGGGCAAGAAGGTCGCCGCCCATGTGCTGGAGGCCGACGAGGCCGATATCGACTTCGCGGACGGGCATTTCTCGGTGAAGGGCACCGACCGCAAGCTCGATTTCGGCTCCTGCGCCCTGCAAGCCTATGTCGCGCACAAGTTCAACGGGCAGGAACTGGAGCCGGGTCTGAAGGAGGGCGCGTTCTACGACCCGACCAACTTCACCTTCCCAGCCGGCGTCCATATCTGCGAGGTCGAGATCGACCCCGATACCGGCGTGACCAGGATCGAGCGCTGGGCCGCCGTCGACGATTTCGGCAATGTCATCAACCCGATGATCGTCGAGGGGCAGGTCCATGGCGGCATCGCCCAGGGCGTCGGGCAGGCGCTCTTGGAAGGCGCGCGCTACAATGCCGACGGCCAGCTCGTGACCGCGAGCTTCATGGATTACACCATGCCGCGCGCCGACGATCTGCCATCCTTCGATGTCGGCATGACTGTGACGCCGTGCCCGTCGAACCCGCTGGGCATCAAGGGCTGCGGCGAGGCTGGGGCCATCGCCTCGCCACCCGCCGTCATCAACGCCATCACCGACGCGCTCGGCCATGAGGACATCGCGATGCCGGCGACGCCGCAGGCGGTGTGGCGCGCGGCGCAGAAGTCGATCAGCCGCCAGGCGGCCGAGTGAGCTGAAAGGACAAGTCGATGTACGCTTTCACCTATCACAAGCCCACCAGCGCCCGGCAGGCGGCAACGCTGCTCGCCAAGAAAGACGACGCCAAGCTGCTGGCCGGCGGCCATACCCTGCTGCCGACGATGAAGCAGCGGCTGGCCTCGCCCTCGGCGCTGGTCGATCTCGGCGCCTGCGCCGATCTCAAGGGCATCGTGCTGAAAGGCCGCAATGTCGTCATCGGCGCAATGACCACCCATGCCGAGGTCGCCGATTCCGCCGTGGTCCAGGCCGCCATTCCGGCCCTGGCCTATCTCGCCGGCAGTATCGGCGACCCACATGTGCGCCATCGTGGCACGATCGGCGGCTCGGTCGCCAACAATGACCCGGCGGCGGATTATCCGGCGGCGCTGCTGGCGCTCGGCGCCACCGTCGTCACCAACAAGCGCAAGCTGACGGCCGAGGAGTTCTTCACCGGGCTTTACGAGACCGCGCTGGAGGAGGGCGAGATCATCACCAAGGTCTCGTTCCCGCTGGTCTCGAAGGCGGGCTATGCCAAGTTCCGCAACCCGGCCTCGCGCTATGCGATGGTCGGCGTCTTCGTTGCCAAGCGCGGCAGCGAGATCCGCGTCGCGGTGACGGGCGCGGGCGAGGGCGGCGTCTTCCGCTGGCCGGAAGCGGAGGCCGCGCTCAAGGCGCGCTTCGCGCCGAAATCGCTGGACGGGTTGAAGCACACGGCGAAGGGCATCAACGGCGATATCCATGCCGATGCCGAATACCGCGCCCATCTGATCGGCGTGATGGCCAGGCAGGCCGTGGCGCAGGCGACGGGGAAGTAGGAACGTGAGAATGGCCTCGTCACCGGTGTCATCCCGGGGCGAGCGAAGCGAAGAGCCCTGGATCCATAACCGCTGTCGGTGCTCGTCATTGGCTCCGTCGGCGGTTATTGGTTCCGGGCTCGACCGCTATGCGGTCGCCCCGGAACGACGCGAGTGCCTATGACCCTGCGGCTGCCTTCCTCCATCGATGCCACGCTCGCGCTCCTGCAGGGCCAAGGCTATGTCGCCGACCGCGCGCTCGCGACGGTGCTGTTCCTGGCGCTCCGGATGAAGCGGCCGCTGCTGCTGGAGGGCGAGGCCGGCACCGGCAAGACCGAGATCGCCAAGGTCCTGGCCGCAGGGCTCGGCCGCCGGTTGATCCGCTTGCAGTGCTACGAGGGGCTCGACCTCGCCTCCGCCGTCTACGAATGGAACTATGCCGGGCAGATGATGGCGATCCGGCTGGCGGAGGCTGGTGGCGTCGCGGATGACCGCGACCGACTGGAAGGCGATATCTTCTCCGAAAAATATCTGGTGAAGCGGCCGCTCTTGCAGGCGTTGGAGCCGCAGGAGGGTGGGGCACCGATTCTGCTGATCGACGAGCTTGACCGCACCGACGAGGCCTTCGAGGCCTTCCTGCTCGAGGTGCTCGCCGATGCGCAGGTGACGATCCCCGAGCTGGGCACGATCCGGGCGGCCGAGCCGCCGATCGTGATCCTGACCTCGAACCGCACCCGCGAGATCCATGACGCGCTGAAGCGCCGCTGCCTCTATCATTGGGTCGACTATCCCGATGCGGTGCGCGAGCTGGCGATCCTGAAGGCAAAGGTGCCGGGCGCCCCGGCCAGGCTCTCCAAGCAGCTCGTCGCCTTCGTGCAGGCGATCCGCAAGGAGGAGCTGTTCAAGGCGCCGGGCGTCGCCGAGACGCTGGATTGGGCGACGGCACTGGTCGAGCTCGATGCGGTCGCGCTCGATCCGGCCATCGTTTCGGATACGCTGGGGGCGCTGCTGAAGTATCAGGACGATATCCAGGCGATGCAGGGCTCGCAGGTGAAGGAGCTGCTGGATCGGGCCAAGGCGGAGGCGGGGCGCTAGGCGTCACGCATCTCGAAGCGAAAGGACGATGCCATGAACGCCGATATCAAGGCCGTCGAGGCGACGGTCCGGACCTATCTCGATGGGCTCTACGAGGGCGATGCCGAGAAGCTCGCCCATGTCTTCCATCCGACCAGCGCGCTGACCACGGCGCGCGACGACGGCGCGATCCAGATCGTGACGCGCGACGCCTGGCTCGACGCCGTGCGCAACCGGCCGGCGCCGCAGGCGGCCGGGATGCAGCGCGACGACCATATCCTGACCATCGACCTCGTCGGGCCGACGCTGGCGCTGGTCAAGGTGAAGTGCCAGATGCCGCCGCGCTATTTCACCGACCTGCTGTCGCTTCTGAAGATCGAGAGCCGCTGGCAGATCGTCCAGAAGGTGTTCATGACGGAGACGTTGGGCGCGTGAGCGGCAAGCTCGCCGAGAACGTCGCCTATTTCGCCCGCGCTTTGCGCGCGGCGGGGTTGCCGGTCGGGCCGGGTGCCGTGGTCGAGGCGATCGCGGCGCTGGAAGGTGGTGCGCTCGGCGGGCGCGATGATGTGTACTGGGCGCTGCACGCGATCTTCGTGAAGAAGCATGAGGACTCGCCGGTCTACGATCAGGCCTTCCGGCTATTCTGGCGCCGACGCAACCTGATCGAGAAGATCATGGCGCAGATGTCGCCGGTCTCGCCGCGCGCCGACAGTCAGCCGGAGAAGGCCGAGGCCGGGGCGCTCAGGGTCGCGGAAGCCTTCGCGCCGCCGCCGCGCGAGGACGAGCCGCCGAAGGAGCTGACCGAACTGACGGCGCGGCTCACCGTCTCCGATCGCGAGATGCTGAAATCGCGCGATTTCGCCCAGATGAGCGCGGCCGAGATCGCCCGCGCCAAGCAATTGATCGCGGAGCTCAGGCTGCCGAACGACTGTATCGTGACGCGCCGCTTCCGGCCGGCGCATCGCGGCACGCGCATCGATCCGCGCCGGACCTTCCGGCAGTCGTTGCGCGGCGGGGGCGGCTCGATCGATCTCGCCTTCCACGAACGGCGCGAGGTGCATCCGCCGGTCGTGGCGCTGGTCGATATCTCCGGCTCGATGGCCGAGTATTCGCGCATCTTCCTGCATTTCCTGCATGCGCTGACCGAGAAGCGCCGGCGGGTGCACTCCTTCGTCTTCGGCACGCGCCTGACCAATATCACGCGAATGCTGCGGGCTCGCGATCCCGACGAGGCATTGGCGCTCGCCGGCAAGGCCGCGCCGGACTGGGAGGGCGGCACGCGGATCGCGACGGCGCTCCACGACTTCAACCGCATCTGGTCGCGGCGCGTGCTGGCGGGCGGGGCGATCGTGCTGCTCTTCACCGACGGGTTGGAACGCCATCTCGACGACAACCTCGGCTTCGAGATGGACCGGCTGCATCGTTCCTGCCGGCAGCTCGTCTGGCTGAACCCGCTGCTGCGCTACGACGTCTTCGCGGCGCGGGCGAGCGGCATCAGGGCGATGCTGCCCCATGTCGACTCGTTCCGGCCGATCCATAATCTCGCGGCGATGGCCGAGCTCTGCACCGCGCTTTCGCTGGATGCAGGGCGGGAGAGCGATCCGCGCCTGTGGTTGAAGAAAGCCGGTTGAGGCATGATGTTTGCCGAACCTGCTTCGTCATTCCGGACAAGCGGCGAAGCCGCGCCGATCCGGAATCCATCGGAGGGCGATGTGCTCTACGATGGATTCCGGGTCTCCGCTTCGCTCCGCCCGGAATGACGGTCCAGAACCGTTCGACGCTCTCGATGCGTAAGCGAGAGGGAGGATTGTCATGATCAGCACTGAAACCGACATCCTGCGCGCCGCCGAGGACTGGAGCCGCGCCGGCCGCGGCGTCGCCATCGCGACCGTGGTCGAGACCTGGGGCTCGGCGCCGCGCCCTGTCGGCTCGCATCTCGTCATCGACGGGGAGGGGAATTTCCTCGGCTCGGTCTCGGGCGGTTGCGTCGAGGGCGCCGTGGTGGCCGAGGCCGCCGACGTCATTGCCGACGGCAAGGCGCGCATGCTGGAATTCGGTGTCGCCGACGAGACAGCCTGGCAGGTCGGGCTCTCCTGCGGCGGGCGCATCAAGGTCTATGTCGAGAAGGTGAACTGAGATGGCCTCCTGGGAAACCCTCGTCGCCTTCGCGACGGTGACGATCCTCGTCGCCTATTTTCCGGGGCCGGCGCTGCTCTACACCGCCGCCCAGACGATCAGCCACGGCCGCAAGGCCGGCCTGATGGCGATGCTCGGAATCCATCTCGGCTGCTACCTGCATGTCTTTGCCGCCGCCTTCGGGCTTTCGGCCGTGTTCAAGCATGTGCCGGAACTCTACATGGCCGTGAAGATCGCGGGTGCGCTCTACCTGATCTGGATCGGCATCGGCATGATCCGCTCGCGCCTGAACGCCGCCGACCAGCCGGTCGCGCCGCCCAAGACAGTGAAGCGCGCCCTGCTCGATTCCTTCATCGTCGAGATCCTGAACCCGAAGGTCGCGCTGTTCTTCATCGCCCTGTTGCCGCAGTTCGTCGATCCCACGGCTTCGCTGCCGGTCTGGGCGCAGTTCCTGATCCTCGGCACGATCGTGAATTTCGCCTTCTCCTCGGCCGATCTCGTCACCGTCTTTGGCGCTTCGCTGGTTGTCGGCGCGATGAGGAAGACCAAGACGAGCTTCGCCTTCGGGCGCTGGATCGGCGGCTCGCTGATGATCGCGCTCGGGCTGAAGCTCGCGACGGATAGGGGCTGAGCCGTGGAGCTTTCGACCCTCGCTGCGCTGAATGAAGAACGGCAGGCGCGCCGCGCAGCCGTGCTGGTCAGCGATCTCGCCGGCGGTACGCAAAGACTGGTAAAGCAGGCGGCGATCGCGGGTGACCCGCTGTCCGAACTGCTGGAGCGGCAATTGCGCTCCGGCAAGAGCGGCATGGTCGAGGTCGAGGGGACGCCCTATTTCCTAACCGTGCAGGCGCCGCATCCGCGGGTGGTCGTGACCGGCGCCGTCCACATCTCGCAGGCGATGGCGCCGATGGCGAGGGCGCTTGATCTCGACCTCGTGGTGATCGATCCGCGCACCGCCTTCGCCACGCCGGAGCGCTTCCCCGAGGTGACGCTGCTCGCCGAATGGCCGGAGGAGGCGCTTCCGCGGATCGGGCTCGATGCCTACACCGCCTTCGTCGCGCTGACCCACGATCCGAAGATCGACGATCCCGGGCTTGTCGCGGCTCTGCGCTCGGAGTGCTTCTATGTCGGCGCGCTCGGTAGCCGGAAGACGCATGGCCGGCGGCTGGAACGATTGACCGAGGCGGGTTTCGATACCACCGCGACGGACCGCATCCATGCGCCGATCGGGCTCGACATCGGCGCGGTCTCGCCGGCTGAGATCGCGCTCGCGATCCTCGCCGAGATCGTCGCGACGCTGCGCGGCCCGCGCCGCAAGCCGGCCTGAGGATCAGCGATGCAATTCGGACCGGTCGCCATCGCGGACGCCGTCGGCTGCATCGCGGCACATACCATCCGTGCCGACGGGACCATCGTGAAGAAGGGTGCAACCATCACGGCCGAGCTTGCGACGAAGCTCGCGGAGGCCGGTGTCGCCGAGATCGTCGCGGTCCGACTGGAAACCGGGGACATCGACGAGAACGCTGCCGCGGAAAGTCTGGCCGAGCGCATGGTCGGCGAGGCGATCGTGGCGGAGCCGCCTTTCACCGGGCGGGTCAACATGTTCGCAGCCCAGGCGGGCGTGCTGTGCATCGATGTCGCGGCGATCGACGCATTCAATGCGGTGGACGAGGCGATCACGGTTGCAACCCTGCCGGCGCTGAAGGCGGTCGTGGCCGGCGAACTCGTCGCCACCGTCAAGATCATTCCCTATGCGGTGCCGCAGGGGCTGGTGGAACAGGCGCTCGACGCGCTCGGCAACACGCCGCCGGTCTCGGTCGCGGCCTATCGTCCGTCGAGCGTGGCGGTGATCTCGACGCTGCTGCCGGGGCTGAAGCCGAGCGTCGTCGACAAGACACTGCGGATCATGCGGGACCGGCTGGAGCCGGCGGAGGCGGTGCTGGCGGCGGACCAGCGCGTGCCGCATGAGGCCGCGCCATTGGCCGTGGCGATCGCCGAGCAGGGGGCAGGGGAAGCGGATATCATCGTCGTCTTCGGCGCCTCTGCCATTACGGACAGGCGCGACGTGATCCCGCAAGCGCTGGTGGAGGCCGGCGGCGAGGTCGAACATCTCGGCATGCCGGTCGACCCCGGCAATCTGCTGATGCTCGGCCGCATTGCGGGCAAACCGGTGATCGGCGCTCCCGGCTGCGCCCGCTCGCCGAAGGAGAACAGTTTCGACTGGGTGCTGCAGCGCTATCTCGCCGGCGTTCCGGTCCGGCGCAGCGACGTACAGAAGATGGGGGTCGGCGGCCTGCTGATGGAGATCGTCTCGCGGCCGCAGCCGCGTGCTCCGGGAGCGCCAGATAGCGGGCCGCTCGCAGGGATCGTGCTGGCCGCAGGGCAGTCGACGCGGATGGGCGCGGAGAACAAGCTGCTGCAGCCGCTGCGCGGCAAGCCGATCCTGCGCCATGCCGTCGAGGCGCAGCTGGAAGCGGGCCTCAGCCCCGTCATCGTGGTGACCGGCCATCAGCGCCCCGAGGTCGAAGCCGTTCTATCCGACCTGCCGGTGCGTCTCGTCCATAATGCCGATTACGCCTCAGGCCTGGCGAGTTCGCTGCAGGCTGGAGTCGCGGCTCTGTCGCCGGATGCGCCCGCCGCGGTGATCTCGCTCGGCGACATGCCGAATGTCACGGCTTCGGTCATCGAGCGGCTGGTGCAGGCTCATCGCGCCCAGCCCGAGGCGCTTGCGGCGGTGCCGACCCTGTTCGGCCAGCGGGGCAACCCGGTGCTGCTGACCCGGGCGATCTTCGCGGCGGTCTCGCTGCTGAGCGGCGATCGCGGGGCGCGGCGACTGCTCGACGAGGCCGGGGAGCGCGTTGTCGAGGTCGCCTTCGAGGACCCGGCCATCGCGGTCGATGTCGACACGCCGGAGGCCTTGCAGGCGTTGCGGAGCTGAGGGCGGCTGGTTCAACGCAGCCAGTGCAGTCCGAGCGTGCCGTAATAGGCGGAGGGCCGGTCGCTCGTCTTCTGCCAGCCGCCGGAGAGGCGCCATTCCACGCCGAGAAAGCGCAGCCCCGTGAGATGCAGGCCGAGGCGCAGCTTGCGGTAGTCGCGCTCGTGATAGACTTCGATCTCCGGCCCGAGATAGAAGCCGGCCGGGGTCCGCCAACCTGGCGCAACCCGTCCCCAGGTGCGTCCGTTCAGCGAGGATGCGTAGCCATTGGCGTGGATGACCGTACCGGGCGAGGGGACGATCCAGAGATCGACCTGCGCTCTGGCGCCGTAGCGCGTGCTGACGAAGGAGGGGCCGAAGGACTCGATCCGCTGCTCGCTCTCGGTATCGGAGCCGGCATAGAGCGCGAGAAAGCTGTCGCCGATGCGCCATTCGTAGCCGAGCAATGCCTGCGATTCAGCCTTGTAGGTCACACCATGCGGCCTGTGGCGGCGGGTCTGCTCCTGCGCGCCGGCGGCCTTGACGAAGAAGCGGAAGCCGCTCTGGGCGAGCCCTCCGCCGATGGCGCGTTTCATCCCGACGGAGAAGAGGGTCTTGGTCGGTCCGGCTTCCATGGAGCCGAAGATCACCGTCGAGAGCGGGCTGCGCTCAGCTTCTTCCTCCTCGGCGCTGGCCGTGCAGAACGGGGCGGCGGCGAACCACATCACCAGCCCGGCCAATCCGGCCTTGCCCACCCGGTACGCCACGCACGCCCCCACGCCGTCGTCGCGCACGCCGCCGAACGGCGGCCTGCCTCAGGATTGCAGCAGTTTGGCGGTAGGTTGGCAAGCCTTTGTTAACCAGGCGGGAGCAGGCTCGATCCACTCGGCAAAGCTTTCAATCCTTAACGGAGGGGAGGTGGCGATGGTTTCAATCGATTTCATGCGGCAGCTTGAAGGCTATGGGCTGACCACGGCGACAATCCTTTACCGGATGCCGGATCATCTCAGCGTCCTGCAAACCTATATCTGGCAGCAATACGATCTGGCGCCGCGCTTTCCAGTCCTCCAGGACTTCCTGAAATTCTGGAAGCGCGAGCTGGAGGGGCCGCTTCATTCCGTTACTGTCGCCCATTCACGCCTGATCAGGCCGACGGAAATCCGCACGGTGAACGGCGTGCTGACCCTGCACTGAACGGTTGGCGGGACGGCCGGCCCTGAACCTGGGGCATTGAAAGCCTGCGTCGGGCTCGCTTGTTGGCTGGGCTCCGGCCGTGCTAGGCGGGCGCTTCCGCTTCGGCACGGCCTGTTCCTTTGTCATCTCCTCTGCGTACATCCGGACTTCTGACGGCGCTGGCAGGTCTGCCCGGGGAGCGCATCGGCGTCGGCACGATCATCGCCGCGCTGCAGGACCGGGCCTATGCGCTGCTGGTCGTCCTACTCGGCCTCCCCAACTGCCTGCCGATGCCGCCACCAATCCCGCTGGTCTGCGGATTGGTGCTCGCTTTCGTCGCCGTGCAGATGCTGACGGGGCGGCGGATGCCGTGGCTGCCGCAGGCGCTGCTCTCGCGCAGCATCGGCAAGCCGGAGCTCAACCGGGCGGTGGCGCGGGCGCTGCCGGCCTTGACCTGGCTGGAGCGCTTCTCGCAGCCGCGCCTGACGATGCTGGGCGGAGCCTGGGCCATTCCCGTCCTGGGGCTGGTGATCCTGATCCTGGCACTCGGCCTGATCGTCGCCGCGCCCTTCATCGGCCAGATCCCGCTCGGGCTTGCGGTCTGCCTCGTCGGGCTCGGCCTCGTCGAGCGCGACGGGGTGCTGATCATCATCGGCGCGGTGGTCGGTGCTGCCGGCCTGCTGCTCAGCGCGGGCTTCGCCTACGCGATCTTCAGCGGCATCCACGAGCTGTTTTTCTAGAGATCCGCCGCCCGTCCGGCTCGTGGGTCGTCAGGCGGCGGCGAGGATTTCGGCGAAGGGATTGTCCAGGCCGAGCAGGCGGTCGATCTCTGTCGCGGGCACCGCCTTGGAGAACAGGAAGCCCTGCAATTCATGGCAGCCGATCGCCTGCAGGAAGCGGTGCTGCTCGGCGGTCTCGACGCCCTCGGCGCAGACGCGCAGACCGAGCGCCCGCCCGAGATGCGCCATCGAATGGACGAGGATCGCGGATTCGCCGGTCGCTTCCATATATTCGAGGAAGGAGCGGTCGATCTTGATCTTGTCGAAGGCGAAGCGCCGCAGGTAGATCAGGCTCGAATAGCCGGTGCCGAAATCGTCGAGCGCCAGGCCGACGCCATGGGCCCGGATGTCCATCATCGCGGCCTCCGCCGCATCGGCGTCCTCGATCAGCACGCCTTCCGTCAGTTCGAGTTCGAGCTGGGCCGGGTCGAAATCCGTCTCCGCGATGGTGCGGATGACGTTGGCGACGAAATCCTTGTGGCGGAACTGGATCGGCGAGACGTTGACCGCGAGGCGGACGCCTTTCCAGCGCTTGGCCTCGATGCAGGCGCGCCGCAATACCCACTCGCTGAGCGGCACGATGAGGCCGCGCTCCTCGGCGATGGCGATGAAGTCCGACGGCGGAACCATGCCGTGGACGGGGTGCTGCCAGCGGACCAGGGCCTCGACGCCGACGATCGTCGAGCCATCGACGGAGACCTGCGGCTGGTAGTGCAGCATGAGCTGGTCGTTGTCGATGGCGTGGCGCAGGTCGTCCTCGACCATGCGCTTGAGCTGCATCGAGCGGTTCATCTGCGACTCGAAGAAGGAATAGCGGTTGCGGCCGCTGTTCTTGGCTTCATAGAGCGCGGTATCGGCGAGCTTGAGCAAGGCCTCGCGGCTGGTGCCGTCGCGCGGCGCCATGGCGATGCCGATCGAGGAGCCGATCGTGACCTCGGCACCCGTGATGGTGAAGGGCTCGGTAAGGCTGGCAAGAATGCGCTCGCCCAGCGCGGCGCAGCCGGCGGGCGTTGCGGAATGGGTCTGGATGATGCCGAACTCGTCGCCGCCGAGCCGCGCGACCGTGTCGCCAACCTGGACCGCGGCGGAGAGGCGGGCCGCGACCTGCCGGATCAGCTCGTCGCCGGCGGTGTGGCCATGGGTGTCGTTGACGGCCTTGAAGCGATCGAGGTCGATCAGCAACACCGCCAGGCTCGGGCCGTCATCGTCCTGGACGTGAGCGAGGGTCTGGTCGAGCGTCAGGTCGAAGCTGCGGCGGTTCGGCAGGAGGGAGAGCTCGTCCTGGCCGGCCAGGCGCTGGATCTGGCGCTCGCGCAGTTCGATCTGCTCGGCCGAAGCGCGCAGCCGCTGGACTACGAAGATGAAGATGGCGGAGAAGAGCAGTGCAACCGCAATGAGCGCCCAGAGGAAGCGGCGCAGCATGACGTCGCCTGGCCGGGCCGGCGACCAGGTCAGCCAGGCCCCGATCTTGCCGTCCGCGGTGCGCAGGCCCAGCTTCGACAGCGGGTCGGCGGGCGGCGTGGTGACGAGTTCGATATCGGCGACGCGGTTGCGATCGGCAAGGTCCGAGAGCAGGGTGCTGGACAGGCGGCGATACGCGACGAAGGAGAACGGCGTCGGGCTGCCATCGCTGCTGAATGAGGCGATCCGCGACAGGTCGATCACCGTCAGCAGCAGAGTCTCGTCGTTATCGGTGACAATGGTCGAACGGGCCGCGCCGAACTGGGGTGTGACCTCGTCGCCGATCACGGCTGCGACGAAGGAGCTCTTCGCACCGCGCTGCAAGGCCTCGAGATGGTGCGGACCGTCCTGTGCAGCATGATTCATGCCGATGGGATTCTCGACCCAGGCCAGCACGGCTCCGCCAGGCCCGTCGATATAGGCGCCGTCGAAGTCCATCAACTGGCCGCTCAGGCGCTTGAGCGCAGCCTGGAGTGCGGCGGATGAGTCGGGCTGCTGCAGAGCTTCAGGCAGGTCGCCGGCGGCGACGAGCCGCTCCAGTCGCAACTCGCTCAGCTTGATCTGGGCATTGACGGCGGCTTCGATCCGCTCGCCCTGGCGCTGCGCCTCAAGACGATTAGCCTCGCGGGTGATCGCCACCACGACGCCGATGCCCGCCGCCATCAGCAGCAGGAAGGCGCAGCCCAGCGTGACCACGGTGCTCGCGAACATGCGAGCGGAGGAGCCCGCATTCGTCATCTTCGCGGCAGGGGATGCGGACATTATTCATCCGGGAAATGGTCTTCGTGCTGCGACTTAAGGCCTGAAGTATTGACATCCCGTTGCCTGCGCCCGGCGTGCCGCAGGGTCAAGATCCCGAAGGCATGTAGGGCGGCCGCGGGATCGCCATATGTGCCGCCCGCAGCGCTGCCGACCAGCGTTCGCGCAGATCGTGGAAATAGGGCTCCCCGGCCTCGATCCGGCGGTTGAGCTCGAAATCGTCGGCGTCGCGGCGCATGACGACAAGGTCGATCGGCAGGCCAACGCCGAGATTCGATCGCATGGTCGAATCCATCGAGATCAGCCCGACTTTCAGGGCATCGTAGAGATGGGTCTTGTAGGTGACGGCACGGTCGAGGATCGGCTTGCCGTATTTGTGCTCGCCGATCTGCAGGAACGGCGAGTCGATGCCGCATTCGATGAAGTTGCCGGCGCTGTAGATCATGAAAAGGCGCATCGGCTGGCCCTTGATCTGGCCGCCGAACAGCATGCCGATCTCGAATTTCACGCCGGCATCCTCCAGAGCCGGGCCGTCGATCTCGCGCACATGACGGATGCAGCGGCCGACGAGCTGGGCTGCCCGGAACATCGAGCTGGCATTTTGCAGCGTGTCGAGCTCGCCGGTCTCAGGGTTGGGCAGGCCCTCGTGAAGGAAGCTGACAACCGACTGGGTGATCGAGAGGTTGCCGGCCGTCATCAGGCCAAAATTGCGGTCGCCCGGCCAGTTGAAGACATGGAGCTTGCGGAAGGTCGAGATGTCGTCGAGCCCGGCATTGGTGCGGGTGTCGGCGATCATGACGAGACCGTCCTGCACGAGGATTCCGGCGCAATAGGTCACGGGTATCGTCCCTGTTTTCTTGCCCTGTCTTCCTGGCGATGCTCCGCTGGAGGAAGGCGGCTACTGGTTTGCGAAGCGGCCTTCGGCCTCGCGGGCGCTGACGAGGACTTTGAGGTTCTCGCCCTCGCCGCCCTGGCGCGAGCCGCGGACCGGCGCGGCATCCGCGTAGTCAAGCCCTATCGCAACGCGCACATGCGTGTCGATTGGGCAAAGAGCATTGGCGCAGTCGAAACCGATCCAGCCGTAGTCGTCGAGATGGATCTCGGCCCAGGCATGGGCGCCGTTGCCATGCGGCAGGTTGTCGGATTGCGCAACGTAGCCGGAGACATAGCGGGCGGGCAGGCCGAGATGGCGGGCGCAGGCCATGAAGACATGGGCGACGTCCTGCGCGATCGCCTCCCGCGCCGCAAAGGCCGCGGCCGCGCCGACGCCGCTGCGGCCGCTGGCCTCGACGCAATCCATGTGATCGCCGACCGCGGCCATCAGCGCATGCATACGCGACAGCGGCGTGCCTGCGCCAGCCGTGACCTCTTCGGCGAAGCTGCGCAGCGCCTCGTCCTGTGCGGTGAGGAGCGTGTCGCGGCAATAGACCTCGCAGGGCACGCGCTCCAGCCCGCCCCGGACGACTCCGGCGAGGTCGACCGTCTCGATTAGCCCGTCGATGCGGATGGCGAGCGAGGAGATCGGACCGTCGGCATAGAAGCTGTGCACGATATTGCCATGGGCATCCTGCGAGGCGCGCAGGCGTCCGTCGACATTCGGCTCGATGCGCCAGGACATGACGTGCTGGCCGTCATGGTCGCGCGGCGTCAGCCGCAAGATCTGGGTGATATGGCGTGCCGGCTCGGCGTAATCGTAGCCGATCGTATGGGAAATCCTGATCCGCATGGTCCAGTCCGGGCAGGGTTTACAGCAGTCGCGTCGCGGGCGCGGTGTGGCGGCTCATTGCAGATACTGCTCGAAGATGGTGTTGCCGAGGCGGTTGTTCTCGGTGATGAACTCCTCGATGAATTCGTGCAGCCCGTGCACGAAGACGTCGTCGATGCGGGTATTGCTGAGATTCGCCAACGTCTTCCGGGCCTGGCGCTGGGCCGGACCCTGGCGGCCATAGGCATCGCCGAGCGAGTCGAGGAAGCGCGAGATGTTCTCGTAGCAGGCGGCGAGCGAGCGTGGCATGCGCCGGTTCAGCACCAGGAGGTCGGCGACGAGGATCGGCTTCACCGCCTCGCGATAGACCCAGTGATAGGCGGTCAGCGCCGAGACCTCGCGCAGCACGGTCGTCCATTGGAAATAGTCAAGCGAACCGCCGACCTGCTCGTCGGCCGGCAGCAGCACGTGGTATTTCACGTCGAGAATCCGAGCGGTGTTGTCTGCACGCTCGATATAGACGCCGAGCCGCGAGAACCAGTAGCTGTCGTCGCGCAGCATGGTCCGGTAGGCCGAGCCGTCGAAGGCGAGCGAGACGCTCTTCACCCAGTCGAGGAAGCGAGCGAATTCCTCGCGGTCCATGCGCCTTTTCTCGAAGCGCTGCAGCTCCAGCCAGGCGCCATTGAGCGCATCCCACATTTCCGAGGTCAGCGCCGTGCGCACGGCGCGCGCGTTCGAACGCGCCTGAGCGAGGCAGTTGCGGATAGAGGACGGATTGTCCGGGTTGAAGGTCAGGAAATCGCAGACATTGCGTTCGTTCGCCTCGCCATAAGCCTTGGCGAAGGCCTCCTCGCAGCCGGCGGTGAGGACCGCGCTCTGCCATTCCGTGCCGGCGCCGCCATAGGTCGTCGGCAGGTTGGTCAGGCGCGTCGTCGCGTCGAGGATGCGGGCGAGATATTCGGCCCGCTCGACATAGCGGGAAACCCAGTAAAGGCTGTCTGCGGTACGCGAAAGCATGGTCAGATCCGGCGCTCCTGGGCTTGTCCGAAATGGGCGATGAGGCGATGAGTAAGCTCAGCCGTCATTCCGGGGCGGACCGCAGGTCCGAGCCCGGAACCCAGAACCGCTGCGGTTTCACAACAAGCCAAGACAGCGCGTGTGCCCGTGCATGAACCAGCATCGGTCCTAGGTTCCGGGCTCATGCCTTCGGCATGCCCTGGAATGACGGAAAGGTCGAAGCTGATTGCCGGGATGCTCATGCGTCGAGCACCCAGGTATCCTTGGTGCCGCCGCCCTGGCTGGAATTGACGACGAGCGAGCCTTCCTTGAGCGCGACGCGCGTCAGCCCGCCCGGCACGCAGGAGATGCCGTTGGCGCCGGAGAGCACATAGGGGCGCAGGTCGACATGACGTGGCGCGACGCCGGAGGCGACGAAGGTCGGGCAGGTCGAGAGCGCCAGCGTCGGCTGGGCGATGAAGCCCTCGGGCTGGGCCTTGAGCTTGCGCCGGAAGGTCTCGATCTGAGCCTTGTTGGCGTGCGGGCCGACGAGCATGCCGTAGCCGCCCGAGCCGTTGACCTCCTTGACGACGAGCTTCTCGAGATTGTCGAGCACATAGGCATTGGCCTCGGGCTCGCGGCAGCGATAGGTCGGGACGTTCTTGAGGATCGGCTCCTCGCCGGTGAAGAACTTCACGATCTCCGGCATGTAGCTGTAGACCGCCTTGTCGTCGGCGACGCCGGTGCCGACGGCATTGGCCAGCGTAACGTTGCCGGCTTTGTAGGCGCCGATAATGCCGGGGACGCCAAGCACGGAATCGCTGCGGAAGGCGAGCGGATCGATGAAGTCGTCGTCGATGCGCCGGTAGATCACGTCGACGCGCTTCGGCCCCTGGGTCGTCCGCATATAAACGACATCGTCCTTCACCAGGAGGTCCGAGCCCTCGACCAGCTCGACGCCGAGCTTGTCGGCCAGGAACGAGTGCTCGTAGAAGGCCGAATTGTACTGGCCGGGCGTGAGCAGGCAGATCGTCGGGTCCGACGGAGCGCTGCGCGGGGCGACCGAGCGCAAGGTCGCCAGCAACTGGTCGGGATAATTGTCGACCGGCGCGACGCGATGCGTCGAGAACAGCTCCGGGAAGAGCCTGAGCATCACCTCGCGGTTCTCCATCATATAGGAGACGCCGGAGGGCGTGCGGGCATTGTCCTCCAGGACGTAGAAGGTATCGGCGTCGACGCGTACGATATCGATGCCGGCGATGTGGCAGTAGATGCCGTGCGGCACCTTGAAATCGACCATTTCGAGCTGGTAGCAGGCGTTGCGATAGACCAGATCGGGCGGGATGATCCCGGCCTTCAAGCATTCCTTCGGCCCGTAGACATCGGCCAGGAACATGTTGAGGGCCGTGACGCGCTGGCGCAGGCCCGCCTCCAGCTTGGTCCATTCCGGCTTGGTCAGCACGCGCGGGATGATGTCGAAGGGGATCAGGCGCTCGGTCGATTCCTCGTCGCCATAGACCGCGAAGGTGATGCCGATGCGGCGGAAGAACAGTTCGGCCTGGCTGCGCCGCAATGCCAGCGTCTCGGGCGGCGCTTCCTTCAGCCAGCGATCCAGAACCGCGTAGGCGGGCCTCAGCTCGGCTCCCGAACCACTCATTTCATCGAATGCGACCATGCAGCCCTCTTCCCCGTTGCGGCCAGCCTATGCGCATTCGCGTCCGTTCGGGAAGAGGGAGAATAGCCACGTAATTCATCTGCTCTGCCTTTTTGATGGGCAGTATTGATTAGGTACAGTTTGTTTTGGGTGGTCATGGCAAAGATGAACCAGCCCGCCAGGCGCGGCTGATCCTTCGTCGCGCCGCGCGCTGCGGCTATGGCCCCGCTATTCTTGAACCGAAAACGTGCGTCCGTCCAGCCAGCGCCGCAGGGCTTCCGCGTTGTTCCGTTTTTCGTCCTTCGCCGCATAGAGCAGGACGACAGGTCCCTTCTTGCGCTCGGCGGCCAGGGTGGCGAGAGCCGCCCGTGCCGGCGGGCTGCCGAGCTCGGCCGCATAGGCAGCGCAGAACTCGTCCCAGCGGTCGGGATGGCCGTGGAATTCGTGGCGCAGGGCATCGCTGGGCGCGAGGTCCCTGAGCCAGAGGTCGATCCGGTCCTTGGCGATGCCGCGCGGCCAGAGCCGGTCGACCAGAATGCGCGTGCCGTCGCCGGGGGCAGGGGCATCGTAGACGCGCTTGACCGTCAGGTTCGTCATCAGATCAGCCCCAGGCTGCGGAAGCTGGCATGGCCGTCCCGGCCGACGATGATGTGGTCGTGGATCGCGATGCCCAGCGGCTTGGCGATGTCGACCAGCTCGCGCGTCATCCGCATGTCGGCGCCGGAGGGCGTGGGATCGCCGGAAGGGTGGTTGTGGACCA
>JBDHTM010000009.1:0-78272 GCA_039808685.1 Allobosea sp. | reverse complement strand
CCGCCGCGATCTTCTTGACCGGCCAATGCAGCGCCACCGTCTGCGACAAGGCAAGCAGCGTGCGCACCAACCAAAAGATCGTGCCGGCGGCCAGCACCATATGCAGGCCGGAGATCGAGACGATGTGATAGATCCCGGCGGCACGCAGGTCGTTATTCGTGGCCTCGGTGATCAGACCGCGCTTGCCGGTGACGAGCGCGGCCGCGACCGCCCCGCCCTGCCCGCCTCCGACTTCGGCGATGCGCTTGGTCAGGGCGTTGCGGGCGCGATCGATCATCACATCGATCGCGAGGCGGGTCGGCATCGGGTAAGGCGCCGGCGCCAGGGTGATCTTGCCGGAGATGCTGCCGACGGCGCCGATCCCGCGAAAGAAGGCATCGCGGCCGAAATCATAGCCGCCGGCCCGCGCCGGCCCCGGCGGCGGCAGCAAACGCGCGGTGGCGACGATATGGTCGCCCGGCGCCACCGTGCCGGAGCGCATGCTGACACGGACCCGCTTCGGCCGTTGGTCTGCCGGCACATTGGCGAGGTCCGTCACCAGCAGCACGATCCGTGCGCCGCTGTCGCGCGCTTCGACGCTTTCGACGAAGCCGGAGAGCTTGCCGATGCGCGAGCGCTCCAGCATCGGCGCGGCGATATCGGCCGTGCGCCAAACCCCGGCGGCGAATCCCGCGAAGGCCGCCGCCGCCGCGAGGCAGACCATCGGTGCGAGCGGACGCCGGCGCAAGGCGAAGGCCAACGCGCTGCTGAGAGCGAGGCCGAGGAGCGGCGCCCATAAGGCCGGCTCACGATCGGCGGTGAAATAGAGCAGGATGCCAACGCCCATCGCGACGGGCAGCCAGAGGAACGGACGGCGCCGTTCGGCCTCCAGCGCGAATCCCTGCCGCAGACGAAGCCAAAGCTGCCGGAGCAGCGGGCCGAGCCCGGTCGTCAGCGTGATGGGGAAGCCGAGACGAGCCGGCACGACAGCGACGCGCGCACCGCGCCGGCCTCGTTCCTGCCCCTGTCCCGGCGGCGCCGGCTGCATCGCCCGCCTCCCCTGCCGGAGCTGCGATTTGACCGCTTAGCGTTTCCGGCAAAGCCATGTTACAGGGCGCGCGCCGGTTGTCATGTCGCGACTTGGCACCTTCCCCTGTCTTGCCCCGGACGGCCCTGCGCCGCCCGGCCGGAGTTTCCCATGAGCAACGCCGTCGTCACGCGCTTTGCGCCCTCGCCCACCGGCTTCCTGCATATCGGCGGCGCCCGGACCGCGCTGTTCAACTGGCTCTATGCCCGCCGGCAAGGCGGCAAGATGCTGCTGCGCATCGAGGATACCGACCGGGAACGTTCGACCGATGCGGCGATCGCTGCGATCCTCGACGGGCTGGAATGGCTCGGCCTCGATTGGGACGGCCAGACCGTCTACCAGTTCCAGCGCGCCGCCCGGCATCGCGAGGTCGCCGAGCAGATGCTGGCCGCCGGCAAGGCCTACCATTGCTACGCGACCCCGGCCGAGCTCGAGGAGATGCGCGAGAAGGCGCGCGCCGAGGGCAAGCCGCTGCGCTATGACGGGCGCTGGCGTGACCGCGATCCGGCGACCGCGCCGGAAGGCGTGAAGCCGGTGATCCGCCTCAAGGCGCCGCAGACCGGCGAGACCGTGGTGAACGACGAGGTCCAGGGCCGCGTCGTCTGGCAGAACGAGAATCTCGACGACCTCGTGCTGCTGCGTTCGGACGGCACGCCGACCTACATGCTCGCGGTGGTGGTCGACGACCACGACATGGGCGTGACCCATATCATCCGCGGCGACGACCACCTGACCAATGCCGCCCGCCAGACCCAGATCTATAACGCGCTCGGCTGGGACGTGCCGAGCATGTCACATATCCCGCTGATCCACGGGCCCGATGGAGCCAAGCTCTCGAAGCGCCATGGCGCGCTCGGCATCGATGCCTATCGCTCGATGGGCTATCTGCCGGCTGCCTTGCGCAACTATCTGGTGCGGCTGGGCTGGAGCCATGGCGACCAGGAGGTCTTCTCCACCCAGGAGATGATCGACGCCTTCAACCTGTCCTCGATCGGCCGCTCGCCCGCCCGCTTCGACTACGCCAAGCTGGAGAACCTGAACGGCCTCTACATGCGCCAGTCCAGCGACGCCGACCTGCTCGCCGCGCTCAAGGTCATCCTGCCGGAGATCGGGCCGGCGCGCGGGCTCGGCGCCACGCTCTCGCGGGAGCTGGAGGCGAAGTTCCTCGCTGCCATGCCGGGCCTCAAGGAACGCGCCAAGACGCTGATCGAACTGCTCGACAGCGCCTTCTATCTCTATGCCCAACGCCCGCTGCAGCTCGACGACAAGGCCAAGAGCCTGCTCGACGAGGCGGCGCGCCAGCGCCTGCCGCAGATCGCCGCGAAGCTCGCCGCGGTCGATGACTGGTCGCCGGCACCGCTGGAAACGGCGGTTCGTGCCTATGTCGAGGAGAGCGGGCTGAAGCTCGGGCAGGCAGCGCAGCCGCTGCGCGCCGCACTGACAGGCCGCGCGATGTCTCCGGGTCTGTTCGACGTCATGGCTGTGCTCGGCCGCGAGGAGACATTGGCGCGGCTTGCCGACCAGGCTAGGTGAGGCGAGCGGGCGTTTGCCTGTCTGAGCAGCAGCGACTGGATAAAACCACCGCTGTCATTCCGGAGCTTCGCACGACGAAGAACCGGGAATGACAATCGTGCAGCTCGATGCTGCGGCGTCTCAACGACGGCTTGTTCAGCTACCCCAAAGTCGGAAAATCACGGGGTCGGAAGCGGCTTCATCGGGCGTCAGACGCCCGCTCGCGCAGATATGAGCGCAGCGCGGTTCCAACCGCCTTTTGGCTCGGTTGAATGCACTGCGCAAATGGTCTAGTGACGCGCAAGTGCATTGCAGCGCGGCAAAGCGGGCGCGCACGAATATTGCTTGTAAATCAGTCACATGGTTCGCTTTCTCCCTTCTCCTTCCGACATCTGGCCGTCACATCGCGACCTTCGGATGAGAGATGCCCGGCGCGAAAGCGCGGAGAGGCGAAACCGGGACTGAACAGCGGCGAGCCTTGAAAGGATCGGTATCGATGAGCGGAAATACCAGCCAGCTCCAGGTCGGCGACAAGACCGTCGACATGGCGATCAAGGAGGGGTCGGTCGGCCCCGCCGTCATCGACATCGCCAAGCTCTACGCCCAGACGGGCATGTTCACCTACGACCCCGGCTTCACCTCGACGGCGAGCTGCGAGTCGCAGATCACCTATATCGACGGCGACAACGGCGTTCTGCTCTATCGCGGCTATCCGATCGAACAGCTCGCCGAGCATGGCGACTTCCTTGAGACCTGCTATCTGCTGCTCTACGGCGATCTGCCGACCGCCGCGCAGAAGGCCGATTTCGACTATCGCGTCACGCGCCACACCATGGTGCACGAGCAGATGGCCCGTTTCTTCCAGGGCTTCCGCCGCGACGCGCACCCGATGGCAGTGATGGTCGCCTCGATCGGCGCCATGTCGGCCTTCTATCATGACTCGACCGACATCTCGGACCCGCATCAGCGCATGGTCGCCTCGATGCGCATGATCGCAAAGGTGCCGACGCTGGCCGCGATGGCCTACAAGTACTCGATCGGCCAGCCCTTCGTGTACCCGCTGAACTCGCTGGACTACACCTCGAACTTCCTGCGCATGTGCTTCGCCGTGCCGGCCGAGGAGTACAAGGTCAACCCGGTGCTGTCGCGCGCGCTCGACCGCATCTTCATCCTGCACGCCGACCACGAGCAGAACGCCTCGACCTCGACGGTGCGCCTCGCCGGCTCCTCGGGCGCCAATCCCTTCGCCTGCATCGCCGCCGGCACGGCCTGCCTGTGGGGGCCCGCCCATGGCGGCGCCAACGAAGCCGCGCTCAAGATGCTCGAGGAGATCGGCTCGGTCGACAACATCCCGAAATACATCGCCAAGGCGAAGGACAAGAACGATCCGTTCCGCCTGATGGGCTTCGGCCACCGGGTCTACAAGAACTACGACCCGCGCGCGAAGATCATGCAGAAGACCACGCATGAGGTGCTGAACGAGCTCGGGATCAAGGACGATCCGCTGCTCGATGTCGCGGTCGAGCTGGAGCGCATCGCGCTCTCGGACGAGTATTTCATCGAGAAGAAGCTCTATCCGAACATCGACTTCTATTCGGGCATCACCCTCAAGGCGATGGGCTTCCCGACCTCGATGTTCACCGTGCTCTTCGCCGTCGCCCGCACGGTCGGCTGGATCGCGCAGTGGAAGGAGATGATCGAGGATCCGTCCCAGAAGATCGGCCGTCCGCGCCAGCTCTATACCGGCTCGCCGCAGCGCGACTACACCCCGATCGGCCGCCGCTGAGTCCGACGGCATCGGCTATCGTGAAAGGCGCGCGGCGAAAGCCCGCGCCTTTTTTCGTGGGTCAAGAGGCTGCTGGAGTTGGCAATTTTCATCCGAAAATACCCGTCATTCCGGGGCGGACCGCAGGTCCGAGCCCGGAATCCATGAACACCGCGTTCCCGTCATGGTCGGGCTTATCCTGACCATCAACGTCTTCCTACGGGCGGCACAGCGTTCAAAACGTGGATGCTCGCCACAAGGGCGAGCATGACGGCTGGAGGAAGCGTCGTGTTCATGGGTTCCGGGCTCGCCACTGCGCGGCGCCCCGGAATGACGGCGTGGTTCCCGCGGGGCAGAAGATGCCGTCCAGATGCGCGGGCCCCCCAAACGTCGCTCGCGATCCGTCAGCCGACTTTCTCCGCCGGCAACAGCGCCAGCGCCGCCGCGACCGCATTCGCCGCGGGGCTCGGTCCGGCCGAGCGCATGATCGTCTCGACCTCGGCGAAGCCGTCGAGCTGTTCCCGGCGTTTTTCGCCCTCGCCCATCGCAGCGAGGAGGTGGCCGCTCAGCGCTTCCGGAGACGCCTCTTCCTGAATGAATTCCGGAACGACATTGCGGCCCAGGATCAGGTTGGGCAGGATCACGCTCGGCAGCTTGACCAGCCGCCGGGCCAGGAAGGCCTCCCAATTGGCGCCGCGATAGGCCGCGACGGTCGGGACCTGGGACAGGGCGAGCTCCAGCGTCACGGTGCCCGATGCCGCCAGCGCGGCGCGCGCGCCGCGGAAAGCCGCGAGCTTGGCCTCGTCGCCCGGCACGATCTCGGGCCTGACCGGCCAGCGCGCTGCCGCTTCCGCGATCGTCGGCTGCAGCCGCTGCACCGCCGGCAGGACGAAGCGCGCGCCCGGTACCGCCGCCGCGACCTTCGCCACCGCCTCGCCGAAGACCGGCATCAGATGGTGGATTTCGGAGCGCCGGCTGCCGGGCAGGACGAGCACCAGCGGACGCTCGGCATCGTCGCGCCGGCGCTGTTCCTCCGCATCGGGGCGCATCTCAGCAAGCCGCTCCATCAGGGGATGGCCGACATAGACGGTCTCGGGACCATGCAGGCGTGCAAGCGCGGCTGGCTCGAAGGGCAGCAGGGCGAGGATGCGGTCGACATGCGGCGCCATCCGCCGGGCGCGGCCGGAGCGCCAGGCCCAGACGCTGGGGCAGACCCAGTGCACGATCGGAATGGAAGGCGCCCGCGCCCTCACCTTCTTGGCGACGCGCAGGCAGAAATCCGGGCTGTCGATCGTCAGCAGCAGGTCCGGCTGGAATGCGGCGATGCCGCGCGCCGCGTCTTCCATCCGCCGCAGCAGCAGGGGCAGGCGCGCGATCACCGGGCCAAAGCCCATCACCGCGATATCGGCCTGGGGAAACAGCGATTTCAGCCCGGCCTCCGGCAGGCCGTGGTCGCCCACGCCGCAAAGCTCGACCGGGCGATCGCCCAGCCGCTCACGCAGCGCGGCGAGAAAGCGCAAAGCCAAGGCATCGCCTGATGCCTCGCCAGCGATGACGCCCAAGCGGAACGGCCGCATCAGGGAAAGCCTTCGACGAAGAGGCCGAGCTGGTCCGCCTGTCGAGCAAGGGCCGCCCGGTCGCCGACCAGGACCTGTCCGGCCCGGACGCCGATGCCGGAGAGCCCCGCCTCGGCGATATTGCGCAAGGTATCCGGGCCGATGGCGGGCATGTCGACACGCAGGTCCTGACCAGTCTTCGGCACCTTCACCAGGAAGCCGTCGCCCTTGCCGACCTTGAGGCGGCCGCGGGCCACCATGTCGCCGACCCGCCGGATCATCGCATCCGTGCCTTCGGCGGCCTCGATCGCGACGACGCGATGATCGGCCAGGATCGCCGCCTGTCCGACATCGAAGGGGGACAGCGTAGCCAGCAAGGCGAAGCCGCGTTCGAGCTCGGCACGCTGTTCTGCATTGACCTGCTTGCGACCCAGAGCGCCCAGCGGGGCCGTCATTTCGGGCGCGATCTCCGCCGGCCCGTGAACCCGAAAGCCCTGCATCTCGAAGAAGCGCACGACACCGCGCAGCAGATGGTCGTCCCCGCCCTGAAACGCCTTGGCGAAATGCGGCAGGTATTTGAGTGTCGAGACTTCCGGTCGCAGCGAACCGAAGCTCGGCCGCGGCAGGGCTCCGAGCATGACGATATCGACGATGCCGCGACGGCGCAGCTCCTCGAGCAGGCTGCCGAGCTGGCCGAGACGGTAACGCTGGATATCCGCCCCCTCGCCGAAGGCCGCGGGGTCGGCCGCACCGTCGAGCGCCGCGATATAAGGGCGCTCACCGTTATCGGTCACGATGCGGGCGAGCTGGAGCGGGTAGTCGCCGCTCCCGGCGATCATCGCGAGCGGGCCGCGAGCCGCGCCTTGCGAACCGGCGCTCACCGATCCGCTGCGGTGGCTTCCCGCGGCGTGCAAAGCGGCTTGCCCGCACCTTCCCGGATGAAGTTCAGGATCACGTCGATCAGCGGATGCTTCGAGAATTCCGCAGCGACGTCCTCGACGCGCTCGGCCAAGGTGCCCTCGTCGGCGAAGAGCAGCCGATAGGCGCGGCGCAATTCATTGATATGCTCGCGGCTGAAGTTGCGGCGCTTCAAACCAACCAGATTGAGCCCGGCAAGATGGGCCGGGTTGTCCCGCACGAGGCCGAAGGGAATGACGTCGCTCGTGACGCCCGCGCCGCCGCCGATGAAGGAATGATCGCCGATCCGAATGAACTGAAGCAGGCCGGCACCGCCACCGACGATTACGAAGTTGCCGACCGTGACATGGCCGGCGCACATCGCATTGTTGGAGAACACGACATTGTCGCCGATGCGGGAGTCGTGGCCGACATGCGAATTCGCGAGGAAGGCGCAGCGGTTGCCGACGATGGTTTTCATGCCGCCGCCTTCGGTGCCCGGATTCATCGTCACGCCCTCGCGGATGAGGCAATCCTCGCCGACCGAGAGCGTCGAGGGCTCGCCGCGGTATTTCAGATCCTGCGGCGGATGGCCGATCGAGGCAAAGGGAAAGATCCGCGTGCGTGCGCCGATCGTGGTGCGGCCGGCAACGACGGCGTGACTGACGAGCTCGACGCCCTCGCCGAGCACGACATCGGGACCAACCTCGCAGAACGGCCCGATCTTCACGCCCGCGCCCAGCCGGGCCTTCGGGTCGACAAGCGACATGGGATGGATGGAGACGCTCATCGCGACGCTGCCCTGATCCTGAACCGACGCGACGCTCAAACGACCATGGCCGAGATTTCGGCTTCGGCCACGAGAGCGCCATCGACGCGCGCTTCGCCGCGATAGAAGAAGATGTTGCGCTTGCGGGCGAGCTTGGTGAGGTGGAAGCGGATCTGATCACCCGGCGTGACGGGCTTGCGGAACTTTGCCTTGTCGATCGTGGTGAAGAGGACGGTCTTGACCTGCTTGTCACCGAATTCGTTGGCGTTCACGACCAGGACGCCGGCCGTCTGGGCCATCGCCTCGATCATCAGCACGCCCGGGAACACCGGTCGGTCGGGGAAATGCCCGGTGAACTGGGGCTCGTTGGCGGTGACGTTCTTGATACCCACGCCAGACGCATCGCCATCGATCTCGACGACCCGGTCGACCAGCAGGAACGGGTAGCGGTGAGGAATGCTGGCCATGATCCTCTGGATGTCGATCACACCCAGTGCCGTCGTCGCCTCGCTCATGGTCTGTCTTCTCCCGCGTGCCTTCGCCGGGCAGCGCCTTCAATACAGTTCAGTGACCGGAAGCAGGCAATGCCCCTGCAACCCGTTACGATTTCAATGCCTTCCGCCGCTTTGCCGGAAACGGAGCAGGTTGGGCAACAAAATTCTCGGCATCAGAAGCAGAAAGGACCGGTTCGACGGTGAAAGCCCTGGCTCAATCCTGCGCAGAACCGGGCTTCTTGCCGCGATTGGCAACCAGCGTCTTGAGCAGAGCGGTTTCGCGCGCCCAGCCGAGCGCCGGCTGAGCCGGATAACCGCCATAGCGCGCGCCGCGCGGAACATCGCCCGCGACACCGCTCTGCGCCGCGATCTGCGCGCCGACGCCAACCGTCAGATGGCCGGCGAGCCCGACCTGGCCGCCCAGCACGACGAAATCCTCGAGCGTTGAGGAGCCCGCGAGGCCGGTCTGAGCGCAGATGACGCAGTGGCGACCGATGACGCAGTTATGGCCGATCTGGACGAGATTATCGATCTTGGTGCCCTCGCCGATCACCGTGTCGCGGCTGGCACCCCGGTCGATCGTGCTGTTGGCGCCGATCTCGACATCGTCCTGGATGATGACGCGGCCGATCTGCGGCACCTTCATATGCCCCTTGGGGCTCATCGCGAAACCGAAGCCGTCCTGCCCGATCCGCGCACCGGGGTGGATGATGACGCGGTTGCCGATCAGGGAAGCCTGGATCGTGCTGCCCGCCCCGATCGAGCAATTCCGCCCGATCCGGACCTGCGGCCCGACGACCGCATGCGACGCAACCACGGTGCCGGCACCGATCTCGGCACCCGGACCAATGACCGCGCCCGGGTCGACCGTGACGCCCGCTTCGAGAACAGCGGTGGCATGGACGATGGCACCAGGAGCAACACCCTGCGAACCAAAAACCGATTCAGGCTTCAACGCGCTCGGGAAGCAACGCGCCATCACCTTCGCGAAGGCGTGGTACGGTGCGGGCGACACCAAGGCCACCGTTCCGGCCGGAACGCGCTCGACGAAACGCGGCGAGACGATGCACAGGCCCGCCTTGGTCGCCGCGAGCGCCTCCGTGTATTTCGGATTGTCCATATACGCGAGATCGGCGGGGCCGGCCATCTCGAGGGCGGCGATGCCGTCGAGCCTGCGGGTGGGCTCCACGCCCTCCGGCAAGGTACCACCTGAAATGCTTGCGACCTCGCCGAAATCCAGCGAGGTCGCGAAGGGAAAGAAAACTGGCTCTGCCATGATCAGGTCCGGAGCGGGCAAAATCGCCCGCGTCCCGTAGACGCAAAATGGCGATCCTTCTGTGTTATCGCATCGGGCTCACCCGAAAAGTGGAAGCCACTTTTCGGGCCGATGCTACGCCCCGCTTACGTCAGAAGCGGGTACCGCCGGAGAAGCGGAAGGCCTGGAGACGATCGCCGCCATACTTGGCGACGAGGCCGGTCTGCGGGTTGATGCCGATCTGGCCATCGTCCTTGGTCAGGGCGTAGGCGTAGTCGAACCGGATCGGTCCCAGCGGCGACGCCCAGAGCAAGCTCACACCCACGGACGAACGGATGACGTTCTTGTCGCGGATACAGCCGACATTCGACTGGCCGTTGATCCCTGCAACCGTCGTCACGTTGTACTGACGCGCAACAGAGCCCGCGGGGCAGCCCGCGAAGGCAGGGCTCGTGATGACGCTCGAGCCGCCGTCATAGTTGAACAGCGTACCAGCGTCGGCGAAGACCGCGCCCCGCAGGCCGATGTCACGCGGCAGGCCCCAGATCGGGAACTGCAGCTCGACGGTGCCGCCGAAATAGGTGGTGCCGCCGACCGCGTTGGCCGTCGGGTCGTTCAGGACGTCGCGCGGACCGATGCCGGAGGGCGCGAAACCACGCACCAGCGACGGGCCGAGGAAGTAGTGATCGACCATGCGCAGGCTGCCGCTGGTCGCCTGGACGTGACCGCCCTGGACGCGCAGGAAGCCGACCACGTCGTCGAAGATCTCGCGATAATAGCGGGCATCCGCCGCGATGCGGAAGAAGTGCGAGTCGCCGCCGAGACCGGCGAATTCCGGTTTCAGCTCGGCCGAGAAGCCGTTGCGCGGGTTCTGGTAGTTGTCGAGCGAGTTGTAGTTGAAGTTCAAGCCGACGAGCGAGGTCAGGGTCGTGCCCTGAGCCTCCTTGACCGCCACCGTCGCTTCACCATTCGTCAAGCAGTTGAAGATGGCATCACCCGGGATAGGCGTGACGCCGGGGATCGGGTAGGAACAGTCGTTATAGGGACGGCTGACCGTGTTCGGAATCTTGATCTCGGTCGTGTAGATCGAATAGCGCGGCGTGACCGAGAACTCTTCCGTGATCGGGAAGGTGAAACGGACCTGGCCGCCCGTCACGCGACTCTCGTAGCGGCCGGTGTTGTAGTTGTCGCTGTATTTCGAGAACAGGTCGAAACCAGCCGCCACGCGATAGCCCAGGAAATAGGGCTCGGTGAAGGAGAAATCGACGCCCTGCGTCCGCTGGCCCATCGTACCCGCGATGCGGACGAACTGGCCACGACCGAGGAAGTTCGACTCCGACAGCGAGATTTCGCCGATGATGCCATCAGAGGTCGAGTAACCACCGGCGATCGAGAAGGAGCCGGTCGCCTTGTCCTCGACATCGATATTGACGATCACGCGATCCGGCGCCGAACCAGGCTCGTTGGTGATGCGGACCTTGTTGAAGAAGCCGAGATTGTTCAGGCGGCGCTCGGCCCGGTCGACCATGACCTTGTTGTAGGCATCGCCTTCACCGAGATCGAGCTCGCGCCGGACGACATAGTCGCGGGTGCGGGTGTTGCCGCGCACGTTGATCCGCTCGACATAGACCCGCGGTCCCTCGTCGATGACATAGGTGATGCCGATCTGGCGGCCCGAGGCATCGCGATCGCCGCGCGGACGGACCTGAGCGAAAGCGTGGCCGCGGCGTGCCACCTCGGTGGTGATCGCCACCAGCGACTTCTCGACCGCCTCGGCATTGTAGGTGTCACCGCGCGAGGTCGCGACGTAGCGCTGCAAAGCAGCGGCATCGACATCGCGCAGCGAGGAATCGACCGAAACATTGCCGACCTGATACTGCGGGCCTTCCTGGACCTGAATGTCGATGACCCAGCCGCCAGCCGCCTCGTCGAAACGGGCGCTGGAATTGGTGATCTGGAAATCGGCGTAGCCGTTCTTCAAATAGAAGCGGCGGATGAGGTCCATGTCGGAATTGATCCGCTCCGGATCATAGACGTCGGAGGTCTTGATCCAGCTCAGGAAGTTCGATTCCGTCGAGGTCATCAGCCCGCGCAGGCGCCCGGCGGAGTACGCCTGGTTGCCCGTGAAGTTGATCGACTTGATGCCGGTCTTGCTGCTCTCGTCGATGGTGAAGACGACGTCCTCACGACCGTTCGGGAGGGGAGCGACGCGACCGCTGATCGAGGACAGCCCATAGCCGGAACGCTTATAGGCCTCGCGCAGGCGCTCGACGTCGGCATTGATCAACGCCTGGCTGATCGGACCGCCAGCGCGCGTCTGCACGATCTGGGAGAGCTGGTCGCCCTTCAGCTTGCGGTTGCCCTCGAAGGCAACACGATTGACCGTGCCGCCCTGCTCCTTGACCGAGACGACGATCTGCGAGCCGCGGCGAGTGACCTGCACACTGCTGAACAGGCCGGTCGCCAACAGACTCTCGCGAATCTCCTGCGGATTGTCCCGGCCGACCGCGTAGGAGCGGATCGTCTCCGCATCGACACGACGATTGCCGCTGACCACCACGGCCTGCGCGAAAGCCACTCCACCACTCACGGCCAGCATCAAAGCCGAAAGTCCGATCGATCGAGAGAGCCGCGTCTTGCTCGTCCGGCTCTGTTGGGTCGACGTCATCGGGTCGCCTATTCCATCTCTCTGGTCACCACCCCAAACGGGGACCGCCATCAGACGACGGCAGCACGGGGACATTGCGGTTCAATCGCTTCTACAAAGTTTCCAGCAGGGTGCAAACCGCGATCATCGTTAATAAAGCGTTTTTAGGAATCTCGTTGCCGACGGGCCACGCGCCATGCCGCTTTTCCGCCGCAAAGCCCGACTCCGACGGCGTTTTCAGAGCATGCCCCGGACGTGGACGATGTCGTTCCAGGTGACGAACAGCATCAGCATCAGCACGAGCGCGAGGCCCAGCCGGAAACCGATCTCCTGCGCGCGGGGGCTCAGAGGCCTGCCGCGCAGCGCCTCATAGAGATAGAACAACAGATGCCCGCCATCGAGCATGGGGACCGGCACCAGATTCATCAAGCCGATCGAAACCGAGAGGATCGCGGCGAGATTGATCAGCCCGAGCAGGCCGCCACTCGACGCGACGATGCCGGAGACCTGCGCGATCCGAATCGGGCCCGATAGCTGGTCGGTGGATTCGCGCCCGCTCAGGAGCTTGGCGATGTAGTCATAGGTCCGCGTCACCACGAACCAGGTTTCCACGAAGCCGGACTTGACGGATTCGAGGAGCCCGAAGCGCTGCGTCGTCCAGTCCTCCGGACGCGGCGAGGCCTTCACGCCGATCACGCCGATGCGCTGCGTGCCGAGCTGCGTCTTCATCTCGGTGAGCGCAGGCGTCACCGGCACGGTCACGGTGCCGCCGTCGCGTTCGATCGAGACCTGCAGGCGCTCTTCGGGGCGCGTCGAGACGATGCGCTGCATGTCGGAGAAGCTGGCGACCTTCTGGCCGTCGATGGCGATCACGATGTCTCCCGCCTTCAGCCCTGCTTTCTCCGCTGCGCTGCCGGCGACGACGCCATCGACGCGCGGGATCAGCACCTGCTTGCCGAAGAAGAAGGCCGAGCCGGCGAAGATCAGGATCGCCAGCAGGAAATTCGCGATCGGTCCGGCGGCGACGATCGCCGCCCGCTCGCCGAGCGATTGCGCGGGGAAGGAACGCGCGCGCTCCTGCGCCGACATGCGGCTGACCGCGTCATCGTCGGGCGCGCTGGAGGCGTCGGCATCGCCCGAGAATTTGACGTAGCCGCCGAGCGGGATCAGCGCGAAGCGCCAGCGCGTGCCGCGCCGGTCGTTGAAACCGAAGAGCTCGCGGCCAAACCCGATGGAGAACGTCTTGACGTCGACCCCGCACCAGCGGCCGACCAGGAAATGCCCGAGTTCGTGGACGAAGACGACAATGGTCAGGACGAACAGGAACGGCAGCAGATAGCCGAGCAGGTAATGCCCGGCATTCCAGAGCGACGCTGCGAATTCCATCAAACGATCTCCCAGGGTCCCCACAGCCTAGAGCCGGATATCGACAAGGCAACAGGTCAAGCGGATTGGCGTGTCGCTTTAGGTGGCAGCGAACCGCGCTTGCGACAAGAGCGAGGCAGCCCGCCGCCTCGAATCCTGGTCAATCGCGAGCGCGTCAGCAACGTCCCGTGGAGACGATGCTGGCGCGGGGAAGGCCGCGCAGACCGCCTCGACCAGCGCGGCGATACCGGGAAAGCGCAGCCGACGTTCGAGAAAGGCCGCGACGGCGACCTCATTGGCGGCGTTGAGCACGGCCGGCATCGCCCCGCCCTCGCGCAAGGCGGCCATGGCGAGGCCGAGCGCCGGGAAGCGCACGAGATCGGGGCGCTCGAAGCTGAGCGGTGCCATGAGGGCGAGATCGAGGAAGCGCGGCGGCGGTGCATCGAGCCGGCCGTCGATGCCGAGGCAATGCGCGGCTGCGATCCGCATGTCCGGCAGGGCCATGCCCGCGCTGACCGAACCGTCGCGGAAGGTGACGAGGCCATGGACGATCTGCTGGGGGTGGACGAGCACGTCGAGCTGGTCGGGCAGCAGGTCGAACAGGAAGCGGGCCTCGATCAGCTCCAGCCCCTTGTTCATCATGCTGGCGGAATCGATCGTGATCTTGGCGCCCATCGCATAGTTCGGGTGCTTCAGGGCCTGGTCGGGCGTCGCCGCGGCGATGCGCTCGGCGCTCCAGGTCCGGAACGGGCCGCCGGAAGCCGTCAGCGTCATGCTGTGGACAGAGGCGAGCGGCTCGGCACCGAGGACCTGGAACAGGGCATTGTGCTCGGAATCGAGCGGCAGCAACCGGGCGCCGACCTCGGCGGCCCGGGTCATCACCGCCGCGCCGGCACAGACCAGGCTTTCCTTGTTGGCGAGCGCTATCGTGCGCCCGGGCTTGAGCGCCGCGAAGGTCGCTTCCAATCCGGCTGCGCCGGTGATCGCACTGACGACGATGTCAGCGGGGCGGCCGACGGCCTCCATCACGGCGCTACGCCCCGCTCCGCAGGCGATACCCGAGCCGGCGAGCGCCTGCTTCAACTCCTCGCCCCCAGCCGCGTCGGCGAGTGCAGCGAAGGACGCCCGCGTTTCGATCGCGGTGCGCGCGAGTGCCTGCGCATCCCGCCCCCCGACCACGGTCGCGATCGACAGGCGCTCGGGGTTCTCGGCGACCACGTCGCGAACCGACTGTCCGACGGAGCCTGTCGCTCCCAGAAGCGTGACGCTGCGCACGGATACCGGTCTCAAACGTTGAGGTGCAGGGCGAAGAGCGCGAAGCCGGCGAGCACCAGAACCGCCCAGTAGCCGTCGAGCCTGTCGAGAAAGCCGCCATGGCCGGGGATGAGCCTGCTCGAATCCTTGGCATCGAAGCGGCGCTTGAGGGCGGATTCGAACAGGTCTCCTGCCTGGCTGACGACCGAGCCCGCGAGCGAGGCGGCGACCACCGGCCCGGCCGCGGTCATGCCCTGCAGCGCCGGCACGAGCCGCCAGACGAGATAGCCGCCGAGCATCCCCGCCACAGCGCCGCCGATCGCGCCGGACCAGGTCTTCTTCGGGCTGACGGCCGGCATGAGCTTGGGCCCGCCGAGCTTGCGGCCGGTAAAATAGGCGGCGATGTCGGTGAGCCAGACGACGGCGAAGCTCCACAGAATCAGAGCGAAGCCGATGCCGGGAAGATCCCGCAGCGCCGGCGTGACGAGTGCGAAGGCCAGCGCATAGGCGACGCCGCAGAGTTCGAGTGCCAGGCGCGAGCGCACGAAAGGCGTCGCCAGCGCGCCCAGCAAAGCAGCGGCCGAGGCCGTGCCAGCGATCGCAACCGGGCTCGCCGGCGAGAATGCCAGCACAATTCCTGTCACGACCACCGCAATGCCGGCGGGGATCGCATTGCCGCGGCCGATGATCGCGAGCCATTCATAGGCAACGAGGCCGGCGACGAGAATCCAGATAAGCCGGAACGGCCAGCCGCCCCAGAGCGTGACCAGCAGGATCAGCCCACCGAGAACCAGCGCCGACGCGACCCTGAGCTTCAGCTCGGAGTTCGCGCGCGGCGCGGGGGGAGCCGGCGCATTCACGCGACGCCCACGCTGCGGTCGGAGGCGGTGGCGAGGCCGCCGAAGCGCCGGTCGCGCTGGCGGTATTGCGCCAGGGCCTCCTCGAAGGCGGCGCGGTCGAAATCAGGCCACATCACCGGCGCGAAGATGAACTCGGCATAGGCCGCCTGCCAGAGCAGGAAGTTCGAGATCCGGGTCTCGCCCGAGGTCCGGATGACCAGCTCGGGATCAGGAAGATCATGCGTATCGAGACGGCCGGCGATCGCGGCCTCGTCGATTGCGGCAGGGTCGGTCCGCCCCGCCGCGGCCTCGGTCGCCAGCCGGCGCGCCGCGCGCACGATCTCGTCGCGGGAACCGTAATTGAAGGCGATCACCAGCACGAGCCCGGTATTGGCGCGGGTGCTGGTCTCGGCATGATCGACGAGGCGGCGCAGATCGGGAGCGAGATCGTCCCGGCTGCCGATGATCCGGACCTGGACATTGGCGGCGGAGAGCTCGGCCAGGTCCTTCTCGACGAAATGCTTGAGCAAGCCCATCAGGAAGGAGACTTCCGCATAGGGACGGCGCCAGTTCTCGGTCGAGAAGGAGTAGAGCGTCAGGACCTGGATGCCGAGGTCGCTGGCATTGCGGACCGTGCGGCGCAACGCCTCCAGCCCGCGCCGATGGCCCTCCTGCCGCGGCAGCCCGCGCATCTGCGCCCAGCGCCCGTTGCCGTCCATGATGATGGCGACATGGGCCGGGTTGGACACGCTTGCGTCGCGCTGACCGGATGACATGCGGATGAGCCTCGCTCGGCCTCGGACGAAGGAGCGCGGGATATCGCCCGCGCGGGAGATCAGACGTGCAGGATTTCCTTTTCCTTTGCCGCGAGCGCCTGGTCGATCTCGGCGATGTGCTGGTCGGTGGCCTTCTGGACGAGGTCGGAATTGCGGGCGGCATCGTCCTTGGTCATGTCGCCGTCCTTCTCGAGCTTCTTGACGACGTCGATGCCGTCGCGGCGGACATGGCGCACGGCGACCTTGGCCTCCTCGGCATATTTATGCGCGACCTTGACCATCTCCTTGCGGCGCTGCTCGTTGAGCTCGGGGATGCGGATGCGCAGGACCTGGCCTTCCGTCTGCGGGTTGAGGCCGAGGTCGGATTCGCGCACCGCCTTGTCGACGGCGTTGACCATCGAGCGGTCCCAGACCTGGACGCTGAGCAGGCGGGGCTCCGGCACGCTGACGGTCGCGAGCTGGCTCAGCGGGGTGCGGGCGCCATAGGCCTCGACCATGATCGGGTCGAGCATGTTGGCGGAGGCGCGGCCGGAGCGCAGCGAGGCGAGATCGCCCTTGAAGGACTGCACCGCACCGGCCATGCGGCGCTTGATGTCGGCGAGGTCGAACGTCGTCTGGGCCATTTCAATCGGGACCTTGCAGGTAATCCAAAATCGGCGAGACCATGGCGGCGGGGCCGCGCAGGGTCAAGATTGACAACTCGAACAGCATGTTCCCCCGGATTGGGCAAGGGAAAAGCGTCGATGCGGGCAGATCATGGCCGGTCGGCGGCATAACCCGCTGGTTCGCAGCCCATGGATGCCCATCTCATCCTAGGGATCGGCCCGCCCGCCGGCCAGCGCCGTCCGCCAGGGAACCGTGGAGAAAACCGTGCCTCGCCTCAACCGCATCGTCGAGACCGCGCTCTATGTCGACGATCTCGACCGCGCCCGCGCCTTCTACGAGGGCAAGCTCGGCCTTCCGCCGCTGCTCAAGACCAAGACGCTCTTCGCCTATGACGTCGGCGGATCGAACGTGCTGCTGCTGTTCTTGCGTGGAGCCTCGTTGCAGACGCAGAGCTCGCCAGGGGGAACCATCCCGCCCCATGACGGCAGCGGGCCGCTCCACATCGCCTTCGCGATCGACACGGAAGAGCTTCCGGCCTGGGAGGCCAGGCTTGAGAAGCTTGGCATTGTCGTGGAAGGGCGCATGCAATGGGAGCGCGGCAGCACGAGCCTGTATTTCCGCGATCCGGACGGACATCTGCTCGAATTGGCGACGCCCGGCCTGTGGCGAACCTACTGAGGCAGGGGCTTCAGGGAGTGACGTAGGTCGCCCTGCCCTCGCCGCGCAGGACGGCAGCCAGCATGCCGGGCTCGGCGATCGAGAAGACGACGATGGTCAGGCTCGCGTCACGGGCGAGCGCGAAGGCGGCCGTATCCATCACCTTGAGGTCACGCTTGATCGCATCCTCATGGGTCAGCGTGTCGTAGCGGGTCGCGGCCGGGTCCTTCTTGGGGTCGGCGCTGTAGACGCCGTCGACCTGCGTCGCCTTGAGCAGATGGCTGCAGCCGAGCTCGGCCGCGCGCAAGGCCGCGCCGGTATCGGTGGTGAAATACGGGTTGCCGGTGCCGCCGCCGAGGATGACGACCTTGCCGTTGCTCAGATGGTCGAGCGCGCGCTTGCGGGCATAGCTCTCGCAGAGCGAGGGCATCGGCACCGCCGACATGGCGCGCGCCGGGGCGCCGGCGGCCTCGATCGCATGTTCCAGCGCCAGCGCGTTCATCACCGTGCCGAGCATGCCGATCGAATCCGCGGTGGTGCGGTCGAGCCCCTTGTTGAGGCCCTGAACGCCGCGGAAGAAGTTGCCGCCGCCGACGACGATGCCGATCTCGACGCCCTCGCGCGAGGCATGGGCGATATCGGCGGCGAGCGCCGTCAGCGTGGCGCCGTCGAGCCCGTTGCCGACGGGACCGGCAAGGGCTTCACCGGAGAGCTTCACGAGAACGCGTTGGGGTCTCATCGATGTCTCTCCGTCGTGTTGGGGCCGGCTGCGATTCGACGCAGCCCTATCTTCCTACAAAAAAGGCCGCGCGATGCGCGGCCTTTTCTTGTTCTCGGAGGGCTTATCAGCCCGTGGTGCCGCCGGCGGCAGCGACCTCGGCCGCGAAGTCCTGCTCTTCCTTCTCGATGCCCTCGCCGAGCGCGAAGCGGGCGAAGCCGGTGAGCTTCACGGGAGCGCCGACCTTGCCCTCGATCTCCTTGAGGACCTGCGAAACCGACTTCGAGCCGTCATGGATATAGGCCTGCTCGAGCAGGCAATATTCCTTGGCGTAGCTCTTCAGGCCGCTCTCGGTGATCTTGGCGAGGACGTGCTCCGGCTTGCCGGCGTTCTTCTCGGCCAGGATCGCCTTCTCGCGCTCCAGAACGTCCGGGGCGACCGAAGCGAGGTCGAGCGCAACCGGGTTGGTCGCCGCGACATGCATGGCGAGCTGGCGGCCGAGGGTCGCGAGCTCGTCGGCCTTGCCGGTCGACTCGAGCGCGACGATGACGCCGATCTTGCCGAGGCCGTCGGCGATCGCGCCATGAACATAGGAGCCGATCACGCCCGAGGAGACCTTGAGCGAGGAAACGCGGCGCAGCGTCATGTTCTCGCCGATCGTGGCGATGGCGTTGGCGATCGCATCCTGAACGGTGCCGCCGCCCGGATAGTGATGGCCGAGCAGCGCCTCGACGTCGCCGCCACGCTCAAGCGCGACATCGGCGATGGTCTTGGCGAGCGCCTGGAACTCGGGGTTGCGCGCGACGAAATCGGTCTCGGAATTGACCTCGACGACCACGCCCTCATTGCCCTGCACGGCGACGGCGACGAGGCCCTCGGCGGCGACGCGGCCGGCCTTCTTGGCAGCCTTCGACAGGCCCTTGGCGCGCAGCCAGTCCACGGCGGCTTCCATGTTGCCGTCGGTCGCCGAAAGGGCGGTCTTGCAGTCCATCATGCCCGCGCCGGTCTTGTCGCGGAGTTCCTTCACCATCGCGGCGGTGATCGCTGCCATCTGTCTGGTCCTTGCTGTCGGTGCGGCGCAGGCCCGAAGACTGGCCGCGGATCGGATTTGTATGGACGCCTGCATGGGGAAACGCCGACGCTCCGTTTCCGGCCGTCGGCGCGTCCACTAGCTCTGATCTTGCATCGGCTTTGCCCGAAAACCGCGGGCCACTTTTCGGGCCGATGCTCTGAAAGCCGGCGTCAGTCGAGAACCTGATTGCGACGCGCCAATGACGCGTCGCCGTCAGGAAGCCGAATTACGCGTCGGCGAGATCGCGAGCCTGGGCGACCCAGCCCTCGCGGTCGATCTTGCCGCCGAGCTTCAGGTCGTGGTCGATCTTGCTCACGTCGGCCGGGGTCATCGCCGCAATCTGCCAGAAGTGGTAGATGCCACCGTCGTTCAGCTTCTGGACAGCGTCCGGGCCCATGCCCGAGAGCTTGGTCAGGTCGTCCGGAGCGCCACGCGGAGCGGTCAGCGTCTCGAAAGCGCCCGAAGCGGTCTCGAGAGCCTCCTCGACGACCGGCGCCTCGGCGGCGCCGACATCGATTCCCTGGTCGCCGGAGGCGCGGCCGATGCCGTCGATCGCCGAGCGGGCGATCAGGTCGCAATAGAGCTGGATGGCGCGGCCAGCGTCGTCATTGGCCGGGACCGGGAAGGTGATGCCGTCCGGATCCGAGTTCGAGTCGACGATCGCGGCGACCGGGATGCCGAGGCGCTGAGCCTCCTTGATCGCCAGCTGCTCCTTGTTGGTGTCGATCACGAAGATCATGTCCGGCGTGCCGCCCATGTCCTTGATGCCGCCCAGAGCCTTCTCGAGCTTGTCGCGCTCACGCGACAGCATCAGGCGCTCCTTCTTGGTCAGGCCGGTGCCGCCGCCGTTGAGCAGCTCGTCGACCTTGCGCAGGCGCTGGATCGAAGCCGAGATGGTCTTCCAGTTGGTCAGCATGCCGCCGAGCCAGCGGGAGTTGACATAGTACTGGGCCGAACGCTTGGCGGCATCGGCGATGGCATCCTGCGCCTGGCGCTTGGTGCCGACGAAGAGGACGCGGCCGCCGCGGGCGACGGTGTCCGACACGGCCTGCAGGGCGCGGTGCAGCATCGGCACCGACTGCGACAGGTCGAGGATGTGGATGTTGTTGCGGACGCCGAAGATGTACGGGGACATCTTGGGGTTCCAGCGGTGGGCCTGGTGGCCGAAATGGGCGCCGGCCTCGAGGAGCTGGCGCATGGAGAAATCAGGCAGAGCCATCGTATTCTAGTCCTTCCGGTTGAGCCTCTGGAGCGCGAATGAACGGGGCATGGGCTGCCACGTCACCGGAACGCCTCGGCAAGGCGAGGCGATACGCTCCATGTGGGATGGGCTGCGCCTTACAGGGGATGGCGCCGCATTGCAAGCAGGTAGGCCGAGAAATTGCCAGTTACGCGATGAGGACGCCTGCCGCCCTCTACGAAAAGGCGTCGTCATTTTGGGCAAGCCAAGCGCAGACCCGGAATCCATCGAAGGGCGCTGAGCTTTACGATGGATTCCCGATCGGCGCCGCTTCGCGGCTTGTCCGGAATGACGACGCGTCCTTTTGATGGCGTCATGTGCAGCACAGAGGCTGCCTTCGCCTCACTGCGCCAGCTTGGCGCCCATTTGCTTCACGACATCGCCGACCTGCTTGCAATAGGTGGCCGGCGTGCCGTTCGCCATCTTGGCAATGGCCTCGATCGGCTGTTCCATGCCCATGGCCGAGATCGTGCCCTTGCGGCCGGCCGCCTCGGCAGCGTCGCCGCCGCTGACATCGGCGGGCGCCGGGATCAGCGCGATCAGCTTCTTCTGGATCTCGGCTGCGGCTGCGTCGGTGTAACCCTTGTCGGCACAGTAGCCGAGGATGCCGAGCTGGTTGCGGGCGGCCTGATAGGCGACCTTGAGCTGGTCGGCCTGGGTCTGGGCGAAGGAAGGGGCGGCCGAGCCCAAAAGGGCGACTGCGGCAGCGGCCATCAACGACTTATAAAAGTTCATGGGGAATATCCTCAGGCTATCATGTTCTCAAGCATGCCGAAATGCTCTCCCCCCACGGCCACCTGCCTAACGCGTGCGGAAGGGCCGGACAACCCGGATCGCCGCGGCCTGCTTCGCCGCAGGGGCTGGATTCGCAATCGGGGCGGACCATTCCAGCAGCCTATACAGCCAGCCGAGGCGACCGCGACAGGTCGAAACCGGCGTGACTCTTGACCTCAGAACGATTTTCGTCACGGGCGCGCTGACCTGCTTCATCATCGGCGCGATGCAGCTCATGACCGTCGCGACCGGCCGCTTCACCCGCAGCCCGGTCTGGTGGGGCGTCAGCAGCCTGTGCATCGGCAGCGGCCTGCTTGGCGCGGCGTTCCGTGGCGCGATTTCCGACACCGTCTCGATCGAGTTCGCCAACACCACCATGCTGGCCGGCTGCCTGCTGCTGCTGTTCGGCATCCGCCATTTCGCGGGACGCGAGCTCAACTGGTTCGGCTTCGGCGTGGCGCTGCTGGGCATCTGGACATTGCTCGCGCTGTCGCCCGGCGTGGAAGGCTATTCGACGCGCGTCTTGGTGGTCGCGACGGTCATGGCGCTTTGCGACGCGGCAATCGTCCGCGAGGCCATCAGGCTCGGCCGGAGGGAGCGGCTGCGCTCAGCCTGGCTGCTGGCCATCCTGTTCGCACCGACGGTTCTGATCTATGCCGGGCGCATCGCGCTGGCGGCGCTCGACCAAGTCGGCACCACGCTGTTTCCGCAGGACTCGGGCGTGACCGGCTGGCTCGCCGCCACCGGCGTCGCCTTCATGATCCTGAGGGGCCAGGCCCTGCTGCTGCTCGCCGCCGAGCGCAGCAACCGCATGCTGGCGACCTTGGCGCGGCGCGACCCGCTGACGGGGGCGATGAACCGCTCCGGGCTGGAGCAATGGCTGGCGCAGCAATCGAACGGAGAGCGGCGGGCCGCGCTCCTGCTCGTCGATATCGACCATTTCAAGAGGCTGAACGATACGCTCGGCCATGCGGCCGGAGACCGGATCCTGCGCCTGTTCGCCGGCGCGGTGCTGGAGCAGTTGCGCAGCACCGACATCCTGGCCCGGCAGGGCGGCGACGAGTTCGCCATCGTCCTTCCCGATGTCGGCGTCCGGGAAGCGGTCCGGGTCGCGGAGCGCATCCGCAACGCCTTCCGCGACAAGCTCACCGACCTCGCCGAGATCCGGTTGCAGCCGACGCTCAGCATCGGCGTGGCCGAAATCGAGCTCGGCGGGCGCGAGCTCGACGATCTTATGGTCGAGGCCGACGAGGCGCTCTATCGCGCCAAGCGGCTCGGGCGTGACCGCGTCCAGGCGCAGCTCAAGCCGGCGGCTTAGGCCGGCCCAGGCTCAGGCCTCCGGGAAGGGATGGAACACGCGCAGGCGATGCCCGTCGGGATCGCGCGCCGTGAAGGTGCGCCCGAAATCCAGATCGGTCGGTTCCTGCAGGATAACGATGCCGCGCTCGCGCCAGTCCTCATGGGCCGCATCGACCGCCTCCAGGCTGGGCGCCACCATGGCGATCTCTGCGGCGCCGCCCGTCGTCGTCGCGGCCGGCTCGACCGTATGCCGCGACCACAGGCCGAGCCGTGCGCCCGAAGGCAGCGCGAACATCGCGAAGGTCGGCGACAGCTCCAGCGGCTCCTTGCCGAGCAGGTCGGCATAGAAGGCGGCGCTGGCAGCCGGGCTCTCGACATGAAGCAGGATGAAATGGGCATCGAACATGGCGGCCTCCCGATTGGTCTGGATGAGGGAGACTAGAATCAGATGCTGCCAATTTTCGGCAGCGTCGATCATGCGGGCGGCGCAATGCCCTCCTTTTCGCGCCAGGCCTTGAGCAGCGCATGGCGACGCTGCGGATAGCGGCCCTCCAACGCTTCGAAGCGCGTCAGGCGGTCGGTGCGGAAATGACGGAAATCCTGCCTGAGCTCGCACCAGGCGACGAGGACCCGGACCTGATCGAAGAAGGAGAGTGCCAACGGCCAGACGATGCGCTCGCTGGTGCGCCCCTCGGCATCGCCATAGCCGATGGAAGCACGCCGCTCGGAACGGATGGCCTTCCGAATGGCGGCCAGATCGAGCTGCGGGGCATCGAGCAGCTTTTTACCCGGTCCGAGGATCAGCGCGGCGTCCTCGACGCGGCGGGTCAGGTCGACCGGCAGCACGGCGACGATCTTGGCCATGGCGTCGCGCGCGGCCAGCGCCAGGGCCGGATCGGCCCGGTCCGCGACCCAGCGCGAGCCCAGAACGAGGGCCTCGATCTCCTCCTCGCTGAACATCAGCGGCGGCAGCATGAAACCGGGCTTCAGGATGTAGCCGAGGCCGGGCTCGCCCTCGATAGGAGCGCCCTGCCCCTGCAGAGTGACGATGTCGCGATAGAGCGTGCGGATGCTGACGCCGAGCTCGGCCGCGAGCTTGCGGCCGGAGACCGGGCGGCGATGCCGGCGCAGGACCTGAACGAGATCGAGCAGGCGCTGGGTGCGGGACATCCGCGTCTCAGAGCGCCAAGGTCGCGGCGCTGACGCGCCTGATCCCGGCCGCCGCCATTTCGGCCCAGGCACGATCGAGCGAGCTGTCGAGATCGATCGCGCGGCAGGCATCCTCGACCACGAAGGTCTCGAAGCCGGCGCGGGCAGCATCCTGCGCGGTCCAATTCACGCAGAAATCCGTCGCGAGGCCGACGATGACGACGCGGGTGATGCCACGCTCGCGCAGATAGCCTTCCAGCCCCGTCCGGGTCCGGCGATCGGCCTCGACGAAGCCGGAATAGCTGTCGATGCCCTGGCGGAAACCCTTGCGGATGATCGCCTCGGCATGGGGCAGGTCGAGCCCGGCATGGAAGGCGGCCCCGGCCGTGCCCTGCACGCAATGATCCGGCCAGAGCACCTGCAGGCCATAGGCCAGTTCGATCGTCTCGAAGGGCTCGCGGCCGGAATGGCTGGAGGCGAAGGAGGCGTGGCCGGCCGGGTGCCAATCCTGCGTCAGCACGACATGGCGGAAGCGTCGCCCGAGCGCGTTGACGACGGGCACGACCGCATCGCCATCCGGCACGGCGAGGTTGCCGCCGGGACAGAAATCGTTCTGGACGTCGACGACGATCAGTGCGGTCCGTTCGTCGGCCATCGTTGCAATCCTATTGCAGCCGAACATCGACCACGCCGGGCGCGGCCCGCACGGCATTGGCGATCTGCTGGTTGACCGGGAACTTGCCGGGCAATTCGATCTCGACCTCCTGGGCGCCGTCGTCGATGATCATGATGATCGAAACCTTGCCCTCGGCGCGCATCGCCTCCCGCGGGCGGATGCGCTCGGCGACCGATGCCACCGCCTTGTCGTCGCGCAGATAGACGACGAGATCCTGCTTCTGGCGCGCGGCGAGGCCGTCGAGTTCCTCGGCATCCTCGATGCGCGGGCGCACCTCTTCGCCGTCGAGCACGGCGGAGAGGCGCAGCACCAGCGCCCTGCCCGGCTCGAGCAGGTCGCGCAGCTTCATCAGCCCTTCCGAGAACAGCACGGCCTCGAATTGGCCGCTCGGGTCCGAGAGGTTGACGATGCCCATCTTGGAGCCGGACTTGGTGCGCCGCTCCGACTTGTCGATGACGGAGACCGCGACCTTGCCGACGCCGGTGCCGTTGACGCGCACAGTCTGGGCGAAATCAGCATAGCGCTGGACGCGCAGGCGCTTCAGCACATGCTCGTAATCGTCGAGCGGGTGGCCGGAGAGGAAGAAGCCGACCGCCTCGTGCTCGCGCTTGAGCTTCTCCGCGGGAGCCCACGGCTCGACCTGCGGAATACGGAAAGCCTCCTGCACCACGCCGCCGCCGAGCAGGTCGAACTGGCCGGCCGCGGCCTCGTCGCGGGTGCGGTTGGAGAGTGCCAGCATGCCGTCGAGCGCCGCGACCGCGCGGGCGCGGTCCGCCTCCAGCTCGTCGAGCGCACCGGCGGCGATCAGCGCTTCCAGCGTGCGGCGGTTGACCAGCCTGGTGTCGATGCGGCGGGCGAGATCGGCGAGGTCGCGGAACGGGCCGCCGGACTGGCGCGCCGCCACCAGCGATTCCACCGCCGCCCGGCCGACGCCCTTGATGGCGCCGAGCGCATAGAAGATCTTGCCCTCGGCCACGTCGAACTCGACGCCGGACTGGTTGATCGCCGGCCGCTCGACCTTGATGCCGAGCCGCTCGGCATCGCGGCGGAATTCCGAGAGCTTGTCGGTATTGCCCATGTCGAGCGTCATCGACGCCGCCAGGAACTCGACCGGATAGTTCGCCTTGAGATAGGCGGTCTGGAAGGCGACGACGGCATAGGCCGCCGCATGGCTCTTGTTGAACCCGTAATCGGCGAACTTGGCGAGCAGGTCGAAGATCTCGGAGGCGGTCTCCTTCTTGATCTTGTTCTCGATCGCGCCCTTCACGAAGCGGTCGCGCTGGGCGTCCATCTCCGCCTTGATCTTCTTGCCCATGGCGCGGCGCAGCAGGTCCGCTTCACCGAGCGAATAGCCCGAGAGCGCCTGCGCCACCTGCATCACCTGTTCCTGGTAGACGATGATGCCGTGGGTCTCGCGTAGATAGGGCTCCATGCCGGGATGGAGATAGGTCGGCTCCTCCAGCCCAAGCTTGCGGCGGCAATAGGTCGGGATGTTGTCCATCGGCCCCGGCCGGTAGAGGGCCACCAGCGCGATCAGGTCCTCGATCCGGTCGGCCTTCATCTCGACCAGCGCCTTGCGCATGCCGACCGATTCGACCTGGAACACGCCGACCGTCTCGCCGCGGGCCAGCATGGCGTAGGTCGCGGGATCGTCGAAGGGCAATTTGGCCAGATCGATATGGATATCGCGCTGGGCGATGAGCTTCACCGCGGTCGTCAGCGTCGTCAGCGTCTTGAGGCCGAGGAAGTCGAACTTCACCAGCCCGGCCTGCTCGACCCATTTCATGTTGAACTGAGTGACGCGCATGCCGGTGCGCGGATCGACCGAGAGCGCGACGAGCTGTTCGAGCGGCCGATCGCCGATCACAACGCCTGCCGCGTGAGTGGAAGCATGGCGGTGAAGCCCTTCCAGCTTCTGGCCAATTTCGAGCAGCCGCGCGACGATCGGCTCCTCCTCGGCGGCCTGCTGCAGCTTGGGCTCGCCCTCGATGGCATCCTTCAGCGAGATCGGCTTGGCCGGATTCTGCGGCACGAGCTTGGTGAGCTTGTCGACCTGGCCATAGGGCATTTCCAGCACGCGGCCGACGTCGCGCAGCACGCCGCGGGCAAGCAGCGTGCCGAAGGTGATGATCTGGGCGACGCGCTCCTGCCCGTAATGATGCTTCACATACTCGATCACCTCTTCACGCCGGTTCTGGCAGAAGTCGATGTCGAAGTCCGGCATCGAGACGCGATCGGGGTTGAGGAAGCGCTCGAAGAGCAGGCCGAAGCGCAGCGGGTCGACGTCGGTGATGGTCAGCGCATAGGCGACGAGCGAGCCCGCACCCGAGCCGCGGCCCGGCCCGACCGGGATGTCGTGGGCCTTGGCCCATTTGATGAAGTCCGAGACGATCAGGAAGTAGCCCGGGAATTTCATCCGCGTGATGATCGAGAGCTCGAAATCGAGCCGCTTCTCGTAATCCTCGACGGTGAAGCCCTCGGCCGGGCCGTGCTTGGCGAGCCGGGCAGCAAGGCCGGCCTTCGCCTGCTCCTGCAGCTCCTCGGCCTCGTCGCGCCCCTCCTCGCCGAAGCGCGGCAGGATCGGCTTGCGGGTGGTGACGCGCCAATGGCAGCGCATCGCGATCTCGACCGTGTTCGCCAGCGCCTCCGGCAGGTCGGCGAAGCGCTTCTTCATCTCGGCACGCGAGGCGAAATAGTGCTCCGGCGTGACGCGGCGGCGCGTACCGTCGGACACGAGACGCCCTTCGGCCACAGCTAGCAGCGCGTCGTGGGCGTCGAAATCGGCGGGCTTGGCGAAGAAGGGCTCGTTGGTGGCGACGATAGGCAAGTCTGAATCGTAGGCGAGGCGCAGGAGATGGGCTTCCCGCGCCGCCTCGCCGTCCGCGCCGTGGCGCTGGATCTCGACATAGAGCCGGTCGCCATAGATGCCTGCGAGCGTTGCCAGACGCGAGGCGGCCTGCGGGAGCTGGCCGAGGCGCAGGGCGGTATCGATCGGGCCGCCCGGGCCGCCGGTCAGCGCGATCAGGCCGGCATGATAGGTGGCGAGACGCTCGATCGTGGTGACCGGCTGGCCGGAGCCGCCGGTCGCCAGCGCAGCCTCGCTGACGAGCTTCATCAGGTTGCCGTAGCCGGCCTCGTCCATGGCGAGCAGGACGATATGCGGCAGGCGCTGCAGCTGCGCCGGCTTTCGGCCGCCCTCGCCCTCGTCGGCGAAGTCGACCGAGAGCTGCACCCCGACGATCGGCTGCAAGCCCGAACCCGCCAGCTTCTCCGAGAATTCGAGGGCGCCGAAGAGATTGTCGGTATCGGTCAGCGCCAGGGCCGGCTGGCCGTCGGCCACCGCCATCTTGGCGAGCGTCGCGATGGTCATCGCGCCTTCGAGCAGCGAATAGCTCGAATGGACATGCAGGTGGACGAAGCCGATCTCCTGGAGAACGCGCGCCTCGCCGGAATCCCTGCCCATGTCCCGCTCCTGCCGCCGCAACCGGGCGACTCGTCGACCCTGCCTGATGCGCCTCTTATGCGTCTTTGGCAGGGCCGGCGTCGAGGGCTTCCGGCTTAGCGTCTGTTGACATTGAGTGATTTCGACCTTGCCCAGCCCCACCGTCATTCCGGGACTTCGCGTTAGCGAAGAACCCGGAATCCAGAACCGATGCCGCTTCCAGAGGGCGCCGGCAGCTCGGTCGCGACCGCCCTCATCCGTGGCTGGCTCCTGCCGTGCTCAGACATGCGGACCGGAGAGGATGGCAGCCCAGAGCCAGATCATGCCGAGGAAGACGCCGAGCGAGGCGATCTCGGCGAGGCCGGCGGCGAACTTACGCGCTGCAGTCATGAGAACCTCCTGTGTTCCTGATAAGTTCAGATTAGTTCTCTTTTTGTTCTCGTCAATGTCGATGCAGAAGCCGAGGGTGCGATCCCGGCGCGGCGGTTAACGAAACCTTACCGGCAATTCGGAGCAGCAGACCGCTCCTCATTTTCGCCACCCGCGGCGACCATCGCGGAGAGGCGCCTTTCCGGCGCGCCGGTGGGCACATGGGAGAAGGAGGCGAGGCTTGATCAAGCTTCGAACGTCAGGCGCGATCGCGCTGGCCGGACTGTTGCTCGGCGGTTGCGGCGAGGCCGAGGCGCAGAAGGATCATTTCCTGCCGCTGATCCAAGCCTATTTCGACAAGGAGCCGGTCTGCGTCGCCTTCCGCAAGCTTCCGTTCGACGCCAACAACAGCTGGTTCCAGGGCAATCTGCGCACGCTGGTCGAACAGGGGCTGCTCAGCGAGGAGGATAGCCCTGCGGGTGTGCAGGCTGAGATCGGCCCGTCGCGCCGCTTCGTGCTCACCTCGACAGGGGCCAAGTTCTACAAGCCGGAAGGCCTGCCGGAAGCGCCGCGAACGCCGGTGCTCTGCTTCGCGCGCCGTGAGATCACCGGCATCACCAAGACCGAGATCAATCCGCCGCGCAGTGAGGAGGGCGAGGAGGACGCCATCTATCCGCGCAAGGCGCGGATCAGCTTCAGCCAGCGGATCGTGGATGTCGCGCCCTGGGCGCAGGCGAAGCCGGTGCAGGACGCCTTCTCCGCCTTCGGCATCCAGCTCAAGACCTCCGGCGAGGAAGGCGAGATCGAATTCGCCTGGAAGGACGGGGCGTGGCGGGCGCAGCCGAGCTATGCCTTCCCGCTCCGGGATGCGCGCCAGCTCGGGCGGTAGCGGCCGGACTGCCTACAGCTTGACCACCAGCCCCTCGCGGATCGTGACCTGCCGGTCCATCTGGCGGGCGAGTTCGAGATTGTGCGTCGCGATCAGCGCCGCCAGTCCCGAGGCCCGCGCCAGCGCCATCAGCGTGCTGAAGACATGCTGCGAGGTATGCGGATCGAGATTGCCCGTGGGTTCGTCGGCCAGCAGCAGGCGCGGGCCGTTGGCGACGGCGCGGCCAATGGCGACGCGCTGCTGCTCGCCGCCGGACAATTCGCCCGGCAAATGGTCGAGCCGCTCGCCGAGACCGAGGAAGGTCAGCAGTTCCGAGGCGCGCTCCTCGGCAACCTTGCGATCGAGGCCGCGGATGCGCTGGGGCAGCACGACGTTCTCCAGCGCCGTGAATTCGGGCAGAAGGTGGTGGAACTGGTAGACGAAGCCGATCTCGGTGCGGCGCAGCCGCGTGCGGCCCCTGTCGTCGAGCTTGGTGGTGGCGAGCCCACCGACGAAGACCTCGCCGCCATCGGGCTTCTCCAGCAAGCCGGCGACATGCAGCAGGGTCGACTTGCCGGTGCCGCTCGGCGCGACCAGAGCCACGACCTCGCCCGGCCAGAGCGCGAAATCGGCCTTGCGCAGCACTTCCAGCGGCGCGTCGCTCTGCGGGTAATAGCGCTCGACCTGAGAGAGGAAGAGCGCGGGCATTTCCTGTGCCATCGCTTCAGCCCATCCTCAGCGCTTCGACCGGATCGAGACGTGCCGCCTTCCAGGCCGGATAGAGCGTCGCCAAGAGCGACAGGGCCAGCGCCATCAGCACGACGCTCGTCACCTCGCTCCAGTCGATGACGGAGGGGATGTCGCTCAGGAAGCGCACGGTCGGGTCCCAGAGATTGGCGCCGGTGATCCAGTTCAGCGCCGCCATGATCGACTTGATGTTCTTGGCGAAGACGACGCCGAGAGCGAGCCCGGCCAGCGTGCCGACGACCCCGATTGCCGCCCCGGTGATCAGGAAGACGCGCAGCACCGTGCCGGCCGTAGCGCCCATAGTGCGCATGATCGCGATGTCGGCGGTCTTGTCCTTCACCAGCATGATCAGGCCGGAGACGATGTTCAGCGCCGCGACCAGCACGATCAGCGTCAGGATGATGAACATCACGTTGCGCTCGACTTCGAGCGCATTGAAGAAGCTGCGATTCCTCTGGCGCCAGTCGGAGAGCACGAGCGGACGCGGCGCGTCGGCCTCGATGGCGTCGCGGACGGACTGGGTGCGGTCGGGATTGTCGACGAAGATCTCGATGACGTTCACGTCGCCGTCCCGGTTGAAATAGGCCTGCGCCTCGGTCAGCGGCATATAGACGAAGGTGCCGTCGAACTCGGTCATGCCGATCTCGAAGATCGCCTTGACCGGATAGGCCTTGATCCGCGGGGCAGTGCCGAAAGGCGTCGAGGCGCCCTGCGGCGAGACCAGCGTCATCATGTCGCCGGCCTGGATGCCCAGCGCATTGGCAAGCCGCCGGCCGATAGCGACGCCGGGCGTTCCGCCGTCGAAGCCTTCGAGGGTGCCGGACTTGATGTTGCCCCCGATGAAGGGGATCGCCTTGATGTCGTTCTCGCGAATGCCGCGCACCAGCACGCCATTGTTGCCGGTCTGCGAGGAGGCGAGCGCCTGCCCCTCGACCAGCGGGATGGCGAGCTTGATGCCGGGGATCTTGGAGAGCCTCGCCGCGACGCTGTCGTAGTCGTCGAGCGGGCGGTCGATCGGCGTCGCGAAGATATGACCGTTCACGCCGACGATCTTGCTGAGCAGCTCGATCCGGAAGCCGTTCATCACCGACATCACGATGATCAGCGTCGCGACGCCGAGCATGATGCCGAGGAAGGAGAAACCGGCGATGACCGAGACGAAGCCCTCGCGGCGGCGGGTACGCAGATAGCGTCCGGCGAGCAGCCATTCGAAACCGGCGAAGGCCTTGGTCCCGGTGGGAACCTCGGCGCTGTCGGCGACGGCGCTCATGCGGCAGCTCCCATCCGATGCGTCTGCATGACGGTGCCCCCCGTCACGCCGCCCGGCCCTTGAAGCGGTCGAGCGCGGCTTCCAGCGAGACGAGTTCGCGCTCGCCTCCGGCACGGCGCTTCAGCTCGACCTTGCCCTCGGCCAGCCCCTTCGGGCCGACGATGATCTGCCAGGGCACGCCGATCAGGTCGGCGGTGGCGAATTTGGCGCCCGGCCGGTCGTCGGTGTCGTCGAGCAGGGCGTCATAGCCCTTGGCGAGCAGGTGCTTGTAGATCTGCTCGGCCGCGCCGTCGGTCGCCGCATCGCCGGCCTTGAGGTTGATGACCGCAATATCGAAAGGTGCGATCTCCTCGGGCCAGACGATGCCGGCATCGTCATGGCCGGCCTCGATCAGCGCCGCGACGAGGCGGCTCGGGCCGATGCCGTATGAGCCGCCATGCAGCAGCACCGGCTGGCCATCGGGACCTGCGACGGTCGCGCCCATCGGTTCGGAATATTTCGTGCCGAAATAGAAGATATGGCCGACCTCGATGCCGCGCGCCGAGACGCGCTTGTCTTCCGGAACCGCCTCGAAGGCAGTCTTGTCGTGCATTTCCTCGGTCGCGGCGTAGAGGCTCGTCCACTTGTCGAAGATGCCCTGTAGGCCGGCGACGCTGTCGAAATCGGTGTCGGCGGCGGGCGTCTCGAAATTCAGGTAGTCGCTGTGGCAGAAGACCTCGCTCTCGCCGGTCGAAGCGAGCACGATGAACTCGTGGGAGAGATCGCCGCCGATCGGGCCGGTATCCGCCTTCATCGGAATCGCCTTCAGGCCGAGCCGCGCGAAGGTGCGCAGATAGGCGGTGAACATGCGGTTATAGGCGTGGCGCGCCGCGTCTTTGTCGAGATCGAAGGAATAGGCGTCCTTCATCAAGAACTCGCGGCCGCGCATCACGCCGAAGCGCGGGCGGACCTCGTCCCGGAACTTCCACTGGATGTGGTAGAGGTTGAGCGGCAGGTCCTTGTAGGACTTGACGTAGGAACGGACGATCTCGGTGACCATCTCCTCATTGGTCGGCCCGTACAGCATGTCGCGATCATGCCGGTCCTTGATGCGCAGCATCTCCTTGCCATAGGCGTCGTAACGCCCGCTCTCGCGCCAGAGATCGGCCGACTGGATGGTCGGCATCAGGATCTCGATGGCGCCCGAGCGATTCTGCTCCTCGCGGATGACGTTGCTGATCTTGTTGAGCACCCGCAGGCCGAGCGGCAGCCAGGAATAGATGCCCGCCGATTGCTGGCGGATCATGCCGGCGCGCAGCATCAGCCGGTGCGAGACGATCTCCGCTTCCTTGGGCGTGTCGCGCAGAAGGGGCAGGAAATAGCGGGAAAGACGCATCGGAAAACCTGTCGGAGGGCCCCTGCGCGCGGAATCGCGCCAGGAGATCGGAAAGCGAGTCGGCCTCGCTGAGAGACACCATCGCTCTGCACAAAATGCAAACCAAAATCAGCAGGAAGCGGCGGAAGATGGCGAAGTTATGTGCCTTTCGCCGGCTTCGCGCATTCAGCCCTTGGCGAAGCGCGCCTTCAGAGCGGCGAGCACCGGGGCCGGCACGAAGGGCGAGACGTCGCCGCCCATCGCCGCGATTTGGCGCACCAGCGTCGCGGTGATATGGCGCACGCCGGGCGAGGCTGGCAGGAAGACGGTCTGCACGTCCGGCGCCATCGTGCCGTTCATTCCGGCCATCTGCATCTCGTAATCGAGGTCGCTGCCGTCGCGCAGGCCGCGGATGATGAGCGAGGCCCCTGCCCGGCGCGCGGCATCCACCGCGAGATCGCCGAAGGTCACGACGTCGAGCGCGGCACCCTTCGCGGCCAGCAAGGGCGTGGCGACCTGACGCAGCAATTCGGCGCGCTGCTCGACGGAGAGCAACGGCGTCTTGCCCGGATGCACCCCTATCGCCAGGACGAGCCTGTCGCAGAGGCCGGCAGCCGCTGCGATGACGTCGGCATGACCGTTGGTTACGGGATCGAAGGAGCCGGTGTAGAAAGCGATGCGTGCCATGCGGCCAGCGTTAGCGGCTGAGCCGGGAGACGACAAGTCTTCCAGGGGCTTGGCGCTGTCAGGTCAGCGGAACCAGCGCGGCGAGCGCTGCGGCGCTGCCGATGATGATCGAGACGAGAACCATGAAGGACGCCGCAGCGGAAGCACGGCGGGAACTGGCGAAGGACAGGCGGGTATCCATGGAGATAGCCTGGGCGAATCGCGGTTGATCCGGTTTCCCTTGGGTGATGGCCGGAGTGGGCCGTCCCGAGGCGAGATTTTGACGAAACGGTGACATCGGCCACTGGTTCCGGCTTTCGATTGCCTTTTTGGCCGTCTCGCGCCTAAACGGGCGCGCCATGCTCACGATCAACGACATCACCTACCGCCTCGGCGAGCGCCTGCTGCTCGACCATACCGGCGCAGCCATTCCCGACGGCGCGCGCGTCGGCTTCGTCGGCCGCAACGGCACCGGCAAGACCACGCTGTTCAAGATCATCACCGGCGATCTCGGCACCGAGAGCGGCAATATCAGCCTGCCGAAGGGCCGGCGCATCGGCGGCGTCGCGCAGGAAGCGCCGGGTGGCCCGGAGACGCTGATCGAGGTCGTACTCGCTGCCGATACCGAGCGCACGGCGCTGATGCAGGAAGCGGAGACCGCGACCGATCCGCACCGCATCGCCGAGATCGGCACGCGGCTCGCCGATATCGGCGCCCATTCCGCTCCGGCGCGCGCCGCGATGGTGCTGCATGGTCTCGGCTTCGACGAGGCGGCCCAGCAGCGTCCTTGCTCCGATTTCTCGGGCGGCTGGCGCATGCGCGTCGCGCTCGCGGCCGTGCTGTTCTCCGAACCCGACCTGCTGCTGCTCGACGAGCCGACCAACTATCTCGACCTCGAAGGCACGCTCTGGCTCTACGACTATCTGGAGCGCTATCCGCATACCGTGATCGTCATCAGCCACGATCGCGAGTTGCTGGACACCTCGGTCGACCACATCATGCATCTCGACCAGGGCAAGCTCACGCTCTATCGCGGCGGCTATTCCTCCTTCGAAAAGCAGCGGGCCGAAAAGCAGATGCAGCTAGCCCGCGCCAAGGAGAAGCAGGAGGCCGAGCGCAAGCATCTCCAGTCCTTCGTCGACCGCTTCAAGGCCAAGGCAACCAAGGCCCGGCAGGCGCAGTCGCGCGTCAAGCGGCTGGAGAAGATGCAGACCATCGCGACGATCGTCGACCGCGACGTACAGCCCTTCGTCTTCCCCGGCCCGGAAAAGCCGCTCTCGCCGCCGATGATCGTGCTGGAAGATGCCGCCGCCGGCTATGGCGAGCGCAAGGTCTTGTCGCGGCTCAACCTCTCACTGGCGCCGGACGACCGCATCGCGCTCCTCGGCTCGAACGGCAACGGCAAATCGACCTTCTGCAAGCTGATCGGCGGCCGGCTCGAGGCCATGTCCGGCGCGATGAAGAAGTCGAGCAAGCTGGAGACGGCCTATTTCGCCCAGCATCAGCTCGACGAGCTCCGCATCGAGGATACGCCGGTCGGGCATCTGCGCGACCTGATGCCGGATGCGCCCGAGGCCAAGGTGCGCTCGAAGGCGGCGCAGATCGGCTTTCCGGCCTCGAAAGCCGATACGCCGGTGAAGCTGCTCTCCGGCGGCGAGAAGGCGCGCCTGATGCTGGGGCTCGCGACCTTCCACGGACCGCATCTGCTGATCCTTGACGAGCCGACCAACCATCTCGACATCGACAGCCGCACGGCGCTGGTCACCGCGATCAACGATTATCCCGGTGCCGTGATCCTCGTCAGCCACGACCGCTTCCTGATCGAGGCCTGCGCCGACCGGCTCTGGCTCGTCGGCGGCGGCACGGTGAAGAATTTCGACGGCGACATGGACGATTACCGCACCTATGTGCTGGGCGCCGCCAAGGCGGAGAGGCGCGGCAAGCCCGCGCCGGACGCCAGCGCCAAGCCCAAGGCCGACGAGCGCAAGGAAGCGGCGACGAAGCGCGCGGCGCAAGGGCCGCTCAGGCAGAAGCTCAACCTCGCCGAGGCCCGCATCGCCAAGCTGACCGGGCTGATCGAGAAGGTCGATGCGGCGCTCGCCAACGGTGCCTTCTCACGCGATCCGGACAAGGCGCTGCAGCTCTCGCGCCAGCGTGCGGAACTGTCGGAGGCGCTGGCGGCGGCGGAGGAAGAATGGCTGCTGCTCGGCGAGGAACTGGAGAGCGCCTGAGGGCTCAGAGAGCGCCGATTCTACGCTGAAAAGCTGCGTCATCCCGGGCTTGACCCGGGATCCATTACAGGGCGTCGCGTTCCATGATGGATTCCGGATCGGCGTCGCATCGCGGCTTGTCCGGAATGACGGCGTATCTCTCCGAAAGCCCAACAAGGTCGCTAGCTGGCCGGATCATACATGAACTCGCGCAGTTCCTGTGCGCAGCGGCAGGCGCGTGCGAGCTTGGCCGCCCATTTCACCGCTTCCTCGCGAGTCGGCAGCTCCAGCACCGCGAAGCCGCCGTTGAGGCGGCTGCTCGGATAAATCTCCGGCGAGACCGATCCATCTTCGGAGACGAGCACGGGGGCGACCGGCTCGTTGATCCCGCCCGCGAAGACATAGACGCCGGCCGCCTTGGCCTCCTCGATCACGGCACGAGAATCGACACCGGCGGCTGCCAGCTCCTCGTCCGTCAGCGCCATCGCCTCGCTCGGAAAGGAGATGAGATATTTGGTCATGCCGCGATGATGCGTTGCGGGTCAGGCAAAAACAAGCGGATGGATCGCCCGATCACCTCGTGGCCTTCGCGACAGTAGACTATGTTGCCGACTCAGATGGCCGGCCGGAGGCGGCAGGTCAGTTTCGCCTGGGCAAGGAAAGACAACTCCGCTCATGCAATCGCGAACAGCTTATGCCCTGATCGGACTGGCGACGCTGGCAGTGCTCGCCGGGCTGTTCGGGCTCGGCTATTGGTTCAGCCGGGGGCGAGGCGACACCATCGACGTCAAGGTGGTCTTCAACGGCAAGGTCTCCGGCCTCGGCCGTGGCTCCAGCGTCCTTTTCAACGGCCTGCGCGTTGGCGAGGTCAAGGAGCTCGAGATCGAGCTGGATGATCCAGGCCAGATCTATGCCATCCTGAAGATCAGCCAGTCGGCCCCGTTACGCGTCGACACGATCGCCCGCCTCGAAGGCCAGGGCCTCGCTGGCATCGTGGCCGTGCAGCTTCGCGGCGGCAGTCCCGCCGCTGCTCCCTTGATCGCCGGGCCGGGGCAAGCTTTTCCGACGATCATCGCGGAATCCTCCGAAAGCATCTTCGAAAAGGTCGAATCCATTGCGAAGGGCATCGACGAGTCTCTCGTCGGCATCGACGCCGCGATCCAGGCCAATGCGGGGCCCCTCACCGAAAAGATCAAATATGTCGAGAACCTGTCGGCCGCGCTCAACGGCAATTCGTCCGAGGTCGATAAGTTCATGAAGAACGTCAGCTCGGCTGCCGAAATCATCACCCCGCTTTCCGATAAGCTGAAGAGTTTCAGCGAGGGATTCGTGGAGACCCTCCGATCTGTCGACAAGGATCGTGTCGCGTCGGTCATCGAGCAGACCGACCGCGTCGCCGCCAAGCTGGGCGCTGCCGCTCCCGACATCGGCAAGACGGTGCGGAGCGTCGCCTCGACGAGCGAGAAATTCGACAGGGCCGCCGGTCAGGTCGATGGCGTGTTGAAAGACGCGCAAGCGTTCCTGACCGGTACCGGAAGAGAAAACGGGGGAAGCGTCTTCGAAGACGTCGCCGAGGCTGCGAAATCCCTGCGCACGCTCGCCGACAACCTGGATCGAAGCTCGGCGGCTGCGACGGCGAAGATCATCCAGTTCACGGGAAGCGGGCTGCAAAAGGTCGAGACATTCACCTCGGACGGCAGTCGCTCTCTCTCCGGCTTCGACCGGGCACTCCGCAATGTGAACAAAGACCCGCAAGGGCTCATTTTCGGCAACAAGAACCGTGTCCCGCAATATAACGGTTCTCGATAGGGGGCGCCGGTCGCGAGGACGAGGCTGCCGTCGGCTCAACCCTGCCCGGGCTTGACGATCCGCGTCAGGCGGTTGTCGGTGAACAGATAGATCTCGCGGCCGCCGGGCTCGGAATAGAGCACCTGGACTTCGCGCTGGCCCTTGCCGCTCTCGCCGACGAGCACATCGGTCGGGCGCCCACCCTTCAGCTTCACCAGTTCGCATTCGGTGATGCCGGGCGCGATCTCCTTCGGCAGCGGCCGGGTCGAGGGATCGAGCGACACGCCGACGCTGCATTCGCCTTCCGGCGTCAGCACCGGCTCCCGCGTCGAGATGCCGGCGCTGGCCGAGGCCGTCCTGGTCGTGGTGACCCCGCCCTTCGTCTCGGACTGGAAGGCGAATCCGCCCATATCGACCGAGCAGCCGGCAAGGGCAGCGGTGCAGAGCAACAGCACAGGCAGTCTCACGCTTTCTTCTCCCAACGGCCGGCATCGTCCTGCTGCCAGTAGCTGGCGGCATGGCCCGAGGCCCTGACCTTCTTCCAATCCTCGCGAGCCGCGGCAAGCGCCTCGGGATCGTCTCCATCGAATATCAGGACGACGCGCTCGTAGTCCTGCATTGCGTCGGGAATGCGGACCCCATCGGCGCAGATCCGGACCTGGGCGGCGTTCGGATTATGCGCCTGGGTGGTCAGCACGACCGGATTTTGCGCCGCATCCGCCTCCAGTGCCGTGACATGCGGCAGGAAGCTCTCGTCGGCATAGGTCCAGAGGTGGTCGTCGAGCACGCTCATGCGCTCCTGGCCGCCGACCTGGACGACGACCTTCTGGCCGCGCGACAGGGCGCGGTCGAGGATCGTCGGCAGGACCTGCTCCAGCGGGCGGGACTGCAGATGGAAGAACAGGATCTCGGCCATCGAAACCCTTTTCTCCTAACGGGTTGCCGGCATTTCCGCAGAAAGCGAATCAGCCTTCGTAATGATCCGAAACCAGCCGGTCGAGCAGGCGCACGCCCCAGCCCGGCCCCCAGGAGCGGTTGATCTCGGAATTCGCGGCGGCCATTCCGGTTCCCGCGATGTCGAGATGCGCCCAGGGCGTGTCGTTGACATGGCGCTGCAGGAACTGCGCCGCGGTGATCGAGCCGCCATGGCGGCCGGCCGAGTTCTTCATGTCGGCGAACTTGGAATCGATCAGCTTGTCGTAGGCCTTGCCAAGCGGCATGCGCCAGACCGTCTCGCCGGTCGCGATTCCGGCTGCCGTCAGGCGCTCGGAAAGTTCGTCATTGTTGCTGAACAGCCCGGCATTCTCCTGGCCCAGCGCCACCATGATCGCGCCGGTCAAGGTGGCGAGATTGATCATGAAGCGCGGCGAGAAGCGCTCCTGCGTGTACCAGAGCACGTCGGCGAGAACGAGCCGGCCCTCGGCGTCGGTGTTGATGATCTCGATGGTCTGGCCGGAGAGCGATGTGACGATGTCGCCCGGGCGCTGGGCGTTGCCGTCGGGCATGTTCTCGACAAGGCCAATGACGCCAATGGCGTTGACCTTGGCCTTGCGGCCGGCCAGCGCCTGCATCAGGCCGACGACGCAGGCCGCGCCCGCCATGTCGCCCTTCATGTCCTCCATGCTGGCGCCCGGCTTCAGCGAGATGCCGCCAGTGTCGAAAGTCACGCCCTTGCCGACGAAGGCGACCGGCTGCTCGTCCTTCTTGGCGCCGTTCCAGCGCATGATGGCGACACGGCTTTCCCGCCGCGAGCCCTGGCCGACGCCGAGCAGCGCGCGCATGCCGATCTTCTTCAGCGCCTTCTCGTCGAGGATCTCGATCTCGACGCCGAGCTTCTCGAGCTTGGCGGCGCGGTCGGCGAATTCCTCGGGATAGAGAACATTCGGCGGCTCGTTGACGAGGTCGCGGGCCTGGAGGACGCCGGCGGCGATGGCGTCGGCCGTCTTGACCGCCTTCCTGAGCGAAGACGGGTCAGTCGCGCGCAATGTGACCGTGAGCGGCTCGGCCTCGTCCTTATCCTTGCTCCTGGTCTTGTAGCGGTCGAAGGCATAGGCGCGCAGCCGGAGGCCCAGCGCGATATCGGCGGCCTGCTTCGCGTCGATCCCGCCTCCCGGCAGCGCCAGGAGGATTTCCGCGCTGCGGCCAGTGCCGAGCCGGCCGGCTATGGCGCCGCCCAGCTTGACGAAATCCAGCCCGGCGCGCTCGTCCTCGGGCCCGACGCCGATGACGATGAGGCGCTCGTAGGGGGCGCCCTCCGGCGACGGCAATGTCAGCCCCGCCAGCGCCTTGCCCTTGAAGCGTTCGGCGGCGGCGGCCCGGGTCAACAGCCCTTGAGCGCCCTCGCCGGCCCATTCCCGCGCGACTTCGGGCAGGGCGAGCTTATCCGAAACCAGGGTCACGAGATCCTGGCCTTCGACGGCATCCAGGGCTTTGATCTCGAGCTTCAGGCGCTGCGACATGATCTGCTCACAATCTTGCGAAAATGGCATGGGAAGGACAGTTGAAGGCAGACGGCAAACGATTCCCGTTTGCGCCATGGCCACGCCTATACCATAGGGTGTCCGACGAACCACCTCGGGAAGCCCCTCGCTTCCCATGATCGGAAACGACGCGTGCTTCTCAACCGCCTCGATCGCTACATCCTGAAGATCGCGGCGGTGGCAGCGATCGTGCTGCTGCTCGGCCTGACCGGCGTGATCTGGGTCACCCAGGCGCTGCGCGAAGTCGACCTCATCACCGGCAAGGGCCAGACGGTCCTGATCTTCCTGACCGTGACGCTCCTCTCGCTGCCGGCCCTGATCGCCGGCATCGCGCCCGTCGCGCTGTTCATGTCGACGCTCTACACGCTGAACAAGCTCAACGGCGATTCCGAGCTGATCGTGATGAACGCCGCCGGCGTGGCGCCGCAGCGCATCACGCGGCCCTTCATCGTGCTGACAGTCGCGACCTCGCTCATCGTCGCCTGGATGACGATCTCGGTCATGCCGGCGAGCTTCCGCATGCTGCGCGACCTGATCACGCTGATCCGCGCCGATTTCGTCGCCAATGTCGTGAAGGAAGGTCAGTTCGTCTCGCTCGATTCCGGCGTGACCTTCCACTATCGAGAGAAGTCCGGCGACGCGCTGGTCGGCATCTTCATGCAGGACCGGCGCGATCCGTCGCAGCCCTCGATCTATCTCGCCGAGCGCGGCCGGACGGTCGAGGCCGAAGGCCAGAGCTTCCTGATGCTGGAGAAGGGCACGATCCAGCGCGAGACGAAGAACACCAACACGACCTCGATCATCTCCTTCGAGCGCTACGCCCTGAACCTCTCGGCGCTGACCGGCGATTCCAGCGGCGGCCCCGGTGAGGGCGACGGCGACAAGGTGATCTACAAGCCCCGCGAGCGCTCGACCTGGGAGCTCCTCCGGCAGGACCCGAACGAGGCCTATTACAAGATCCAGGAAGGCCGCTTCCGCGCGGAGCTCCACAACCGGCTCTCGTCCCCGCTCTATCCCTTCGCTTTCATGCTGATCGCCTTCGCCGCCATCGGCGAAGCCCGCACGACCCGCCAGGGACGGGCGCTGGCGATCCAGTCGGCGATCATGATCGTCGGCGCGACACGCATCGCAGCCTATGCCGCCTGGACCGCGAGCGTGCGCTCGCCTTTCGCGGCCGCCTTGCTCTATATCCTGCCGGTCGCGGCCATCGTCCTGGCCACGAGCTTCATCTTCTACGGTGCGCGGATCCAGCCCGTTCTGTCCCGCCTCGCCGCTCCCCTCGTCATGCCGCTGGTCAATCTGGCGGCCCGTTTCCGGCGCGCCTGATGCTGCTGTTCTCGACCTTCGGGCGCTATCTGACGAAGCGCTTCGCCCGCGCCATCGTCGGCGTCTTCAGCACGTTCTTCTTCCTGATCGGGACGCTCGATTTCGTCGAGCTGATGCGCCGCGCCGGCGATTCCCCGATCGCGACGACGCCGCGCATCGTGCAGCTCGCGCTGTTCCGCGCGCCGGCCGTGGCCGAGCAGATCTTTCCCTTCGCCGCCCTGTTCGGCGGCATGTTCGCGCTGCTGACGCTGAGCCGGAAGCTCGAATTGGTCGTCGCCCGCTCCGTCGGCGTCTCGGCCTGGCAGTTCCTGCAGCCCGCCGCCGCGGTCGCCGGGATCGTCGGGCTCGTCTCGATCATGATCTACAACCCTGTCGCGGCCGAGCTGAAGCGCAAGGCCACGGCGCTGGAGACGCGCCTGTTCGTCCGCTCCGCGGGCAAGTCCGGCCTTCCCCAGGAAATCTGGCTGAGGCAGCGCAGCGTCGACGGGCAGGCGATCATCCGCGCCGCCGGCGCCCTGCCCGATGAAGACGGCCTGTCCCAGGTCGCGTTTTTCATCTTCAACCCGAACGGCAGCTTCAAGGAGCGAATCGACGCCAGGCAGGCCCTGCTGCGACCTGGGCATTGGGAGCTCAGCGACGCGCGCACCACCTCCGCCACGGAAGAGCCACAGAGCTATAAGAGCTACGTGCTCGCAACGACGCTGGAGCCGGAACAGATGCGCCAGAGCTTCACCCCACCCGACGCGGTGGGCTTCTGGTCCATGCCCGCGGTGATCGACCGGACGGAGCGCGCCGGCCTCGACACGACGCCATATAAGCTGCGTTATCAGTCACTTATGGCGCGGCCGCTGCTGCTCATCGCCATGGTGCTGGTGGCAGCATCCGTTTCCTTAAGATTTTTCAGGTTTGGTGGTGTGACCAAACTGGTGGTGGGTGGCGTCGCGGCCGGCTTCGTGCTCTATGTGGCGACACAACTGTCGGAGGAGCTCGGATCGTCGGGAATCGTCCATCCGATCGTCGCGGCGTGGTTGCCTGCAGCATTGGGGGCAATGCTGGGAGCACTCGCCCTCCTCCATCAGGAAGATGGGTGAAACGTACTGTGCCTATGGTTAATTTCGAGTTTACGAGATGGGGCCAGGAGTGAACCGGCTAGCACGCTTTGCTGCGGCGACGGCTCTCGCCTCCAGCCTGGCCTATCTGCTGGCCGGGTCCGCCCATGCCCAGAATCGGGCGGCCGGCCCCCAGGCCAAACCTGCGACTGCCGCTGCGGCCCCTGCGAAGCCGCAGGACCGCATGGTCGTCGACGCGACCGAGCTCGTCTACGACAACGACAAGAAGACGGTCGCGGCCGTCGGCAACGTCCAGATTCTCTATCAGGGCCGGACGATCGAAGCCGACAAGGTCATCTATGACCAGGCCAACAAGCGCGTCACCGCGATCGGCAATGCCCGGATCACCGAAACCAACGGCACGGTCATCACGGGCGAAAAATTCAACCTGACCGACGATTTCCGCGACGGTTTCATCGATTCCCTGCGCGTCGTGAACCCGGACAAGACTCGCTTCTCGGCCCCCCGCGCCGAGCGGACGGACGGCGAGACCTTCGTCTTCGACAAGGGCATCTACACGGCTTGCGAACCCTGCAAGGACAACCCCGAGCGCCCGCCGCTCTGGCAGGTTCGCGCCGCGCGGATCATCCACAAGAAGTCAGAGCAGACGATCTATTACGAGGATGCGCGGGTCGAGTTCGCCGGCATCCCGATGGCCTATATCCCGTATATGTCGGGTCCGGATTCGACGGTGAAGCGCAAGTCCGGCTTCCTGTCGCCGCGCTTCATCAACACCTCGGCGCTCGGCTTCGGCGTCGGCCTGCCCTATTTCCTCAACCTCGCGCCGAACTACGACCTGACGCTGACGCCGACCTATCTCAGCCGCCAGGGCTTCCTGGGGCAAGTGGAGTGGCGTCATCGGCTGATGACCGGGTCTTACGCGATCCGGGCCTCCGGCATCTTCCAGCAGGACCCGAGCGCCTATCTGCCGAGTCCGCTCGGCCCGGGCGACAGGGAATTCCGCGGATCGATCGAAACCAACGGCAAGTTCTTCATCAACCCGCGCTGGACGATCGGCTGGAACGCCGCGATGTCGACGGACCGCTGGTTCTACAGGAACTACCGCATTCGCAACGAGAGCCTGAGCAACACGACCTATCTGCAGGAGTCGATCTCGACGGCGTATCTGAACGGCCAGAGCGAGAGCGCCTGGTTCGACCTGCGCGGCTACTACTTCCAGCCCTTGAACTATCAGGACTGGCAGAAGCAGCAGCCCGTCGTGCTGCCCGTGCTCGACTACAACAAGCGCGTCCACAAGCCGTCCTTCCTCGGCGGCGAACTCTCGTTCACCGCCAACGTCACGAACCTGTCGCGCGACACCGCGGCGTTCACGGAGCTGCCGCAGCAGAAGAACTATCTGCTCACGACGCCGAGCTATTCGCTCTATGATGGCTGCGCGATCTACGACAAGAACCACTGCCTCGTGCGCGGTCTTGCCGGCAATGTCGCGCGCGCCACGGCCGAGGTTTCCTGGCGGCGCAACTTCATCGATCCGCTCGGGCAGATGTGGACGCCCTACGCCTCGTTGCGGGCCGATGTCTTCTCGATCAACCCCAATACCACTAGCGTGATCAACGCGCGCGTCTCGACGATCGCGGACAGCTCGGACGAGGTTTTCGGGCGGGCCATGCCGGCCATCGGCCTGATGTACCGCTATCCCTTCGTCGCCAAGACCGACTGGGGCACCCATATCATCGAGCCGGTCGCGCAGATCGTCGCCCGCCCGAACGAGACGAACAGCCTGCGCATCGCCAACGAGGACGCGCAGAGCCTCGTCTTCGACGCCAACAACCTCTTCGAGTGGAGCGGCAAGTTCTCCGGCTTCGACCGCGTCGAGGGCGGAACCCGCGCGAATGTCGGCATGCTCTATACCGGTCGCTTCGGCAACGAGGCCTTCGCCAACCTGCTGCTCGGCCAGTCCTACCAGCTCGGCGGGCGCAATTCCTACACCGCCGGCGACCTGCTCAATACCGGTCTGAATTCCGGCCTCGATACCCGCAATTCGGACTATGTCGCCCGCGCCCAGATCTCGCCTTTCAAGGGTTTCTTCCTGACCGGCGCCGCGCGCCTCGACGCGTCCACCTTCGAGGCGCAGCGGATCGACGCCGCCGCGACCTATGCCAACAGCTTCGTCACGGCCTCGGTCGGCTATGGCCGCTACGAGCCGCAGCCCGAGCTCGGCATTTCCCACCGCCGCGAGGGCCTTTCGCTGAACGGATCGCTCAAGGTCGCCGAGAACTGGCGCCTGCGGGCCGGCGTGCTGTTCGATCTGGACAAGTACAAATACGATCGCGAGCTCTACCGGACGGCCTACGCGGCCTATCTCGCGGCTCCGACCGTTTCGGCGGTCCCGATCTATCCGAACACCGGACCGTTCCAGACCGCATCGACCTCGTTCGGGATCAACTATACCGACGAGTGCACGATTTTCGACATCAGCTATTCGCAGAGCAATGCGGACCGCCAGGCCGGGGCGACGAAAGACACGCGCACGGTCATGTTCCGCCTCGAGTTGCGGACTCTCGGCGCGGTCAGCTATTCGCAGAATCTCAGCTCGAGCTCGTCGAGCGACGGTGTCAGCTCCACAAACTAATCCCCCTACCGGCCCGAAAGGGCGGGCCGGTCCCTTCCTGAAGGCGCGGAGCTCGTCTTGCCGGCAAAGCCGCTCGCATTGACACAGGGCGATCCGGCCGGGATTGGGCCGGAACTGACGCTTCGCGCCTGGCTGGAACGCCGCGAGCGAGATCTTCCCGCCTTCGCCTGCATCGCCGATGCCGCTCATCTCGCGGGCGTCGCCCACCAACTTGGCTGGGCGGTACCGATGCGTGCCTCCAACTGGAGCGAAGCCGGCGCGGTCTTTGCCGATGCCTTGCCGATCGTCCCGCTCGCATCCGGATCAGGCCACGCCGTTCCCGGCAAGCCCGATCAGGCCACTGCCGCGGGCACCATCAGTTCCATCGACCGGGCGGTCGCAGCGGTCCGCGATGGCCACGCTGCAGCGGTCGTCACCAATCCGATCGCGAAGTCCGTGCTTTACGGTGCGGGCTTCAAGCATCCCGGCCACACGGAATATCTCGCCCACCTGGCCGCCCAGGACGGGGCCGAACCGCGACCGGTCATGATGCTCTGGAGCGAGGAGCTCGCCGTCGTGCCGGTGACGATCCACGAGCCGCTCCGCCGGGTGCCTGAACTCCTGACCACGGCCCTGATCGTCGAGACAGGCCGAATCGTGGCGGCCGAGCTGCGAAGCCGCTTCGGCATTGCCGCACCACGGCTGGCGATCAGCGGACTCAACCCCCATGCCGGAGAGAACGGCACGATGGGCCACGAGGACGCAGCGATCGTCGCGCCGGCCATCGCACAGTTGCAGGCCGAGGGCATCGATGCGCGCGGCCCCTATCCCGCCGACACGATGTTCCACCCCCGCGCGCGGGCCGGCTACGATGCGGCACTAGCGATGTATCACGATCAGGCCCTGATCCCGATCAAGACGATCGCCTTCGACGACGGCGTCAATGTCACGCTCGGCCTGCCCTTCGTCCGGACCTCGCCGGACCATGGCACTGCCTTCGATATTGCGGGCCAGGGCATTGCACGGCCCGACAGCCTCTGCGCCGCTCTGAAGCTCGCTGCCCGGATGGCCGAACACGCGCCTACGGATGCTGCGGCATGAGCCAGATCGACGACCTGCCGCCGCTGCGCGATGTGGTGGAGCGCCATGGGTTGATGGCGCAAAAGGCGCTCGGCCAGAACTTCCTGTTCGACCTCAACCTGACGAGCCGGATCGCGCGCTCTGCGGGGCCGCTGGACGGCCAGACGGTGGTCGAGATCGGTCCCGGCCCTGGCGGGTTGACGCGGGCGCTGCTGGCCAACGGCGCCGGGCGTGTGATCGCAATCGAGCGCGACCGGCGCTGCCTGCCGGCACTCGCCGAGATCGCGGCGCATTATCCGGGCCGGCTGGAAGTCATCGACGGCGATGCGCTGGCGGTCGATCTCACGCCCCATCTCGGTGGCGGACGGGCGCGGATCGTCGCCAATCTGCCCTATAATATCGGCACGCCGCTCCTGGTCGGCTGGCTCAGCCTCGAACCTTGGCCGTCCTGGTGGGATTCGCTGACGCTGATGTTCCAGCGCGAGGTTGCCGAGCGCATCGTCGCGACGCCGGATGAGCGCGCCGATTATGGCCGGCTCGCCGTGCTGTCGAACTGGCGCTGCGAGACGAAGATCCTGTTCGACGTGCCGCGCAGCGCCTTCGTGCCGCCGCCGAAGATCACCTCGTCGATCGTCCAACTGATCCCGCGCGCGCAGCCGGAGCCCTGCGACCGGCGCCTGCTGGAGCGGGTGACGCTCGCAGCCTTCGGCCAGCGCCGCAAGATGCTGCGGCAGAGCCTCAAGGCCGTGCTGCCGGACCCGGCGCCGATCATCGCGGCCGCCGGCATTGCCGAGACGGCCCGCGCCGAGGAGATTCCGGTTTCGGGCTTCGTCAGGCTGGCCAACGCGCTGGCCGCGCAGCGCTGATCAGGGCAGCTGTTCAGCCAGGAGCTGGTCGACGAAATCGGAGAGGCCGACGGCGCGGCTGCGCTTCAGGCGCTCGGCCGTCAGGATCGCCTTGATCGACTCGTAGGCCGCCTGGAGATCGTTGTTGACGATGACGTAATCGTACTGGCTCCAGCGCGCGATCTCGTCGCGGGCATTGGCGAGGCGCTTGACGATGACCTCTTCGGCGTCCTCGGCCCGGCGGATCAGGCGGGAGCGCAGCTCCGCCATCGAGGGGGGCAGGATGAAGATGGTCACGACGTCGGCGCGCGCCTTCTTGACGATCTGCTGGGTGCCCTGCCAGTCGATATCGAACAGCACGTCACGGCCCGCAGCCAGCGAGGCCTCGACCTCCTTGCGCGGCGTGCCATAGCCATTGCCATGGACCTCCGCCCATTCCAGCAGGTCGTTATGCTGGCGCATGGCGTCGAAGGCCGCGCGGTCGATGAAGCGGTAATGCACGCCTTCGATCTCGGAGGGGCGCTTGGCGCGGGTCGTCACCGAAATCGAGAGATCGAGATTGTTCTCGCTCTTGAGGTTGCGGGTGAGCGTCGTCTTGCCGGCGCCGGAGGGCGAGGACAGGATCAGCATGAGGCCGCGGCGGGCCGGGCGAAGGGTCTCGGCAGCCATCCGGCTCACTCCACGTTCTGAACCTGCTCGCGCATCTGGTCGACGACCGTGCGGAGTTCCAGCCCGATGCGCGACAGGCCAGGGTCGTTGGCCTTGGCACAGAGCGTCGAGGCCTCGCGGCCGAATTCCTGCGAGAGGAAGTCGAGCTTGCGGCCGATCGGCCCGCCCTTGGCCAGGAGCTCTCGCAGGGCCGCGACATGGGCATGCAGGCGGTCGATCTCCTCGCGGATATCGGCGCGCACGGCGATCAGGGCCGCCTCCTGGTGGAGGCGCTGCGGATCGAAGCCGTTATTCGCCCCCAGAAGCGCCTCGACCTGCGCCGCAATCCGGACGCGGATCGCCTCGCTGCTGCGGGCCGGATGGTGCTCCGCCTCGCCGGCGAGCCGGGCGATGGTTTCGAGATGGCCGAGGACGATGGCTTCGAGCGCACGGCCTTCGGCGGCCCGCGCTTCCTTCAAGGCAGCGGTGACGGCGTCGAGCCCCGCGAGAGCCGGCACCTCGACGGCGCCCAGTGCATCCTGTGCCTCATCGGCATATTCGACGACGCCGCGGATGCCGAGCAGCCCGTCATAGGATGGCGGGTTGATGCCGGCGGCCGGAGGCAGTCGCTCGACCGCTTCCAGCAACGCAGCAAGAACCGCCTCGTTGACGCGCGGACGCGGGGGGCCGGCATCGCTGGTGACGGCGAGATTGACGTGGAGGGTCCCACGGGAGAAAGCGGCTCCAAGCTTCTTGCGGGCCGCCTCGGCGAGAACCTCGAAACCAGGTGGAACGCGGACGCGCAGATCGAGCCCGCGCCCGTTGACGCTGCGGATTTCCCAGGCCCAGCCATGGACCCCGGCCGTCCCGGCCGTGCGGGCGAAACCCGTCATGCTTTCGATGGCCATCGCCCCTGCCGCCTTCGTTTCGGATTGCGCGGGACCGTAGTGGCGTGCATCCGCGACAGCAAGCGGCCTAGCTCGGGAAAATGGGGATTGAGGGGGAACGGCCAGGTTAAGACGCCCAGCCCAGTCCCCTGGATTGCTTCGTCGCTGAGATCGTGCCGGCGCATCATGCCGCAGACCGCCGCGCTCAGGGCTTGAGCTGCGGCACCTGCTTCGGCGAGTTCAGGTCGAAGGTCTTGTTCAGCAGCGGGTCCCGCGGCGTGCCTTCCGACGCGTCGAAAGCACGCGCGCGCGTTCCCGCCACCGCGCCTGCCGGCTGGGCGACGGCCGCGCCGGCATTGTCGGATGCCGGCAGGGTCGTGGCCGGCGCCTCGGTGCGGTTGTCGGGGCCGGCCGGAGGCTCGACCTTGTCGACGGATTCCGCCGGAGGCTTGCCGCCCTGCTGCTGCGTGCGCGTCGTCTCGATCTGGCGCCAGCGCCCGACATTGCGGTTGTGCTGCTCCAGCGTCTCGGCGAAGGCATGGCCACCGCTGCCATCGGCGACGAAATAGAGATCCTTGGTCCGCGAATGGTTGACCACCGCTTCCATGGCGGCGCGGCCGGGATTGGCGATCGGTCCCGGCGGCAGGCCGGTGATGACATAGGTGTTGTAGGGCGTCGCCTGCGTGATTTCGCTGCGCTGGATCGGCCGGCCGAGCGTGCCCCTGCCGCCGACGAGCCCGTAGACGATCGTCGGATCGGATTGCAGCTTCATCTTCTGGTTCAGGCGGTTGATGAAGACGCCTGCGACGCGCGGACGCTCATCGGCGCGGCCGGTCTCCTTCTCGACGATCGAGGCAAGAACGACGAGTTCCTGCGGCGTCTTGATCGGCAGGTCGGCCGGGCGACGCTCCCAGATCCGGGCGAGGATCACGCGCTGATCGCGCGCCATCCGGTCGATGATGGCCTGCCGCGAGAACCCGCGGGGAAAGCGATAGGTATCGGGAAGGATCGTACCTTCCTTCGGCACCTGCGCGATCTCGCCGGTCAGCAGGTCGTTATTGCGCAGCCGCTCGACGATCTGCTCGCTCGTCAACCCCTCGGGCACGGTGATCGAGTGCTCGACCACCTTGCCGCTGGAGATGATGCCAAGGATTTCCTGTGGGCTGACGCGGGCCTTGAACAGGTATTCGCCGGCCTGGAGCTTGTGCCAGTCGCCGCTGATGATGGCCGCGACGCGGAAGCTCAGCGGATGCTCGATCAAGCCTTCGCGCTGCAGCAGCTCGGCGATCTCGGTGAGCCCGCTTTCCTTCGGGATGATGAGGGTGCGATCGCTGGCGAGCGGCCCGGGCGCCTTGCTCTGGTTCGAGACGACCGCGATGCCGGCACCGACCACGCCGGCACCCACCAGCGCGATCGTGAACAAGCCGCTCAGCATCGACAGGAAGGGGCTGCGCCGGCGCCGGCGGACCTTGGGCGGCGGCGCCGGCGGCGCTACGGGCTTGAGGGCCTCGCTCGGACTTTTCGGGGCGACGCGGGGCGTATCATTCACGATCAAGACGCTCGCAGCACGGGGTAGATGATCTCGGCACGGTGCAACCTGGACCGCGCCTGCCGGAGGGGGCCATCGGCCACACCAAATCGGGGCGACCGCATTAGAGCCGGTTTCCATGCGGCTGTGAACGCGGAAACATGCATTCTGGCGCAACTCGCGCAAACTCTACCCAAGAATATGGCGAAACCGCGCTGGTGCGATCGCCATGCGTTCTATCGAACGCAGAATGGCGATCTCGGCTTTTCCGGCATCGGATCATTCCGGAAAGTGGATTCACTTTCCAGTCCGACGACTCAATGCTCCGGCCGATAGCGCCGCATCACCAGCGAGGCATTGGTGCCGCCGAAGCCGAAGGAATTCGACAGGGCGTAGTCGATCTCGCGCTTGCGGGCGACATGCGGCACCAGATCGATCTCGGTCTCGACGGAAGGGTTGTCGAGATTGATCGTCGGCGGCGCGACCTGGTCGCGGATGGCAAGCACGGTGAAAATCGCCTCGATCGCACCGGCCGCGCCAAGCAGATGGCCGGTCGCCGACTTGGTCGAGGACATCGACGGACGTTTGGGTGCGTTGGCCAGGAGGCGCTCGACCGCACGCAGCTCGATCTCGTCGCCGAGCGGCGTCGAGGTGCCGTGGGCGTTGATGTAATCGAGGTCGGAGGCCGTGATGCCGGCGCGATCCAGCGCAGCCTGCATGCAGCGATAGGCGCCGTCCCCGTCCTCGGCCGGCGAGGTGATGTGATAGGCGTCGCCGGACATGCCGTAGCCCACAACCTCGGCATAGATGCGCGCGCCACGGGCCAGCGCATGCTCGAGCTCTTCCAGCACGACCACGCCGGCGCCCTCGCCCATGACGAAGCCGTCGCGGTCCTTGTCATAGGGACGCGAGGCCTTCTCGGGCGTGTCGTTGAAGCCGGTGGAAAGGGCGCGGCAGGCACAGAAGCCGGCAATGCCGATGCGGTTGATCGCCGATTCGGCGCCGCCCGCAACCATGACGTCGGCATCGCCGAGGGCGATCATGCGCGATGCATCGCCGATCGCATGCGCGCCGGTCGAGCAGGCCGTGACGGCCGCATGGTTCGGGCCTTTCAGCCCGTGCTCGATCGAGACATAGCCCGAAGCGAGATTGATCAGGCGCCCGGGAATGAAGAAGGGCGAGAGCCGGCGCGGCCCACGTTCCTTGAGGAGGAGGGAGGCGTCGTAGATGCCTCCCAACCCGCCGATGCCGGAACCGATGGCGACACCGGTCCGGATCTGATCCTCGTAGCTTTCAGGCTTCCAGCCCGCATCCTTCAGCGCCTGCGTAGCCGCAGCCATCGCGAAGACGATGAAGTCATCGACCTTGCGCTGCTCCTTCGGCTCCATCCAGTCATCGGGATTATAGGTCCCGTCGCTGCCGTCACCCCGCGGGATGTTGCAGGCGATCTGCGCCGGCAGGTCGCTGGCGTCGAAGCTGGTGATGGGGCCGGCGCCGCTGGCACCGGCCAGGAGGCGCGACCAGCTCGGCTCGACGCCGCAAGCAAGCGGCGTCACCATGCCGAGGCCGGTCACGACGACACGCCGCATCGGATAACTGCGAGAAGCCATGGCTCTTTCTGCGTCGATCAGCCCTCGGGGCCGATCAGGCGCTCTTCGCGGAGAGGAACTTCACGGCATCGCCGACCGTCACGATCGTCTCGGCCGCATCGTCCGGGATCTCGACGCCGAACTCTTCCTCGAAGGCCATCACGAGCTCGACGGTGTCGAGGCTGTCCGCGCCCAGGTCCTCGATGAAGTTGGCGCCGTCGACGACCTTGTCGGCCTCGACGCCGAGGTGCTCGACCACGATCTTCTTCACGCGCTCGGCAACATCGCTCATGGGTCTCTTCCTTAGACTTAGAAACTGAAAACGCATCGCAGGGATGCGACGCGGTGGAGGGATCTCATTCCGAGCCGCCGCGCCACCTGACGATGTCCGCGATCCGGAAAGCTCGAAGCCTGCACAAACGCAACAACCGAGGTTTCGTCAAGTCCCCTCGGATCGCCCAGCGGCAGCGCGACGGCGCTAGTTAACACACCCTTTACGCACTGGCGAGTGCGCCGCAGACTTATCAAAACCGATCCAGAATGAGCGCTAACGCTCCTAGATCATTGCCATTCCGCCGTTGACGTGCAGGGTCTGCCCGGTCACGTAGCCGGCTTCCGTGCTGGCGAGAAAGGCCACCACCGCAGCCACATCCTTGCCCTCGCCCAGGCGGCCCATCGGCACGCCGGAGAGAATACCCTCGCGCTGCTTGTCGTTGAGGGCCTGCGTCATCGGCGACTCGATGAAGCCCGGCGCGACCACATTGACGGTGATGTTGCGGCTCGCGACCTCGGCGGCGAGCGCCTTCGACATGCCGATCAGGCCAGCCTTCGCGGCGGCATAATTTCCCTGGCCGGGATTGCCGGTCGTGCCCACCACGGAGCCGATCGCGACGATTCGGCCATAGCGCCGGCGCATCATCGACTTCACAGCGGCGCGCGACAGGCGGAAGGCCGCCGTCAGGTTGACCGCGAGCACGCTATCCCAGTCGTCGTCCTTGAGGCGCATGAACAGGTTGTCGCGGGTGATGCCGGCATTATTGACGAGGATATCGAGCCCGCCGAGCTTCTCCTCGGCCGTCGGCACCAAGGCCTCGACCGAATCCTTGTCCGAGAGATTGCAGGGCGCGATCACGACGCGCTCGCCCAGCTCGGCCGCCAGGGCCTCCAGCGCTTCCGCGCGCGTGCCCGAGATCGCGACGCTGGCGCCCTGCGCATGCAGCGTCCGGGCGATGGCTCCGCCGAGGCCGCCGGTCGCGCCGGTGACCAGGGCCTTGCGGCCGGTCAGATCAAACATGTTCGCTCCCTTTTCCGGCATTGTGCCGTTTTTGCCCGTTCCGGGCCCCCGCCGTCACGCGCCGCGGGCTCTGTAGGCTGCAATATCCTCGGCCGTGCCGATCGAGACCGGCGCGGCGCCCGCGACGATGCGCTTGACGAGACCGGCCAGCACCTTGCCGCTGCCGGCCTCGACGAAACCGGTGACGCCGGCGGCGGCCATCGCCTGCACGCATTCGCGCCAGCGCACCGTGCCGGTGACCTGCGCGACCAGCGAAGCACGGATCGCATCGGGATCGCTCAGCGGGGCTGCGCCGACATTGGCGACGACCGGTACGACCGGGGCCTGCATCGCGACCTTGGCGAGGGCATCGCGCATCGCGTCGGCCGCCGGCTGCATCAGGGCGCAATGGAAAGGAGCGGAAACGGGCAAGAGCATGGCCCTCTTCACGCCGCGTTCGCCCGCGAGCGCGATGGCGCGCTCGATCGCCGCCTTGGCGCCGGAGAGCACGACCTGGCCGCCGCCATTATCGTTGGCGGCCTCGCAAACTTCACCCTCGGCCGCCGCCGCCGCGATCTCGCGGGCGAGATCGAGCTCGGCGCCGAGAAGGGCGGCCATCGCGCCCTGCCCGGCCGGAACGGCTTTCTGCATGGCGTCGCCGCGGATGCGCAGCAGGCGGGCAGCGTCGCTGATCGAGAAGGTGCCGGCGGCCGCCAGCGCCGAATACTCGCCGAGCGAATGGCCGGCGACGAAGGCGGCGTCACGCTTCAGGTCGAGACCGGCCTCGCTTTCGAGAACACGCACGACCGCGAGGCTGACCGCCATCAGGGCGGGCTGGGCATTGGCCGTCAGGGTCAGTTCCTCGGAAGGCCCTTCCCACATCACCGCCGAAAGCTTCTGCGACAGCGCCGCGTCGACCTCGTCGAAGACCGACTTCGCGACGGGGAAGTTTTCGGCCAGGCTCTTGCCCATGCCGACAGCCTGAGAGCCCTGCCCCGGAAAGATGAACGCTGTGGTCATGCTGTGAACGTCCCGGTCTTCGTTATCAGTCATTCGTCTTATATGACGCGGCTGTCACATCGCTTCAGCCGCCAAGTCAAGCGCGGCGCCCGAATTTTCCGCTCCCGAAGCGGCGTTTTCCGGCAGATTCCGGTTGCCATGGCGTGCCGGACACTGTAACCACCGCCTCCTGCTTGTTCGGCCGGAGGCTGAACGGATGGCGCATGTCCGAAAAGGATCGGCGCAGGTTCCCCGGAACCGTCATCCCGTGTCTCCGCCTTCGATGAAATCCTGTCGGGCCTTATCCAGGGCTCGGAGGGCTCCGCGCCGGGCGAAGCAGGGTGAAACAAGGAAGGCCACATATGGCATTGTACGAGCATGTGCTGCTCGCGCGGCAGGATGTCAGCGCGCAGCAGGTCGAAGCTCTTGTCGAGCAGTTCAAGGGCGTGATCGAAGCGAATGGCGGCGCCATCCGCAAGGTCGAGTACTGGGGCGTCAAGTCCCTCGGCTACCGCATCAAGAAGAACCGCAAGGCTCACTACACGCTGCTGAACATCGAGGCTCCCTCCGCCGCCGTGCTGGAGATGGAGCGCCAGATGCGCATCAACGAGGACATCCTGCGCTTCATGACCGTCAAGGTCGAGGAGCTCGAGGAAGGTCCGTCGGCCATGCTGCAGAAGCGTGACCGCGAGGACCGTCCGGAGCGTGGCGGCGACCGTTTCGAGCGCGGCCCGCGCCGTGATCGTCCGCGTCGTGAAGACGAAGCGACCGAAACCGCCGAAGCGGAGGCCTGAGAATGTCGACTGCATCCGCTGGCGCTCGCCGCCCCTTCTTCCGCCGCCGCAAGTCCTGCCCGTTCTCGGGCGAAGGCGCCCCGAAGATCGACTACAAGGACGTGCGTCTGCTCTCGCGCTACATCTCCGAGCGCGGCAAGATCGTTCCGTCCCGCATCACGGCGGTCTCCGCCAAGAAGCAGCGCGAGCTCGCCCAGGCGATCAAGCGCGCCCGCTTCCTCGGCCTGCTGCCCTACGTCATCCGCTGAGCCGTTCAACCGGTTCCGGATACAGATAATCGCGGAGGCGTATCATGCGCCTCCGGTTCTCGCTTTCAAGATCAACCAGTCGCCCGGCGGTGAAACTCCATCGGGTTCGTTGAGGCCAAGGGGCCTCTCACCCTGCCGGACCAGGAAGTCACGAGCAGCGGGACAGCAGGACGGATTCATGATTCCGATTGTCGGCATCGGCGCGGGCCTCGTTTCGGCCCTGCTCTTCTCAGTGGTGATCACCGGATCGCCGCTGGCCGCCTTGCTGTATTCGGCCGCTCCCCTCCCGATCTTCATCGCATCGCTGGGCTGGAACCACCGCTCCGGGCTCTTCGCCACGGCTGCCGGCGCGCTCGCCGTCGCGATCGCGCTCGCCCCCACCGGCGGCATCGCCTTCGCGCTCATCATCGGCCTGCCGGCCTGGTGGATCGCCTATCTTGCGCTTCTGGCCCGCGCCGACGCCCAAGGCCAAGTCGAGTGGTATCCGCTCGGCAACCTGCTGCTCTGGATCGCCGCCACCGCCGCGCTCGCCACCGTCGGCAGCGCGCTGGTGATGACCACCGACTACGAGACCTATCGTTCGGTGATCGCCCGCATGATCGAGACGCTGCTGAACGAGATGGTGCGCGGCAAGCTGATCGCGCTGCCCGGCGATATCCAGGTCAAGGACCTCGCGCAGAGCCTGGCGCCGGCCGTGCCGCTCGGCATCGGCGCCTCTTTCGTCACCACCATCACCGCCAATCTCTGGCTCGCGGCCCGCGCCGTGAAGATGTCGGACCGGCTGCCCCGCCCCTGGCCCTTCATTCCCTCGACCACGCTGCCGCGGCAGGCGCTGCTGCTGCTGATTGCCGCCGGCTTCGCCGCGACGATGGGCGGCTTCGTCGGCGTCGCCGCCATGGCCTTCGTCGGCGCGCTGCTCGCCGCCTTCATGTTCAGCGGGCTCGCCACGCTGCACGACCTCTCGCGTGGCCGTGGCTGGCGGCTGCCGATGCTGATCTCGATCTATGTCGCTCTCGTCGTGATGCAGGCCGTGCTGACGCCGCTGCTCGCGATCGCGGGCGTCATCGACACGCTGCTCGGCCTGCGCAAGCGGGCCGCGCTGCCGCCTCCGCCTACTCGTTCCTGAAACCCCCTCTCAAACAAAACAAGGAGAAGACCCATGGAAGTGATCCTGCTCGAACGCGTCGCCAAGCTCGGCCAGATGGGCGATATCGTGAAGGTGCGCGACGGCTTCGGCCGCAACTACCTGCTCGCCCGCGGCAAGGCGCTGCGCGCCACCGAGGAGAACAAGAAGCGCTTCGAGAGCCAGAAGCTCGAGCTCGAGACCCGCAATCTCGAGCTGAAGGCGGAAGCCGATGCGGTCGCCGAGCGCCTCGGCGGCCAGAGCGTCACCATCCTGCGCCAGTCGGGCGAGTCCGGCGTGCTCTACGGCTCGGTCTCGACCCGCGACATCGCCGAGGCCCTGACCAAGGACGGCTTCAACGTCTCGCGCGGCCAGGTGACCCTGAACGCCCCGATCAAGACCCTCGGCCTGCACACCGTCCCGGTCGTGCTGCATCCGGAAGTCTCGGTCACGATCACGGTCAATGTTGCCCGTTCGGCCGAAGAGGCCGAGCGCCAGGCTGCCGGCGAGAACGTCACCGCCCGCGAGGAGTTCGATCTCGACGATCTCGGCCTCGAGGTCGGCGCGGCTCTGGCCGAGGCCGGCGACGAAGAGCGCTGAAAGCCCGAAGAAGCACACCGTCATTCCGGACAAGCCGCGAAGCGGCGCCGATCCGGAATCCATCGTAAGGCCAGCGCTCCATGGGGATTCCAGGTCACCCCCGGAATGACGGCGACGGTGTTTTAGGAGCCTCTACAAGCGGCTCCTAACATCCCTCGACGAAGTCAAGGCGTCGCATGCTCATGCGGCGCCTTTTCGATTCGCGCTTGTGAAAAGCGGGCATAGCCGAGATAACGCGTCGTCATCGCGAGAGCGTCTCCGCCGCGACACAAGCGATCCATCACGACTGACTTACAAGAGCCTATGGCCCCCGTTACCGCCCTCGTCGCCCGCCTCGACAACCGCGAGGCGGAATTCCGCGTCCAGCCTCACAATATCGAGGCGGAGCAGGCATTGCTGGGCGCGATCCTGGTCAATAACGACGCGTTCTATCGCGTCTCCGATTTCCTGCTGCCGGAGCATTTCTTCGAGCCGGTCCACCAGCGCGTCTTCGAACTCGTGGCGAGCATGATACGCGCCGGCAAGATCGCGACGCCGATCACGCTCAAGACGTTCGTCAACGATATCGATCTCGGCGAGATCACGCCGAGCCAGTACCTCGCCCGCCTCGCGGCCGAGGCGACGACCGTCATCAACGCCGCCGATTACGGCCGGACGATCTATGATCTCGCGGTGCGCCGCCAGCTCATCGGCGTCGGTGAGGACCTCGTCAACATCGCCTATGACGCGCCGGTCGAGATGGCGCCGCGCGAGCAGATCGAGGATGCCGAGCGGCGGCTCTACGAGCTCGCCGAAAAGGGCCGCTACGAGGGCGGCTTCCAGAAATTCGACGGGGCGCTGCGCCTGGCCATCGACATGGCGGCCAGCGCCTACCAGCGCGCCGGCGGCCTCTCCGGCATCTCGACCGGCCTGCGCGATGTCGACCAGCGCATGGGCGGCCTGCAGCGCTCTGACCTGCTCGTGCTCGCCGGGCGCCCCGCCATGGGCAAGACCTCGCTCGCCACCAATATCGCCTTCAACATCGCCAAGGCCTGGCGCGGCGAGCGGCAGGAGGATGGCACGATCAAGACCGTCGACGGTGGCATCGTCGGCTTCTTCTCGCTCGAAATGTCGGCTGACCAGCTCGCGACCCGTATCGTCGCCGAGCAGTCTGGCATCTCCTCCTACAAGATCAGGCAGGGCCGCATCACCGAGGGCGATTTCGCCCGATTGACCGATGTCGCCGCCCAGATCGAGAAATTGCCGCTCTATATCGACCAGACCGGCGGCATCTCGATCGCGCAGCTGATGGCCCGCGCCCGGCGCCTGAAGCGCCAGAAGGGACTCGATGTCCTGTTCATCGACTATCTCCAGCTCCTCTCCGGCTCGGCCAAGAACGGGCAAAACCGCGTGCAGGAACTGACCGAGATCACGACCAGCCTGAAGGCGCTGGCCAAGGAGCTCAACGTCCCCATCATCGCGCTCTCGCAGCTCTCGCGCCAGGTCGAGAATCGCGACGACAAGCGCCCGCAGCTCTCGGACCTGCGCGAATCCGGCTCGATCGAGCAGGACGCCGACGTGGTGATGTTCGTCTACCGCGAGGAATATTACCTCAAGGGCAAGGAGCCGCGGCCCGGCACCGAAGAGCACAACAAGTGGCAGATCGAGATGGAGGCCGCCCACGGCGTCGCCGAACTGATCATCGGCAAGCAGCGTCACGGCCCGACCGGCGCTGTGGCCTTGCAGTTCGACGCGGATGTGACACGCTTCTCCGACCGCGCCGACGAACTGCGCCTTCCGGACCGTGAATAATGACGCCTACCGAACTGCCTGATTCCGCCTATGGCGCGACGCTCACCATCGATCTCGACGCGCTGGTCTCGAACTGGCGCCTGCTCGGCAAGCGCGCCGGCACCGAAGCCGGTGCCGTGGTCAAGGCCGATGCCTATGGCATCGGCATCGAGCCCGCCGTGACGGCGCTCGCCCGGGCCGGCTGCAGGAATTTCTTCGTCGCCCATGTCTCCGAGGCGATCCGAGCTCGCAAGGTCGCGCCGGATGCCACGATCTATGTGCTGAACGGCTTGCTGCCCGGCGCCGCCGAGACCTTCGCCGCGCATGGCCTGTCGCCGGTGCTCGGCTCGCATGAGGAATTGCTGGAATGGGCCTCGTTCCGGCAGAGCGGCGCGCAGGTTCGGCCGGCGGCGCTGCATGTCGACACGGCGATGAACCGGCTCGGCCTCTGGCCGGGCGAGGGCCTCAACCTTGCCCGCGAGCGCTCGGGCGTGATCGCGGCAGCCGGGATCGGGCTGGTGATGAGCCATTTCGCCTCCTCCGAAGTCGAGACCGACCCGGCCAATGCCCGCCAGATCGCCGCCTTCGCCGAGATCGCCGCGGCGCTGCCGGATGTGCCGGCTTCGCTGAAGAATTCGTCTGGGCATTTCCTCAAGGACTGCCCATCCTACCAGCTCACCCGGCCGGGCTATGCGCTCTATGGCGGCAATCCGACGCCGGGCCAGCCGAACCCGATGAAGCCGGTTGTCGGGCTGGAGGCGGCGATCATCCAGACCCGCGAGGTCGAAGACGGTACGCAGGTCGGCTATAACGGGCGCTGGACCGCCAAAGGCAAGCGCAAGCTCGCAACGATCTGCCTCGGCTATGCCGACGGTTATCCGCGCAACGGCAGCTGGACCGACACGGTCACCGGCGGCTCGGCCCTCGTCGATGGCGTGCTCTGCCCCTTCGTGGGGTCGGTCTCGATGGACCTGATCATCATCGACGTCACCGACGCCCCGGCCGACGCCGCCAGGCGCGGCGCGAGCGTGACGCTGATCGGGGGGCCGCTCGACCTGGAGACCGTCGGCGGCGGCGCCAAGACGATCGGCTACGAGATCCTGACCAGCCTCGGCCGCCGCTATCACCGGCGGTATGTGGGGTTGTGAGCGCGTGACAACCGCCCCCGTCATTCCGGGCTTCGCGCAGCGATGAGCCCGGAACCCAGAACCGGCGCAGGAATTCGTCTGGGCGCCGCCATTGCCGCCTTTTCTGGAGCCGCATCGGTTCTGGGTTCCGGGCTCGCGCCTGCAGCGCGCCCCGGAATGACGGCGGAGCTGCACTGATGGCCAAGCGCGGTCCGACCTATCATTGCCAGGCCTGCGGCGCGGTCTATCACCGCTGGCAGGGAAAGTGCGACGCCTGCGGGACATGGTCCTCGCTGGTCGAGGATGCGCAGGCGGCGCCCGTTCCGGGCGGCGGGCGCCTCTCCTCCGGCGGACGGGCGCGCGGCCGCGTCTTCGCGCTGGAGTCGCTGAAAGGCGACACGCAGGACGCGCCGCGCATCGCCTCAGGCATTGGAGAACTGGACCGCGTCACCGGCGGAGGCTTCGTGCCGGGCTCGGTGCTGCTGATCGGCGGCGATCCCGGTATCGGCAAGTCGACGCTGCTGATGCAGGCCTGCGCTGCATTGGCCAAGGCGGGCAAGCGTGTCGTCTATGTCTCGGGCGAGGAGTCGACCGGGCAGGTCAGGCTCCGGGCCGAGCGGATGGGGCTGGCCGAGGCGCCGGTCGATCTCGCGGCCGAGACCAATGTCGAGGATATCGTCGCGACGCTGGGGCAGGGCGAGCGCCCTGCCCTGGTGGTGATCGACTCGATCCAGACGATGTGGTCCGGCGAGGTCGAGAGCGCGCCGGGCACGGTGACGCAAGTGCGTGGCTCGGCCCAGGCCCTGATCCGCTATGCCAAGACATCGGGCGTCTGCCTGATCCTGGTCGGCCATGTCACCAAGGACGGGCAGATCGCCGGGCCGCGCGTCGTCGAGCATATGGTCGATGCCGTGCTCTCCTTCGAAGGCGAAGGCGCGCATTCCTTCCGCATCCTGCGCGGTCAGAAGAACCGCTTCGGCGCGACCGACGAGATCGGCGTGTTCGAGATGACCGGCAAGGGCCTGTCGGAGGTGACCAACCCTTCCGCGCTCTTCCTCGCTGGCCGTGATCAGCCGGCGCCGGGCGCCGCCGTCTTCGCCGGGATGGAGGGCACGCGCCCCGTCCTCGTCGAGATCCAGGCGCTGGTCGCGCCGACCGCGCTCGGCACGCCACGCCGCGCCGTCGTCGGCTGGGAGAACAGCCGGCTCGCCATGGTGCTGGCGGTGCTCGAAACGCATGGCGGCCTGCGGCTGGGCCAGCACGACGTCTATCTCAACGTCGCCGGCGGCCTGCGGGTCAACGAGCCGGCGGCCGATGTCGCAGTCGCCGCGGCGCTGGTCTCCTCGCTGAGCGGGGCGACCTTGCCGCAGGAAGCGGTCTATTTCGGCGAGATCGCGCTGTCCGGCGCGATTCGGCCGGTCGCGGTCGCGGCGGCGAGGCTCAGGGAAGCGGCCAAGCTCGGCTTCGAGGCCGCGCTGATGCCGAGCGGCGGCACCGACCATGGCGACGGCAACGGGCTGAACCTGCGGCGTTTCGGCCATGTCACGGAACTCGTTGCCGATATTGCCGCGCGCGCGCCTCGCAGAGATGTGAAATGACTTCCCCGAAAGGGTGACGGAAAGCCCCGGAGCGCGTATAGCAAAGCCGAAGCGGCCGCCCTGCCCCCGGCCGGTCGGTACCTGACCACAGCAAAGCGGCCCTCCTAATGCCTGTCACCATTCTCGATCTCGTCGTCATCGGCGTGGTTCTGATCTCGGCTTTGCTCGCGGCCGTGCGCGGCTTCACGCGCGAAGTGCTTGCCATCGCCTCCTGGATCGCCGCGGCGGCCGTCGCCTGGCTCTTCCATCCGCAGCTCGTGCCCTTCATCCAGCAGTACATTCCGGCAAGCTCGGCGCAAGGCACGATCGCGCTGGTCGCCTCGATCGCCGCGCTGTTCCTGGGCACGCTGATCGTCGTCTCGCTGATCACGGCGCGCATCTCCGATTTCGTGCTCGACTCGCGCATCGGCGCGCTCGACCGCACGCTCGGCTTCGTCTTCGGCGCGGCGCGGGGCCTGCTCCTGGCGGTGATCGGCTATGTGTTCTTCACCGCGCTGGTCGGCAACGAGAAGCTGCCGGTCTGGGCCAAGGACGCCAAGGCCACGCCGATTCTCGAAGAGACCGGCCGCTCCCTGCAGGCGATGCTGCCGCAGGATCTGAATGTCATCGTCAGCAACATGCTTAAAAAGCGGAAGCCGGAGGAAGGCACCGAGGCCCCGGCCGAGGAGCCGCGCAGCCCCGCGACGCCGGCACCCGTTGCACCTGCCCCGGCCCGTCCCTAACTAGCGCGTAGAACGTTCACCCAAGCCCGCCGCCTGGAGTTCGATATGATCTCGCAAACCGAGCGTGATACCGCCTTCGATCCCAATGCCGACCGGCTGCGGGAGGAATGCGGCGTCTTCGGCATCTATGGCCATGCCGATGCCGCGGCGCTGACCGCGCTCGGGCTGCACGCGCTGCAGCATCGCGGCCAGGAGGCGGCCGGCATCGTCTCCTTCGACGGCAAGCGCTTCCACTCGGAGCGCCGCCTCGGCCTCGTCGGCGACGCCTTCTCGGAGGCGAGCGTCATCGACAAGCTCAAGGGCAAGCAGGCCATCGGCCATGTCCGCTATTCGACGACCGGCGAGACGATCCTGCGCAACGTCCAGCCGCTCTTCGCCGAATTGCATGGCGGCGGCTTCGCCGTGGCGCATAACGGCAACCTGACCAACGGGCTGACGCTGCGCCGCAACCTCGTCCGCGACGGCGCGATCTACCAGTCGACCTCCGACACCGAAGTGCTGCTGCATCTGGTGGCGCGCAGCCGCAAGCAGCAATTCGTCGAGCGCTTCGTCGAGGCGATCCGTCAGATCGAGGGCGCCTATGCCTTCGTCGGCATGACCAACAAGAAGCTGATCGGCGCGCGCGATCCGCTCGGCATCCGCCCGCTCGTGCTGGGCGATCTCGACGGCTGCCCGATTCTGACCTCCGAGACCTGCGCGCTCGACATCATCGGCGCCAGGTTCGTTCGCGAGATCGAGAACGGCGAGGTCGTGATCATCTCCGAGACCGGGATCGAGAGCCACAAGCCCTTCCCGCCCGTGCCGGAGCGGCCCTGCATCTTCGAGTACATCTATTTTGCCCGCCCCGACTCCATCGTGAAGGGCCGCAGCATCTACGAGCGCCGCAAGGCGATGGGTGCCGTGCTGGCGCAGGAATCGCCGGCCGAGGCCGACGTCGTCGTGCCGGTGCCGGATTCCGGCGTGCCGGCCGCGCTCGGCTATGCACAGGCGAGCGGCATCCCCTTCGAGCTCGGCATCATCCGCAACCACTATGTCGGGCGCACCTTCATCGAGCCGACGCAGAAGGTCCGCGAGCTTGGCGTCAAGCTGAAGCATTCGGCCAACCGTTCGGTGGTCGAGGGCAAGCGCATCATCCTGGTCGACGATTCGATCGTACGCGGCACGACCTCGTTCAAGATCGTGAAGATGATGCGCGAGGCCGGCGCTAAGGAGGTGCATTTCCGCATCTCCTCGCCGCCCATCACCCATCCCGACTATTACGGCATCGACACGCCCGACCGCGAGAAGCTCCTCGCCGCGACTCATTCGCTGGAAGAGATGCGCCAGTTCGTCGGCGCGGATTCGCTGGCCTTCATCTCGGTGGACGGTCTCTATCGCGCCATGGGTCATGAGGGCCGCGATCCGAAGCGGCCGCAATTTACCGACCACTGCTTCACCGGCGACTATCCGACCTCGCTGACCGACGTGATCGGCGAGAGCGCCAAGCAGCAGATCTCGCTGCTGGCCGAAGCCGGCTGAGCCTTACGCATCGGCTGTCATCCCGGGCGAACGAAGCGCAGACCCGGGATCCATGCCTGAACCTTTATCGGAAGCGCTCCGGCATGGATCCCGATCGGCGCCGCTCTCGCGGCCTGTCCGGGATGACGGCGCGTAGGAGGCCCTCCTCGTCATGACCAAACCACTGCAGGGGCGCGTCGCGCTCGTCACCGGCGCCTCGCGCGGCATCGGCCGTGCCGCGGCGCTGGCCTTCGCCGAGGCCGGCGCGCATGTCATCGCGCTTGCCCGCACGGCTGGCGCGCTCGAAGAACTAGATGACGAGATCGTCGCGCTCGGCGGCAGCGCTACGCTGGTGCCGCTCGACCTCGCCGATGCCGGCGGGCTGGAGAAGCTCGGCCTTGCCGTAATGGAGCGCTGGGGCAAGCTCGACATCCTGCTTGCCAATGCCGGCGTGCTCGGCTCGCTGACGCCGCTCGGGCATGCGACCGAGAAGGACTGGGCCAAGGTCCTCGACATCAACGTCACCGCCAACTGGCGCCTGCTCAAGGCGCTCGACCCGGCGTTGCGTGCGTCGGATGCCGGCCGCGTCCTGCTGATGACCTCCGGCGCCGCTCACAAATGCATGGCCTATTGGGGCCCCTATTCGATCTCCAAGGCCGCCGTGGAAGCGCTGGGGCGCACCTATGCGGCCGAGACGGCGACGACCCCGGTCAAACTCATGCTGGTCAATCCGGGGCCGCTGCGCACCAAGATGCGGGCCGAGGCGATGCCGGGCGAGGACCCGCAGACGCTGAAGACGCCGGAGGACCTGGCGCCGCATCTGGTCCGGCTGGCCTCGCCCGACTGGACCGAGAGCGGCAAGATCTTCGACTTCCCGCAGGGCAAGGTGCTGACACCGCAAATGCCCGTCTAAGGGCGCTATTCGGCGCGCAGCCAGCGCAGCAGGCCGGCCTGATCGCCGCTTTCCACGGCAGCCGCGACGCGCCGGCCGACCGCCGCGCCAAACTTGTAGCCATGGCCAGAGCAGGCCGAGACCACCGTCACGCGGCCGATCTGCCGCGACAGGAACTTGCGGTCCGCGGTGAAGGTATAGGCGCAGGTGACGACGCGCTCGACACGGTACTCCTCGATGCGAGCGAAAGGTGGCGCGAAATAATCGCGGATCTGCTCGCCCTCGCCCGCTCGCGGCTCGCGCTCCTCGTCGGGCTGGCGCGGGCGCTTGTGCACGCCGGCGCCGACTTTGAGGCCGGTGCCGTCGACCGGCGGCAGGACATAGCCATCGACCGAGCCGCCGACATCGACGATGACCGGGGCGGCTTCCCAGGCGGCCTTCAGGTCTGCAGGTGGAGCGAGATAGGCGACGGCCGTGCGATAGGTGGTCAGCACGTCGGCAAGCTCCGGCAGGAGCTTCAGCACCCAGGCGCCGGAGCTGACCACGATACGGTCGAAGGTTTCTGACCCACCATCCGCGAGGCCGATCCGGCCGTTCTCGGGATCGATCGAGTTGACCGCCGCGCCTTCGCGCAAGGTGACGCCGCGCTCCCGCAGCAGACGGACCATGTCGGCAGCGATGCGGGCCGGGAAAAGCGCGCCGCCCTCGGGGCTGAGATAGGCGTAGCGGATCGTTGCAGGATCGATGAAGGGATAGCGCCGCGCGGTCTCGGCTGCTTCGTAGAGCTCATAGGGCGAGGCCATGCGGTCGAGGCCTTCGCGATACTCCTCGCCCTCGTCGCCCTCTGTCTGGGAGATGCCGAGCACGCCGCAGGGCACATAATGCTGCTTGCCGAGATCGGCCCAGAGCTCGCTCCAGGCCTCGAAGGCCTCGGTGATGGTGCGGGCATAGCCGTCGGCGCCGCCATAGGCGCGGCGGATGATGCGGTGCTGGTCGCCAGAGGCCGCATAGGGGTTGGGGATCTGCGGCGCCTGCTCGTAGAGCGTCACCTCATGCCCGCGCCTGTTCAGCGACCAGGCGGTGGAAAGCCCGGCGATGCCGGCGCCGACGACCGCGACCTTCATCAGCCCTTGCGCTCCTTGTCATAGGGATTGGCGCCGCCGCGGCGATGCAGGCGGATCGGCGTGCCCGGCAATTCGAACGCATCCCGCAGGTTGTTGACGAGATAGCGGGTGTAGGACACAGGCAGATGGTCGAGCTGATTGCCGAACAGCGCGAAGGTCGGCGGCCGGGCCTTGGCCTGCGTCATGTAGCGGATCTTGATGCGCCGGCCGGCCACGGCCGGGGGCGGATGCGCCGAGAGCACGCCTTCGAGCCAGCGGTTGATCCGCGCGGTCGAGACGCGGCGGTTCCAGACCTCATAGGCAGAGAACACCGCCTGCATCAGGCGGTCGATACCTTCGCCGGCGATTCCCGAGAGCGGGATGATCGGCACGCCGCGCACCTGCGCCAGCAGATGATTGGCCTTCTCCTTGAGCTCGGCCAGCAGGCCCTGCTTGTCGGCAACGAGGTCCCATTTGTTGAGGCCGATAACGACGGAACGGCCCTCGCGCTCGGTCAGGTCGACCAGCGTGAGATCCTGCTTCTCGAAGGGGATGGTGGCGTCGAGCAGCACGACCACGACCTCGGCGAAGCGGATCGCGCGCAGCGAATCGGCGACCGAGAGCTTCTCCAGCTTCTCCTCGATGCGGGCGCGCTTGCGCATGCCGGCGGTGTCGAAGAGCTTGACCTTGCGGCCGCGCCATTCCCAGTCGACCGAGATGGTGTCGCGGGTGATGCCGGCCTCGGGACCGGTCAGCATCCGGTCCTCGCCGATCATGCGGTTGACCAGCGTCGACTTGCCGGCGTTGGGGCGGCCGATAATGGTGACGCGCAGCGGCCGGCCGGGGTTGTATTCCTCGTCGGCATCGTCAGCCGGAGCATCTTCCCAGCCTACGTCCTCGTCCTCCTCGGGCTCGTCCGCGATATAAGGGGCGAGCGCTTCGAGCAGATCGGCCGTGCCCTCGCCATGCTCGGCCGAGAACGGCACGGGATCGCCGAGGCCGAGCCCGTAGGACTCGATGATGCCGTCGGTGCCCTTCTTCCCCTCGGCCTTGTTGGCGAGCAGGATCACCGGCTTGCCGGAGCGGCGCACCAGATCGGCGAAGGGCCGGTCCATCGGCGTGATGCCGAGGCGGGCGTCGATCATGAAGAGCACGACATCGGCCTGCGCGATCGCCGTCTCGGTCTGTGCGCGCATGCGGCCGGCGAGCGAATCCTTGTCGGCCTCCTCGAGGCCGGCGGTGTCGATCACCTTGAAGCGGAGATGACCGAGCGTGGCGTCGCCCTCGCGGCGGTCGCGCGTCACGCCCGGCCGGTCGTCGACCAGGGCGAGCTTCTTGCCAACCAGGCGGTTGAACAGCGTCGACTTGCCGACATTGGGGCGCCCGATCAGGGCGACGATGGCTGTCATGCGTTTCACATATTCCGTGGTCATCCCGGCCAAGCGGAGCGCCGAGCCGGGATCCATGCCTGAACTTTAACGGAAACGCTCAGGCATGGATCCCGGGTCTCCCTCCGGTCGCCCGGGATGACTTGCGTAATCTTCTAGTTCTTCACCGTGACGGGGCCGCCACGGACCAGAGCAAGATAGAGCTCGACGCGCTGGCGCAGGGCCTGCGGCGCCTGCGGATCGGTGATCGCGGCATCGAACCAGCGCCCGGCATCCTCGAAGAGATTGGCCTTGAGCGCGGCGATGCCGAGGAATTCGCGGGCCGAATGGCGCCAGACGCCCTGCGGGGCGGCCAGCGGCTCCAGCGCGGCCTTGATCTCGGGATAGCCCGCGAGATCGACGCGCAGGATGCCGGCGCGCAGCTTGGCGAGGTCGCGATAGGTCTGGTCCAGCGAGGCGTCGCCAGCGAGCGCATCGAAGGCGGCGGCGCCGGCAGCGGGGTCGTGCTTGGCGGTCTCGGCAGCCAGACGGAAGCGGGCGATCAGGCGATAGCCGGCGGGCGCCGTGGTCGAGAGCTCCTTCAGGATGGTCTCGGCCTGGGTGGCGTCGCCATCGCGCGAGGACTTCAGTGCCGCTTCGAGACGCGCGCCGACGGCCTGCGAGGCCTGATTCTCGCGATGCAACCAGAACTGCCAGCCGGCGACGGCGAGCACCGCCAGCACGGCAAGGCTGGTGACGACCCAGCCATATTTCTTCCAGAGCTCCGCTGCCTTGTCGCGGCGGACTTCCTCATCGATCTCGCGAAAAATATCGGCCATTTGACTGTCAAAATCCCTGTTGGGAGCCCGGTAGCATTTTCGGATGGGGAATGCGAGCCGGTTCAGTGCATGGAGCGTCGCACCAGAATGGACGAGCGCGCTCCCGCCATGGCAAAACTGGCCCGGCCCTTGCTGCGCCCGATCCGGACGGCCCTTTCAGCTTTCGGCCGTGGAGAGTTCCATGAAACAGACGATCACCAGACGGGCCGGCCTCGCCGCCTTCACACTCGCCGCCCTCACCTATGGCTCGCTTGCGACGCCGGCCGCAGCGCAGACCCAGCCGATCAAAGTCAAGGTCTTCATCGCCGCGATGTTCGAGATCGGCGAGAATACCGGCGACCGGGCCGGCGAGTTCCAGCACTGGTACGAGCGCTACTGGATGAAAAGCCAGCCCCACACGGTCAAGGGCGCGCTGAAGCCGGTCTATTGCAACGATGAGGGCGTCTGCGGCGCCGTGCTCGGCATGGGCAAGGTCAATTCCTCGTCCTCGATGCAGGCGATCCTGCTCGATCCGGCTTTTGACTTCTCCCAGGCCTATTTCGTGCTCAGCGGGGTCGCCGGCACGCCGCCCTCGCGCGGCACGATCGGCGACGTCTCCTGGGGCACGTGGCTGGTCGATTACGATCTCGGCCATCGCTGGGCGCCGGAGGAAGGCAAGCCCGGCGAGCCGGTCTTCATGCCGCGCAAGGGCTATGAGAGCTATCGCGTCTTCCAGCTCAACCCGGTGCTGGTGAACTGGGCGGTGAAGCTCAGCTCCGGCGTGAACCTGCAGGATTCCGATTCCGCCAAGCAGTACCGGATGCGCTATCCCGACAAGAAGGCGCAGGCGGCTCCCTCGGTGCAGACGGGCACGCATATGACCGGCGACACCTTTTTCCACGGGCCTGGCCTGTCGAAGGAGGCGCAGTACATGGCCAGGCTCTACGGCGCCGACGACTATGTGATCACCGAGATGGAGGCCGCCGCGATCACGCTGGTGATCAAGCGCCAGTTCGGCACCGACCGCATCATGAGCCTGCGCGGCGCGGTCAATTTCGACCAGGGCAACCCGAACGAGACGACGCTGCAGCATCTCGACCCGGCGCCCGGCCAGACGGCCGGCGGCTTCGCCGAGACCGTCGCCAATATCGAGGCGGTCGGCTCGAAGGTGGTCGATCACATCGTCGCGGACTGGCCGGTCTGGCAGAAGGGCGTGCCGGCGCTGCCGGCGAAGTAGGCGCGTCTCAGGCGCGGTCAGCCTGCCCGGAACAGCAGGCTGCCGTCGCCGTAGGAATAGAAGCGGTAATTCGCTGCGATCGCATGGGCATAGGCCCGTTTCATCATGTCGAGGCCGCAGAAGGCGGAGACGAGCATGAACAGCGTCGAGCGCGGCAGGTGGAAATTCGTCATCAGCATGTCGACCGCGCGGAAGCGATAGCCCGGCGTGATGAAGATCGCGGTATCGCCGGAGAAGGATCGGATCGTGCCGTCCTCGGCGGCCGCGCTCTCGATCAGGCGCAGCGAGGTCGTGCCGACGCAGACGATGCGCCCGCCCTTCGCCTTGACCGCGTTCAGCGCGGCGGCCGTCTCGGGCGAGACCGTGCCCCATTCGGCATGCATGCGGTGGTCGTCGGTATCATCAGCCTTCACCGGCAGGAAGGTGCCGGCGCCGACATGGAGCGTGACGAAGTGCCGGCTGACGCCGCGCGCGTCCAATGCTGCCAATAGCTCCGGCGTGAAATGCAGGCCCGCGGTCGGGGCGGCCACGGCGCCATCCTTCCGGGCGAAATTGGTCTGGTAGTCGGCCGTGTCGGCGCTGTCGGTCGGGCGCTTGCCGGCGATATAGGGTGGCAGCGGCAATTCGCCGAGCCGCTCGATCGCCTCGTCGAGATAGGCGCCGGTCAGGCTGAACTGCAATTCGACCTCGCCGCCTTCGCCCTTGGCGATCACCTCGGCCTGCAGGCGGCCGAGCTCGCAGGCATTGCTGGCGGCTTCAGAATCGAAAACCACACGTTCGCCGATGGCGAGCTTCTTGGCCGGACGGGCAAAGGCGAGCCAGCGGTCCTCGCTCTCGCGCTTGTGCAGCATGATCTCGACGCGGGCCGAATCCGCCCCGCGATAACGCCGCCCCCGCAGGCGGGAGGGTATGACACGGGTGTCGTTGAGGACGAGCGCGTCGCCGGGCTGAAGCAGCGAGACCAGGTCGCGGATGCCGCGATCCTCCAGCGGCTGCGGCGCATCCGGGCGCACCACGAGCAATCGTGCCGCATCGCGCGGGCTTGCGGGCCTGAGCGCGATCCGGTCCTCGGGCAGGTCGAAATCGAAGAGATCGACGTTCATCGGACTGATCGTTGCCTGTCGTACGAACGCGCGGGTCATCCCAGCCGCAGCGAAGCGGAGAGCCGGGATCCCTGCCTGAACCTCCTCGAGAGGCGCTCCGGCATGGATCCCGGGTCAAGCCCGGGATGACGCCGAGGTTCCGGAGCGAGCCTCTTCAAGACGCCGCGCAAGCACGGCTTCTCGGACGAGGGCTCGCTTGAACGAGGTCCTCAGGCCGCGTCGGCCATCACCTTCATCGAGACGATCGAATCGGGGTCGCGCACCGGCTCGCCGCGCTTGATCTTGTCGACATTCTCCATGCCTTCGACGACCTCGCCCCAAACGGTGTACTGCTTGTCGAGGAAGCGGGCATCGTCGAACACGATGAAGAACTGGCTGTTGGCCGAGTTCGGGTTCTGGGCGCGGGCCATCGAGCAGATGCCGCGGACATGCGGCTCGGCGTTGAACTCCTGCTTCAGGTCCGGATAGCTCGAGCCGCCGGTGCCGGTGCCGTGCGGGCAGCCGACCTGGGCCATGAAGCCGTCGATGACGCGATGGAAGACGATGCCGTCATAGAAGCCCTCGCGGGCGAGCAGCTTGATGCGCTCGACATGGCCGGGCGCGAGGTCGGGGCGCAGCTTGATCACCACCTTGCCCTTGGTGGTTTCCATGACGATGGTGTTCTCGGGATCCAGCGACATCAGGTTTGCCTTTCGTTGAGCCGCGCACGGCCGTGGAAGCGAATAGTGAAGGGTCGTCCCGCGATACTCGCTCCGAGGCCCGCCGACAACCTCATCGGCGTGCAGGAGCGGATCGCGGCGACGGCGGAATCGCTGAAGCGCTGCTGAAATTCGGCATCGCCGCGCTTGGTCTCCCAGGTGACACGCGGCTGGCCGAAGAGGCTGCCGTCACGCCGCAGGCTGAAGCGGAGCGACACCATCGCGCCCGTCAGTTCGCCGGGCAAGGGGGGCGGGGTCCAGCAGCGCTGAAGCGCCGGGGCGATCTGGTCGAGCCGGTCGACGGTTTCGGTGCCATCCTTGGGGCTCTCGGGAGCGACCTGCTCAGTGGGAGTGATCTGGCCGATCAGCCCGATCTCGCCGCTGCCGTGCAGGACGCGCGGTGAGTCGAGCCGGCGCTGGTCCAGGCCTGGGATGTCGCCGCCGCCGAACGGGCCGCCGATGCCGGGATTGTAGCGCTGGCCGCTCTGCGGAGGCAGTATCGGGTTCTGCGAGCCCGAAGGCGGAGGCAGGACCGGATTCTGCGAGCCGGAAGGCGGCGGCAGGCCGAGATCGCGCGTGTCCTGCGCGAGCGCGCCGCTCGCGCAGAGCGTCAGGGCGATCCCGATCAGGGCCATCCGAACCATCGCCGTGCCCTCCCCGGCTCGCCCTGCGCGATCGCGCCGGCTTACTTGGCGTCGGCCTGCATGCGCATGCGGACGATCTTGTCGGGGTTGCTCACCTGGCCGTTATTGGCGCTGGAGCCCTTCTTGATCTTGCGCACGGCATCCATGCCGGAAACGACTTCGCCGAAGAGCGTGTACTGGCCGGTCAGCGAGCCGCAGCCCTCGAAGCAGATGAAGAACTGCGAATTGGCCGAATCCGGCGAAGACGAGCGGGCCATGCCGACCGAGCCGACCTTGTAGGGCGTGGGCGTGAATTCGGCCGGCAGGTTCGGCAGGTCGGACTTGCCGGTGCCGGTGCCGGTCGGGTCGCCGGTCTGGGCCATGAAGCCGTCGATGACACGATGGAAGACGATGCCGTCATAGAAGCCGCGCTTCACCAGCGCCTTGATCTGCGCGACGTGCTTCGGCGCGAGGTCCGGCCGCAGGCGGATCGTCACCGGGCCGTCCTTGGTCTCGAGAACGACGGTATTCTCCGGATCCGGCTTCGGGCTCTGGGCCTGGGCGAAACCGAGCGAGGCGACGACGGCAAGGGCGGCGAGCGAACTGCGCAGCATGAAGATCTCCATGGCCGCCGGCGAGCCCGGCGGATGCCGGTCGATAGCCCTATCCTTTGGCCGGAACAAGGCATCGCGGTGATCCGCCGCCTGCCCTTGCTGCACCGCACAAGTGCAACGGAGACTAATCTTGCAAAAATTCCAGGCTGACGCTGCCTAAACTGGTGACATAGTCGTCACAATCGGCTAATCCTTCCGGCGCTGGGAGCGCTTTGCGGGTCAAAGCGCTGCGGACCAGGTCTTGGGAGGAACAAACGCCCCGCCTTGCAAATGAGTCGCACGCTTTCTGAAGACGTGTGCCGATGCAGCGGTAAAAAGCGTACTATCAAAGGCAAGGCATCGGCCTTGCCTTTTTTCTTGGGCGGTACCCCAACCCGCCGTCATTCCGGGGCGGACCTTCAGGCCCGAGCCCGGAACCCATGAACACGAAATTATTCCAGAAGCCGTCAAGCTCGCCCTTGTGGCGAGCATCCACGCCTTGAACGCCACCTGCGATGAAGGAAGACGTGGATGATCGGGACAAGCCCGACCATGACGGCAGCGTCGTGTTCATGGGTTCCGGGCTCTTCGCTGCGCGAAGCCCCGGAATGACGGCTGCGTCGCTCGAAGCCACCCTCAAATGTCATAGGTCACCCAGACATACCAGACGCCGACGAAGATCACCGCCGCGATCAGCGAGGTGATGGCAGCCTTCTTCAGCAAGCCCGGGAGCACGGGCGCGCCAGGCTCGGTGCCGGCCACGACATCGCCCGCCTCATGCTGGCTGCGAATGCCGAAGGGCAGCACCGCAAAGAGCGTGATCCACCAGATCACGAAATAGAGGGCGAGGCCGCCGACGATGTTCATCCCGCCTTCCCCGCGAGCGCGATGCAGGAGAAGGCGACCCGCGCCTCGGTCGGCACGCCGAAGCGCGCGGTATGGCGGGCCGGCAGGCCGCCGGGGAAATGCTTTACATATTCGGCGTTGCAGGCGGCATAGTCGGCCGGATCGGTGATCAGCATCGTCATCTGCACGACGCGGTCGAGGGAGCTGCCGGCCTCCGACAGGATCTCGGCGATACGGCCGAGCGCGTTGCGGACCTCATCGGCCGGCGTCTCGCCACGATGGACGCCGCGCGCGGGATCGTGCGGCGCCGAATGTCCGGAGACGAAGACGAGCCCGCCCGCGACGGTCGCCGCGCTGAACGAGCGCGGCGAGCCGGCTTCCGGCTGACCCAGGAAAGCGATATCTGTCATTGTCGTCAGGCCTGTTCGAGCTCGACCAGCGTGCCAAGGAAATCCTTGGGATGCAGGAACAGCACCGGCTTGCCATGGGCGCCGATGCGTGGCTCGCCGGAGCCGAGGACGCGGGCACCTTGCGCCTTCAAACGGTCCCGCGCTGCGAGGATGTCGTCGACCTCGTAGCAGATGTGATGGATGCCGCCATCGGCATTGCGCTCGAGGAACTTCGCGATTGGCGAGTCGGCGCCGAGCGGCTCCAGCAATTCGATCTTGGTGTTCGGCAGCTCGACGAAGACGACAGTGACGCCATGCTCCGGCTCGGCCTGCGGCTGCGAGACGCGGGCACCCAGCGTATCGCGATAGAGCGCCGTCGAGGCTTCGAGGTCCTTCACCGCTATGGCGACGTGGTTCAGGCGTCCGATCATGTCTCTCTTCCCGATCTCGTCCATCTGACTCGGAAACACACGTCATCCCGGACAAGCGGCGCAGCCGCGCCGATCCGGGATCCGTCGAAGGGCGTCGCACCCTACGATGGATTCCGGGTCTGCGCTGCGCTCCGCCCGGAATGACGGCATTTAGCCGAACAAGGCGTACCCTACACCTCGACCACCAGCGCATGCACCAGCGGCTTCTTGCCCCACTCCTCGTTCACCGCGCTGCGCACCCCGCGCTCCAGCGCGTTGCGCAGGGCTTCGGGATCGCGCCGGCGGGCCTTCGGGATATTGTCGATGAGATCGCCGACGGTATCGGCGACGAACTCGTCGAAATCGATGCCGCCAAGGGTGCGTGGCGGCAGGCCGAGCACGGCGATCTCGGGCTCGCCGGCAATGCCGCCCTTCTCGTCGATCGCGACCGCGATCGAGACGATGCCGGCGAAGGACAGGCGGCGGCGCTCCTGGATGGTTTTCTCGAGAGCATTCACCAGCAGCGAGCCGTCCTGATAGAGCCGGCCATGCCGGACCTCGTCGACCTTGCGCGCGCCCTCACCCGAGATCGCGACCACGTCGCCATTGCCGGCGCGCAGCACATGCTTGACGCCGAGGCTGCGAGCGAAGGTTTCATGCTCGGCGAGATGCAGGTCCTCGCCATGGGCGGGGATCGCGATCTGCGGCTTAAGCCAGCCATAGAGCCGGGCCATCTCCTCGCGGCGTGGATGGCCGGAGACATGGACCAGATGCGTCCGGTCGGTGATGATCTCGATCTTGTCGCGGGCGAGCGCGTTCAGGATGTTGCCGACCGACTTCTCGTTGCCGGGGATGGTGCGCGACGAGAAGATCACGCGATCGCCGGGCGAGAGTGCGATCTCGGGATGATCGTCCGAGGCGATGCGCGAGAGCGCGGCGCGCGGCTCGCCCTGGCTGCCGGTGACCAGCGCGACGACCTTGTCGCGCGGCAGATAGCCATAGGCGTCGACCGGCCGGAAGCCGGGAATGCCGTCGAGATAGCCGCATTCGCGGGCGACATCGATGACGCGGTCCATGGCGCGGCCGACGACCACGACCTCGCGCTCATTGGCCATAGCGGCTTCGGCGACGGCGCGCAGGCGGGCGACGTTCGAGGCGAAGGTGGTGACGGCGACGCGGCCCGGCGCCGAGGCGACCAGCTCCTTCAGCTTGGCGGCGACATCGGCCTCGCTTGGGCTCGTGCCGTCGCGCATCACGTTGGTGGAATCGCAGACCAGCGCTAGGACGCCCTCTTCGCCGAGCTCGCGCAGGCGCTTCTCGTCGGTCGGCAGGCCGACGCGCGGGGTGGGGTCGATCTTCCAGTCGCCCGTATGGACGACGAGACCGGCCGGCGTTCGGATCGCGAGCGCATTCGATTCCGGAATCGAGTGGGCCACCGGCACGAACTCGATGTCGAAGGGGCCGAGCGTGATCGCCCCGCCTTGCGGCACGACATTGATCTCGACATTGGGCGCACCGGGCTCGGAGAGGCGGCGCGTCGCCAGAAGGCCAGCGGCAAAGCGCGTGCAGTAGACGGGGGCGCGCAGCGAGGGCCAGAGCGCGGCGAGCGCGCCGATATGGTCCTCATGGGCGTGGGTGATGACGATGCCGAGGAGGTTCGCCCGTTCCTCGATGATGTAGCGCAGGTCAGGCAGCACGATATCGACGCCCGGCGCCTCCGGCCCGGCGAAGGACAGGCCGCAATCGACCAGAATCCATTTTCGCCGCCCTTCCGGCCCGAAGCCGTAGAGAGCGGCATTCATGCCGATCTCGCCGAGGCCGCCGAGGGGAACGAAAACGAGCTGGTCGGAGGAGCGGGTCACTGGCAATCCTGATTCTGGCACTGGCTTGATCTATGCCGCGTGATGGCAAGGAGCCCTAGCATGCCCAAGGGGCCGCCTCCAGATCGACGGAGGTCGAGCGGGGCTGCGTATTCAGGTGGGCGGGCCGAAGAAGAGGTCGCCGGCATCGATGATGCGGCGGCCGGATCCGGTTTCGAGTTCGAGGCGCCCGGTCGGATCGAGGCCGATGAAGATGCCGGTCAGCGGCCCTTCGGGCAGGCGGATGGTGATCGCCTCGCCGAGGAAGGCGGCGCGCTCCAGCCAGGCAGCACGGGTCGGGCCGAAGCCGCCGGGTTGCGACCAGATGGCGAAACGCTGGGCGAAGGCGTCGCTCAGGCCCGTCAGCATGGCCTCGACATTGGCCTGCGGCGCCGATGCCTTGAGGAAGGTCGCAGGATAGGGCGTGTCCGTGGGGCAGGAGGCGATGTTGACGCCGCAGCCGACGATGACGTTGAAGCGCCCTGCCCGGCTCTCGCCCTCCAGCAGCAGGCCGGAGGTCTTGGCGCGGTCGAGCAGCAGGTCATTCGGCCATTTCAGCCGGAGGCCGGAGGCGGCCGGGCCGAGCAGCCTGGCTGCGGCATCGTGCAGGGCGAGCCCCACGACGAAGCCGAGCTGCGGCGCCAGCGCCGGCTCGCACGGGTCGGTGAGCAGCAGGCTGGTATAGAGATTGCCGGGCGGAGAGCCCCATTGCCGGCCATGGCGACCGCGGCCGGCATTCTGGCTGCGGGCGACGATCCAGAGCTTGCCCGGCTCGCCCTGTTCGAGCGCACGGCGGGCCTCCTCCATGGTGGAGCCGACCTCGTCCCGGACGATCAACCGGTAGCCCGCGGCGCGGGCGGCCTCACCGAGCATGGGAGTTGGTCCACGCCGTCATGCTCGCCCTTGTGGCGAGCATCCACGTCTTGAACACAGCCTTCGACCGGCGAAGACGCGGATGGTCGGGACAAGCCCGACCATGACGGGGAAGCATCAAAACAGCGACTTCGCCGCGGCGGCGGCCGAGTCGAAGAGCGGCGCCGGCACCAGCGAAAGCACCAGCACGAAGATCGCCGAGACAAGGAGCACCGTGCGCACGCCGAGATCCGACTTCTCGAAAGCCGGTTTGGGCTCGTCGAAATACATCACCTTGACGATGCGCAGGTAGTAATAGGCGCCGACCACGCTCGTCAGCACGCCGATGATGGCGAGCACATAAAGCTTCGCGTTGATCGCGGCGAGGAAGACGTACCACTTCGCCCAGAAGCCGGCGAGCGGCGGGATTCCGGCGAGCGAGAACATCATCATCGCCATCGCGAAGGCCATCCAGCCATTGGTGCGGGACAGTCCGGCGAGCTCCGAGATGTCCTCGACCAGCTTGCCGTCGCGGCGCATCATCAGCACGCAGGCGAAGGCGGCGAGCGTCGTAGCGAGATAGATCGCCATATAGGTCATCACGCCCTGCACGCCCTCAGGCGTGCCGGCGGCGAGGCCGACCAGCGCATAACCCATGTTGGCGATCGAGGAATAGGCGAGCAGCCGCTTGATGTTGCGCTGGCCGATCGCGGCGAAGGCGCCGAGCGCCATCGAGGCGATCGAGATGAAGACGATGATCTGGCGCCAGTCATGGATCGCGCCAGGGAAGGCGCCGATGAAGACGCGGATCACCATCGCCATGGCGGCCATCTTGGGCGCCGAGGCGAAGAAGGCGGCGACTGGGGTCGGGGCGCCCTCGTAGACGTCCGGCGTCCACATATGGAACGGCACGGCCGAGATCTTGAAGGCGACGCCGGCCGCGATGAAGACGATGCCGAAGATCAGGCCGATGCCGGCATGACCGCCGGCCGTCGCCGCGGCGATGCCCGGGAAGGTGACGGTGCCGGTGAAGCCATAGACCAGCGAGCCGCCATAGAGCAGCATGCCGGAGGAGAGCGCGCCAAGCACGAAATACTTCAGGCCGGCTTCGGTCGAGCGGGCGTTGTCGCGGTCGAAGGCGGCGACGACATAGAGCGCCAGCGACTGCAGTTCGAGGCCAACATAGAGGCTGATGAGATCGTTCGCCGAGATCATCATCATCATGCCGATGGTCGAGAGCACGACCAGGACCGGGAACTCGAAGCGCATCGTGCCCTGGCGCCGCATCGTATCGGCCGAGAGCAGGATCGAAGCGCCGGCTCCGAGCAGCGTCAGCACCTTCATGAAGCGGGCGAAGCCGTCGGCGACGAAGCCGTTGTTGAAGGTCATGAGCTTGCCGGTGCCGGAGACGACCAGCGCCAGCGCGACCGCGAGCAGCGCGATGGCCAGCCCTTCGAGCAGGCGCATCGAGCGCTCGCCCTGGATCGCGCCGACCAGCACCATCACGATGGCGCCGATGGCGAGGATGATTTCCGGCAGGGCCGGGCCGAGAGCGGGCAGAGCCATGACGAGACCTTACTGCGCGGCCGCCAGCGCCGTCTTCGCGACGGCGAGGGCTGCCTGATAGTTCTTGATGAGCGCTTCGGTCGGCGCCGCGAAGGCGTCGAGAATCTGATGCGGCTGGACACCATACCAGACCGTCAGCAGGACGAGCGGGACCAGCGTCACGTATTCGCGGACGTTCAGGTCCTTGATGTCCTTCAGCTCGGGCTTCGTGAGCTCGCCGAACACGACCCGGCGATAGAGCCAGAGCGCGTAGGCCGCCGAGAGGATGACGCCGGAGGTCGCGAAGAACGCCACCCAGGGATTGGCGCGGAAGGCGCCGAGCAGCGTCAGGAACTCGCCGACGAAGCCGGAGGTGCCGGGCAGGCCGACATTGGCCATGGTGAAGACCATGAACACGACGGCATAGGCCGGCATCCGGTTCACGAGACCGCCATAGGCGGCGATCTCGCGGGTATGCATGCGGTCGTAGATCACGCCGACGCAGAGGAAGAGCGCGCCGGAGACCAGGCCGTGGCTGACCATCTGGTACATCGCGCCCTGGATGCCCTGCGGCGTCAGGGTGAAGAGGCCCATCGTCACGAAGCCCATATGGGCGACGGAGGAATAGGCGATCAGCTTCTTCATGTCCTCCTGCATCAGCGCCACCAGCGAGGTGTAGACGATGGCGATGACCGAGAGGGCGAAGACCAGCGGCGCGAACAGCGCCGAGGCTTCCGGGAACATCGGGATCGAGAAGCGGATGAAGCCGTAGCCGCCCATCTTCAGCAGGATCGCCGCCAGGACGACGGAGCCGGCGGTCGGCGCCTCGACATGCGCGTCGGGCAGCCAGGTGTGGACCGGCCACATCGGCATCTTCACCGCGAAGGAGGCGAAGAAGGCCAGCCACAGCCAGGTCTGCATCTGCGACGGGAACTTGTGCGCCAGCAGCGTCGGGATGTCGGTGGTGCCGGCGTTCCAGTACATCGCCATCACGGCCAGCAGCATCAGCACCGAGCCGAGCA
>JBDHTM010000008.1:0-84711 GCA_039808685.1 Allobosea sp. | reverse complement strand
CCATCAGCGGGGCGCCGAACAGGTTGTCGGTCGGGATGTCGAAGAAGCCCTGGATCTGGCCGGCATGGAGATCGAGCGTCAGCACGCGGTCGACGCCGGCATGGGTGATCAGGTTGGAGACCAGCTTGGCCGAGATCGGCGTGCGGCCGGAGGCGCGCCGGTCCTGGCGGGCATAGCCGAAATAGGGGATCACCGCCGTGATGCGCTTGGCCGAGGAGCGGCGCAAAGCATCGGTGATGATCAGCAGCTCCATCAGGTGGTCGTTGGTCGGGAACGAGGTCGACTGGATGACGAAGACATCCTGGCCCCGCACGTTCTCCTGGATCTCGACGAAGACCTCCATGTCGGCGAAGCGCCGGACCGAGGCCTTGGCGAGCGGAATGCTGAGATGGTTGCAGATCGCCTCGGCGAGCGGGCGATTGGAGTTGCCGGCGACGACTTTGAAGTGGGAGGCCATGCCGTAGCGCACCGTTGCAGTCAGGCTGAGCAGGGAGGGCCGGCATTGCCGGCTCAATTCGGTCGGCTCTTAACAGCGCGGTCGGACGGAGTCGACCGCTGCAGTGCAATATTGACGAGCAAAAAGTGCACGACGCTGCGCCGTGGCGCGGAAACCACTGCCGCGGCGTCGCCGTGGCCGGGTCAGCTCTTCTTTTTCTCGTCCGTCGCGGCGACGCGGGTCACCGCCTTGGCAGGCTTGGCGGGCTTTTCGTCGACGGTGAGCGTCTCGACGCCCGGCGCTGTGACGAGGAAGCCGGCGATCGCGTCCATCGAATCCGAGGCAGCCTTCGCGACCACCGTCTGGTCGATGCCGGCCCAGGGATCGGAACCGCCGCTGCGCTTGCCGATGCTCTCGCCCTGCACGCGCTGGGCGCGCTGCTTGGTCGAATCATAGACATCCCAGACGAAGGCGAGCGCGGTCTGGCCGTCCTCGGTCGGCTGTGCCGTGAGGTAGCCCTTGACGCGGAAGCGCGCCGGCTTGTTGCCGGGGACGATCTCCATTTTGCGCTCGGCCGCGGCCTCGCCCAGCAGACCGGCGAAGCTGGTGGTGACGTTTTCCGGTGCGCCGGAGATGCTCTGGACCGAGACCGGGACGCCCGGCGCGTCGACGCGCGGCCGGGCCGCGGTCTGGGTGGTTTCCTGGCAGCCGGCGACAGCCAGCGCCAAAACCGGCCCCAGAACGAGGCCGCTCAAACGGTTGATCATGACGCCTCCCGCCCTTTGGGCTGTGGATCGCTTCGAGATTCCCTGCGCCGCTGTTCTAGGCTTAACGGATGACGAGGTCCAGATCGGGCAGGTTGAGCGCTTCGGCGCTGGTTTCGCCGACCAGATAAGTCCGGCCCAGGCACATCGCGGTTTCGCTGGCTGAATCCATCAGGATCATATGGGCGAACATCACCATTCCCGGTACGATCGGCCAGTCATTCGCTTCGTAGAACATTGGCCAATCCATCCAGGACGGGGTGAACTTGGCGCCCAGCGAGTAGCCGCAGGCATTAAGTCGGTGTTGCGCCAGCCCGTGCTCATCGAAGACGCGGGCATGGGCGGCGAAGACGTCGCCGGCGGTCCGGCCTGGCTTCAATGCAGCCTCGCAGGCGAGCAGCGCGTCGCGGGCGGCGGCGTGATAGGGGCGGTGGAGCGGGCGCGGTTCGCCGACGACCACCGTGCGCATCGCTGCGACGTGATAATGCCGGTCGGTTCCGGCGAATTCGAGGGTGATCTGGTCGTTCGCGTCGAGTCTGCGGCGGCCGGATTTGTATCGGCAGAGCAGGGCGTCGCGGCCCGAGCCGATGATGAATTCGTTGGCGGGGTAGTCGCCGCCGCCGGCGAAGATTGCGTTGTGCTGGGCGGCGAGGATCTCGCCTTCGTCGGCGCCGGCCCTTATCGCGGCGAGCGCGGCGCGGTCGGCAGCGTCGGCTAGCACGGCGGCGCGGCGCACATAGGCGATCTCCTCCGCCGATTTCACGGCCCGGAGGCGGGTGACGATCAGCGAGGCGTCGACGAGTTCGGCCTGCCCGGCGAAGCGCGCTTCGAGCTTGCGGTAGTTCGAGGCGACGAGACCGTAGGATTCGAACTCCACGCCGATGCGCTTGCCGGCGAGACCGAGATCGCGGGTCAGCGCGAGCAGGTCTTCCGTCGGATCGGCGTCGCGGCCGTCCTTCCAGATGCGGATATCGCCGAGGTTGGAGGTCTGCTGCGCCTGGCGGAGGTCGGCGGAGCGGGTCAGCAGCGCCATCGTGCCATCGGCTCTGACGACGAGGCACTGGAAGAAGCAGAAGCCGAAGGTGTCGTAGCCGGTCAGCCAGAACATCGATTCCTGCTGAAACAGGAAGAGCGCATCGAGACGATCCTTCTGCATCGCGGACAGCAGGGCTTCGCGGCGGCGGGCAAATTCGGCGGGTGTAAAATGCAGGGCCATGGCGCTTGTCCTCCGGCAGGTTGCGCATGTGAGCGCGCCGGCGCCTCGCGGGCAAGCCCGACAACCCGCCGCAATTGCGACCCCCGCCTGCGCTGCTTATAGGCTGTCGTCAGAGAGTTTCGCGCATCTAGAGCATCGGACTGAATATCGTATTCAGTCCGATGCTCCAGATCTTTGAATTTGCATCGGCTTTTTCCGAAAACCGCGTCACACTTTTCGGACCGATGCTCTAAGGAGAGAACCATGGTCAACCCCGGCAACCGCATCCTCGACGATATCGCCCGCCTCGCCACGGATGCCGCCGGCGCGGCGCAGGGCGTGCGGCGCGAGGTCGAGACCGTGGTGAAGACCCAGATCGAGCGCCTGCTGCGCGATCTCGACGTCGTCACCCGCGAGGAATTCGAGGCGGTGCGCGAGATGACGCTGATCGCCCGCGAGGAGAACGACAAGCTGGCAGCGCGACTGAAGGCGCTGGAGGAGAAGCTCGGCAAGGCCTGAGACCCTCCCGGGTTGTGCGGAAAGCGCGCCCCGGTTGCCCTCAGGTCATGTCCACAGCCATGTGCTGTGGACAGCCCTCCAGAGGGATTGAGCCTGCCGGCCGAATCCGCGGAGCTTGGCGCCGTGTTGGGAGCGTCACAGCGCCTGCGCTATCGTCGGTGGAAAGAATTGATTCGTCGGGCGGATTCGTCCTGCCGCGCCGGATGGGAGCATCTCCTTCGGGAGGCTCCGGAGGTGTGTTGCGTTCCTTCGGCTTTCCAGTCGCCGTGTTCCTCTTCTCGAACGCGCCGGATGCGCCAGCATCCGGAAGGTGGACCTTAGGGCATGATAGACCTCGATATGGATGCCGAGCTTGATCGGCCTTCCAACCCGCTCGACCTGTTCGAGCGCCTTGCCGCCCTCAACGACTGGTCCTTCGATCGCGACAGCGAGGACGAGCTTTCGGTCTCCGTCACCGGCGGCTGGTCGGAATACCATGTCGCCATCACCTGGCTCGCCGAGGTGGAGGCGCTGCATATCGCCTGCGCCTTCGATCTCAAGGTGCCGGAGCGGCGGCGCAGCGAGGTGCTGCAGCTCGTCAGCCTCGTGAACGAGCAGCTCTGGCTTGGCCATTTCGATCTCTGGAGCAGCGAGAGCGTGGTGATGTACCGCCATGGCCTGCTGCTCTCCGGCGGCGCCGAGCCGACCGAGGAGCAGGCGGCGGCGCTGGTGAAGGCTGCGGTCGAGGCCTGCGAGCGCTACTATCAGGCTTTCCAGTTCGTCGTCTGGGCCGGCAAGACCGCCAAGGAAGGCATGGAAGGCGCCATTCTGGAGACGGTCGGCGAGGCCTGATCCGCCGAATCTGTGGGGACGGGCTTGACCGGGCGGCTGCGGGACGGGAAGGCTCCCGGCTGTGAGCTTCCGGGCAGGGGCCCGCGAAACGCCAAGCCTTGAGAGGCCGTCATGTCGAATTCCCTTCCGCAATCGCTCGTCCTGATCGGCGCCGGCAAGATGGGCGGCGCGATGCTGGAGGGCTGGCTGCGCATCGGCATCGACCCCACGGGAATCAGCCTGATCGATCCGAAGCCATCGGACGAGATGGTCGCGCTCGCTCAGGAGAAGGGCATGCGGCTCAATCCCTCCGCCAAGGACATCCCCGCCGCCGATGTCGTCGTGCTCGCGACCAAGCCGCAGATGCTCGATACGGCGGCGCCGGCCGTGCAGGCCTTCATCCATCCCAGGACGCTGCTGATTTCGATCCTGGCCGGCAAGACGCTGGGCGACCTCGCAGCGCGCCTGCCCAACGCCAATGCGATCATCCGCGCCATGCCGAACCTGCCGGCGGCCGTGCAGCGCGGCGCCACCGCCGCCGCTCCCGGCAAAGGTGTGAGTGCGGCCCAGCGCGCCACCGCCGACGCCCTGCTGGGCAGCATCGGCAAGGTCGAATGGCTCGATGACGAGGGGCTGATCGATGCCGTGACGGCCGTGTCGGGTTCGGGGCCGGCCTATGTCTTCCATCTCGTCGAATGCCTGGCCGCAGCCGGCAAGGATGCCGGTCTGCCGGCCGATGTCGCGGAGCGTCTGGCGCGGGCGACCGTGGAAGGCGCGGGCGAATTGCTGTTCCAGTCGCCGCTGCCGCCCGGCACGCTGCGCCAGAACGTGACCTCGCCGGGGGGGACCACCGCTGCGGCGCTCGAGGTGCTGATGGCCGATGACGGCATGAAGCCGCTGATGCGCAAGGCAGTGGCTGCCGCCAAACGTCGCGCCGGCGAGCTTTCCGGCTGAATAGCCTTCCACCTGCCATGATAGCGGCCTAACCTCCTCTCGACGCGAAGCGAGAGGAGCTGTCCCATGGCCCGCAAACCCGTTTCCACCCCGCCCGAGGCGCCGCCGTCCGTATCCGCGGCCAAGCCGGCCGATCCGCGCAGGCGCGCCGTCGATGCGCTGATGAAGCTCGCCGCAGAGCGGCCCTGGGATCAGATCGAGCTGCCGGACATCGCGACCGAGGCCGGTTTGACGCTCTCGCAACTGCGCGGGCTGTTCCCGTCCAAACTCGCGATGCTCGGCGGCGTGACGCGCATCGTCGACGACGCCGTGCTGGCCGGTTCGTCTGATGATCTCGCCGGCGAGCCGGTCAAGGAGAGGCTATTCGACCTCGTCATGCGCCGGCTCGACGCGATGGCGCCTTATAAGGCGGGCCTGCGCGAGATCGCGCCGGTCATCCGCCGCGACCCGCTGGCATTGGCGGCGCTCAATCGCGGGGCCGTCAATTCCTGGCGCTACATGCTGGCCTCGGCCGGCATCCCCACAGAGGACGCACTCGGGGCTTTGCGCGTGCAGGGTGCCGTGCTGCTGATGGCGCGGGTCTCCGAGGCCTGGCTCGACGATGACGAGCCGGAGCTGTCGAAGACGATGGCGCGGCTCGATCGCGAGTTGAAGACGGCCGGCCGCATCATGGCCCGTGTCGAGGATGTCCATCGCCTGACGGCGCCGTTCCGCGGGCTGGCGCGGGCGATCTGCTCCGGGCGCCCGTTGAAGGCGCGCCGCCGTGAACGCGCCTCGGATCGCGGCGAGGACAACGAGGATTACGCGCCGGCAATCTAGGGGCCCTAACAGCCTCTAGGCGCGGAGTGGCCGGTACCGGACCGATTCGTGAAATATGGCGAAACTGCGCTAATGTTAAGCGTGCCTTAGTCAATCCTGGGCGAATGAGGGAAATTCCCCATCGCGCAGGATACGCGAATGTCGATCACCCGGAAACTTGCGACTCTTTCGATCAGCCGTTCTTTTGGTCTGATCGCTGCCCTGGCCGTGCTGATCGCCGTCGGCAGCGTCGGCTATACGCTGAATGCCGCCCGCAACGAGATGATCATGCTCAAGCGGGCCGAGATGAAGAACGCCGTCGAGGCCGCGGCTACGACGGTCAAGGGCTATCTGGCCCGGGTCCAAAGTGGCGAGCTGAAGGAAGAGGACGCCAAGAAGCTGGCGATGGATGCGCTCGACAGCGCGCGCTTTGATGGCGGCAACTACTACTTCCTGATCAATTACGACGGCATCAGCGTCCTGCACGCGAACAAGAAGATCCAGTCGACGGACATGAAGCCGCTCAAGGACGCGGAGGGCAAGTTCTTCGTCCAGGAGATGGTCGCGCTGGCGAAGGCCAAGACCGAAGGCTTCGTCGACTATGGCTGGCTCAAGGCCGGCGACAAGGAGCCCTCGCTCAAGATTTCCTACATCATCGGCATTCCGCAATGGCAGTGGGTGGTCGGCTCGGGGCTGCATGTCCAGGATGTCGATACGGCCTTCATGGGCATGGTCGGCGGCGTTGCCAAGGTGCTGGTGCCGCTCGGGCTCGTCATGCTGGGTCTCGTGATCGTGCTGAGCCGCCGCGCCTCCGGCATGCTGCATTCGGTGCGTGGCTCGATGGAGGGCCTGGCGGCGGGCCAGCTCGACACCCCGATCGCGCATCAGGAGCGGTCCGACGAGATCGGTGCCATGGCGCGCACGCTCGTCGTCTTCCGCGACGCGGCCCTCGCCAAGGAGGCAATGCAGGCCGACAAGCTGCGCATGGAGGAGGAGGCCGCCGGCCATCGCCATGCCGCCGACGGTGAACGCCGCCGCAACGAGGCTGACCGGGCCGAACATGCCCGCGTGCAGGCCGATGTGGTCCAGGCTCTCGGCCTCGGCCTGGAGCGCCTCTCGGACGGCGACCTGACCTATCGGATCGAGGACAGCTTCACCGCCGAGTATGTCAAGCTCAAGGATGACTTCAACGGCGCCATCGCCAAGCTTGAAGACGCGATGCGCCAGATCGCGACCAATACCGAGAGCATGAAAGCGGGCTCCACCGAGATCAGCCAGGCCGCCGACGATCTTGCCAGCCGTACCGAGCAGCAGGCATCCTCCGTCGAGGAAACCGCGACGGCGCTCGACGAGCTCACCGCTACGGTCCGCCAGACCGCCGAGAGCGCGCGCCTCGCCAACCAGGCGACGGAGCAGGTCAAGACCGAGGCCGAGCAGTCGACCAGCATCGTCCGCGACGCGGTGACGGCGATGGGCGGCATCGAGAAATCGGCCCAGGAAATCTCGCAGATCGTCGGCGTCATCGACGAGATCGCGTTTCAGACCAACCTGCTTGCGCTCAACGCCTCGGTCGAGGCGGCCCGGGCCGGCGACGCGGGCAAGGGCTTCGCGGTCGTGGCCTCCGAGGTGCGGGCCCTGGCCCAGCGTTCCGCTTCCGCGGCCAAGGAGATCAAGACCTTGATCGACGCCTCGACCATCGAGGTGGCGAAGGGCGTCCAGCTCGTCGGACAGACCGGTGGCGCGCTGCAGCGCATGGCATCCGAGATCACTCGCGTCACCACGCTGGTCGCCGAGATCGCCGGCGCTGCGCAGGAGCAGGCTTCGGGCCTTCAGGAGGTCAATTCCGCCGTCGGCGAGATGGATCAGGCGACCCAGCAGAACGCCGCGATGGCCGAGCAGTCGACCGCCGCCGCGCATTCCCTGTCCCAGGAAGCGGACCGGCTTTCCGCGCTGGTCGCGCGCTTCCAGCTCGGCGGCGACGTCGCAAAGCTCAAGGCGATCTCGCAGACGATGCGTGCGGCCGTCGCTGCGGCGCCGCGACCGGCGGCTCCGCGCGCCAAGGCCTATAACGGCGCCGCCGCCGCGGCGCCCAAGGCTGATGCACGCGATGACGGGTGGGCAGAGTTTTGAGTGAGTCCGCCGCTCCGGCTGCGCAGATCGGCTTCGACGATTTCCTGAAAATCGACATTCGCGTCGGCACGATCGTCGAGGCAGAGCCTTACCCTGAGGCGCGCAAGCCCTCGATCAAGCTCGTCATCGATTTCGGCGGCACGATCGGCCGCAAGAAATCCTCGGCCCAAATCACCAAGCACTATCGGCCGGAGGATCTCCCCGGCCGGCAGGTTCTCGCGGTGGTCAATTTCCCGCCACGCCAGATCGGCAAGTTCATGTCGGAGGTGCTGACGCTCGGCATTCCCGATGCTGAGGGCGAAGTCGTCCTGATCGGGCCGGGGCACGAAGTGCCGATCGGCGGGCGGCTCTATTAGAGTCCGCTTCATTGTCCCGGAAACACGCCGTCATTCCGGACAAGCCGCGTAGAGGCGCCGATCCGGATTCCATCGGAGGACGCTGCGCTCTATGATGGATTCCGGGTCAAGCCCGGAATGACGATGTGTTTCCGCGTGAAATCAGCCGCTCTAGGCTGCGGCCGCCCATAAGCCTGTCTGCAAAGTCGTCAGCGCGAATTCCGGTGCCGACCAGCGCAAGGGCAAAGCATGAGCCCGCCGCCAGCCGCGCCTGACATGGAAGCGCCAGAGGCGCTCGGCGCCGTCGAGCCACGCCAGCTCTGGCCCTTGCCAGACGATCTCGGCTTCGCCTTGCAATTGCAGCAGGCTTCCCGTCTCGAAATCGACGAAGAGCAGCGCCGCGCGCGGCTCCTGCAGCAGATTCCCGAAGGTGTTGAAGTAGTTGTTGCCCGCGAAATCCGGGATGGTGAGGGTGTCGCCGTCGATGCGGACGAAGCCGGGCCGGCCGCCACGGTGGGAGATGTCGACGCCGCCGATCTCGCTCTCCACGGCTGCGGCGCTGGCGACGAGCAGCGTGTCGGCCCCGGCGATCAGGGTCCGCGCCTGCGCGTCGAGTCCCGACAGTTCGGCGGGTGATGTGGCGGGCTCCTGACCATCCCGGACCCTGTTGCGGAGCTGGATGTATTTCGCGCAATTGCCGAAGCTCTGCGTCACGGAGACAGTGAAGCCATCTGCGCCGATTGTCCCGATCCGGCCATTGGCGCGGTTGCGGCGGCGGGTCTCGAATTCGAGCCCGAGCAGGCCGATCGGGCTATCCGGCCGGAACGCCTCGAAGGCGGGATCATCGCGGGCGGGCAGGGCCGCGATCGACAGCGCGGTCGGGGTCGGACTTGCCGCGAAGCCGGGCGCCGCGGCCAGCGCCGTCGCCAACGGCCAGCCGTCCCGGTCGAGCACGCCCGCGAAGAGCCAGGGGAGCTGCCCGAAGAAGATGCGGTGCTGATCGGGCATGAAGTCGCGGATGCCGGCGCCGCGCGAGGCGACGCCGGCCAGAGCCTGAGCGGCTAGCTCGCCAGCATGGAAGGGGCCGTCAGGCAGCATCGTCGTCGAGCTCCGGCGGCAGGGGCGAAGGGGGAATCGGCTTGAAGAAGGGCAGGGCCTCGATGCGGGCCAGCCAGCGTTGCACAGCCGGATAGGGCTTCAGCGAGATGCCGCCTTCCGGCGCATGAGCCACATAGGAATAGCAGGCGAGATCGGCGATCGTCGGATGCGCGGTGGCGAGATAGTCGCGCGTTGTCAGATGCTCTTCCATGAAGGTGAGGAGACGGGCGGCGATCCGCTCGGCGCGGGCCTTGTCGTCCTTCAGGCCGAACTGGGTGATCAGGCGCGCGATCGAGGGGCCGTGCATGACCTCGCCGGCGGCGATCGAGAGCCAGCGCTGAACATGGGCCGCGCCGACAGGGTCGGCCGGCAGCCAGGTGCTGTCCGGGGCATAGCGCCGGACCAGATAGACCATGATCGCATTGCTGTCGGCGAGCGTGAGTTCGCCGTCCTGCAGCACAGGAATCTGGCCGAGAGGGTTGAGCTTGCGGAAGGCGTCGCTCCGCCGGACATCGGCCGGAGCTTCCTCGGTGCGATAGGGCAGGCCGAGCGCCAGCAGCAGCAGCTCGACGCGGTGCGCATGGCCCGAAAGGGGCGTTCCGTGGAGGATGATCTCTGACGATGGCATCGCGATGCTCCTGATTCTGCGGGTATCATGATCGTTTCGCGGATTGGCCGAAATCTGCTATCGGTTGAACTCAGAATTTCAGTTTTCGGAACGATGCGATGGATCGGATCGAGGAGCTGGCGATCTTCGTCGCGATCGTCGATGCGGGCAGCCTCGCCGGAGCGGCCCGCCGCCTGCGCAAGTCGCGCCCCGCCGTGACGCGCGCGCTCGCCGGGCTGGAGGAGCGGGTCGGGACGCAACTGATCGCGCGGACGACGCGACGCCTGACTCCGAACGATGCCGGCCGCGAGCTTGCGACCACGGCGCGGCGCCTGCTCGCCGACTACGAGGCGGCGCTCGGCGTCGCGGCGGCCGAGCCGGTCAGCGGTCTGCTGCGGATCACCGCGCCGCTCTCCTTCGGCCGGCGGCATGTTACGCCGCTGGTGAGCGAGTTCCTCGACCGCTATCCGCAGGTGCAGGTCGAACTCGTGCTGGCGGACCGGAATCTCGGCCTGATCGAGGAGGATCTGCAGCTTGCCATCCGGATCGGACCCTTGCCGAATTCCGGCCTGCTGGTGCGCAAGGTCGGCGAGGTTCGGCGCATCCTCGTTGCGGCGCCATCCTATCTCGAAGGCTGCCCGCCGCTGCGGCGGCCTGCCGACATCACGGCGCATGAGACGATCGCGAGCGTCGCCGCCAACCAGACGCTGACCTGGCGCTTCGGCGGGCCGCGCTCAGGCAGCGCCGTCGTGCTGACGCCGCGCCTGATCGTCAACGAGGTTGAGTCGGTCCTGATCGCCGCGCGGGCCGGGCGTGGGCTCGCGCGCGTGCTGTCCTATCAAGCCGCGGACGATCTGGCAGCGGGTTCGCTGGTGCGCTTGCTCCGGGATTTCGAGCCGCCGCCGCTGCCGGTGCAACTCGTGGTGCCGGGCGGCCGCCAGCCGGCGCCGCGTGTCCGAGCCTTCATCGACCACGCGGTGGCGCGCTTGCCCGAGCTTGCGCCGATCAAGGTTAGCTGAGGCCGATTCTAGACGGGCAACCGCACCGTCGCCCGCAGGCCGCCGAGCGGGGAGTCGCCGAGCATGATGTCGCCGCCATGGGCGCGGGCGATGTCGCGGGCGATGGCGAGGCCGAGCCCCGTGCCGCCGCCGTCGACATTGCGGGCCTCGTCGAGCCGGAAGAACGGGCGGAAGACGTCCTCGCGCTGGTCCGGCGGGATGCCGGGGCCGTCATCGTCGACCATCACGATCAGATAGCGCGCGTCGTGGGTCGCACGGATGGCGATGCGGTCGCCATAGCGGGCGGCGTTGGAGACGAGGTTGGTCAGCAGGCGGCGGAAGGCGTCAGGACGGATCACGACGAGCGGGTCGCCGATCACGGTCAGCTCGGTCTGGTGGCCTTGCCGCTCTGCGTCGGATTTCAACTCCTCGAGAAGCGCGCGGATATCGGTCTCGACGGCGGTCTCGCCGGCATCGCCGCGGGCGAAGGCGAGATAATCCTCGAGCATGCGGCTCATCTCGTCGACATCCTTCTCCAGCGCCTCGATCTCCGAGGAGCGCTCCATCAGCGCGAGCGAGAGCTTGAAGCGGGTGAGGATGGTGCGCAGGTCGTGGCTGACGCCGTTCAGCATCGTCGTGCGCTCGCCGATCGAGCGCTCGACGCGCCGCTTCATCTCAATGAAGGCATTGCCGGCGCGGCGGACCTCGCGGGCGCCACGCGGCCGGAAATCGGCATCGCGGCCCTTGCCGAAGGCTTCGGCCGCGTCGGCGAGCTTGAGGATCGGGCGGATCTGGTTGCGCAGGAACAGCACCGCGATGGTGAGCAGGATGAGCGAGGTGCCGATCATCCAGAGCAAGAAGATGTGGCTGTTCGAGGCATAGGCCGCATTGCGCCGCGTCAGGATGCGCATCACGTCCTTGCCGAGCTTGATGCGGATCTCGATCAGGCTGGAGCGGCCGACCGTGTCGAGCCAGAACGGGCGGGCGACCTGCTGGCTGAGCTCGGTCGAGAGCGCGTTGTCGAGCAATGAGAAGAACGGGCGCGGGCCCGGCGCCGGCAGGTCGGAATCGGGGATGATGTCGAGGTCCATGCCGAGCCGCTCGGCCGCGATGCGCGACAGCGTCGTTGTGTCGGCGTCCTGCGGGTAGCTCTCGTAGACATCGATCAGCATGGCGATGTCGGCCGAGACGGCTGAGGAGAGGCGCTGCGTCACCGTCTGCCAGTGCCGCTCCATGAAGACATAGGCGATGACCGATTGCAGCAGCACGACCGGCGCGATGACGATGACGAGCGCGCGCGGATAGAGCCCCTTGGGCATGTAGCGCCCGATGACCTGCAAGGGACGGCCGATGCGCTTGAAGACCGGGCGCACAGCCTGGCCGAGATTGTCCAGCGCTCGCTCCAGCCCAGCGAGGGCGCGCGCCATCGTGCGTGCGGCAGCGCGCAGCACGGATGGGCCATTCCTGCCGGGCTGCAGCGGCGTCACGTCCGGTCCGTCACCAGCCTGTAGCCGACGCCGCGGACGGTCTGGAGATAGAGCGGGTCGGCCTGGTCGCGCTCGATCTTGCGGCGCAGGCGGTTCATCTGGACATCCACGGTGCGGTCGTTGGCGGCCGAGCCCTGCGCGGCCAGCTCCTCGCGCGGCACGACCTCGCCGGCGCGTTCAGCCAGTGCGGTCAGGATCTCGCGCTCCCGCTCGGTCAGGCGGATGGTCTCCTCGCCCTTGCGCAATTCGCCGCGCGCCAGCCCGTAGATGAACGGTCCGAAGCGGACGAAATCCGGCCGCGTGCCGGATTGCGCGGCTTCGACGACGAGTGTGCGCCTCAGGATATTGCCGAGCCTGAGCAGCAATTCGCGCGGTTCGAACGGCTTCGAGAGATAATCGTCGACGCCGATCTCCAGGCCGTTGATGCGGTCCTTGCCGTCGGCGCGGGCGGTGAGCATCAGGATCGGCACGGCGGAGCCGCCACGGAATCGGCGGGCGAAATCGAAGCCGTTCTCGCCGGGCATCATCACGTCGAGCACGATCGCGTCGAAGACGAGATTGCCGAGCCGCGTATCGGCCTCGGCCGCATTGGCTGCCGTCGTCACGCGGTAGCCATTATCGCCGAGGAAGCGGGCCAGCAGCTCGCGCAGGCGCCGGTCGTCATCGACGACGAGGACATGCGGGGCCTCGTCGGGCAGGGCCTTGCGGGCCGGCTTCGCCAGGGTTTCGGTTGCGATCATCTCGCGCCTTTCTCCTGCGCCGGTCCAGGCCGGCGCGCTCGCGGTGCAGGGCTCCCATAGCATAACCCGTGGAGCCGGTCGCCGCTAAGAGAGCCTCAAGGCTTGTCGAGAAGGCGCTCTACTTTCGGTCGCTCGGCGGGGTCGATCAGGGCGGCGAGATAGCGCGCGGCGACGGCGGCGGTCTCGGGCGTGGTGCCTTCGAGCGCCCGGTTGATGCGCTTCGCCTGGAGGCGCACGAGCCGCAGCGCCAGGTCCTGCCCGGCCGGCGTGGTGTGGAGATGGCGCTGGCGCTTGTCCTGCCGCCCGGTGCGCTGCTCGATATAGCCTTTCTCGACCAGCTCCTTGAGCACGCGGTTCAGGCTCTGCTTGGTGATCTGGAGAATGTCGAGCAATTCGGCGATGGTCAGACCCGGCCGGCGCTGGACGAAGTGCAGGACGCGGTGATGGGCGCGGCCGAAACCGTAATCGGCGAGGATGCGGTCGGGATCGCCGACGAAGTCGCGATAAGCGAAGAACAAGAGCTCGATCAGGTCGTGCGGCACCGCCTCGGAGGAGGGCCTGAGCGGCAGGTCTTCTGTATCGGAAGGGGACGAAGCCAAAACGCGCTTTCCAAAAATTTGGGTCAGCCTTATTGACATATCTCAGACGGAAGATTACCGGTCAAGGGCGTTGAGCGAACGATTATTTCAAAGCGTCCCGCTGCAACGCAGCTTTAGACCCGCGCTTGCGTTCCGAAAACGGCTGTGTCCGAGTTCCCGAACCAAGCACCCAGGAGAAGGTCCATGTCAGTCATTCCTTTCGACCAGCGCGACGGCGTCATCTGGTTCGACGGCAAGCTCGTGCCGTGGAAGGACGCGAAGATTCACGTACTGACCCATGGCCTCCACTACGGCTCGTGCATCTTTGAGGGCGAGCGCTCCTATGACGGCGTGATCTACAAGAGCACCGAGCATTCGCAGCGCTTCCATAAGTCGGCCGAGATCATGGATTTCACGATCCCCTATTCGATCGCCGAGCTCGACGCCGCCAAATATCTCTGCCTGAAGGAGAACGGCCTGAAGGACGCCTATATCCGCCCGGTCGCCTGGCGCGGCTCGGAGATGATGGCGGTCTCCGGCATGAACAACAAGATCCACACCGCGATCGCCGTGTGGGAATGGCCGAGCATGTTCGACATGGCGGCGAAGCTGAAAGGCATCCGCCTCGACGTCGCCGATTATCGCCGGCCGGATCCGGCCTGCGCGCCGGTCCATGCCAAGGCGGCGGGCCTCTACATGATCTGCTCGCTCTCCAAGCATAAGGCCGAGCGCGCCGGCTATGCCGACGCGATGATGCTCGATTGGGAAGGCAATGTCGCCGAATGCACCGGCGCCAATATCTTCTTCATCAAGGACGGCGTGATCCATACCCCGCTGGCCGACCGCTTCCTGAACGGCATCACCCGCCAGTCGGTGATCGATCTCTGCCGCCAGCGCGGCTTCGACGTGGTGGAGCGGCGCATCCGGCCGGAGGAGCTCGAGGGCTTCAACGAGTGCTTCATCACCGGCTCGGCCGCCGAGGTGACGCTGGTCTCCGAGATCGGCCCATACAACTTCATCACCGGCAATATGGGGAAGGTCATCATGGAAGATTATTCGGCCGCGGTGCGCTCGCAGCCGAAGGCGGCGTGATCGTCCGCTAGCTCAGTCGTTTGCCCTCACCCTGGGGCGTAACGAAGCGAAGGATCGGGATCCCTGCCGGAACAGTTCAGGCATGGGTTCCGATCGGCGCCGCTATCGCGGCTGGTCCGAGATGGCCAGCATTTCCTGGAGTGGGAGTGCTCTTACTTCCCCTTGCTGCGATAGAGCGTGATCCAATCCTCGGGCGAGATGCCGCGGCATTCGCCCATCATGCTGAACTCCGTTTGGACGAAGGCATTGCCGGTCCAGGCATAACCGCCGGTCGTGCCGCAATCGCCGAGGCCGCGCCCCTTGTCGAAGAAGGCGATGTGGCCGGTGCGCGGATCGAAGCTCGCATTGGTGAGGTCGTTGCCGCCACCGGTGAAGCTGAGCGGCGTCGCCTTGGCTGGGTCGTTCTCGGGCATGATGAAGAACGAAGAGGACAGGTTGTAGGCGCCGCGCGAGCAGGCGACCGCGACCAGTACGCGCTTGTTGCCGAGCGCCCAGGCTTCATCCCGTTCCACGAGAGCGGCATCGTCCTCGCAGGAATCCGGGTCCTTCTTCTTCAGTTCGGCACGCAGGCTCGCGGCCTGGTGCTTGCCCAGCTTCACGTCGAGCATGGGCGGCGCCGGGACCGCCGCGATCACCGGGAGAGCGGGGGCAGGCGGTACGGCCGCGTTCGTGCCCTTGCGGACGAGCGCCGAGGTGGTGCCGAGGCGGGCTTGCTGCTCGTCGATCCAGAGCATCGCCGCGACCGAGCCGGCGAGCGAAACGCTGCCGGTGAGGCCGGGTGCCGTGACGGTCAGCTTCGTCGCCTTGCGGGCGGCCTCGATCAGCGCTGCCGTGTCCTCGGCCGAGAAGGTCAGCGTCGCCAGATCGGCATCGGCGCTGACGGGGAGAGGCTTGCCCCCGGCGGGAAAGGAGGTGCCGTCGAGCTTGAGCTGGACCGTCCGCGGCGGCGTCTTCCAGTCGCCGCGCAGCCTGAGGATGAGTCTTGCCGTCCCCTCGGGGCCGGCGGGGCGTTCGAGGCGCAGATAGGTGACCGGATCGGCCCCCTCGACCGGCAGCGACAGGGCGGTGCAGGTCTTGACGTTGTCGCAGCCGGCCATCCAGTCGCGAAAGGTCTTCGGCTCCGGTGCGGCGGCAAGGGCTAGCGCCGGCAGAAGTGCCAGGCCGGCGCCAAGCGTGGCACCCTTCAGGCCGTCAGGGAGCCTGTTCCCAGCGTTTCGCCGCATCGTCGTCGTCCGCCTTGGCTTCGACCCAGCCGCCGAGCGTGCCGTCGGCGCGGCGCTCGCGCTTCCAGAACGGGGCGCGGGTCTTGAGGTAATCCATCATGAAATCGGCAGCTTCGAAGGCCGCGCGACGATGGGCCGAGGCCGCCAGCACCAGCACGATCTGCTCGCCCGGCTTGATCAGCCCGTAGCGATGGATCGCGACGAGGCCCAAGAGCGGCCAGCGGCTTGCGGCTTCAGCCGCGACGCGGGCGATCTCGGCCTCGGCCATGCCGGGATAGTGCTCGAGTTCCAGCGCGGCGAGCGTGCCGGCTTCGTCGCGGCACAGGCCCGTGAAGGAAACAATGGCCCCGATATCGGCGCGGCCAGCCGAGAGTGCGCCGATCTCGTCCTGAAGCGAGAAGTCTTCCCGCTGGATGCGGACGAGGGGAGAGATCATGGCCTCAACCGCCTGTCATCGGCGGGAAGAAGGCGATCTCGCGAGTGTTCCCGAGTCGGGCATTTGGCTTGGCATGAACATGGTCGAGCGCGGCCCGCACGATTTTCTCGTCGGCGAAGGCGGCCTCGTAGCCCTCTCCACGAGCCTTCAGCCAGCGCACGAGATCGGCGATGGTGGCGAGATCGGTGGGGATGTCCAGCGTCTCCTCGGGCAGGCCGACGCGCTCGCGCACCCAGGCGAAATAGACGATGCGGACGGGTCTCGTGCCCGCTGCGGCGGTCGCTGTCGCGGTGCTCATGGCGTGCGCTCGTCCTCTTCGACGAGATAGCGGATGCCGGCGTTGAAATAGTCCCAGCCGGTATAGATCGTCAGGCCCGCGGCAGCCCAGAGCAGGCCGAGGCCGATCATGGTGTTGCCGGGCAGGACCTTGTCGCCGGCCGGGCCGGCGATGAGGAAGCCGAGCGCGAAGAGCTGCGCCGTCGTCTTCCATTTCGCGACCTTGCTGACGGGGACGCTGACCTTGAGGTCGGCAAGGAACTCGCGCAGGCCCGAGACCAAAATCTCGCGGCAGAGGATCACGATCGCGGCCCAGAGCGTCCAGCCCTGGATCTGCCCGATATAGACCAGCATCAGCAACAGGGCGGCCACGAGCAATTTGTCGGCGATCGGATCGAGCATGCGGCCGATGGCCGATTGCTGGCTCCAGGCGCGGGCGATGTAGCCGTCGAGGTAATCCGTGATGGCGGCGACGGTATAGATCGCCAGCGCGATCCAGCGCATCCAGTCGTCTCGCGGCCAGAACAGGATCGCTACCAGGGCCGGGATCGCCAGGATCCGCCCGTAGGTGAGGAGATTGGGCAGCGACCAGGGGCCGCGCCGCCTGATGGCGTCAGGAAGAATCGTCACGAAATGCACCAAAGCAAGGCGGCCGCCGCAGCGTCAACACGCAACAGCGTGAATGTGGCAGAACTTCGCGACCACGTCGCCTTCGGACGTGAGCGTCCGAAGGCGAAAAACAGGCTCGCCTTCGAAAATATCGAGCATTGCTGCTGCGAAAAACCGGCGCCCACCTTTTCGCGCCATGCTCTACGCATCATGAAAGAAATCATGCACGGCCTTGGCTGTCGCGGCGTTGACACCCGGCGTCCGCATGAGGTCGTCGAGCTTGGCGCGCTGGATCGCCTTCACCGTGCCGAAATGCAGCAGCAGGGCCCGCTTGCGCGAAGGGCCAATGCCGGGGATCTCGTCGAGCGGGTTCTTCATCGTCTCGCGTTTGCGCTTGGCGCGGTGGGTGCCGATGGCGAAGCGGTGTGCTTCGTCGCGCAGGCGCTGGATGAAATAGAGCGCGGGGTCGCGCGGCTGCAGCTTGAAGGGCTCTCGGCCCTCCATGTGGAAGGTCTCGCGCATGGCGTTGCGGTCCTCCCCCTTGGCAATGGCGACGAGCGGGATGTCGGCCGCGCCAAGCTCCTTCATGATCTTGAGCGCGGCGGTGAACTGGCCCTTGCCGCCGTCGACAATGACGAGATCGGGACGGGAGGGGAAGCCGTCCTCGTCCTTGCGCGGCTTTGGTGCCTTGGGTGGCTTCTTCTGAGGGGGCGCATCCTCCGATGAATCCGGGAGGCTGATCGCCCCGGCTTCACTGTCGACAGATGCACTCTCCTGAGCGGCCGGATCGATGTCGATGCCGCTCTCCTTTGCCAGCTTCGCGAATCTTCGCGTCAGCACCTCGCGCATCATGCCGAAATCGTCTCCCGCAATAGTGTCGGTCGAGATGTTGAAGGTGCGGTACTGGTTCTTCACGAAGCCGTCCGGCCCGGCCACGATCATGCCGCCGACCGCATTCGTGCCCATGATATGCGAATTGTCGTAGACCTCGACGCGGCGCGGGGCGGTTTCCATGCCGAAGGCTGCGCCAAGCGCGGCGAGCAGCGATTGCTGCCCGGCATTCTCGGCGAGCTTGCGCGAAAGCGCCTCGCGGGCGTTCTTGACGGCATGGGCCATCAGGTCGGCGCGTTCGCCCCGCCTGGGATGGGCGACCTCGACCTTGCGGCCGGCACGGGCCGACAAGGCCTGGCCGATCAGTTCTATCTCCTCGACCGGGTGCGAGAGCAGCACGAGCCGCGGCGGCGGCTTGTCGTCGTAGAACTGAGCGACGACGGAGGCGAGCACTTCGGCCGGCGTCAGGGAGCGGTCGGCGCGCGGGAAGAGGGCGCGGTTACCCCAGTTCTGGTGGTTGCGGAAGAAGAATATCTCGACGCAGAAATGCCCCGCCTGTTCGTCGATGGCGAAGACGTCGGCCTCCTCCACCCCCTGCGTATTGATGTCCTGCCCGGCCTGCACGGCCGAGAGCGCGGCGAGGCGGTCCCGATAGCGCGCGGCCTTCTCGAATTCGAGGTCCTCCGCCGCTTCCTGCATCCGGGTCGACAGGAGCTGCTTCACCGCCGAGGAGCGGCCGGAGAGGAAGTCGCGCGCCTGGCCGGCGAGCGCCTGGTAGTCGGGAATCGAGATTTCACCGGTGCAGGGGCCGGAGCAGCGCTTGATCTGGAAGAGCAGGCAGGGGCGGGTTCGGTTCTCGTAGAAGGAATCCGAGCAGGTGCGGATCAGGAAGGCTTTCTGCAGCGCGTCGATGGTGCGCGTCACCGCCCAGACCGAGGCGAAGGGGCCGAAATAATCGCCCTTGCGGTGGCGCGAGCCGCGATGCTTCAGGATCGCGGGCGCCTCGTGGTCGCCGGTCAGCAGGATGTAGGGGAACGATTTGTCGTCGCGCAGCAGCACGTTGTAGCGCGGCCGGAGCTGCTTGATCAGGTTCGACTCGAGCAGCAACGCCTCGGTCTCGGTGCCGGTGGTAACGAACTCCATGTTCGCCGTCTCAGCGATCATCCGGGCGACGGCGTTGGTATGCGCCATGCCGCGGGCATAGGAGGTCACGCGGTTCTTTAGGCTCTTGGCCTTGCCGACATAGAGAACCTCGCCGGCGCGATCGAACATCCGGTAGACGCCGGGCCTGTTCGGCAGGTGCCTGGCGAATTGCTGGATGACCTCGATACCGGCCTTGAGCGCGCCGGGGGCGGTCTCGCCGAGATCGAGCGTCGACTCGGCCGGAAGGGTATCCTCCTCGTCCTCGAACTCGTCCTGCGGAAGATCGTCCTGGCGTTCGCGACTCATGGGGCTCATGTAGGATGCCGGAACGGCTTCGTCATGTCAGGAGAGGCACTGTTCCAGCTTTGTGCCGACCGCAGCGGGCCCTGAAGCGAAGCAATGTCGAGTTGAATTCGGCGATGGTTTTTCAAGGTTGTCTTGGAGCGATCTGCGGGCTCGCTTTCGTTTTCCTGCAAGTGCCGAATTGGTGTCGATTTGACAACGAGCCAATGAGCGCCTATCTATTAAATTCGATTTAGGCCTGATGACTTGGTCATTCGCGTCCTATGAGCGCGACACGCTGATGATTTTCTTCCTCTGATCGAAGTCGCCGCCGCATGTCTTCCATGGGGCCCGAATAATCATGTCTGCGGGAGGCAATTATGGCTTCTGGTTCTGTCAAGTGGTTCAACGCCACCAAGGGTTTCGGTTTCATTCAGCCTGACGATGGCGGGCAGGACGTTTTTGTCCATATCAGCGCCGTCGAGCGCGCCGGTCTGCGTGATCTGCGCGACGGCCAGAAGATCTCCTACGAGATCGTTCAGGACAAGCGTTCCGGCAAAAGCTCGGCCGACAATCTTCAAGCTGAATAACTGCGGGGCGCGGAACGACGACGCTTTGAGGCGACCACGGATGTACTGGCGCCACGACACGAAGTTTCGCACCGAGCGGTGAGTGAAGGGTCGGGACCGAAAAGCCCGGCCCTTTGTGCTTTCTGGAAAGGATAACCATGCAAGTTCTCGTCCGGGACAACAATGTCGATCAGGCGCTTCGCGTCCTGAAGAAGAAGCTGCAGCGCGAAGGCGTGTTTCGCGAGATGAAGCAGCGCCGCGAGTTCGAGAAGCCGTCCGAGCGTCGTACCCGGGAGAAGGCCGAGGCGATCCGCCGCGCCAAGAAGGCCGCCCGCAAACAGGCGCAGCGCGAGGGTTTGCTGCCGGCGCCGAAGCGCAAGGTGCCTCTCAACAAGGCCCGCGTCGGAGCACCGCGCCCGCCTTCTTCCATCTGATCGGCTGAAAGCCGGTCGGCGTCGTGAGCAGGAGGTTCCCATGTCGAGCCGCAACATGAAGCTGGATGAGATCAAGGCACGAGCGCAGGCGGCGTTCGAGAAGACCAAGCAACGCCGGAAGGAAGCCCTTGTCGCGTGGCAGGCGGTCGAGGACGAGGCCAGCGCGGCCCGCCTCAAGACCGAAAAGCTGCGCGCTCTGCGTCTCGCGCGGGATGCGCAGGAGGCTGCGGCCAAGGAGGCGGCCGCCAGCAGCGCCGCGCCTGCAAAGCGTTCACGACGGGCTGCGGCAAAGCCGCTCTGACGTTCTTCCCTTGACGATATTTCGGACAGGCGGCCATCAGGATGTGCCGCCTGTCCGCATTTCTGACCGATGCGGCGTGGCGTGCACGCTCGCGGCCCGCCGCATTTGAAAAGTTGCGCGATCGCTGCGACGGGGGCTGAGTGCTGCCATCCGGACTCTTGTCATGCCGTTGGCGCGCCGGCCTCGCCTTCCGAATGCAGGGCGAGGGGACTGCCGCCATCGTCAAGCCGAGCCGATATGAGATGGACAGGCCTGCGCATTTCATCATCGAGGATCGAAACCCATGTCACAGTCCGACAGCGTTCGCATCGTTCTCGCTTCCCGTCCGGAAGGGCGTCCGAGCCCTCAGAATTTCCGGCTGGAGCACGTCGCCATTCCGGCACCCGCCGAGGGGCAGGTGCTGCTCAAGATCCTCTATCTCTCGCTCGATCCCTACATGCGCGGGCGGATGAGCGCGGCGAAATCCTATGCCGCCGCGACCGAGATCGGGCAGGTGATGGAAGGCGGTACCGTCGCCGAAGTCATCGAAAGCCGCGACGCGGCCTTCAGACCCGGCGACATCGTCCTGTCCCATTCCGGCTGGCGGTCGCATGCCGTGGCGAACGCTGCGCAACTCCGCAAGCTCGACCCGAAGAGCGCGCCGGTGACGACGGCGCTCGGCGTGCTCGGCATGCCCGGTTTCACTGCCTATGCCGGTCTGCTCACCATCGGCCAGCCGAAGCCCGGCGAGACGGTCGTGGTCGCGGCTGCGAGCGGGCCGGTCGGTTCGGCCGTCGGGCAGATCGCCCGGATCAAGGGTGCGCGGGCGGTCGGCATTGCCGGCGGCGCCGAGAAATGCGCCTTCGTGCGCGATACCTTCGGCTTCGACGCGGTGATCGACCATCGCGATCCCGACATGGCGGCCAAACTCGCGGCCGCCTGCCCGGATGGCGTCGACGTCTATTTCGAGAATGTCGGCGGCCATGTCTGGGATGCCGTCTTCCCACTGCTCAATACCTTCGCGCGCATCCCGGTGTGCGGCCTCGTCGCGCAGTACAATGCCAGCGGCGAATTTCCCGGGCCGGACAGGCTGCCCGGGATGATGCGGCAGGTGCTGTCGAAGAGCCTGACGATCCGCGGCTTCATCCAGCGCGAATTCGCGGCCGCGCAGGGGCCGGCCTTCCGCGAGGACATGGCACGCTGGATCGCGGAGGGCGCGGTCAAGTACAAGGAAGATATCGTGACGGGACTTGCGAACGCGCCGGAGGCCTTCATCGGCCTGCTGGAGGGCAAGAATTTCGGCAAGCTGATCGTCAAGCTCTGAGGCAAGCTGCCACGCGCCAGCCTTTTTCCTTGACCATTGGGCGGGTGCGCGGCCATCTCGCGGCGCCCCCCCATTGGACCTCGCAATGCCCGTCTTCGCCATCCCCTTCCCGATGATCGCCCCCGTCGCGGTGGAATTCGGGCCCTTGGCGATCAAATGGTACGGGCTCGCCTATGTCGTCGGGCTGCTCGGCGGCTGGTGGTATGCACGCAAGCTCGTCGCCTGCGACAGGCTCTGGGGCGGAAGATCGCGGCCTCAAGCCGTCGAACTCGACGACATGCTGCTCTTCGTGGCCTTCGGCGTCGTGCTCGGCGGGCGCATCGGTTTCGTGCTGTTCTACGACCTGCCGCGCTATCTCGCCCGCCCGCAGGACATCTTCGCGATCTGGCAGGGCGGCATGTCCTTCCATGGCGGGCTGATCGGCGCGACGCTGGGGCTCTGGTTTTTCGCCAAGCGGCGCCATTATCCGGCGTTGTCGGTGTTCGATCTTGCCGCCGCGGTGGTGCCGATCGGGCTCATGCTCGGGCGCATCGCCAATTTCATCAATGGCGAGCTCTGGGGCCGGCCGGCACCGGATTTTCCCTATGCGATGATCTTCCCTAACGGCGGACCGTTGCCGCGCCATCCGAGCCAACTCTACGAAGCCTTCGCCGAGGGGCTCCTGCTTTTCGTGCTGGTCAATCTGTTCGTCCGCTTCGGCGGGTTCCGACGACCGGGCCTCGTCGCGGGCGTCTTCGGCATGGGCTATGCCGTTGCCCGGATCGCCTGCGAGTTCTTCCGCGAGCCCGATCCGCAACTCGGCTTCCTGTTCGGCACCTCGGTCGATGCGCTTTCGGGCGGCATCACCATGGGCATGCTGCTCTCGCTGCCGGTGTTCTTCGCCGGCCTGTGGCTGGCGCTGCGCAGTCGGCGCGAGGTGCCCGGCGGGGCGCGGGCGTGACCACGCTCAAGGCCGAGATCATCGACCTGATCCGGCAGGAGGGGCCGATCGGCATCGGCCGCTACATGGCGTTGGCGCTCGGCCATCCCCGCCATGGCTATTACATGACGCGCGATCCCCTCGGCGCCGAAGGCGATTTCACCACGTCGCCCGAGATCAGCCAGATGTTCGGCGAACTGGTCGGGCTCTGGGCGGCCCATGCTTGGCAGGCGACAGGCCGGCCGCCGCGGTTCCGGCTCGTCGAGCTGGGGCCGGGGCGCGGGACGCTGATGGCCGACATGCTGAGGGCGACGCGGGTCGTGCCGGGCTTCCATGCGGCGCTGTCCGTCCATCTCGTCGAGACCAGCCCGGTGCTGCGCGCCCGGCAGGCGGCGGCTTTGGCTGCCTACGACCCGGTCTGGCATGACACGATCGCAGATGCGCTCGACGGACCGGTGATCGTGATCGCCAACGAGTTCCTGGATGCTCTGCCGCTCGACCAATTCGTGATGACGCCGGAGGGGTGGCGCGAGCGACTTGTCGGGCTGGACGACGATGCCGAGCTCGCCTTCGGCCTGTCTGCGGCGCGGGAAGAGACGCTGCGAATCGCAGCCCCGACCGGGGCCGTATTCGAGCAGCCCGCCATTGCGCTCGCTATCGTCACACAGCTCGCCGGACATCTGGCCTCGGCAGGCGGGGCGGCGCTGTTCCTCGACTACGGCGCGGCGCATTCCGGTTTCGGCGACACGCTGCAGGCGATGAAGCGGCACGAATTCGTCGATCCGCTGGCAGAGCCAGGCGAGGCGGATCTCACCGTCCATGTGGATTTCGAGCGGATGGGGCAGGCGGCGCTCAAGGCGGGCGCTGCCTTGCACGGGCCGGCGACCCAGCGGGATTTCCTGGTCGCCTTGGGGCTCCCGCAGCGGGCACAGGCCCTGTCGCTCAAGGCGGATGCGGCGCAGCGTGAGGCGATCTCCGTCGCTTTCGACCGCCTCATCGCGCAAGGCGAGACCGGCATGGGGGATTTATTCAAGGTTCTCGCGCTATCGCAGCGGAACCTGCCGCCTCTGCCCGGATTTGACCTTCATCGGCTGCCAGATCGGGGCTGAACTCAGCGGAGCCGCTCGCGGCGCTGCGCAACTGGACCTCATCCCATGTTCATCACCGCCCGCGAACTCGCCGGAGAAGCCGGCATCCGTCACGCCTTCTTCACCCGCGAGGGCGGTGTTTCCGAGGGAATCTATGCCTCGCTGAACGGTGGGCTCGGTTCCGCGGACGATCCGGCGGCGATCGCCGAGAACCGGGCGCGGATGGCGCGCCATCTCAGCGTCACGCCGGAGAACCTGATCAGCCTCTACCAGGTTCATTCCGCCGATGTCGAAGTGGTGACGGGACCCTGGCCGGGCGAGCGGCCCAAGGCCGATGCGATGGTGACGACTGCCTCGCATGTCGCGCTCGGCGTCTCCACCGCCGATTGCGGGCCGATCCTCTTCGCCGATGGCGAGGCGCGGGTGATCGGCGCCGCTCATTCCGGCTGGAAGGGAGCTTTCACCGGCATCGTCGGCGCCACGGTGACCGCGATGGAGAAGCTCGGCGCACGGCGCGAGCGCATCACCGCGGTGCTCGGGCCGACGATCAGTGCCAAGGCCTATGAGGTCGGGCCGGAATTCATCGAGCGCTTCAAGGCCGAGAACCGGACCTATGCGCGCTTCTTCGTCCCCTCCGAGCGCCCGGCCCGCGCGATGTTCGACCTGCCGGCCTTTATCGGGCTCAAGGCGCAAGAGGCAGGAATCGGCCGTTTCGTCGATATGGGCCTGTGCACCTATGGCGATGAAAAGCGCTTCTTCAGCTATCGGCGCACCACGCATCGGGGCGAGCCCGATTATGGCCGCCTGATCGCGGCGATCGTGCTCGACTGAGCAGATTGCGGTTGATGAGATGGTGCGGCGGCTGTCGCACCGCTTCCACTGGAGCATCGTTTCCGCTGGCGCGGGGAACGCATCGCTTCCTCCGGGCACATGTTCTTCGGGCGATGCATCGAGATGCGGGAGCCGAGATGGAACAGATCCTGATGAACCTGATCGCCGGTGCGATCGGTGGCAACGCGGCCGGCAAGGCCAGCCCGAGCTTCGATCTCGGAACGCTCGGCAACACGATCTCGGGGCTCGTCGGCGGTGGTGTGCTCGGGCAACTGATCCCCATCCTGCTGCCGGCGATCAGCGCCGCGGCGCAGGGCGGTAATCTCAGCGTCGGCGGCATCCTGACCAATCTGATCTCGGGCGGCGCCGGCGGCGCGATCCTGACCGCGATCATCGGTGCGGTGAAGAACAAGGCTGCCTGAGGCGCGGCCAGCGATTCAATCGATGATGTCGGGCGTGCGCCAGCCGAGATGCTGGCCGGCATCGACGGCGATCATCTGGCCGGTCACGGAGCCGGCGCGGGCGAGGTAGAGCACGGCTTCGGCGATCTCGTCCGGCGCGATCCGATGCCCGAGCAAGGTTCCTGCGGCTTCCTGCTGCAGCCGGTCCACGCCGTCATAATTGTTGGGCAATGTCGGGCCGGGGCCGACGGCGTTGACACGGATGCGCGGGGCCAGCGCCTGGGCCAGCGTCTGGGTCGCGGTGAGCAGGGCCGCCTTGGTCAGCGTGTACGAGTAGTATTGCGGCGTGAGCTTCCAGACGCGCTGGTCGACGATGTTGACCACGGCGCCCTTCTCATCGGGCGGCAGGCGCTCGGCCATGATGCCGATCAACTGGGACGGCGCGCGCAGGTTGATCGAGAACTGGCGGTTCCAGGTCGCGATGTCGAGCGAGCGGACATCGTCGGCGACGAAGCTCGCGGCATTGTTGACCAGAAGCGTGACCGGGCCGAGCGCTTCCTCCGCTGCGGGAATCAAGGTCGCGACCTGCGCGGGATCGACGAGGTCGGCGCCGAGGAGGCAGGTCCTCGTGCCATCCGCTTCGAGTTGCCGGGACAAGGCCTCGGCCTCTTCGCGGCTGCCGCCGTGATGGATCGCGATCGCATAGCCGGCATTCGCCAGCTTCTCGACGATGGCGCGGCCGATTCGCCTGGCGCCGCCGGTGACCAGCGCGACCTCAGCCATCGCGGCCATCGCGATTCGCAGGAGGCGTGCTGTTCCTGGCCGAGGCGCGCCGCTTCAGGCGGCGCTCCCAATGCTTGGCGGCGCGCAGATAGCGGTAGAAGGCGAAGTTCATCGCGGTCATGAAACCATAGATGCCGCGCAGCGCGTGGCGGCGCCCGATATAAGCCTTGAGGAAATTGGCAGGAAATTCGGCGACCAGCCGGAAGACCGAAAGCGTGCCGCCGCGGGCGTCGAGATCGTCGGCCTGGGCATCACTATAGGCATTGAGCTTGTCCATCTGCTCGCCGAGCGAACGCACGGAGAAGTGGTGCACCGTCCCACGCAGGCGTCCCACGGCGGCATCCGGCGCGAGATCGACGCGATCATGCACGGGGGAGGCGGAATAGCGGCCCTTGCTCTTGCGGTAGAGGCGCACGGGCGCAAGCGTATAGGCAAACCGATGCGGTGCGCCTTCGCCCGGAAAGATCTCGGCGATTCGCAGCCTGTAGGCATCCTTCGGCGGTGGCCCACCGGCGAAGAGCGCGGTGATTTCGGCGGCAAGATCAGGCGGAATCACTTCGTCGGCATCGAGGTTGAGCAGCCAGTCATGACGGCATTGCTCCTCGGCGAAGCGCTTCTGCTGGCCATAACCTGGCCAGGCATTGAAGATGACGCGGGCGCCGTGCGACTCGGCCACGGCCTGCGTGCCGTCGGTCGAGCCGGAATCGACCACGACGATGTCGTCGCTCAGCCCGCGCGCGGCTTCGATCGTGCGGCCGATCCGGTCTGCCTCATTCCGGGCGATAATGAAGATCGAGAGAGGTGCCACTGTCTTCTTGGTTTCCTGCTTGCCTCCAGGGCTTAAGCACGCTCCCGCGGGGGCGGCAAGATAGGCCAAAAAAGCCGCAATCGGAGCCGGAACCTTGGGAAATCTCCGGCGTTTGTAGGCCGGGCCATGTTCCTAAGTCGGTGGGTTATTGCAGTTCTATTAGTATTCGATTTACCATGCTGCCTAGTCTCTGGTTGGTTAACTGGATTTTACCTATTTGCGTTCAGTTATCGCATTCGTGCCGCATTTCTGCCGCGGTCTGCAAGGCAGATGTGCTTCCGATGCAACAGACAAAGCCGGCTCCCCGTCTTATAACGGGCATATCGAAATCAACCGTCGGGTTTCCCGGCGACAGCGACGACTAAGGAGTTTGTCATGAAGAAGTATCTGCTTGCGAGCGTTGCCGCGCTCGGTCTGGTCGCCGCTGGCGCCGCTTCGGCTGCCGACCTGCCGTCCCGCAAGGGCCCGGTCGCTGCCCCGGTCTACGTGCCGCCGGCGTTCACCTGGACCGGCTTCTACATCGGCGCCAACGCCGGCTACGGCTGGGGCAACGTGAACACCAACGGTTTCACGCTGACCAACACCGGTGACCTCAACGGCTTCGTCGGCGGCGCCCAGGTCGGCTACAACTACCAGATGGGCCAGTTCGTCGTCGGCCTCGAAGCCGATATCCAGGGCGCTGACCTCAGCACCGGCAACTCGCTCTTCGGCACGCGCGTCAAGACCGACTATTTCGGCACGGTTCGTGGCCGCGTCGGCGTCGCCTTCGACCGGTTCCTGCCCTACATCACCGGTGGTTGGGCTTACGGCAACGTGAAGACCTCGGTCCCGGGTTTCGCCATCTCGTCGGATAACAGCCACACCGGCGGCTGGGCTCTCGGCGGCGGTCTGGAGTATGCGTTCACCAACAACCTGATCGGCGGCGTCGAGTACCTCTACGTCGACCTGGGCGACAAGCGCGTCCTGAACACCGGCGCCAAGGTCGGCACCGACTTCTCGGTCGTCCGCGCCCGCCTCAGCTACAAGTTCTGATCTCTCCTCCCGGAGACGGAACGGACCCGGTGGCCTCGGCCACCGGGTTTTTTCTTGTCCGGATGCCGGCCATGACCACGGGCGGACACGAAAATGCCGGCGACCAAGGTCGCCGGCTTTGTCGTTCGAGCGTGGTTGCCGCCGACGGACGCCTCGATCAGCCTTTGAAGCGGGTCGCCTCGAACGCGGGAACGCGAGCGGCGAAATCGTCGAGCCAAGCGACGAGCTTCGGATGTCCGGCGCGCCACTGTCCTTCAAAGCGCAGGTCGAGATAGCCGAGCGCGCAGGCGAGCGCTATTTCGCCGATACGCGGGCGATCGGCGAAGGCGGGGGGAGCGGCTTCAAGCGCCGCCAACCCGCGGGCGACCTTGCCGTCCTGATGCGCGACCCAGTTGGCGTTGCGGCCTTCCTCGGGACGGAACCGCCCTTCATAGACCTTGAGCAGCGCGGCATCGCAGATGCCGTCGGCCAGTGCCTGCAGTCGCAATTGGGCGAAGCGCGCCTCGCCGGCGGGGATCAGCTTCCCACCGCCGAGATGGTCGAGATAGTCGACGATGACACGGGAATCGAACAGTGTCGTGCCGTCCTCCAGCACCAGCGTCGGGATCTTGCCGAGTGGATTCTGCTGGCGCAGGACCTCGGACGGGTCGTTCGTATCGGCGGCGATGATCTCGATCCGGTCCATCAGGCCGAGTTCGAGAGCCGCCATTTTCACCTTGCGGCCGAACGGGGAGGCGGGGGAGGAGCGCAGGACGAGCATCGGCGGAATCCTTGATGCGGAGCGGAGAGAGCGATCAGCCGTCGGGGCGGATCGTCTCGCAGAGATAGCGCGGTCGCGGCCCCTGGGCGAGCCGTTCGGTGAGGGCCGGCATCAGCATTTGCGCCTCCTCGGCCAGGCGCCAGGGCGGATTGACGACGAGGAGGCCGGTCGCGCTGAGGCCGCCCGCGGCTTCCGGCCGATCGACATCGATTTCGAGACGCAGGAGCCGGCCGATCCCGGCATCGAGCACCGCATCCATCAGGGATTCGACGCCGCGGCGCTCCTTGATCGGATACCAGAGCGCATAGATCCCCGTCGGCCATTTGCGGTGAGCGGCGACGAATTGTGTCGCAAGCGTGTCGAACTCGTCCTTCTCCTCGAAGGGGGGATCGATCAGGACGAGGCCGCGGCGCTCCTTCGGCGGAATGTTGGCGCGCAGCGCCGTCCAGCCGTCGATGGCGAGCGACTTGCAACGCTTGTCGCGACCGATCGATTCGACGAGCTTCCTGTAGGTCGGCGGATGGAGTTCGGCTGCGACGAGCCGGTCGTCCGGCCGCATTGCATGGCGGCAGAGCCAAGGCGATCCGGGATAGGCGCCGGCACCATAAAGCGCGCGGGCGCCCTCCAGCGCGGCGCGATAGGGAACGAGCAGGGCCTCGACCGCCGGAGACAGGAGCGAGCGGTCGATACGCGCGACGCCGTCCTTCCATTCATGCGTCCTGAGCGCTTCCTCCGAACCGAGATCGTAGCGGCCGCTGCCGGCATGGGTATCAATGATGCGATAGGGTGTCGGCTTGGCGTTGAGGTGCAGCAGGATGCGCGTCAGCACGACATGCTTCAGCACATCGGCGAAGTTTCCGGCGTGGAAGCCATGGCGGTAGTTCATGCTGCCGTTGGTAGAGGAAGCCGTCGCCGACCGAAAGCGGCAAAGTCCTGCCTTGCTCGGCTTTCAGCGCGGCGCGACGACCGTGAAGTCGCGCGCGCGGCAGCCGGAGCGGTCGATCTGCTGGCAGGTGCGGAAATCGCGGAGATCCTTGGTGAGGCAGATGCGGACTTCCTGCAGCACGCCGCGCTTGCAGGCGACCGACATCATGTCCGGGCGCAGGCCGGGATTGGCCGCGGCGAAGGCGCGTTCGATATCGATCGCGGTCCAGGTCTGGTCGCGATCGGCCTTGGCGAGGGCCGGCGGGATCGCGATCTTGTCACGGGCGCGGCGGACGTCGCGGAAATACTCGCTCGGGCTCGAACCCGTGCAGGTGCCATGCTTGCGCCACTCGTAGCGGGCGAGGCCTTCGGTCGGGAACACGCCTTCGGCCTGTTCCAGCGCGATACGCGAGGGCGAGCGGCCGGCGGGGCCGCAATCGCTGGGATAGCCGCGCTCGTTCTGCGGCCAGAGGCCATGCACCACCAAGCGCAGGCCGGCGCCGTCACCGCATTGTTCGCGATTGCGCGCGCGATCGCCGTCGAGTTCGCAGAAGCCGGGCGACCAGGACAGTGCCAGGACGTAGAAGTCGAAATCGCCCGGCGCGCTGCTGCGCTGGCCGAAACCCTGCGCCTGCCCGGCACCGGAGAAGCCGAACAGCGACAGGGCCGCGATCGCCAGCCAATTCAGCATCGGACGACCTGGGGTCAGGGACGCGCCATCTTGCAATCGGGTGCGTAGCTACGCTGTCGGTCGAGACCGCTCACGCACCAGTTGACGTTCCAGGTCAGGCCGAAGAGTCCGAGGGACTCGCGTACGGAATAGTCGACGCGGCGGAACTTGCCGTCGTTGAGCAGGACACGGCCACTGCAGAAACGCCGCGGAATGAAGTCCGCGCCCCAGCTGCGATAGCCGATCTGCGCGATGCGATCATAGGACAGGGCCTGGAGCGGACCCCAATAGGTGTCCTCGCGTGCGTTGAAGCGGCTCGTCACCGCGCTCAGCACCGCCGGATCGTCGCAGCCCGGAAGGTCGCCGTTCATCGGGAAGGTCCGGTTCTCGGCCCAGTCGGCGGGGTGGACGAAACGTCCGTTCGCGGCGCTGGCGGCAAACGCCGCGAGGCAGGCGAAGGAAGCAAGGGCGGTTCGCAGCAGGGCGCGGCGCATGGAATCAGGCCTCGTATGGCGGGCGAATATGACGCGCACGATGGCGATGTGCCGGTCACCGGTCAAGGCGGCAGGCTGGAAGACGGTGCCATGCGGCGAAGGGCTGTCCGGCAGGAGCCTTCCGCGCTGGCGCGTGGCGCGGCGATCGGACAGATTGGCCGAAGAAAAAACCGGGAAGCGATATCATGGACTGCTTCGACGATCCGGCCGGGCGCATCGAGGATGCCGAGGCCTTGCGCGCTCATATCGGCCCGGTCTCGCCGCTGGCGACCGGCAAGGTGCTGCGCCGGCTCGACCGGTTCTGCCGGGACTTCATCGCGCTTTCGCCCTTCCTCGTGCTTGCGAGTTCCGATGCACAGGGCAATGCCGATGCCAGCCCCCGCGGCGACGGGCCGGGCTTCGTGCGCGTGCTCGACGACACGACCCTGCTCATCCCCGACCGGCGCGGCAACAATCGTGTCGACTCCTTCGGCAATATCCTGTCGTCGCCAGGCGTCGGCCTCGTCTTCATGGTGCCGGGCATCCCGGAGACACTGCGCGTCAACGGCAAGGCACATGCGACGCGCGATGCCGCGTTGCTGGCTCCTTCGGTCATGCAGGAACGCGTGCCGGTGACGGGGATCGTCGTCGCGGTCGAGGAAGCGTATTTTCATTGCGGCAAGGCGCTGATCCGCTCGAAGCTGTGGGACTCGGCCGCGCAGGTGCCGCGCCACGCCTTCCCGACGCTCGGCCGCATCATCGCCGACCAGACCAAGGCGCTCGACGGCGACGAGGCCGATCGCAATCTCGAGGAAGCGTACCGCTCGCGTCTTTACTGAGGTCTGGCGATCACGGAGCGCCGGCTCCCGTCGCTTCGAGAACCGATGGCGCCGGGGCGGCCCTGCGCTCGAGGACGAGCAGGACGAGACCGGCGGTAACGATGAGAACGGCGCCACAGAGCATGGCGGGCGTCGGCCAGTCGCCGAAGATGAACCAGCCGAAGACGAGTGCCCAGACGATCAGCGTATACTGATAAGGCACGACGACCGAGGCTTCCGCGAGCTTGAGCGAGCGGGTGACGCAGATATGCGCGCCCATCGCGACGATGCCGAGCAGGGCAAGCAAGGCGGTGTCCTGCAGGCTTGGCGTCACCCAGCCGAAGGGCAGGAGTGCGAGCCCCATCAGCAGGGCGCCGAATGTCTGCCAGGCGACCAGCGTGACGTCCGGCGTGCCGCGCAACCGGCGCCCGGCGATCATCATCGCGGCGAAGAGGAAGCTGCCGAGCAGGGCGATCAGGGCCGGCATGGACAGGCTGGCGCCGCTCGGATTGAGCGAGACCGCAACACCGGCGAAGCCGAGCGCGATGGCGAGCCAGCGCCGGCCGTCGATGCGCTCGCCGAGCAGCAGCGCGGCGAGGATCACGACCCATACGGGCGCTGCCAGCCAGATCGTCATCGCATCGGCAAGCGGCAGATAGGTGACGGCGAGGTAGAACAGCGCGACCTCGCCCGAGCTGAACAGGACGCGCAGCGCCTGCAGGCCGGCGCGCTCCGGCCGCAAGGTCCTGCGCACGCCCTGCTTGAAGACGAAGGGCAGGATCACGACGAGCGCCGCCAAGCTGCGCACCGTCAGAAGCTGGCCGACCGTGTAGGTCGCGACCAGCCATTTGCCCATCACGTCGTTCAGCGAAAACAGCAGGATGCCGATCAGCATCATGACGATGCCGGCGAGAGAGGCGTTGCGGGCGGGCATGTCAGGCAAGGGGCTCCGAAGGCGCGTCTCCACTGGCCGAGTCCGCCCCACGTGGCAATCCGCATCGCCGCATGCCCGCATGATCTCCTGGTATTAAGAGTTGACTTAATTAAGCATAATCGAAATTATTGGGGATGGATCGTTTCGCCGCCCTTGCCGACCCGACACGCCGCAGCATCGTCGAAATGCTCGGCGAGCGGCCCCTTTCGGCTGGGGAGATAGGCGCCTGCTTCAGCGCCAGCGCGCCGGCGATTTCGCAGCATCTCAAGGTGCTGCGCGAAGCCGGGCTGGTGAGCGTCGAGGTCCGGGGCCAGCAGCGGATCTACCGCCTCGATCCGGCCGGGCTCGAGGCGTTCGATGCCTGGCTTAGCAAGGTCCGGCGCTTCTGGGGCCACCATCTCGATATCCTGGAACAGGAACTCGCAAGGCCCGAACAGGGCGAGGGAGAAACCCGATGAGCGCATACGGAGTTGTCTTGGAAAGCGGCGCGGTGCGCTTCGAACGCCTGCTGCCCGGACCCATCGAGCGGGTCTGGTCCTATCTCACCGAGTCGGAGAAGCGCGGGCAATGGCTGGCTTCCGGCAGCTTCGACCTCAGGGTCGGCGGCAGGGCGGAGATGCTGTTCAAGCATTCCGAGATCACTGAGGAAGCGCCGCCGGAAGCCTATCGCGAGGTGCATGAGAAGGGTGTGCGCTCGACCGGGACGATCACGCGCTGCGAGCCGCCCCGGATCATCGCCTTCACCTGGGGCGGAGGCGGCGAACCGGAATCGGAGGTCGAATTCGAGCTGGTCCCGAAGGGCGATAAGGTCCTGCTGGTGCTGACGCATCGCAAGCTCACCAGCAAGGCGGAGATGACCAGCGTTTCCGGCGGCTGGCACCTGCATCTGGGCCTGTTGGAGGACCTGCTCACCGGCAGCAAGCCGCGCGGATTCTGGTCGCGGTTCAAAGCGCTCGATGCGGAATACGCTGCGCGCTATGCGCAGCTGCCCGAGCCGGGGCAGGGCTGATCAGAGACTCGCCGCCGCGCGTGCCGCCTGGTCGTACTGGCCCGAGAGCGAGCGCATTGCGGCGGCGATCTCGGAGAGCCGGGCCGGGTCGGCACCGGTGGCGCGGACCGACTTGACCAGGAGCTGCTCGCGGATCTGGGCATAGCGCCGGCAGGCTTCCTCGCCGGCCGGCGTGACCTCGACGGTCTTTTCCTTGCCTTTGCGGCCGCCCTTGAGCAGCTTCAGCCGCTCAAGCTTCTTCAGCGAATAATTCACCAGATGCGTGTCCTCGATATTGAGGACGAGGCAGATATCGGCGAGCCGCTTGGCCTTGCCGCGGTGATTGACATTGTGCAGCACGAGCACGTCGAGCGGCGAGAGATCGGCGATGCCGGCCGCCGCCATGCAGCGGATCATCCAGCGCTGGAAGGCATGCACCGTCATGCTCAGCGCGAACTCGAATTCCGATAGCGCCGGCAGGGCCCCCGAGGCGAGATGCCCGGAGGAGACGATCGGGCCGAGGTCGTCGGGAGAGGGAGAGGTCATCGCGCTCGATCGTCCTGAGTAAAGTCGCGGTGTCATCCCGGACAAGCCGCGAGCGGCGCCGATCCGGGACCCATGTCTGAACGGTTTCGCATGGATCCCGGGTCTCCCTCCGGTCGCCCGGGAGGACCGCGCTCTTGATTTGAAGCGTGGCGGAGACGCCCGCCTCACATCTTCTTGTAGGCGTCGACGATGGTCTGGCCTTCGGCGCCGGCCTTCTTCAGCCAGTCGGCGGTAAGCTGCTCTCCCGCCTTCTTGAAGCCTGCGGCAAGCTCCGGCGACGGGGGCTGCACCTTCATGCCCTTGGCCTTGAGCTGGTCGAGATACCAGCCGGCCTTGTCCTGCCACATCTTCCAGCCGCGCTCCTCGGCCGTCGCCGCGGCCTTGAGGATCGCGTCCTGCGTCGCCTTGTCGAGGGCGTTGAAGGCGGCCTTGTTGACGAAGGTCGCGTCCTTAGGGATCCAGGCCTGCACGTCATAGAAGTGATCCAGCGACTCCCAGACCTTGGAGTCGTAGCCGGTGCCCCCCGACGACATGAAGGAGTTGACCACGCCGGTCGCAAGCGCCTGCGGCAGTTCCGCCGCCTGGATCGTGACCGCCTGCATGCCGAGCAACTCGCCGAGGCGGGCGGTGCCGACATTGTAAGAGCGCCATTTCAGGCCCTTCATGTCCTCGATCGTGTTGATGTCCTTCTTGGCGTAGACGCCCTGCGGCGCCCAGGGGACCATGAAGAGAAGCTTGATGCCCTGGCTGTCGAGCTTCTTCTCGATCGCGGCCTTCGAGGCCGTGTAGAGCTTGCGCGAGTCGGCGAAGGAGGTCGCCAGGAACGGCACGACGTCGACACCGAAGACCGGGTCTTCGTTCTCGTGCAGCGACATCAGCACCTCGCCCATCTGGGCCTGGCCGGACGCCACGGCGCGCTTGATCTCGGGCGCTTTGAACAGGGCGGCGTTGGCGTGGACCGTGATCTGGAGTTTGCCCCCCGTTGCCGCCTCGACATCCTTGGCGAAGAGGGCGAGATTCTCGGTGTGGGGATTGTCCGACGGATAGGCGTTGGGCAGATTCCACTTGGTCTGTGCCGCGGCCGGCATGGCGAAGGCAAGCGCGCTGACGCCGAAGGCGAAGGCGGCAGCGGCAAGATGTCTGCGGTTGATCATGTCATTCCCTCTCTGTTGCTTGTAGTGATTAGGCCGAAGATCAGTCCGGGAAGGCGAGCTTCGGCAGATAGAGCACGATCTGCGGGAAGGTCGTGATGATGATGACGGCGGCATTCAGCAGAATGAAGAACGGAAATGCCGCCTTCGCAATCGTCATCGTGTCCTTGCCGCTCATGTTCTGCAGCACGAACAGATTGAAGCCGACCGGCGGGGTGATCTGCGCCATCTCGACATGGATGACGAGGTAGACGCCGAACCAGATGAGGTCGAAGCCCGCTTCCTTGACCATCGGCAGCACGATCACCGCCGTGAGGACGATCATCGAGATGCCGTCGATCAGGCAACCCAGGATGATGTACATGCAGGTCAGCGCCAGCACGAGCATATGCGGCGAGAGCGACTGGCCCTTAACCCAGTCGGCCAGCGCCGCCGGGATGCCGGTATAGGCCATCGCCGCGGTGCAGAAGGCCGCGCCGGCCAGGATCAGCATGATCATGCAGGTCAGGCGCGTCGCGCTCATCACGCTTTCGTAGAAGGTCTGCCAGGTCAGCGTGCCGCTCCACCAGGCCAGTGCCAGCGCGCCGGTGACGCCCCAAGCCGCGCATTCGGTCGCCGTCGCGAAGCCGAGCACGAGCGAGAGGAAGACGGCGGCGATCAGCAGCAGGCAGGGCGCGAGATTGGCCGACTGGCGAACCTTCGCCATGAAGGACATCGGCGGATCGCGCGGCGGGACCTTGCTCGGGTTCAGCCAGGACCAGACGATGACGTAGCCCATGTAGAGCGCCATCACGAGCAGACCGGGCAGGAAGCCGCCAAGGAAGACCTGCAGCACCGAGACATTGGCGGTGACGGCATAGACCACCATCGGGATGGACGGCGGGATCAGAAGCCCGAGCGTGCCCGAGCCGGCGAGCGTGCCGATGCTGATGCCTTCGTCGTAGCCGCGCTTCTTCAGCTCCGGCAGGGCGATCTTGCCGATGGTGGCGCAGGTCGCGGCCGAAGAGCCGGAGACGGCGGCGAAGATGCCGCAACCCACGATATTGGTGTGGACGAGGCGGCCGGGCAGCCATTGCAGCCAAGGCGAGAGGCCCTGGAACATCTGCGCCGAAAGCCGCGTCCGGAACAGGATCTCGCCCATCCAGATGAAGAGGGGGAGTGCTGCCAGCGTCCAGGACGCGGAGGCGCTCCAGACCGTGGTTGCCAGCACTTGGCCGATCGGGATGTCGGTGACCAGCATCATGGCAAGCAGGCCGACGAGGCCGAGGCCCACCGCGATCCAGACGCCGCTGGCGAGGATCAGGACGAGGAAACCGAGCAGGACGATCGAGAGAACGGGAAGGCTCATGGTCAGACGCCTCCGCCCTGCGCGACGCGCTCGATCAACTCTTCCGTCGTCGTCGGCGGCTCGGGCTCGTAGGTTGGCTTGGCGCCGCGCGCGACAATGACCCATTCCTCGACGACTGCGACCAGCAGGATCGCGAGACCCACGACCATGCCGAGCTGCGGGATCCAGAGCGGCACCGAGATCACGCCCGTCGACATGTCGAAGAAGCGCCAGGAATCATAGGCGAGCCGGCTGGCCTGCCAGGTGAAATAGGCCAGGAAGGCCGCCGCGATGGTCAGCGAAACCAGTTCCGCGATGCGGCGTGCCCGGCCGTGCAAGCGCTCCAGCAGCAGGCCGACTCGGATCATCTCGCCGCGCTTGAAGGTATGGGCGAGGCCGAGGAAGGCCATCGCGACGAGCGACCAGCCGGCAAAATCGTCGCCCGAGGGCACGTTCAGATTGATCTCGCGACCAACCGAGAGCAGCATCATCAGCACGAAGATCGCGACCAGGAAGAAGCCGGCGAGATAGCCCGCCGAGAGATAGAGCGTATCGAGCGCGCGCCTGATCATGGGGTGGGCGGCCTCCGCCGGTCAGAGGCGTCCACGCGCCCGGTTGCCAGGATTGCTCGCATCGTCGCATCCTCCGCTTTCGTCGTGCCGGCCCGGCCCCTCAGCCATGTTCCAGCCACAATTGGGATCGTAGCCGGCGGAATCGTCTTGTCAATAACTCATCGACGATTTATCGATGAAACGTCAGTGTAGATCGGAACTGGCTTGACGAAGGGGAGAGCGTCTGATGTCGGCAGCCCATTGGGATTTCTGGATCGATCGCGGCGGCACCTTCACCGACGTGATCGGGCGCGATCCGGCTGGCAATCTCCATGCCAGGAAGATGCTTTCCGAGAATCCCGCCGCCTATCGCGATGCGGCGGTGCAAGGCATCCGCGAGCATCTCGGGCTGAAGGCGGGCGAGCCGATCCCGGCCGGCGCCATCGGCGAGGTGCGCATGGGCACGACTGTCGCCACCAATGCGCTGCTGGAGCGCAAGGGCGACCGCACGCTGCTGGTCACCACCAAGGGTTTCCGCGATGCTCTGCGCATCGGCTACCAGGCGCGGCCGGACATCTTCGCCAAGCGGATCGTCCTGCCCGAGGCGCTGTATGAAGCGGTCGAGGAGGTCGAGGAGCGCGTGCTGGCCGACGGCACTGTCGAGCGCGCGCCCGACGAGGCGGCGATCCGCAGCGCCTTGCAGGCGCAATACGATGCCGGTTTCCGCGCCGTCGCGATCGTCTTCATGCATGGCTATCGCTATCCGGCGCATGAGCAGGTCGCGGCCCGGATCGCCCGCGATATCGGCTTCCCCCAGGTTTCGGTCAGCCACGAGGTTTCGCCGCTGGTGAAGCTGGTCGGGCGCGGCGATACCGCCGTGGTCGATGCCTATCTCTCGCCCATCCTGCGCCGCTATGTGCAGCAGGTTTCGGAAGAACTCGATGTCTCCCGCACCGGCGCGCGCCTGATGTTCATGATGTCCTCGGGCGGGTTGACCGCCGCCGAGCTGTTCCAGGGCAAGGACGCGATCCTGTCCGGCCCGGCCGGCGGCGTCGTCGGCCTCGCCGAGACCGGCCGCTCGGCCGGGTTCGACAAGGTGATCGGCTTCGACATGGGCGGCACCTCGACCGACGTCGCGCATTTCGACGGCGAGTATGAGCGGGCCTTCGAGACCGAGGTTGCCGGCGTGCGCATGCGCGCACCGATGATGCTGATCCATACGGTCGCGGCTGGCGGTGGCTCGATCCTGCATTTCGACGGGCGGCGCTTCCGCGTCGGCCCGGATTCCGCCGGCGCAAATCCCGGCCCGGCCGCTTATCGCCGTGGCGGGCCGCTTGCGGTGACCGACGCCAATGTCATGGTCGGCAAGCTGATCCCGTCCTATTTCCCGGCGATCTTCGGGCCTGACCAGAACGAGCCGCTCGATGTCGGCATCGTCCGCAACAAGTTCGCGGTGCTGGCGGCCGAGGTCGGCGACGGGCGGACGCCGGAGGAGGTTGCCGACGGCTTCATCCAGATCGCCGTCGCCAACATGGCCGAGGCGATCAAGAAGATCTCCGTGCAGCGCGGCTACGACATCACGCGCTATGCGCTGAACTCCTTCGGCGGCGCCGGCGGCCAGCACGCCTGCCTCGTGGCCGACGCGCTCGGCATCAAGACCGTATTGCTGCACCCGTTCTCCGGCCTGCTCTCGGCCTATGGCATGGGGCTCGCCGAAATCCGCTCGACCCGCACGGCCGCGCTGGACGTTCCGCTCGACGGCGAGGCGAAGGCGGCGATCGAGGCCGTCGCAGCGAAGCTCGCGGCCGATACGAAGGCGGAGGTCGCCGGCCAGGGCGTGGCCGAGGGCGATATCGCGATTCATACCCGCGCCCATATCCGCTACTCCGGCACCGATACCGCCATCGCCGTGCCAGCCGGCACCCGCGCCGAGATGCAGACGGCCTTCCAGGCGGCGCACAAGGCGCGCTTCGGCTTCATGGACGAGACCAAGGCGCTCGTCGTCGAGGCCGTCGAGGTTGAGGCTGTCGGCGGCGGCGCGAAATTCGAGGAGGCTGCCGCAGCCGAGCAGGCGGGCGAGCCGGTTGCCGCCGAGCGCACGCGCTTCTTCGCCAAGGGTCAGTGGCACGATGCGGCGATCGTCCGGCGCGAGGCGATAAAGCCCGGCCAGAGCGTCTCCGGGCCCGCCATCATCATCGAGCCCAACCAGACCGTCGTCGTCGAAGAGGGCTGGAGCGCCAAGCTGACGGCGCGCGACCATCTCGTCCTCGTCCGGGTCAAGGCGCTGGTCCAGCAGGCGGCGATCGGCACCAAGGCCGATCCGGTCATGCTCGAGATCTTCAACAACCTGTTCATGTCGATCGCCGAACAGATGGGCGTGACGCTGCAGAACACCGCCTATTCCGTGAACATCAAGGAGCGGCTCGACTTCTCCTGTGCCGTCTTCGATCAGACCGGCGCGCTCGTCGCCAATGCGCCGCATATGCCGGTGCATCTCGGCTCGATGGATCGTTCGGTCGAGACGGTGATCGCCAACAACCCGGTGATCAAGCCCGGCGACGTCTACTGTCTGAACGCGCCCTATAATGGCGGCACCCATCTGCCCGATATCACCGTCTGCACGCCGGTCTTCGACCCCGAGGAGAAGGACATTCTGTTCTGGGTGGCAAGCCGCGGCCACCACGCCGATGTCGGAGGCACGGCGCCCGGCTCGATGTCGCCACTGGCGACCAATATCGAGGAAGAGGGCGTCTATATCGACAATTTCAAGATCGTCGATCAGGGCCGATTCTGCGAGGAGGACCTCGTCAGGCTTCTGACCAGCGCGCGCTACCCCGTCCGCAACGTCGTGCAGAACGTCAACGACCTCAAGGCGCAGATCGCCGCCAACGAGAAGGGCGTGGCCGAGCTGAAGAAGATGATCGGCTCCTTCGGGCTCGACGTGGTGCAGGCCTATATGGGCCATGTCCAGGACAACGCGGCCGAGAGCGTGGCGCGGCTTCTGACCAAGCTCCACGATTCCGAGTTCACCTATCCGATGGACCAGGGCTGCGCGATCAAGGTGAAGATCACCATCGATCGCGAAAAGCGCGAGGCGACGGTCGACTTCACCGGCACCTCCGAGCAGCGGCCGGACAATTTCAACGCGCCCGCGCCCGTCACCCGCGCCGCCGTGCTCTATGTCTTTCGCGTCATGGTCGATGATGCGATCCCGATGAATGCCGGCTGCCTCAGGCCGATCAAGATCGTCGTGCCGGAGGGGTCGATGCTGGCGCCGCGCTATCCGGCTGCGGTCGTGGCGGGCAATGTCGAGGTGTCGCAGGCCGTGACGAACACGCTGTTCGGTGCGCTCAAGGCGATGTCCTGCTCGCAGGGCACGATGAACAACCTGACCTTCGGCAACGACCAGTATCAGTACTACGAGACGATCTGCTCGGGCTCGCCGGCCGGCCCCGGCTTCGACGGCACGTCGGGCGTCCATGTCCACATGACCAATTCGCGGCTGACCGATCCGGAGATCCTGGAGACGCGCTTCCCGGTGGTGCTGGAAGATTTCCACATCCGGAAGGGCTCGGGCGGCAAGGGCGAGTGGTCGGCCGGCGACGGCACCTCGCGCACCATCCGCTTCCGCGAGACGATGGATTGCGCGATCCTGGCCTCGCATCGCCGGGTCCGGCCTTTCGGCGTCGATGGCGGCGAGGCCGGCCAGCTCGGCAAGACGCTCGTGCGCCGGCTCTCCGGTGCGGTCGAGGAGCTGAAGCCCTCAGACCAGACCCTGCTCCAGGCCGGCGAGGCCGTGACGGTGATCACCCCGACGGCCGGCGGATACGGCAAGCCGAAGGGCTGAGGGGCATTTGCCGTCATGGTCGGGCTTGTCCCGACCATCCACGTCTTCCTTTGTCGAGGGCGGTGTTCAAGACGTGAATGCTCGCCACAAGGCGAGCATGACGCGTGCGCGTTCGTGCCTCTGGTCAGAATGCGTGGATCGTCCTTAGCTCCGTCTCCAGACTATGGAGACTAACATGCCCCAGACCTGGATGATCACCGGCGCCAATCGCGGCATCGGGCTTGCCATCGCCATCGAATTGCTGCGCCGGGGCGACCGCGTGATCGCGGCCGCGCGAAATCCCTGGGGCGGGGCGCTCGCCGAGCTTGCGGCCGAGCATCCCGCAACGCTGATCCCGGTCGAGCTCGACGTGACTTCCGATGCCAGCGTCGCGGCAGCCAGGGAGACTCTCGCCGGGCAGCCGATCGACGTGCTCCTGAACAATGCCGGGCTCTACGGCCCGCGCGACCGGCAGACCGGGCTCGATGTCGATTTCAACGCCTGGCGCGAGGTCTTCGAGGTCAATGTCTACGCACCGATCCGGGTGGCGCAGGCCTTCCTGCCGAATGTCGAGGCGGGGGAGGGGCGCAAGATCGCGACGATCTCGAGCCGGATGGGCTCGATCGGCGCCAATCCCGGCAACGCGCTGATCTACCGCTCGTCGAAATCGGCGGTGAACATGGCGATGGTGGTGTTCGGCAACGCCGTGCGCGCACGCAATGTCAGCGTCATGCTGTTCCATCCCGGCTGGGTCCAGACCGATATGGGCGGCAGCGGCGCCGACATCACGCCGGCGCAGAGCGCGAACGGTCTGATCCGCACCATCGACGCTTCCGGCATGGAGCAGAGCAACAGCTTCCGCGACTATACCGGCGCGACGATCGCCTGGTGAGGGCTGAGATCCTGTCAATTTTCAGATCGGGGCCGGTTACGCTCCGAGCGGGAGCTGCAAAAGGCAAAAGCCGAAGGACAAGCCATGGCCGGCACGAGCGGTTTATCGGTCGTTCCCCTCACGCCGGAGCGCTGGCACGATCTGGAGGATCTCTTTGGCCCGCAGGGGCCTTGCTATGGCTGCTGGTGCAACCATTTCCGCATGCCCCAGCGCCTGCGGAAGCCCTTGCTCGGCGAGGGCGCGCGGCGATTGTTCGAGGAGCGGGTGAGGAAGGGGCCGCCGCCCGGCGTGCTCGCCTATGCCGGGGACAAGGCCGTTGGCTGGCTGCAGGCAGGCCCTCGCGCCGATATCCCCGAGTGGAACAATCCGCGCCGCGCCTCGACGCCGCTGCCGGACGCCCCTGCGGATGATAGGCGCAACTGGGCAGCGTCCTGCTTCTTCGTGCGCAGGGGCTTTCGCGGCAAGGGCATCACCGGCGCGTTGCTCGGCGGGGCCGTCGCCTTCGCGCGCGAGAGCGGCGCGCGATTGATCGAGGCGGCTGCTATGGACAATCAGGACAAGCGCAGTGCGGAAGGGCTCTATGTCGGGCCGGAAAGCGTATTCCTGCGTGCCGGTTTCACGGAAGTCGCCCGGCAGAAGCCGGGGCGCCCGCTGCTGAGGCTGATGCTGTAGGCGCGATGCGGCGGTCAGCGCGAGAGCCGGTTCAGGAAAGCCGCCAGCCGGTCGAGCGCCTGCCGTCCTTCGGGACGGCCCAGATCGAACTGGTATTCATGCGGCAGCTTCGGCTCGGTCTCCACCGGGAAGAACAGGGTGTCGACCTTGACGCCGCGATCGCGCAGCGCCTGAGCCATCACCACGGATTGCGGTGCCAGCGGATCGCCGTTGCCGACCGAGATGAAGCTCGGTGGGAACGCCCCCGTGACATAGCGCGGCACAGCGGCCTCGGTGATGCGTTCGCTGTCGAACGGGTTCGAGGTGCCGAAATAGGCCAGGAGCACGGAACGGATGAAGCCGCCGAACGGGCCGGTCAGCTCGAAAGCCGTTGGATCGAAGGCGCCGCAGAACAGGATCGTACCACGCAGGTTGGCAGGGGCGACGGCCGGCTTCAGTCCCAGCAGCTCCGCATAGTCGTTACCCGTCAGGCCGGCGGCGAGCTGTGATGCGATATGCGCGCCGGTAGAGTCGCCGGCCAGGACGATGCGCGACGAGTCGAGGCCGAGGCGCTCTCCCTCGCGGTGTAGGAAGCCGAGCGCGGCATTGGCCTGCAGCACGGGGCCGGGATAGCGGGCGGTCGGTGCGCGGGTATAGCCGATGGCGACCGTCGCGAAGCCGTGCCCGGCCAGGATCTTGAGATAGGGCGCGACATCCGCGCGGTCTCCGGCGACGAAGGCGCCGCCATGGATCCAGACGATGACCGGCCGGCCTGCCTCGGCATCGCCCGGCGGGAGGTAGATATCGAGCTTTTCGTCCTCCGCGCTGCCATAGGCGATGCCGCGCTGCTCGCGGACGCCCGCCGGGATATGGGAGGCGAGCGCCGCCGTGGTCTTCGAAGCGCCGTAGCCGAAGGCAAGGCGCGTCAGCAGGGCCGAGGGCCAGGGCGACAGCACGAAGGCGGCATAGCCCAGGAAGGCAAGGCCGAGGCAGAGCAGGAAGATTCGTTGGGCGCGTCGTCTCATAGCGCGAAGCTAGGCTGGCACCGGGGCATGGGCAATCTGGGATCGATGTCGCGCAGAGTTTCTATCGGGCTTGCCTCGCGCCCCGACTCGGCCCCATCTGCGCCATGCTTCTTTCGATGATGGTTCCGCGATGAGCTGGTCGCCCCAGCAGGATATGGCTTTGACCGCCGTGGCGCGCTGGCTGCAATCCGGCGAGCCGCAGCTCTTCCGCATGTTCGGCTATGCCGGCACCGGCAAGACGACGCTGGCGCGCCATATCGCCGAGGCGGTCGACGGCGACGTCGTCTTCGCCGCCTATACCGGCAAGGCCGCGCTCGTGCTGCGCAACAAGGGCTGTCACGGCGCGCAGACCATTCATTCGCTGATCTACCGTTCGCGCGGCGTCGAGGAGGAGAGCCCGATCTTCGCGCTCAACCGCGACAGCGCGGCGGCCAAGGCCAAGCTCATCATCATCGACGAATGCTCGATGGTCGACGAGGAATTGGGCCGGGATCTGCTCTCCTTCGGCACGCCGGTTCTGGTGCTGGGCGATCCGGCGCAGCTCCCCCCGGTCAAGGGCGGCGGCTTCTTCACCGAGCAGGAGCCGGACGTCATGCTGACCGAGGTTCACCGGCAGGCGGCGGACAACCCGATCGTGCGGATGTCGATGATCGTGCGCGAAGGGGGGCAGCTCGAGCTCGGCGACTACGGTCCGAGCCGCGTGATCCGGCGGGGCGAGATCAATCCCGAGATCGTCATGGGGGCCGATCAGGTGCTGGTCGGCATGAACAAGACGCGGCGCAACTACAATGCCCGCATCCGTCAGTTGATGGGCCGCACCGATAACAGCCCCGTCGCCGGCGAGAAGTTGGTCTGCCTGCGCAACGACAAGAGCAAGGGCTTGCTGAATGGCGGCTCCTGGATCGTGCAGGAGATCAAGACCTCGAAGAAGGGGCTCGTCACGATGCGCGTCACGCCCGAGGACGATGTCGGCGGCAAGGCGGTCAAGGTCTCGGTGCTGCCGAATTTCTTCGACGGCACCGAGGACGAGGTGCCGTGGGAGCTGCGCAAGCACACCGACGAGTTCACCTTCGGCTATGCGCTGACCGTGCATAAGTCGCAGGGCTCGCAATGGGATGATGTCGTGCTCTTCGATGAGAGCTTCGCCTTCCGCGAGCATCGCGCGCGTTGGCTCTATACCGGCCTGACGCGCGCGGCCGAGACGATCACGGTCGTGGTCTAGGCACGCCGGGAGGAAGGGAACCGTCATGGCGAAGGATGAAGCTCAGGACCAGGCCGCTTCCCGGCTGATCGACGAGAAGATTGCGGTGCTCGGCGACTGGCGTGGCGCGACGCTGGCACGGATGCGCGCGCTGATCCGCGAGGCCGATCCCGATGTGGTCGAGGAGGTGAAGTGGCGCGGGGTGCCGGTCTGGTCCCACGGTGGGATCATCTGCACCGGCGAGACCTACAAGAGCGTGGTCAAGCTGACCTTCATGAAGGGCGCTTCGCTTGCCGATCCCGCCGGGCTGTTCAATTCGAGCCTGGAGCGCAACGCCCGTCGCGCCATCGATATCCGCGAGGGCGAAGCGATAGACGCCGACGCGTTCAAGACCCTGATCCGCGAAGCGGTAGCGCTCAACACCGCACGCTCGACGTCGCGCTGAGACGACCTCTCCGCTCGACATTGCGGATTTGCCATGAAACCCAACGGCTTTTTGCCATAGTCGACGGTGATCCTCGCTTCTACGACCAGCGGAGACCTTGCAGATGGCAGGATCGGGCGAGCTGACGGCAGGAGCGGTGGCATTGCAGCGCTTCGGTCTCGGACCGAAGCCCGGTCAGGGCGAGGCCTTTCGGGCGCAAATCCGCGAGAGGCTTCTGGCCGAGATTGCGGCGGGCGGCGTCGGGCAGCCCCAAGGTGTGCCCTTCGCCGGCACGGTCGAGATCGGCAAGGCTCTCTTCGCTTTCGAGGACGAGGAGAAGCGGCAGCGCGAGGCGCTTCGCATCGCCGCCGCCCAGCCGGCCCAAGGCTCGCCGCAGGGCATGCAGATGGCGGAGACGGTGCTGCAGACGCAGCCCGCCGGGCCGCAGAACCAGATGGCTCCCGCGAAGCCTCCGAACGAGCCGGCATTGCCCTACCGGACCTATCGCGACGAGGTGAAGTCACGGGTCGATCTCGCGCTCGCGGCCGAGACCGGGTTCGGCGAGCGACTGGTGATGTTCTGGTCGAACCATTTCTGCATCGGCGCGACCAAGAGCAATATCGGACGAATCATGGCTGGCGCCTATGAGCGCGAAGCGATCCGCCCGCATGTCTTCGGCCGCTTCGAGGACATGCTGATCGCGGCGGAAAGCCACCCGGCGATGCTCGATTTCCTCGACAACCGCCAGTCGATCGGTCCGAATTCGCCAGCGGGCCGCCGGCAGGGCCGCGGGCTCAACGAGAATCTCGCCCGCGAGATCATGGAATTGCACACGCTCGGCGTCTCCGGCGGCTATAGCCAGGCCGACGTCACCAACCTCGCGCGCATCCTCACGGGCTGGACGATGGCGGGGCGCGATGGGCGGCTCGGCTTCCCGGGCTCCTTCATCTTCAATCCCGGCCAGCATGAGCCGGGGGCGACGCCTCTGCTCGGCAGGGACTATGCCCAGCCGGATCTGGCACAGGGCGTCGCGGCGCTGACAGATCTCGCCCATCAGCCTGCGACCGCACATTTTATCGCGACCAAGCTCGTGCGCCATTTCATGGCCGATGATCCGCCGCCGCAACTCGTCGAACTGCTGGCCGCGACCTTTCGTGACAGCGGCGGCGACCTCAGGGCGGTTTATCGGGCCCTGATCGGCAGCGACGCCATCTGGCGGGCGCCGGCCACAAAGATCCGGTCGCCCCAGGAATTCCTGCTGGCATCCTATCGCGCGCTCGGGCGCAAGCCGGATTTCGGCCAGATCATCGGCCCGGTCGGCGTGATGGGACAGCCCTTCTGGCAGCCTTCCGGCCCCAACGGCTACGCCGACAGCAACGCCGCCTGGGCCTCGGCCGAGGGGCTCAAGACGCGCGTCGACGTCGCCGCGGGCTGGGGGCGACAGGCGGCGGGCTCCGTCGCCGATCCACGCGTGCTCGCCGACGACATCCTCGGACCGCTTCTCTCGCCCGAAACGAAGCAGGCGGTGGCGCGGGCCGAGAGCAAGCCGCAGGCGATCGCGCTCCTGCTGATGTCGCCAGAATTCCAGCGGAGGTGACGATGATGGCCCCTCTCGACGATGACGATTGCGAACGGATGACGCCGTCGCGCCGCGCCATGCTCGGTGCGGCAGGCGCGCTCTTCGCCTGGTCCTTCGTGCCGAAATTCGCCTATGCCGCGGCGGGCGCGCGCGATCCGCGCTTCGTGCTGGTCATCCTGCGCGGGGCGCTGGACGGGCTCTCGGCGGTGCCGCCGATCGGCGATCCCGATTATGTCGGATTGCGCGAGGGTATCGCGCTCGCCAAGGACGGGCCGGAGGCGGCGCTGCCGCTCGACGGGTTCTTCTACCTGCATCCGGCCATGCCGAATCTCGCCAGGCTCTACAGGCGGGGGCAGGCGACGATCGTCCATGCGGCGGCGACGGGCTATCGCGAGCGCTCGCATTTCGACGGGCAGGACGTTCTGGAAAGCGGCCAGCCCGGCGCGGGACACACGCAGAGCGGCTGGCTAAACCGGCTGATTGCCAATCTGCCCGCCGGCGAAGGCGTCTCGCGCAAGGGCGTGCTCGGCGTCGGCGTCGTGCCGCCGCTGGTGGTACGCGGCGATGCGCCGGTGCTGGGCTGGGCGCCGCCGCGCATGGCGCGCGCCGGCAGCGACCTGACGATGCGGCTTGCCGATCTCTACGGCCAGCGCGATCCGGGATTGGCGCGGGCGCTGGCAGAGGCGATCGAGACGGAAGGGGTAGCGCAACGGCGCGGCATGGCTGGCGAGCAGAAGGGTGGCGGCGGGCCCGATACGGCTGATGGCATGCGCCGCATCGCCGAAGGTGCCGCCGGACTGGTCGGTGCCGATGACGGGCCGCGCATCGCCGCGCTCGCTTTTGAAGGCTGGGATACCCATGCGAACGAGGGCGGGGCCCGGGGGCGCCTCGCCAATCTGCTCGGCGGGCTCGATGGCGCCTTCGCAGCTTTCGAACAGGGCTTGGCGCCGGTCTGGAAGGATACGGTGGTGACGGTCGCGACCGAATTCGGCCGCACGGCAGCGGTCAATGGCACGGTCGGCACGGATCACGGCACCGGCACGGTCGCCTTCCTCATCGGAGGCGGAGTGAAGGGCGGCAGGGTCGTCGCCGATTGGCCTGGCCTGAAGCCCGAGCAGCTCTATCAGAACCGCGACCTCAAGCCGACGACGGATATCCGAGCCGTGGCCAAGGGGGTGGTGTCGGAGTTGTTCGGGCTATCCGGTCCGGTGCTGGCGGAGAAGGTGTTCCCGGAGACGGGTGGTCTCAAGCCTGTGCAAGGGCTGGTGGTTTAGCGTCACCCGTCATGCTCGCCCTTGTGGCGAGCACCCACCTCTCGTGCATTGAACCCGAAAGGGAGGCCTTCAAGACGTGGATGGCCGGGACAAGCCCGACCATGACGCGGATCCGAGCCCGCCGATCTCAAGCCCAGGCGCGCTGCTTCAGCTTTTCCTCGTAGGCGTCGATCTTGGCGCCCTTCTCCATGGTCAGACCGATATCGTCGAGGCCGTTCAGCAGGCAGTGCTTGCGGAACGGATCGATCTCGAAGCGGATCTCGCCCCCGTCCGGGCCCTTGATCGTCTGGTTCGCGAGATCGATCGTCAGCGTCGCGTTGGAGCCGCGCTCGGCATCGTCGAACAGCATGTCGAGCTGCTCGGGCGTGACCTTGATCGGCAGGATGCCGTTCTTGAAGCAGTTGTTGTAGAAGATGTCGGCGAAGCTGGTGGAGATCACGCAGCGGATACCGAAATCGAGCAGCGCCCAAGGGGCATGCTCGCGCGACGAGCCGCAGCCGAAATTGTCGCCGGCGACGAGGATCTCGGCCTTGCGGTAGGCCGGCTGGTTCAGCACGAAATCGGGGTTCTCCGAGCCGTCGTCCTTGTAGCGCATCTCCGAGAACAGCGCAGTGCCGAGGCCGGTGCGCTTGATCGTCTTCAGGTACTGCTTCGGGATGATCATGTCGGTATCGACATTGACCACCTTCATGGGCGCGGGCGTCGAGGTCAGCGTGGTGAAGGGCTGCATGGTTCTTGTCCTTGCTTGAAGGCCGGGTTCAGCCGGCCGCCTGTTCGATGGCTTCCATGTCCTCGTCGGAGAAGCCGAAATGGTGGCCGATCTCGTGGACCATGACATGGGTGACGATCGCGCCGAGGCTCTCGTCATGTTCGGCCCAGTAGTCGAGGATCGGACGGCGATAGAGGTGGATGGTGTTGGGCATCTGGCCGGTCTGGGGGCTGAAGCCCTGCTGCGGCAGGCCGACGCCGCTGAACAGGCCGAGCAGGTCGAACGGGCTTTCCGCCTCCAGCTCCTTCAGCACGTCGTCCTCAGGGAACTCGGTGACGTTGAAGATCACGTCCGAGCAGAGCGCGCGGAATTCCTCCGGCAGGCGGTCGAAGGCGGCCTGGGCCAAGACCTCGAACGCCTCCTGCGACGGCGCCTTGACGCCGTCCCAGTCGATCTCCGCTGTTGTCGTGACCCTGGCGTCCACGGCCCTACCCATCACCAGATCTTCAATTGATGGCCGAGCCACCAGGCCAGCACGATGACGCCGACGAGCGAGAGGGAGCGGCCGATGCGCCGGCCCCAGAGCTCGACCTTGTCGCCCTCGGGTGCATCCGCACCCGAGAAGTGATTGGCCGCCCGGCCCATCGAGGAGCCGAGCAGGCTTTCGCTGTCGCGCTTGACCCGATCCAGCGCCGCCTTGGATTCGGCGGCGCGGGCGGCTTCGCGGGGATCGTTCGACATGGTCCGCTCCCCGCCTGCCCGCGTCAGCCCAGGGTGCGGACGTCGACGAAGCGGCCGGTGAGGGCCGCCGCCGCCGCCATCGCCGGCGAAACGAGATGGGTCCGGCCGCGATAGCCTTGGCGGCCTTCGAAATTGCGGTTCGAGGTCGAGGCGGCGCGCTGGCCGGGCTTGAGCTGGTCGGGGTTCATGCCGAGGCACATCGAGCAGCCCGGCTCACGCCATTCGAAGCCGGCGGCGATGAAGATCTTGTCGAGGCCTTCGGCCTCGGCCTGCTCCTTCACGAGGCCGGAGCCGGGAACGATCATGCCATAGGCCAGGCTCTCGTGGATCTTCTTGCCTTCGACGATCTTCGCGACCGTGCGCAGGTCCTCGATGCGGCCATTGGTGCAGGAGCCGATCCAGATCACGTCGAGCGGGATGTCGGTGATCTTCGTGCCCGCGGTGAGGCCCATATATTCGAGCGCGCGCTTCTTCGAGGCGCGCTTGACCTCGTCGGCGATCAGCTCCGGGTCCGGAACCGCGCCGGTGACCGAGATCACGTCCTCGGGCGAGGTGCCCCAGGAGACGATCGGCGGCAGGTTGGCGGCGTCGAGCTTCACGATGCGGTCGAAATGCGCGCCCTCGTCGGAGCGCAGCGTCTCCCAATAGCGCATGGCGGCATCCCAGGCTTCGCCCTGCGGCGCCTTGGGGCGGCCCTTCAGGTAGGAGAAGGCCTTCTCGTCCGGCGCGACCATGCCGGCGCGGGCACCGCCCTCGATCGACATGTTGCAGACCGTCATGCGGCCTTCCATGGTCAGGCCGCGGATGGCCTCGCCGGCGTACTCGATCACCGAGCCGGTGCCGCCGGCGGTGCCGATCTCGCCGATGATCGCCAGCGTGATGTCCTTGGCGCCGACGCCGGGCGCGGGCGTGCCGTCCACCTGGACGAGCATGTTCATCGCCTTCTTCTGGATCAGCGTCTGGGTCGCGAGCACATGCTCGACCTCCGAGGTGCCGATGCCATGCGCCAGTGCTCCGAAGGCGCCATGCGTCGAGGTGTGCGAGTCACCGCAAACGATCGTGGTGCCGGGCAGGGTGAAGCCCTGTTCGGGGCCGACGATGTGGACGATGCCCTGGCGCTTGTCGAGCTCGTTGAAATACTCGACGCCGAAGTCCTTGGCGTTCTTGGCGAGCGCCTCGACCTGGATGCGGCTTTCCTCTTCGGCGATGCCCTTGCTGCGATCGGTCGTCGGGATGTTGTGGTCGACGACGGCGAGCGTCTTCTCGGGCGCACGGACCTTGCGGCCTGTCATGCGCAGGCCTTCGAAGGCCTGCGGGCTCGTCACCTCATGCACGAGGTGGCGGTCGATATAGATGAGGCAGGTGCCGTCATCCTGCCGGTCGACGACGTGGTCGTCGAAAATCTTGTCGTAGAGCGTCTGGGGACCTTTGGTCGCAGTCATGGCTTGTTCTCGGTCTTCTGAAATCTGCTTGTGAGACTATGCGCCAGTTCGCTGGTGCCGGCGCGCAAAAACGGTTCGCCTGTCGCCGGCCGCGCGGAAGCAGCCGGTCTCAGGCGCCGGTAAGGCCTGCGGCAATAGAGGCAGTGAAGCGGCCGAAAAAGCGCCAGGGCAACCGGGCATGGTCATGCAGCGCGGCAAAATCCTGCGTCGTCGGCAGCGGCGGCAGATGGCCTTCCCCCTGCACGGCGCAGAAGCGCTGCAAATGATGCTCACACGGCGACATGGCTACTGTTTAGCAGTTCCAATCAAGCCGGACAATCGATGCCGTTGCAGCCGCGTCATCGCGGCGACGCAGGGCGGGGCGCCTCACAATTCACTGCGCAACTGCCAGAGCTCGGGGAAGAAGGAGCGTTCCAGCGCGGTCTTCAGGAATTTCACGCCGCTGGAGCCGCCGGTGCCCGGCTTGAAGCCGATGATGCGCTCGACCGTCTTCATGTGGCGGAAGCGCCATTGCTGGAACTGGTCCTCGAGATCGACCAGCTCCTCGGCGAGCTCGTAGAGATCGAAATGGGCTTTCGTGTCCCGGTAGATCGTCAGCCAGACGGCCTTCACCGCCTCGTTCGCGGCATGCGGCACGCGCCAGTCGCGCGCGACGCAATCGGCCGGGATCGGCAGGCCGCGCCGGGCGAGCAGGCGCAGCGCCTCGTCATAGAGGCTCGGCGCTTCGAGCAGCGCCTGCAGATGGGCGTGGTGCTCGGCATGGTGCCGGTGCATCGCCAGCATGCGCGGGTCCTTGGCGCCGAGGCGGAATTCCAGCGCGCGATACTGGTAGGACTGGAAGCCGGAGGACTGGCCGAGCGCGTCGCGGAAGGCGAGGTAGTCGGCGGGCGTCATGGTCGAGAGCACGTCCCAGGCCGTGACGAGCTGGGCCTGGATGCGCGAGACCCGCGCCAGCGATTTGAAGGCGGGCTGGAGCTCGTCGGCGCGGATCGCCGCGATGGCGCCGTCGAGTTCATGCGCCGCCAGCTTGAGCCAGAGCTCCTGGACCTGATGGATGGTGATGAAGAGCAGTTCGTCGGGGGCGTCGCTCAGCGGCTTCTGAGCTGCGAGCAGCAAGTCGAGGCCGAGATAGGAGCCGTAATCCATCCGCTCCTTGAAGTCGGTCTGCATGCCGGGTTCGATGCGGCTGTGCTGCTCGCCCGTGCCGGTTGCCATCGCTTAAGCCCTCGCTTGCGGCGCGCCTTGACGACAGGAAGGCGCGATATATTTTAAGTTTAAAGTATTTTACGAGGCGGGCAAGGCATGACGATGGGGACTGAGCACGCGACGACCGTTCCCGCGCAAACCGCCCAGCCATTGCTCGACCTTGCGGCGGAATTCTCCCATTTCCGCCGAAACTGGCCGGCGCAATTGCATTTCGCCGCCCATAGCCATCATTTCTGGCCGGACGTCACCCGCGAGGCGCAACTGCGCTGCTGGGATGATGCCGCCCGTCTGGTCGACGGCAAATGGGAGGAGGTGCTCGGCCCGGTCTGGCAGAAGGTCGCGCACGGTGTCGCCCGCCATCTCAATCTGCCGGGCATCGACGGGCTCGTGCCAGCCAACAACACCCATGAATTCGTCAACCGTTTGCTTTCCTGCCTGCCGCGTGACCGCGTGCCGCGCATCCTCACAAGCGACGCCGAATTCCACTCCTTCCGCCGGCAGATCGAGCGGCTGGCCGAGGAGGGGCTGATCGCGCTCACCATCGTCCCGGCCGAGCCTTTCGCCAGCCTGTCGGAGAGGCTCATCGCGGCGGCGAAGGCCGGCAATCCCGACATGGTCTTCGTCAGCCAGGTGCAATTCAATTCCGGCCACGCGCTGACCGATCTCGACGGGCTGGTCGTGGGCGTCTCTGCGCCTGATCGCCTCGTCGTGATCGACGGCTATCACGGCTTCCTGGCGCGCCCGACCGATCTCTCCGGCATCGCCGACAAGGCCTTCTACATCGCCGGCGGATACAAATACGCCATGGCGGGCGAGGGCGCCTGCTTCATGCACTGTCCGCCCGGCTTCGCGATGCGGCCGCGCGATACCGGCTGGTATGCCTCGTTCGGGGCGCTGTCGGGGCCGCAAGGCGGCGTCGCCTATGCCGAGAGCGGCTGGCGTTTCATGGGCGCGACCTTCGACCCTTCCGGCCTCTACCGCATGGGCGCGGTGTTCGACTGGCTCGACGCGAAGGAGCTCGACGCGGCTGCGATCCATGCGCATGCCCAAGCCTTGCAGGCCATCGTCGCGGAAGGGCTGGCGCGCCGCCCCTGTGGCATGCTCGCGGTCGAGAACCTCGTCGTGCCGCTCTCCGAGCCGGCGCGCGGCAATTTCCTGACCTTCCGCCACGCCGATGCCCCGGCCTGGCATGAGAGGCTGGCGCAGGCCGGCATCGTCACCGATCTGCGCGGAGACCGTCTGCGCCTCGGCTTCGGGCTCTATCAGAACGCGGCCGATGCGCGGCTTCTGCTGGAGCGGCTGGCGACACTGGCCTGATCAGCGCTGCGCGGTGTCGACGCTGACCACCACCGACATGCCGGGCGCCAGCTTCGCCGCCAGGGGCTGGCCGGGATCGACGGTGATGCGCACCGGCACGCGCTGGGCGATCTTGATGAAATTGCCGGTGGCGTTCTCCGGCCTGATCACGCTGAACTCGGAGCCGGCCGCCGGCGAGAAGCGCTCGATCTTGCCGGTGAGGCGGGCATGGCGCAGGGCGTCGACGGTAAAGCTGACCGGCTGGCCGGTGCGCATGCCGGCGAGCTGCGTCTCCTTGAAATTCGCGATGACCCAGACCTGGTTCGGCACCAGCGCCATCAACTGCGTGCCGGCCGAGACATATTGGCCGAGCCGGGCCGAGACCTCGCCCAGCCGCCCGTCCTGCGGGGCGATGATGCGGGTGTTGCTGAGGTCGATCTCGGCGAGGTGGACGGCCGCTTCCGCTCCCTCGACGGCCGCGACGAGCGACTGGCGGTTGACGACGGCGGTCTGGATGTCCTGGCGGGCGACGTCGACGGCGGCGTTGGTCGCGGTGATGGAGGCGCGCGCCTGGTCGAGCGCCTGCTGGCTCTGGTCGGTCGAGGTCTGGCTGACGACGCCGCGCTCGCGCAGCGGCTCGATGCGGCCCCAATTGGCCTCGGCGGTGCGCAAGGCGGCTTCGGCGCTGGCGACATTGGCGACGGCGGCGCGCAGGCGCGCTTCGGCGGCGGCGCGGGACTGGTCGGAATTGGCGAGGGCGGCGCGCTGGGCGGCAAGGCCGGCGCGGGCCTGTTCGAGCTTCTGCGCATAGATGCGGTCGTCGATGCGCAAGAGCAGGTCGCCCTGCTTCACCGTCGCGAAGTCCTGCACCGGCACTTCGGCGACATAGCCGGCAAGCTGCGGCGCGATCACGGTGACCTGACCGCGAACATAGGCGTTCTCGGTCATCTCGATTGCGCTCGTGAAGGGCGGCAGCCGCCAAGCGTAGAGGACGATGCCGAGGCCGATGAGGCCGATGGCGAGCGCGACATAGGTCGAGACGGAGCGGAAGATGCGGGTCATGGTGGGGCTGGGCGGTCAGGGAGCGGGTTGAACGGCGGGGGCGGCCGCGCGCGAGCGTAGCTGCAGATAGGCGAGGTGAGAGAGCAGGCCGATCAGGGCGAGGCCGGCTATGGCGGAGATCAGCATGAAGGCGTCGTTATAGGCGAGCACGGTGGCCTCTTGCGTCGCCCGTTGGGCAAGCAGCGTCACGCCTTCCGCCCGCAGCAGCGTCGGGTCATTCAGGACATGGCTGTATATGCTGCCGTACTGACTGATGCGCTGGGCGAAGAGCGGTTGGGACATGACGAAATGCTCCGCCAGCGCATTGTAGTGGAAGCTGGTCCGCAACGTGATGAAGCTGCCGAACAGGGCCGAGCCGAGCAGGCCGCCGATGCTCTGCGTGAACAGGAAGACGGTGATGAAGCTCAGGATGTAGATCGGGCCGCGCGCGATGGCGCTACCCATCCCCTGCGCCATCGCCGCGGGCAGGAAGAGGCCTGAACCATAGGCGACGAGCGCCTGGCTCAGCCAGATGTCGTGCGGCCGCGTCTGGCTGGTGGCGCCGCTGTCGAGCCAGGCGCCGAGCGCGACGCTGGCCAGCGCCGTACCGTAGAACCAGTTCTCGCGACCGGGCCGCAGCAGCAGCGCACAGGTCACGCCGCCAGCCAGGATCGCGCAGAGGATCACGCCGTAGAGCGGCAGGGTCTGCTCGTTCTGGATGCCGAGCGCCTGGAAGAAATTGGAGGCGCCCACGGTCTGCTCGGCCAGCACGACCCGCAGCAGGAGAATGGCGCCGGCGAAATGCAGCGTCGCCGGGCTGGTCAGCCAGCGGATGTCGATCAGCGGGCTCTCTCGATGCAATTCGATGATCACCGCCAATGTCAGGCAGATGACGGCGCAGACGAAGAGCAGGCCCAGCCAGGGCGCCTCGAACCACCAGTAGATTCGCCCCAGGCTCAGCGCGACCGCGATCGAACCGAAACCGATCGCGATCAGGAGATAGCTGACGATGTCGAGCGGGCCGATCCATTTCACGCGCGGCGGCGTGGTCAGCGGCAGGGCGTAGACGAAGCCGAAAGCCACCATGGCGAGGCCCGCCTCGAACAGGGTCAGGCCGTGGAAGCCGCCGAGATCGAGCAGCCAGGGCGAGATCAGACGCGTGACGGGGATACCGAGCGTGGTGTTGGTCAGCGCCAGCGAGAGGCCGACGGTGAGCTTCTTCTGCGGCGGCAGCGGTTCGATCATGTAGAAGAAGGCGAGCGAGGACATCGGCGCCGCCGCCATGCCGCTCATGAAACGCACGGCCACGGCCGATGGCAGGTCGTGGACGAAGGCGAGGTTCAGGAAGGCGGCAAGGACGAAGCCCGCGAGGCTCATCTCCGCGAAATTGCGCAGGCCATACTGCATCCGGATCTTGATCAGGGCGATCGAGAGCGAGACGTTCGGCGCCATATAGGCAGCGATCAGCCAGTTGGTCTCGGCGACCGTGGCCCCGAGCTCGCCCTGGATCTGATAGATATTGGTGTTGACCAGGTTGGCGCCGATCTGCTGCGTCATCGCCAGCGTCACGGAGGCCAGCATCTAGGCCAGCGCGCGGGCCGGCGGCATCGTCAGGCCGGCGGGAGCCGGCGGCGGGGCGGCCGGGGCATCGGATGGTTCAGGCGTGCTCATGGGGCCGCGCTCCGGCCGGCGGCGATGTTGCGCGAGGTGCGGCGCAAGACGTCGAGCGCCGCTTCCAATTCCCCGGGCTCGATGCCCTGCAAGATACCGGCGCGCAGTTCGGTGAGGAAGGCGAGGATGTCCTGCGCCTGGGCACGGGCCGTGTCCGTCAGGAAGACGCGGCGGGCGCGCCGGTCGCCCTCCACCGCGCGGCGTTCGATCATGCCGTTGCGCTCCAGCCCGTCGAGCAGCCGGACCAATGTCGGCTGCTCGATGTCGAGCAGCCCGGCGAGGTCGGACTGGATCGGCCCGTCCTCGCGGGCGAGTTCCATCAACAGCCGCGCCCGCGAGAGCGTCAGTCCCATGTCGCGGGCACGGTCGTCGACGAGCGTCCTCAGCTTGCGGTTGACGGCGGCAAGCTCGCCGGTGAACGCGGCCTGAAGCTGGGTGAGATCCATAGCACCAACATAAGTAGCATGCTAATCATTGCGATGCTTATATGCATATCAAATGCAAATATATGAGCTTGATATGCGTTTTAGGAATTCCCTCTTCCGGTGGCGCAGGCAACAAAAAACGCGGCCCCGAGGGACCGCGTTCCAATCGCGTTGCGCTGAGGCTTGCGGCTTACTTGCCGGCAGCCTTCTCGCCCTTGGCGGGCTTGGCATCGACACGCTCGGCGATGCGCGCCGACTTGCCGCGGCGATCACGCAGGTAATAGAGCTTGGCGCGGCGCACCTTGCCCTTGCGGACGACCTTGATCGAGTCGAGGTTCGGCGAGAAGAGCGGGAAGACGCGCTCGACACCCTCGCCATAGGAAATCTTGCGGACGGTGAAGCTCTGGTTGAGGCCGCCGCCATTGCGGGCGATCACGACGCCCTCATAGGCCTGGACGCGGGTGCGCTCGCCTTCCTTGACCTTGACGTTGACCTGCACGGTGTCGCCGGGCTGGAAAGCGGGAATGGCCTTGCCTTCGCTGAGCTTGGCAATCTGCTCGGCATCGAGCTGCTCGATGATGTTCATGGGTCTCTCCATGGCCGTGTTCGCGCGGAAGCGCGGGCTTTCGGCTCGCTGTTTTCAGTTGAGTGCGGGGCCATACAGGAGCGCGGAGGGTTTGTCGAGCGGCAATGCCGGCAAAGCGCCCCCCGGACCGGCGGCTTGTTGGCAACCTTGCCGGCATGCATAGCCTGTGCGGAAGCGACACGCCATCGGACGGGATGCCATGACCGACCAAGCCATCAAGACCGCCCTCGTCACCGGCGCTGCGCGCGGCATCGGCCTCGCCACTGCCAAGCGCTTCCTGGCCGAGGGCTGGCAGGTCGGCCTGCTCGATATCGACGGGGCAGGCCTCCAGCGTGCGGCGACCGAGATCGCCACGCCGGAGCGGACGCTGGTGCTGACCTGCGACGTCGCGATGCCAGCGCAGCTCCAATCGGCCTTCGCCGGCATGGCCAAGCGCTTCGGGCGGCTCGATGCTCTCGTCAACAATGCCGGCACGGCTGTGTTCAAGCCGCTGTTGGAGACCACGCATGACGAATGGCAGCGGGTCATGGCGGTGAATCTCACCGGCCCGTTCCTAGCGACGCAGCTCGCGGCCCGAGCCATGGCTGACAATGGCGGTGGTGCCGTCGTCAACATCACCTCGATCTCAGGCCTGCGGGCCTCGACGCTGCGGGTCGCCTACGGCACCTCGAAGGCGGCGCTGGCGCATCTTACCAAGCAGCAGGCGGTGGAGCTCGCGGGGCTTGGCATCCGCGTCAATGCGGTCGCGCCGGGGCCGGTTGAGACCGCGATGGCCAAGGCGGTGCACAGCCCGGAGATCCGGGCGGATTATCGCGATGCCGTGCCGCTCGGCCGCTATGGGCTGGAGGAGGAGCTGGCAGAGGCGATCTTCTTCCTCTGCTCCGACCGGGCGACGTATATTACCGGGCAGGTCCTGGCCGTCGATGGCGGCTTCGATGCGGCCGGCATCGGGCTGGCGACGCTTCGTGGCGAGCGGCGCAATCTTTAGGCTCCGCCGTCATTCCGGGGCAGGCCGCAGGCCAGAGCCGGGAACCCAGAACCGATGCCCTTTTGAACTGAAGCAGTGATCCGGCCGCGTCTTTGCACGAAGCGGTATCGGTTCTGGGTTCCGGGATCTTCGCTGACGCGAAGCCCCGGAATGACGGTGCGGTTCGGTCTATGTGGCCTAGGGCAGCCGGTCCGGGAGGCGCCCCTATCCCATCGCCTCGCGCTTCTTGAGCAATTCGTTGAGCATGTCCTGCTGCTCGCTGAGGCGGTTGGCGAGCGCTTCCTCCACGGCGGCGCCGGAGGCTCCCGTCGCCTGCTCCATCAAGTCGGCGATGTTGCGCCTGAGGAGGGCGATGCGCTCGTCGAGTTCCATGTGCGAAGCGTTCTCGGGCATCGGCCGGTTCTCCCAATTCCATCGTCGCCGCGTCGGCGGCCCGCCCGGTAGAATGCCCGGCGACCTCCCAGGTTCCCCGGTCGCGGAGCGGCGGGAAGCAGCAAGTTCGCCGTTGGCCCGTCCTGCGTGGCAGCCAGCGGAAGCCTGATGAAATCACAGGTCTCGACGGTCGGATAGCCATCTCGGCGACGCAGGCGGCCGCACCGGAAAAGCCGGCCTCGCATGCTCGTCGCGATCGTGGCCGACAAAGCGCTTGCGTCCATTCCCGATCGGCGCGAACCTCTCCCCACCTGCCTCTCCGACGGCCGCCCGACCCTGTCGGGCCCGAGCGACCGCCGCCCGTCCGGCGTGGGCACATGCGCTGTTCCCGCCGGGTTTCCACCGCGCCGGAGCCGAGGTCGCGACCTTTCCTCCATCGCGGTCAATCCGAAGGAGGAAGTCATGCCCGCATCGGCACAGAACGGAGGCTCCGCAGCCGGTACCCGAAGCGCGGGGCCACGATGCATCGCGATCGTCGGCCCCTTCCAGAGCGGCAAGACGACGCTGCTCGAAAGCATCCTGATGCGATGCGGCGCACTGACCCGCACCGGCACTGTCAAGGGCGGCAACACCGTAGGCGATGCGGCGCCGGAAGCCCGTGCGCACCAGATGAGCACCGAGCCCTCGGTCGCGACTGTCGATTTCCTCGGAGACACCTTCCATTTCGTCGACTGCCCCGGCTCGGTCGAGTTCCTGCACGAGATGCGCCACGTGTTGCCGGCTGTCGATGCCGCCGTCGTCGTCTGCGAGGCGGATGACCGCAAGGCGCCGGCGCTGGAGCTCGTGCTGCGCGAGCTGGAGGAGGCGGACATCCCGCGCTTCCTGTTCCTGAACAAGATCGACACGGCCTCGCGCCGGGTGCGCGAGACGCTCGGCATCCTGCAGCGCGCCTCGCGCACGCCGCTGCTGCTGCGCCAGATTCCGATCTGGAAGAACGGCATCGCCGTCGGCTTCATCGACCTCGCCCTGGAGCGGGCCTTCATCTATCGCGAGCATGCACCGAGCGAGATCGTGCCGCTGGCGGTCGACGAGAGCGGCCGTGAGAAGGAGGCGCGCTTCTCGATGCTGGAGCAGCTCGCCGACTATGACGACGAATTGATGGAAGAGTTGCTCGGCGACATGGAGCCGCCGCGCGACCGCGTCTTCGACGATCTCGCCCGCGAGTTGCAGCACCGCCATGTCGTGCCGGTGCTGATCGGGGCGGCTGAGCGCGGCAACGGCGTGACGCGCCTGCTCAAGGCGCTTCGGCACGAGGCGCCGGGGCTGGCGGAAACCCGCGGCCGGGCCGGTATTCTCGCGGACGGGCCGCCGCTCGCCCAGGTGATGAAGACCTGGCATTCGAGCCAGGGCGGCAAGCTCTCGCTGGCCAGGGTGATGCGCGGGCGGCTGGCGGAGGGCGATGTCGTGACCTCCTCGGGGGGCGTCGAAGCGCGCATCGCCGGTGTGGTTTCGTTCAAAGGGGCTGAGCAGAGCCGCAAGCCCGCGGCGCAGGAGGGCGAGGTCGCGGGCTTTGCCAAGCTCGACGGCATCGCGACGGGCGAGGCCTTCATGCTGGGGAAGACCAGGGCGAATGTGGTCAGCGCGGTTGCGCCGCCCGAGGCCGTGCATGCCTTTGCGATCGCCGTCAAAGACCGCAAGGACGACGTCAGGCTGGCGGCGGCGTTGCAGCGTTTGACCGAGGAGGACCTGGCGCTGGCGGTGACGCAGGTGCCGGAGCTCGGCGAGACGCGCCTGTCGGGGCAGGGTGAGATGCATCTGCGGGTCGCGCTCGAAAAGCTTGCCGGCCGCTATGGCGTGACGGTGACCAGCAAGACGCCGCAGGTCGGTTATCGCGAGACCATCCGCGGCCATGCCGGGGCGCGTGGCCGGCATCGCAAGCAGAGCGGCGGCCATGGCCAGTATGGCGATGTGGTGATCGAGGTCGCACCATTGCCGCGCGGGGAGGGCATCCAGTTCATCGACAAAATCACCGGCGGCGTCGTGCCGCGCCAGTATATCGGCTCGGTCGAGGCCGGCATACGCGATTTCTGCGAGAAGGGGCCGCTGGGCTTTCCCATCGTCGATATCGCGGTGACGCTGACGGACGGGTCCTATCATACGGTTGATTCCTCGGACATGGCGTTCCGGCAGGCGGCGCGGCTGGCGATGAGCGAGGCGATGCCGCAGGCGAAGCCGGTGCTGCTCGAACCGATCCTTTCGGTCGATGTCGTCATTCCGTCCGAGGCGATGTCGCGGGCCTCCGCCCTGATCTCCGCCCGGCGCGGGCAGATTCTCGGCTACGACACCCGTCCGGGCTGGCGCGGCTGGGACCAGATCAAGGCGCTGGTGCCGGAGGCGGAGATGACCGGGCTGATCGTCGAGCTGCGCTCGGCCACATCGGGCGTCGGGTCGTTCAGCGCGCGCTTCGACCATCTTGCGGAACTCGCCGGGAAGCCGGCCGATGCGGTGGTCTCCGCCCAGGCGCTCGCCCTCGCGCAAGGGCGCTGATCCCAACACCCGCATTTTCAATCCCGCCGGGGGCCGTCGGCGGCTCCCGGCTCGGGCTTGATTTCGTGTCGTACGGACTGTTTAGATGTGAACATTCTACGGCTGACGGCCGTCGGTGCTTGCGCGGCCGGCTGCTGTTCCGCACTGTACGAACATGAAAATGCACCGGAACCCGCTTTAGAGCGGCAAACCGGGCGAGTGGGAGGGAAACATGACTGCGACTGGCGCCACGCAGGCCAGGAACGCCTCGCGCCCTTGGCTTGCGCATTATCCGCCGGCCGTTCCGCCTGAACTCGACGAGACGAAGATCGGGACGCTGGCGGACCTGATCGGCTCCGCCTGCTCGACCTATCCCAATCGTCCGGCTTTCGAGAGCTTCGGCAAGACGATCACCTTCGCCGAGACGCGCCGCGCGGCGGAGGCCTTCGCCGGCTGGCTGCAGGCCAAGGGTCTGAAGAAGGGCGACCGCGTCGCCCTGATGATGCCGAACATCCTGGCCTATCCGGGAGCGATCTTCGGTGTGCTCATCGGCGGCTTCACCGTGGTCAACGTCAATCCGCTCTACACGGCGCGCGAGCTGACGCACCAGATCAACGACGCCGGGGCGCGGGTGCTCGTGGTGATCGAGAACTTCGCCCATGTCGTCGAGGAGGCGAAGCCGAACCTGAAGCTGGACGCCATCGTCATCGCCACGGCCGGCGACCTGATGGGCTTCAAGGGCAGAATCGTCAATTTCGTCGCGCGCCGGATCAAGAAGGTGGTGAAGCCGTACGACCTGCCGGGTTCGATCGGCTTCCAGCAGATCCTGCAGGACGGAGCCCGGATGACGCCGGTGACGATCGTGCCGCAGGACGTCGCCTTCCTGCAATACACCGGCGGCACGACCGGCGTCGCCAAGGGCGCGACGCTGACGCATCGCAATGTCGCCGCCAATGTGCAGCAGGCCGGCTTCTGGCTCGAATGGGTGCTGGAGCCGCCGCTCGGCCGCAGCGACTACCAGCATGTCATGGTGACGGCGCTGCCGCTCTACCACATCTTCGCGTTGACCTGCTGCTGCCTGTTCATGCTGCGCATTGGCGCGAAAAGCCTGCTGATCGCCAATCCCCGCGATATTCCCGGCTTCATCAAGACGCTGAAGGCGAGCCGCTTCACGCTCTTCTCCGGGGTGAACACGCTCTACAACGCGCTCGCCAACCATCCCGAGATCAAGGAAGTCGACTTCTCCGAGATGCGGTTCGCCGTCGCCGGCGGCATGGCGACGCAGGCCGCGGTCGCGAAGCAGTGGAAGGCGGTGACCGGCCGTCCGATCATCGAGGGTTACGGCCTGTCCGAGACCTCGCCGATCGCCACCATCAACCGGCCCGACCTGACCGAGTTCAGCGGCACGATCGGCTATCCCATCCCCTCGACCGAGGTCGCGATCCGCGATGCCGAGGGCAACGACATGCCGCTCGGCGAAGCCGGCGAGATCTGCATCCGCGGGCCGCAGGTGATGGCGGGCTACTGGAACCGCCCGGACGAGACGGCCAGGGCGATGACGGCCGACGGCTATTTCCGCAGCGGCGATGTCGGCGTCATGCTGCCGGACGGGCAGGTCAAGGTCGTCGACCGGATGAAGGACATGGTGCTGGTCTCCGGCTTCAACGTCTATCCGAACGAGGTCGAGGACGTGCTGGCCTCGCATCCGGGCGTGCTGGAATCAGCCGTGATCGGCCTGCCGGACGAGCATTCGGGCGAGGCGGTGACCGCCTTCGTCGTGCGCAAGGACCAGACGCTGACGGCGGACGCGCTGCGCGCCTACTGCAAGGAGAACCTGACCGGCTACAAGGTGCCCAAGCAGATCTTCTTCCGGGAGAGCCTGCCCAAGACCAATGTCGGCAAGGTGCTGCGCCGGGCGCTGCGCGAGGAGATCGTCGTCAAGCGCTGACGCTGGGGGACGGTCGACAGGCGGGAGAGCATCGTGTCATCTCTGCGGGCTTCTGCGTGGACGAGTGACCGCCGCGCGCTGCCGGAGATCATCGCCGCTTGCCCCATCGCCTCGTCGAACTGCCCTTGCTGCGCCGCCTGAAGCCGGGCCTGCATGTCTATGAGGAGGAGGCGCTCAATGCCGAGCCGGCGCTCGCGCTGCTGGACGAGCCGATCACACCGGTCGATTCGTTCTTCATTCGCAATAACGGCCACCTGCCGGAGATCGACGAGGGCGGCGATTGGACGCTGACGATCGATGGCGAGGTCGAGCGTCCGGCGGTCTGGACCGTGGAAGGCCTGCGCCAGCGCTTCGAAACCGTCACGGTCACGGCGGTGCTGGAATGCGCCGGCAATGGCCGCTCGCTCTTCTCGCCGGCGACGGACGGGCTGCAATGGCGGCTCGGCGCCGTCGGCTGCGCGCGCTGGACCGGTGTCCGGCTGGCGGATGTGCTGGAGCATGCCGGCCCTAAGCCGGGCGCCGTCTATACCGCGCATCACGCACCGGATCGCCAGATCGGCAAGCCCGAGAAAGCCGCGCTGTCGCGTGGCCTGCCGATGGCCAAGGCGGTGGCTCCGGAAACCCTGATCGCCTTCGCGATGAATGGCGAGTCGTTGCCGCGCCTGCATGGCGGGCCGCTGCGCATCGTGGCGCCCGGCTATCCCGGCTCGGCCTGGCAGAAATGGCTCGACCGGATCAGCCTCCGCGCTATCGAGCATGACGGCGAGAAAATGCGCGGGACCGATTATCGCTTGCCGATCCGGCCGGTGCGCCCCGGCGAGCCGCTTGATCCGGGGAATTTCGCCGTCATCACCGACATGCCGGTCAAATCGCTGATCACGGCACCACTTGACGGCTTCGTGGTGAAGCAGGGAGAGCGATTGAGGGTTGCGGGCTTCGCCTGGAGCGGCGCCGTTCCGCTGGAAGCGGTCGCGATCTCCAGCGATGGCGGCGAGAGCTGGCGCGAGGTCGCGTTGCAGGCCGGCGAGGGGCCTTTCGCCTGGCGGCGTTTCGAGGCGGAGATCGAGGCGGAACAGCCGGGGCCCTTCGTCGTCATGGCTCGAGCGCGCGATGCTGCGGGCGGCGTCCAGCCGCTGGAACCGGTCTGGAACCCGCGCGGATATTGCAACAATCAGGTCCAGCGCGTGCGCGGCGCGGTCATTGAGTAGCCTTTGAACCTTTTGGCGGGCTGCCGCGTCTAAGGATTGGGTCTGCCATTCCGGGCATGGCTCTGCCGCCTCGGTCACTCCTCCTCCCATCGGCGACCGAGGCGGCCACTCTTCCCAGGAACGCGTTCAGGCCGCGAGAAGCGCCTTTCCGTCGGCGGCGTGGCCGGTCACCGGCACGATCTCGCCCGGCACGACATCGCGGTCAAAGCGAACCAGCGTGAAATCCTCGGCGCGGCCGGTGTTGCCGCGTTCCGTCAGGACGCTCAGCGGACGGCCGATTCGCTCCGCGAGATGGCGCTCTTGTGCGGCAGCGGCTGCTGCGCGCAGCCTTGCGGCGCGCTCCGAGACGACCTCTCCCGAGAGCTGCGGCATGCGGGCGGCCGGCGTGCCGGGACGGGCCGAATAGGGAAAGACATGGACGAAGCTCAACCCGCATTCGGCGACGAGGTCGAGCGAGCGGGCGAACATCGCCTCGTCCTCGGTCGGGAAGCCGGCGATGAGATCGGCGCCGAAGACGATATCGGGGCGCAGGGCCCGGATATCCGTGCAGAAACGGATGGCGTCATCGCGGCTGTGCCGCCGCTTCATGCGCTTCAGGATCAGGTCGTCGCCGGCCTGTAGCGACAGATGCAGATGCGGCATCAGGCGCGCTTGGGTCGCCAGCAGGTCGCGTAGCGTGTCGTCGACCTCGACAGCGTCGATCGAGGACAGGCGCAGGCGCGGCAGTTCGGGCAGGGCGCGCAGGATCGCTCCCGCGAGCGCGCCCAGCGTCGGCTCGCCGGCCAGGTCGCGGCCATAGCTGGTGAGGTCGACGCCGGTCAGCACGATCTCGCGCGCGCCGGCCTCCAGCAGGGCACGGCATTGCGCGACGACATCGGCGATGGCGAGCGAGCGCGAATTGCCGCGGCCGAAGGGAATGACGCAGAAGGTGCAGCGGTGGTCGCAGCCGTTCTGGACCTGGACGAAGCCGCGCGTATGGCTGGCGAAGCGGCCGGTGATCGGCGCGCGCATGGCGGTGCGGGTCATGATGTCGCCGACATCGAGCTTGTCGGCGACGGCAGGGTCGGGATGGCCGAGGCTGTTGGAGCGGGCAAGGGCCGCCCAGTTTTCGGGCCGCAGCTTCTCGTCATTGCCGAGGACGCGATCGACCTCGGGCATATCGGCGAAGCGCGCAGGCTCGATCTGCGCGGCGCAGCCGGTGACGATCACGGGCTTGTCCGGCTGCTCGCGCTTGAGGCGGCGCACGGCCTGCCGCGCCTGCCGGGTCGCTTCGGCCGTGACGGCGCAGGAATTGACGATGGCGGCGTGTTTCAGCCCGGCGGCTTCCGCCTGAAGCCGCAGCGCCTCGCTCTCGACGATATTGAGGCGGCAGCCGAAGGTGACGACTTCCAGCGTCATAGGGTCCGGCCTCAGGCCGCGCTCGAAAACAACGCCGGGTCGAGCGTGCCTTCCCATTCGAATTCGACCGGGCCGGTCATCAGGACATGGCCGTCGCGCTCGCGCCATTCGATGGCGAGGTCGCCGCCGGCTAGGCTGACGGTGGCCTTGCGGGCGGTGAGCTCGCGGCGCACGCCCGCGACCAGCGCCGCGCAGGCGCCGGAGCCGCAGGCCTGGGTGATGCCGGCGCCGCGCTCCCAGACGCGCAGCACGATATGGTCGGGCGCCTTTACGGCTGCGAGCTCGATATTGGCGCGGTCGGGGAAGATCGGATGGTTTTCGAGCAGGGGGCCGATCTGTTCGAGATTGTAGGCATAGGGGTCCTCGACGAAGAAGACCGCGTGCGGATTGCCCATATTGACGGCGCAGGGCGTGTGCAGGATCGGGTTATCGATCGGCCCGATCTGGAGTTCGAAGCGGCTGGTGTCCTCGAAGGGCTCGGCCAGCGGGATCTGATCCCAGGCGAGGCGCGGGGCGCCCATGTCGACGGTGAAGAGCGTCTCGCCCTCGCGCACGGCCGGCAGCAGGCCGGCCTTGGTCTGGAGTGCGAGCCTGGTCTTGGCGGTGTCCCCCATCTGCGGATCGGCGATCATCGCCCAGGCGACGCAACGCGTACCGTTGCCGCAGGCACCGGCTTCCGAGCCGTCGGTGTTGTAGATGCGCACGAAGGCGTCGGTACCGGGTGTCGCGGCATCGTGAAGGACCATGAGCTGGTCGAAGCGGGCGCGCGGCTCGGAAGCGATGGCGCGGGCTTCCGTCTCGCTGACGACATGCTTGCTGCCGCGCAGGTCCAGCACCGTGATCTGGTTGCCGAGCCCGTTCATCTTCAGGAACCGGCGATTGGCCAGAGCGTTCATTTGGTCACACGTCCCGTGAATAGTGGGTCTATGGCCGAGGCGACGTGAAAAAGCCACCCTCATCCCCGTTCCTGAGACAAGGTGGGCATTCTATGTTGCGCTGCAAGGGCGCGAATCGCGTGAAACTCAGGGCCGTGACAATGCGTGATTCTCGGCAGTATTCCCGGATTTGTGCTTTGGCGCTTGCCGGCTTGGCGAGCTTGCCGAGCGGTACGGTCTTGGCGCAGACGCGTGTGGCGCCGCCGCCGGCGGTCGAGTCCGCGCCACTCGCGCCGCCGCCCGGCACAGGCCCCGCCCAGATGCCGGCACAGACACCGCCAGCGCCCGTCCCCGATGCCCAGCCGGGGCCGCAGCCGGTCCAGCCGGCCCCATCGCCGCCGAATCCGGTGGTCCCGCAGCCGGTGCAGCCGGAGCCCCGTCTGCCGGGGCCTGCCGAACCGCAGCCGGTGCAGCCGCCGCCGACCCTACCGCCTCCCGGCCAGCCTGTACCGCCCGTGCAGCAGCAGACCGGCGTGCCTGATCCCAACGCGACGCTCGCCGGCAAGCGTGGCGACGCCAGCGACATCGACGAGGTCGCGCTGATCGCGAAGCCGGTGCTCCTGCTGTCCGGACAGGCGAGTTGGGACCAAGGGTTCCAGAAACTCTCCGAAAGCTTCAACGTCCTGCGGGCGGAAGCACAGAAGGCGGGCCTGCCTGTCGCCGGACGACCCCTGTCGCTCTTCGTCGAGACGACCGATGACGGCTTCCGCTTCGATGCGATGCTGCCGGTGGCGCCGCCGGCCGGAGGGCAGGCCCCCGCCTTCGGGCCAGGTGTCAGGATGGGCGCTTCACCGCAAGGAAGGGCGCTGCGCTTCCTGCATGTCGCGCCCTATGACGACATCGATTCCACCTACGAGACGATCACCGCCTATCTGGAAGCGAAGAGCATCACCGTGAAGGACGCTTTCCTCGAGGAATATGTCAGCGACCTCAAGGATCCCGGCGACCCGAACCTCCAGATCAACGTCTACGTGCAGCCGAAGTAGGAAACGATCGCCACCTTCGGCGCCATTGCGAGGAACGAAGCGACGAAACAATCCAGGGGGACCTGGCGAGCTGTTTCACCAAGTCCCCTGGATTGCTTCGCTGCGCTCGCAATGACGGGTAAGGATTCTCAAGCGCTCCAGCTCAGCCCCGGCCGCATCGGCCTGAAGCGCTCTTCCGGCAGGCCGGCTTCGGCAAGCGCTGCCTTGAGCGCCTCCGGCGGGCGCTCGACGCCCTCGTCGGTGAGCTGGAATGTGCCCCAGTGATGGCCGATCGCCTGCTGCGCCCGCAGTGCCAGCATGACCTTCACCGCCTCGTCCGGGTTCATGTGGTTGTCCGACATGAACCAGCGCGGCTCATAGGCGCCGATCGGCAGCACGGCGAGGTCGAACGGCCCGTGACTGCTGCCGAGCTCTTCGTAGAGCGAGCCGTCATGATAGCCGGTGTCGCCGACATGGAAGATCTTCGCGGCCGGCGTTTCGAGGATGTAGGAGCACCAAAGCGCCATGCGCCGGTCGAAGGCGCCGCGCGCTGACCAGTGGTAGCTCGGCACCAGCGTGACCGCGACCGTGTCCGAGAGCGTCAGCCGGTCGTTCCAGTCATGTGCTTCCGCGTGGGCATCGGGGATGCGGGCCCGGACGATCGCGTCGTTGCCGAGCGGCATGATCATGCGCGGCCGGTCGCGGGCATGCAGCAGTGCCAGCGTCTCGATGTCGAGATGGTCGTAATGGTTATGCGTGACCAGCACCGCGTCGATCTTCGGCAGGTCGGCGAAGGCGACGCCGGGCGCATTCACACGCTTGGGGCCGATAAAGGAGAAGGGGCTGGCGCGTTCGGAATAGACCGGGTCGATCAGCAGGTTGAGGCCGGCTACCTGATAGAGGAAGGAAGCGTGTCCGAGATGCACGATCCGGGCGCCCTCGACGCGGGCCGGCGGCTTGTCCTGCGGCGGCGTGGGGTAGGCGAGGGGGAAGGCTTCGCGCTCGCGCTTGCCGGTCTGCCAGCGCAATACGTCGGCAAGACCCTTGTTCACCGTGCGGCCGTCGCTGAAGACGAGCCCGTTGAAATGGTCGCTGAGGGGGCCCTGGTAATAGGGATTGCGGGAGCGGGTGATCGTGGCCCAGGCGGCGCCGGTCGAAGCCAGCAGCGCACCCAGGCCGACGAAGGAGAGCAGCTTGCGGCGGGTCATGGTCCAGAAGAGGTAGGCCGCCGCGACGCCTGGTCAAGATGCGACGATCGCCCCAGTCAGTTGCTCCCCGAGCGGATCGCGACTGTCGCGACGCCGGCGCCGATCAGCAGTGTGCCGCCGGCCTTGTTGAAGAGGCCGATCGCGCGGGGATTGCTGACCACGGCCCGGGCGCGCGAAGCGATCAGCGCGTAGCCCATGGCATTGGCGAAGGCGAGCGTGATGAAGGTCGCCTCGAAGATCAGCATCTGCGTCCAGAAATCGCCCTTGGTGTCCAGGAACTGGGGCAGGAAGGCGACGAAGAAGGTGATGCTCTTCGGGTTCAGCGCCGTCACCAGCCAGGCATGGCCGAGCATCTTCCAGGCGGGAGCGGCATCCTCGCGCGGCTTGGCATCGAGCGTGCCGCCGGCGCGGAAGAGCTTGATGCCCAGCCAGATCAGATAGGCCGCGCCGATCCATTTCAGCGTGGTGAAAACCAGGGCGGAGGTGGCGAGCAGCGCGCCGACGCCGAGCATCGACAGTGTCATCGCCGTGAAATCGCCGAGCGCGACGCCGACGGCGATCGGGAAGGCGGTGCGCCAGCCCTGGCCGAGCGCATAGGAGATGACGAGGAGGATGGTCGGTCCGGGGATGACCAGAAGGACCGCGGTGGCGGCGGTGAAGGCGATCCAGGCTTCGAAGGTCATGGTGGTGATGGCTCCGTTACGGACCAGAGCCATCACCAGAAGCGGGTGTTTGTAAAGAGCTACCGCGTTGGCTGCGGATTGTTGCCGAACCACATCGTCGGGCCGCTGCCTTCCGCCATTTCGCGGCGCACCTCCGGTTCCGCCGCGACGACCAGCACCCACCAGACGCGGTAGCTGGTACGCGGGTCCTTGGAGAGCGCGATGCCGTAGCGGGTCGCTTCCTTCATGCGCAGGTTTGCGTCGTGGCCCGGCGACTTGCGCCAGCCGTCGAAGGCCTCCTCGACCGAGAAATAGCCGCCACCGAGATTCTCCGCGGCACGGGCGCTGTCGACGCCGGCCGCGTGGATGCGGGCGGTGAAGTCGCCGCCGGCATCATGCGAGAGCGCATTGGCCTTGACCATGGCATCGGCCTGGCGCTGTGCCATCGCCATCAGGCGCGGATCCGGCCGGACGGGGCCGAGACCCTGGCTGGCGCGGTAGGCGTTGAGGATGCGCCCGGCCTGTGCCGGATCGAGCGTGACGGCCGCCACCTTCTCGACCATGCGCGGATCGAGCGGGCCTTCGCGCCTTGGACCGCCGGCGCAGGCAGCCAGCAGGACGGAGAGAGCCAGCAGGATCGAGGCGGTTTTCAGTTTCATGGGCCGGCACGTTCGCGAATCGGGGGCGCAGCGATGCCGTCAGATCAGGGCCGTTCTGCGGCCAAGCCTCACAATTTCGTGTAGAGCTTGAATCTGGCCGATCGCTCCAAGCTCATGCGCGCCACTCCGGATCAGCTATGTGTTCTTCCAGCATGTGGAGGGCACTCCCGGCCTAGGGGCCCTAACAACCTCTAGAAACCATCGCCAAACTTGACTTTCGCCACAGTCTTCCGCTTTAAGACCGCATCCGTTTCGCCGACATCGCCGAAACCACATCCGCCGACCGGGCCGCGCAAGCCGCTTTCATGAGCCCGGAGGTCAACGCCCGACAGCGCGATTGCGCCCTCGGGCGCGAAACCGCTTGGCGATGAGGCTGTGGCGCTGAAGGCTTCCTGAGGCAAGCAGGCAGGTCCGCATGTTCGGCACGCTGAGCGACAGGCTCTCCGGCATCCTCTCGGGGCTGACCCGCAGGGGTTCGCTGACCGAGGAGGACGTCAACGCGGCTCTCCGCGAGGTTCGGCGCGCGCTGCTCGAGGCCGACGTCGCGCTCGAGGTCGTCCGCTCCTTCACCGACAAGGTGCGCGAGCGCGCCGTCGGCGCCGAGGTGCTGAAATCGGTCACGCCCGGCCAGCAGGTCATCAAGATCGTCAACGACGTCCTAATCGAGACGCTGGGCGGCGAAGGCGAAGGCATCAATTTCGATGCGGTGCCGCCGGTCCCGGTCCTGATGGTGGGCTTGCAGGGCTCCGGCAAGACCACTTCGACGGCGAAGATCGCCAAGCGCCTGACCGAGCGGCACAAGAAGAAGGTGCTGATGGCGTCGCTCGATACGCGACGCCCGGCCGCCATGGAACAGCTTGCCATCCTTGGCCAGCAGGTCGGCGTGCAGACGCTGCCGATCGTCGCCGGCCAGTCGGCCGTGCAGATCTCCAAGCGCGCGGTCGAGGCCGCCCGTCTCGGCGGCTACGACGTCGTGATGCTCGACACCGCCGGCCGCGTGACGCTCGACGACACGCTGATGGCCGAGGTCGCCGAGGTCAAGGCCGCGACCAATCCACATGAGGTGCTGCTCGTCGCCGACGCGCTGACCGGTCAGGACGCCGTCAACACCGCGCGCGCCTTCGATGCCCGCGTAGGCCTCACCGGCATCGTGCTGACCCGCATGGACGGCGATTCGCGCGGCGGTGCGGCGCTTTCGATGCGCGCCGTCACCGGCAAGCCGATCAAGCTCGTCGGTGTCGGCGAAAAGGTCGACGAGCTCGACGAGTTCCATCCCTCGCGCGTCGCCAACCGCATCCTCGGCATGGGCGACATCGTCTCGCTGGTCGAGAAGGCGGCGCAGACGATCGATGCCGCGCAGGCGCAGGCCACCGCGCAGCGCATGGCCAAGGGCCAGTTCGATCTCTCCGACATGCGCGCGCAGCTCCAGCAGATGGAGAAGATGGGCGGCATCGGCGGCGTGATGGGCATGCTGCCCGGCATGAAACAGGCGCAGTCGCAGCTCGCCAATGCCGGCGTCGGCGACAAGATGTTCAAGAGCATGATCGCCGCGATCGACTCGATGACACCGGCCGAGCGCAAGAATCCCGACCTGCTCAAGAACAGCCGCAAGAAGCGTATCGCGGCTGGCTCCGGCACCACGGCCGAGCAGATCAACAAGCTGCTGAAGATGCATCGCGGCATGGCCGACGCCATGAAGATGATGGCCAAGCAGAAGGGTGGCATGCTCGGCAAGCTGGGCAGCATGTTCGGGCTCGGCGGCGGCTTGCCAGCCGGCATGCCGGATCCCTCGAAGATGGATCCGGCGCAGCTGGCGGAATTGCAGAAGCAGCTCGGCGGGGGCGGCGGCATGCCGTCGCTGCCGCCGGGCGGTTTCCCGGGATTGCCGAAGGGCGTCACCCCGCCGGCCGGGATGATGCCGAAGCTGCCGGGTCTCGGCGGCGGTCTGCCCGGCCTGGGTGGCAACCCGTTCGGCAAGAAGAAATAGCGTTCACCATTCAACCGACGTCACAGTCAAACCAAAGGAAGAAGACCCATGTCGCTCAAGATCCGCCTGACCCGCGGCGGCGCCAAGAAGCGCCCCTACTACCGCATCGTCGTCGCCGACTCGCGCTCGCCGCGCGATGGCCGCTTCATCGAGAAGATCGGCTCCTATGATCCGATGAAGGCCAAGGACGCCGCCGACCGCGTCGTGCTCGACACCGAGAAGGTCCAGGCCTGGCTCGCCAAGGGCGCCCAGCCGACCGACCGCGTCCTGCGCTTCCTCGACGCCGCCGGCCTCGCCAAGCGCCCGGCCCGCAACAACCCGAACAAGGCTGTTCCCGGCGAGAAGGCCAAGGAGCGCGCCGCCGCCAAGGCCGAGAAGGCCGCTGCCCCGGCTGCCGAAGAAGCCGCCGAGGCGTGAGCTTGACGCTGCGCCGCTGTCATTCCGGGACGGGCCGCAGGCCTGGGCCCGGAACCCATGAACTCATCGTTCGTGGGAAGGCCGTGGCGCAGTCCGGTCATCCTGGTGTTCATGGGTTCCGGGCTCGCAGCTTCGCCGCGCCCCGGAATGACGAGTGATGGCTGATACCGACAATCTCATCCTGCTCGGTGTCGTCGGCGCGCCGCATGGCGTGCGCGGCGAGGTCAGGATCAAGACCTTTACTAGCGATCCCCTCGGGATCGCCGATTACGGCCCGCTGACCGACAGCAAGGGCCGCAGCTACGAAATCACCGAAATCCGCCCGGCCAAGGAAGTGGTCGTCGCCCGGCTCAAGGGCGTGACGACGCGCGAGGCGGCCGAGGCGCTGAACGGGACCGAACTCTTCGTCGCCCGCGACAAGCTCTCGGCCGACGCGGACGAGGACGAGTTCCTGCATGCCGACCTGATCGGCTGCAGCGTGGTCGGGGCCGATGGCACGGTGCTCGGCAGCGTCACCGGCGTCGAGAATTACGGAGCCGGCGACCTGCTCGACATCAGGACGCCGGATGGACGCTTCGTCCTGATGCCCTTCACCAAAGCTTTTGCGCCGCGCATCGACATGGCAGCGCGCCGGATCGAGGCCGAGCCTCCGCTGGGATTGTTCGAGCCCGACGATGACAAGCAATAGGCCTGCCCGCGCCCTGATTTTCGACATGGACGGCACCATCGTCGACAACATGCGCTTCCACGACGATGCCTGGGAGAGCTGGCACGTCAGCAACAAGCTCCCCTTCGACCGCGAGACCTTTTCGGCCCGTACTGCCGGCATGGCACTGGCCGAGATCGTCGGGCCTTATTTCCCGGATGCCACCGTCGACGAGATCGCGGCGATGGGCGATGCCAAGGAAGCGCTCTATCGCGAGGCCTATCGCCCACATGTCGCGGCGACGGCCGGCCTGCTCGACCTGATGGCGCGCGCCGATGCGGCTGGCGTGCCGATGGCCGTCGGCACCGCCGCGCCGCCGCCGAATATCGAAGTGGTGCTCGATGCGCTGGACCTGCGCCGGCGCTTTTCGACCATCGTCTCGCCGAGCCAGGGCTTTCGCGGCAAGCCGCATCCCGACATGTTCCTCGCCGCGGCCGAGCGGATGAAGGTCGATCCCGCCGATTGCATCGTCTTCGAGGATGCGCCGCTCGGCGTCGAGGCGGCGCGCCGCGCCGGCATGCGGGCGGTGGCGCTGCTCACCCTGCTCGGCCCCGAGGGCTTCGCGGGCTATGACAACGTGATCGCGATGGCTCCAGATTTCACAGCACTGGACGGCTTGCCGGCCCTGCGCTTTGCTTGAAGGCATGTCCTTCCGCGCCTCGATCCTGACGCTCTACCCGGAGATGTTTCCGGGGCCGCTCGGCATCTCGCTGGCGGGTGAGGGTTTGCGCAAGGGATTGTGGTCGCTCGACACCCACCAGATCCGCGAGCACGGCATCGGCCGCCATCGCAATGTCGACGACAACCCGGCCGGCGGCGGCGCCGGCATGGTGCTGCGCTGCGACGTGCTGGCAGCCGCGATCGACGCGACCGTGCCGGCGGGTGACGAGCGCCCGCGCCTGCTGATGTCGCCGCGAGGGCGCCCGCTCAAGCAAAGCCAGGTTCGCGATTGGGCTGAAGGGCCGGGCCTCGTCATCGTCTGCGGGCGGTTCGAGGGCGTCGACGAGCGCGTGATCGAGGGGCGCAACCTGATCGAGGTCTCGATCGGCGACTACATCCTCTCCGGCGGAGAGATGGCGGCGCTGACGCTGCTCGACGCCTGCGTGCGCTTGATCCCCGGCGTAATGGGCAAGGTCGCTTCCGGCGAGGACGAGAGCTTCGAGAACGGCTTGCTCGAGTATCCGCACTATACGCGACCCCGCGAATGGGAGGGCAGGAGCCTGCCCGAAGCCCTGCTCTCCGGCGACCATGCCCGCATCGCGAAATGGCGGAGGGCCGAGGCGGAGCGGATCACGCGGGAGAGAAGGCCGGACCTGCTCGCCAGGCGCGATCAGGGGTAGGCGGAGACCGGCAGCTTCTCGGCCAGCCAACCGCCCGGCCCGAGCATGCCGCCGCGCACGCCAGCGAGATCGCGCCAGCCACGTCGGGCCAGCTTCTGGGCCACGGCGATCGCCTGCGCACCGGTCCGATCGATCAGGACGATGCGCTTGCCGGGATAATCGAGGCGCAAGCCCGCGATCCTAACCTCGAAGGCGGAGGCATCGGCGTCGAGCGGCAGCGCGCCCTGTGGTAGGCCGGTATCGGCCCATTCCTGCGCGCCGCGGATATCGATCAGCAGGATGCGCTTCGCCTGTGCTTCCTCAAAGGCTTCGCGGGCTGAGAGCGTCGCCGCCGATTGCCCGGAAACGAAAGAGGCCGGGAGCATGAAGCTCCCGGCCAGAATAATCCGGCGCGTCGCGGCGCCTTTGGTCATCGGGCTCAGCGCAGCTCAGCGCAGAAGCGCTGGATGCGGCGGCAGGCCTCTTCAAGCTTCTCGTCCGAGGTGGCGTAGGAGATGCGGAAGTTCGGGCCGAGGCCGAAGGACGAGCCATGGACGGCCGCGACGGCCTCAGCTTCGAGCAGGCCCATGACGAGGTCTTCGTCGGTCTCGACCTTCTTGCCGTTCGGCATGGTTTTGCCGATCAGGGCCGAGCAGTCGGGATAGACGTAGAACGCGCCTTCCGGCACCGGGCACTTCAGGCCGCGGGTCTGGTTCAGCATGGAGACGACGAGGTCGCGGCGGCGCTCGAAGGCCTTCTTGAAGACCGGGATATGCTCCTGCGTGCCGTCGAGCGCCTCGACCGCGGCCCATTGCGAGATCGCGGACGTGCCGGAGGTCTGCTGGCCCTGAACGAGGTCCATGGCGTTGATCAGAGCTTGCGGGCCCGCGGCGTAGCCGATGCGCCAGCCGGTCATGGCATAGGACTTCGAGACACCATTCATGGTCAGCGTGCGCTCGTAGAGGGCGGGCTCGACCTGCGCCGGGGTGACGAAGGTGAAGTCGCCATAAACGAGGTGCTCGTACATGTCGTCGGTGAGGATCCAGACATGCGGATGGCGCATCAGCACGTCCGTGAGCTTCTTCATCTCGGCATGGCTATAGGCGGCGCCGGACGGATTCGACGGCGAGTTGAGGATCACCCATTTGGTCTTGGGGGTGATCGCTTTCTCGAGGTCTTCCGGCTGCAGCTTGAAGTCGTTCTTGAGATAGGTCTCGGCATAGGTCGGCGTGCCGCCGCAGAGCGCGACCATCTCGGGATAGCTGACCCAGTAGGGCGAGACGCAGATGACCTCGTCGCCCGGATTCAGCGTGGCGAGCAGTGCGTTGTAGATGACATGCTTGCCGCCGGTCGAGACGATGGTCTGGCTCGCCTTGTAGTCGAGGCCGTTCTCGCGCTTGAACTTGCGGGCGACGGCCTCGCGCAGCTGCGGGATGCCGGAGACCGGGGTGTACTTGGTTTCGCCGCGCTTGATCGCGGCGATCGCCGCTTCCTTGATATTGTCCGGCGTGTCGAAATCGGGCTCGCCGACCGAGAGCGAGATCACGTCCTTGCCCTGGGCTTTCAGGTCGCGGGCCTTCTGCGTGATCGTGATGGTCGCGGACGGCTTCACGCGCTTCAGGGCATCGGCAAGAAAGGCCATGGGACTGGTCTCCGGAGGAGGCGGAAGGGTGAGCGCCGGAAATTGGCGCGGGCGAGGTTTATGACTCGCGGGCCATGATCGCAAGCGCAACTGATTGATGTCTGGCAGAAGCGTCATGAATTCACAGCGGTTTGCCCTTGCGCCTCGGGCATGCGATGGCCGGACCATGACGAACGCCAATGGCCCCATCGCGATTTATATCGACGCGGACGCCTGCCCGGTGAAGGACGAGGTCTATCGTGTCGCCGGCCGCCATCGCCTGCATGTCTTCGTCGTCGCCAACAGCTTTCTCAACGTGCCGCGAGAGCCCTGGATCGAGCGCGTGACGGTGCCGGGCAATTTCGATGCTGCCGACGACTGGATCGCGGATCGGGTCTCGCGCGGGGCAATCGTGATCACGTCCGACATTCCGCTCGCCGATCGCTGCATCAAGGCCGGTGCCGATGTCATCGGTCCGACCGGAAAACCCTTCACCGAGGCCTCGATCGGCATGGCGCTGGCGGCGCGCGACATGATGGAGGACCTGCGCGCGATGGGCACCGTGCAGGGCGGGCCGAAGCCGTTCTCGCAGAAGGACCGCTCGGCCTTCCTGCAGGCGCTCGACCTCGCGATCCAGCGGCTGAAGCGGGCGGGGTTCGGCGGGTAGAGGCCTTTCCGGTCGGCATAAGCCGTCCTTGCGAGGAGCGAAGCGACGAAGCAATCCAGGGGGACTGGGCTGAACCCTTCGACCCAGTCCTCCTGGATTGCTTCGCTGCGCTCGCAATGACGGCCGTGGCGGGCATTGCCGTGCTGGCCGCTATGACTTTGGCATTGCTGGACGCATCGTGCCTTTGCCCCTAAACCTCCGGCCAAAGCAGGCCTGCCATTCAGGCGGGCGCCCGGGAGGAAGTTCATGTCGTTGACCCGTCGTTCCACGCTCGGCCTGATGGCCGGCGCCGTCTTCGCGCCTTCGATCGTTCGGGCACAGAGCTTCCCCAGCAAGGTCATCACGCTGGTCGTGCCCTATCCGGCGGGCGGGCCGACCGACGCGATCGCGCGCTTCGTGGCGCAGGACCTCACCGTCGCCTTCGGGCATAACGTCGTGGTCGATAACCGCGCCGGCGCCTCGGGCGCCGTCGGCACCCGCGCCGTCGCCCATGCGGCGCCGGACGGCTACACCATCGTCTTCGGCAACAACCAGACGCATGGCAACAACATGTTCCTGCTGAAGGAGCCGGGCTACGACGCGGTCAAGGATTTCGCCCCGCTCGCCGGCGTCGGTGCCTTCGAGCACGCCTTCGTCGTCCGCAACGGCCTGCCGGTGAAGAACATCCAGGAACTGATCGCGCTCGCCAAGGCTGATCCGGGCAAGCTCAACTATGGCTCGACCGGCGTCGGTTCCGGCTCGCATCTTGCCATGGAGCTGTTCATGCAGCGCACCGGCATCAAGATGACCCATGTGCCCTTCCGCGGCGCGGCGCCGCTGGTGCAGGAGATCGTCGCCGACCGCATCGACATCGCCAACTCGACGCTGCCGAGCGTGCTGGAGCAGATCAATGCCGGCACGCTGCGCGCGCTCGCTCTCGCCAGCCCCGAGCGCAACCCGCGCGCCAAGGACATCCCGACCCTGCGCGAGCAGGGCGTCAGCAATGCCGACGCCGATTCCTGGGCCGCCTTCTTCGCCCCGGCCAAGACGCCGGATGACGTGCTCGACAAGCTGTCGAAGGCCGTGATCGCCTCGCTCAACAAGCCTGAGACGCGCGAGGCGATCCTGAAGCTCGGCTTCACGCTCAAGGTGCGCGACCCCGCGGCATTCAAGCCCTACCATGTCCAGGAAATCGCGACCTGGAAGCAGATCATTGCTGAGGCCGGCGTGAAGCCGGAATAAGCGGTCCTTCGGCGGTTATTCTCGACAAGCGGCCAAGCCGCGCCGACCCGGAATTCATCGGAGAGCGCCGAGCTCTGCGATGAATTCCGGGTCTACGCTTTGCTCTGCTCGGAATGACGGAGCTTTTCCTGTTTCGGTCGAAGACAACCTCGTCAACCCGGATGCCCAAGCTTGCCGCCCGCTGCGACCCAGGGAAGCCCGGGCGGGTGCTGACCGGCGCCGGCACGTTCGGCTCGATCTTCCTGTCGCCGGTGCCGCATATCGCGTGGCCGGAGGTTGCGGTCATCGCCGATCTCGATTCCGGGCGAGCCAAGGCCGCCTGCCGCACTGTCGGCTGGGACAAGGCCCGGAGCGCGTAGCCCTCACCTCAGGGGAGCAGCGAGCGGTCGAGAACTGCCTTTTTTAACGATCCACGTTGACCTGCATTTAAGCGCCGCCCGCTATCGTGCCCGCCATGGTGCAGAGGGTGGACATCTTGGCGGTCGAGATCGAAACGCGGCGCATTGAGCGAGCCCAGCGCGTGACATGGATTTTTCTCGCCGTCCTCTCGCTTGTGACGCTCTGCTGGCTGCCGTTTTCGACAATATCGCTGGTGCCGCTATCACTGCTCTTGCCGGTGACGATCGGCGCTGTCTTCATGGCCGCGGCTTGGTACTACACCCGCTGGCGCAACGAGCCTCGCCTGGCCAATGCCCTGGATTGCACCGGGCAGATGATAGCCTTCCTGGCTTTCGGGTCCTTGCTGTCCTACCAAATGGCGACGCTGGGCTTTCCGCTGCAGGATCGCGCCTTTCATGCCGCAGATCTCGGGCTCGGGCTCGACTGGCTTACCTATCTGAAGGCGGTCAATGAGCGTCCCTGGCTTGGAGACCTGTTTTCGTTCGCCTATGCCAGCTTCATACCGCAGGCGATCGTGCTGATCACGGTACTGAGTTTCAGCGGGGACCGCATCCGGATTCGAATCGTGATTTTCGCGATGATGATCGCGGGACTGATCACGATCCTGATTTCCGGCTTCCTGCCGGCCATGGCGATGTTCGTCCATCTTGGATTGAGCCCGGCCGACTATCCAAATCTCCAGCCAGGGGCCTCGTTCGTCCACGTCGCCGACATGATCGGCCTACGGTCCGGCGCGCCTTACCGCTTCGACCTCACGCGGGCCGAGGGAATCATCACCTTCCCGTCCTATCACGCGGCGCTCGGGATGCTGCTGATGATCGGCCCGGCCACCAACCGCTGGACGCGATGGCCGTTCTGGCTCCTGAACATCACGATGATCGCCGCGACACCGATCGATGGCGGGCATTATTTCGTCGATGTCGTCGCGGGGCTCGGAATCGCAGTGGGCAGCTATTTCTTGGCACGACGACTCATTCTCGGAACGCTGCCGGCCCTTCACGGCAAGGGCCTTGTTGCCGGCGGAGGCTTGGAAGCAACATCGTGATTTCGGAATGCCGGATCGTTCCGGAGTAAAGCAGACGCCAATCTGGCGGTGGCGCCGGATCCGCATATCTTGAAGAGAGCACATCTTCGTTCAGGGCGAGCTCCATGCAAAACCTGACCATGCGGGCAGCCGCTTCCGTAGCGCTCATAGTCATGCTGCTATCGGCACTGCCGGCCGCCGCGCAGAAGCGCTTCCCGTCGAGTGCCGGTGAACTGACGGTCGAAACGGTCGCGCGCGCGCTCGAGCATCCATGGGGCCTCGCCTTCCTGCCGGATGGGCGCATGCTCGTCACCGAGCGGCCCGGACGACTTCGGCTGGTCGAGACCGACGGCAAGCTCTCGCGGCCGATCGCTGGCGTGCCGGGCGTGATGGCGCGCGGGCAGGGCGGCTTGCTCGGCATCGCGCTCGACCCCGCCTTCGCGCAGAACCGCCTCGTCTATCTCTCCTTCGGGGAGCCGCGCTCGGGCGGCAATGGCACGAGCGTCGCGCGTGGCCGCCTGAACGAGCAGGGTACAGCGCTGACGGCTGTCGAGGTGATCTTCCGGCAGATGCCGACGATCAACTCCAACATGCATTTCGGTTCGCGTCTGGTCTTCGACCGGACGGGCGCGCTCTTCGTGACGGTAGGCGAGCGCTACACCCAGCGCGACCAGGCGCAGAACCCGGCCAATCATCTCGGCAAGATCATCCGCATCCGGCCGGATGGCGGGACGCCGCCCGACAATCCGAAGAAGGATGGCTGGGCTCCGGAGATCTGGTCGATCGGCCATCGGAATGTCCAGGGCGCCGCGCTCCACCCGCAGACGGGGCAGCTCTGGACGGCGGAGCATGGCGCGCGCGGCGGCGACGAGATCAACACGCCCAAGGCCGGGCTCAATTACGGCTGGCCGGTCATCACCTATGGCGTCGACTATTCCGGCGCGAAGATCGGCGAGGGTACCGCCAAGCCCGGCATGGAGCAGCCGTTGTTCTACTGGGACCCGTCGATCGCGCCGTCAGGCGCCGCCTTCTATACCGGGCCGGTATGGCCAGTCTGGAAGAACTCGCTCTTCGTCGGAGCGCTAGCCGGGCAGATGCTGGTCCGGCTCTCGACGGAGGGCGAAAAGGTGACCGGCGAAGAGCGCCTGCTGACCGATATCGGCGAGCGTATCCGCGACGTGGTCCAGGGGCCGGACGGCTTGCTCTACCTGCTCACGGACGAGGATAGCGGGAAGGTCCTGAGGGTGCGGCCGGCTGTTCGGTAGGCGAGGATAGCGCGGGGAACCCTCTCCCGGAGGGAGAGGGCAGGGTGAGGGCTAGGCCGCCAATCTTGCTGTGAGGTTGTCGCTGCGCAGCGGTTAGGCGGTGCCTTGCTGTTCCAGGGGCCTACACCTCACCCCTGCCCGTCTTTCTGATCTCGGCTGTTGCCGAGATCAGTACTTAGAGTGTCGAAGTCGGCAACAGCCGACTTCGATGCAGGAGAGGGGTTCCCGCGCTCTTCGCTTTACGGCCCGCAATCCCATTCGCGCTCGATGACGAAGACCTTGCGGGTCGCGAGGCTGCCATTGGGGTCGTAGAGGTCGCCGACATAGTATTCGGTGCCGGTGGCGTCGTGGGCGCTGCGATCGACCTGAAGCGACCAGCCATAACCGAGCTGCTTGCCGCCCTGCCAGTTGCGGTGGACGGCGCTCGGCGAGGCCGCGGAGAGGATGCGAGCGTTGTCGCTGCTCGGGCTGCAGGTCGGGCCGGCCAGGGCCGCAGCGGGGGCGACCACGAGGCCGCAGAGAAACAGTGCCGTCTTTTGCAAGGCTGTCGGTCCTATGGAAGGGGGAACGAGGGGCGGCGCTCAGGCCTTGGCGTGGAAGATGAAGAAGGCGCCGGCGGCAATCAGGGCAAAACCGACCGCATGGCTCCAGGTCAGCGATTCCTTCAGCCAGAACACCGAGAAGCCGGCGAAGACGGTCAACGTGATGACCTCCTGCATCGTCTTGAGCTCGGCGGCGGAATAGACGGCGGAGCCGATGCGGTTGGCCGGCACGGCCAGCATGTATTCCGGCAGGGCGATCATCCAGCTCGCGAGAATGGCGAGCCAGATCGCCGTGCTCTTGTAGCTGAGATGCCCGTACCAGGCGAAGGTCATGAAGATGTTCGAGCCGAACAGCATCACGATCGGCAGAAGATGAGCCAGAGAGAGGGAGGGCATGCCCGAGGCCTTTCGCGGCGGCAGGGAAAGTTCGGTGTTCCGGCGTTCACCCGAAGCGCAGCTTCATGGTGATGATGGCGAGGACGAGCAGCAGCGTCAGCGCATTGGCGGCGATGACCGGCCAGGACAGGATCTGGACGCCGTAAAGCAACCACAGTGCCGTCCCGCAAGCGAAGAGGAGTTGCGTCCACAACGAGATCGCGCGGGTGTCGCGCGTGCGCAACGTGCGCCAGGCCTGCGGCAGCCAGCACAGGCTGGTCAGCGTGGCGGCGGCGAAGCCGAGGAGTTCGACGGCGAGGGGCACGGGGAGTTTCCGGATGACGGCGGCGGTCCCATAGCCGGATTCGCGGTTACTTCGCCAGATGGCATGGTTAACTTCCGTTAACGGCAACGCCCTAGTTTGGCGCCAATCCCGCGATTCGGTGGAGACCATGCGCGCAATTCACCTGGCCTTGCCACTCCTCCTTCTCGCCTCCGCCGCCTCGGCGCAGAGCGGGTTCCAGTCCTGCCTCGCCGGGCTGAAATCCGCGGCGGCCGCCAAGGGCGTCTCTGGCGCGACCTTCGACCGAGCCATGAACGGCATCGAGCCGGACATGAAGGTCATCGAGGCCATGAACAACCAGCCGGAGTTCAAGACTCCGATCTGGGATTATCTCGGCACGCTGGTCGATGACGAGAAGGTGGCGGAGGGGCGCTCGATGCTACGCCAATACGCCTCCGTCTTCGCCGCGGCCGAGCAACGCTTCGGCGTCGACCGCCACACCATCGCCGCCGTCTGGGGCGTCGAGAGCGATTTCGGCAAGGCGCGGGGCAAGATGCCGCTGGTCCAGGCACTCTCGACCGGCGCCTGCCTCGCGCCGCGCCGCAACGCCTTCTTCAAGGGCGAATTGATCGCGACTTTGCAGATCATCCAGCGCGGCGACGTCCGGCCCGAGCGATTGTTCGGCTCCTGGGCCGGCGCCTTCGGGCATACCCAGTTCATTCCCTCGACCTATCTCCGGCTTGCGGTCGACGGCGACGGCGACGGCCGGCGCGACCTCGTCGATTCGATCCCCGACGCGCTGCATTCGACCGCGAACTTCATGGCCAAGGCCGGCTGGGTCACCGGCGCGCCCTGGGGTTACGAGGTCCGCGTGCCCGATGGCTATTCCGGCCCGAGCGGGCGCAATCCCAAGCACCCGGTCTCGAGCTGGGCGGCGCGGGGCATCGTCAAGTTCGACGGGTCGGCGCTGACGGGCTCGGGCAATGCCGGGCTCCTGATGCCGGCAGGGCGCAACGGCCCGGCCTTCCTCGTCTTCAAGAACTACGACGCCGCCTACAGCTATAATGGCGCGGATTCCTATGCGCTCGCCATCTCGCTCCTCTCCGATCGTCTGCGCGGCCGGCCCGGCGTGCAGGGCGAGTGGCCGACCGACGACCTGCCGCTCTCGCGCGAGCAGCGCCGCGAGCTGCAACGCCTGCTGATCCAGCGCGGCTACAATGTCGGCGAGCCGGACGGCGCGGTTGGTTCGCTGACGCGCGCCGCGATCAAGGAGATCGAGGCGAAGATCGGCATGCCGCAGACCGGGCGGCCGGGCGAGAAAGTCCTGCGCGCGCTAAAGAGCGGGCGGGTCTAGCCAGCCTCAAAACCGCGCCGTCATTCCGGACAAGCCGCGAAGCGGCGCCGATCCGGAATCCATCGAAAGCCACCGCACTCTATGATGGATTCCGCGTCTCCGCTGCGCTTCGCCCGAAATGACGACGCGGTTTTGTCGAGCGATTGCTTTCGTACTCCCCAGAAATCGGGTGGTACCCCGCACCGCCTTTCGGGCATCCAATATTCGACCCATAGGAGCCCGCGAAATGACCCGCCGCCTGCTTTCCACCGGCTCGCCCTTCGAGCGCGATTTCGGCTATTCGCGCGCCGTGATCGACGGCGACCTCGTCTTCGTCTCCGGCACGACCGGCTACGACTATACCACCATGATCCTGCCAGATGATCCGGCCGAGCAGGCTCGGAACATCTTCCGCACGATCAGCGCTGTGCTGGAGGAGGCGGGCTCCTCGCTCACCCATGCCGTGCGCGCGCAGTATTTCGTCACCGACCGCAGCTATTGCGAGCCGGTGCTCGGCGTCTGCGGCGAGTTCTTCCGCGAAATCCGGCCCGCCGCCGGCATCTATGTCGTGGCGGGGCTGCTCAAGCCGGAGATGAAGGTCGAGATCGAGGTGACGGCGCGCATGCCGCGGGCCTGACGGCAAGTTGTCGACAAACTGCCGACACTTGGTATATCCCTTGCTTGGCGATGCCATTGAGGCACATGCCTAACAATGAGGGAGATTTGCCATGTCGATCCGCCGTCGCACTGTCCTCAAGGGAGCCGGCGCGCTTGCCGCTACGGCCTTCATGGGCAACCGGGCCTTTTCTCAAGGAGCCGCGGCGACGCTGCGCTTCAACCCGTCGACCCCTCTGCCCTCGCTCGATCCGATCACGGCCACCAGCTACGTCATCCGCAATCACGGCTATCTGATCTACGACACGCTCTTCGCCACCGATGCGAATTTCCAGATCAAGCCGCAGATGGTCGAGGCTTGGGAGACCGCGCCGGACGGGCTCAGCTGGACCTTCCGCCTCCGCGATGGCCTCGCCTTCCATGACGAGGCGCCGGTGCGCGCGCAGGATTGCATCGCCTCGATTGCCCGCTGGTCGAAGCGCGATGCCTTCGGCCAGACCTTCGCCACCTTCGTCGAGGCTTACGACGTCGTCGACCAGCGCAGCTTCCGCATCCGCCTGAAGAAGCCGTTCCCGATGATGACGGCCGCGCTCGGCAAGCTCTCGTCGAACGTGCCCTTCATCATGCCGGAGCGCATCGCGCAGACCGACCCGATGAAGAACATCACCGAGGCGGTCGGCTCCGGCCCGTGGCGCTTCATGGACAAGCAATGGGTGCCCGGTCAGAACGCGATCTACGAGCGCTTCGCCCAATACAAGCCGCGCGAGGAGGCGCCGTCCTGGGCCGCCGGCGGCAAGGTGGCCCGGATCGACCGCATCGAGTGGCTCGCGCTGACCGAGGCCGCTGCCGCTGCCGGCGCCCTGATGCAGGGAGAGCTGGACTGGTACGAGCAGCCTCCGGTCGACCTGATCCCGATGCTGAAGGGCAACAAGGACGTCGTCATCGAGAACGTGCCGCTCGGCCTGTTCCTGCTGATGCGCTTCAACCAGATGCAGCCGCCGTTCAGCAATCCGGCGATCCGCCGGGCCGTGATGGCCGCCGTCAACCAGACCGACTACATGGAGGCAGTCGTCGGCGACAAGGCGTTCTACAGCCCGGCCAAGACCTTCTTCACGCCTGGCTCGCCG
>JBDHTM010000007.1:0-84839 GCA_039808685.1 Allobosea sp. | reverse complement strand
GAGCCCATCGGCAACATCCCGCCGGCCGAAGCCGAGGAACGCTACTACGCCATACTGGATGAGCCAGCCATGGCGGCGTAACTCAAACCAAATGGCCTCCGGGAAACCCGGGGCGGTTCACTCGTACTTCGAAATCTGCTGCTGAGTAACGCCAACAAGAGGAGCAAGCTTTTCCTGAGAGAGCTTCGACGTCTCACGACAAGCCTTGAGGAAACCGCTTGCGCTTTTATCCGCGGGCCCCTTTCCTGTTCTCGGCATGTTTCCCTCACAGCTGATGGCGGATTGAGGGGACGGTTTCGAAAGCACGGTGGCCACGAATTAGAGATGGCAGGAACGTGGTTCGGCAATTTTCGGTTGTGATCAACCGATGCGTAAGCGCTGCCTTCAGATCGATGACGCGCCATGCTCCTGACAGGGGCGGTCGCTTGAATAAGCCGTAAGCTTCTTGACGCCACGTCCGACGTCCGGCGGTCGATATCATCACCCGCCTGCATCGCGTTTTGAAATCGGAGCTAAGCCATGACCGGCAAAATCCATATCGGCATCGGTGGCTGGGTGTTCGAGCCCTGGCGCGGCGTGTTCTATCCGGCTGGGCTGCCACAGAAGCGCGAGCTCGAATATGCCGCGAGCAAGCTGACCTCGATCGAGATCAACGGCACCTATTACGGTTCGCAGAAGCCGGAGAGCTTCGCCAAATGGCGTGAGGAGACGCCGGATGATTTCGTCTTCGCGCTGAAGGGCTCCCGCTTCTGCACAAACCGGCGCGTGCTGGCCGAAGCCGGGCCTTCGGTCGAGAAATTCCTGACCAGCGGCTTGACCGAGCTCAGGCACAAGCTTGGGCCGATCAATTGGCAGTTCATGCCGACGAAGCAATTCGATCCCGCTGATTTCGAGGCTTTCCTCAAGCTGCTGCCTGGGGAGCTAGATGGCATTAGGCTGCGTCATGCCGTCGAGGTTCGGCATGACAGCTTCTGCTCTCCGGATTTCATCGCGTTGCTCCGCGAGTATGGCGTCGCGGCGATCACCTCGGCCGATGCGGACTACACGCAGATCGCCGATGTGACCGCGCCCTTCGTCTATGCGCGGATCATGGGGACCAAGGAGGCCGAGCCGAAGGGTTATTCCGAGGCCGGACTGGATCGATGGACCAAGGCCGCGCGGGCTTGGGCCAAGGGCGGTATGCCGGATGGGCTGGAACCAGTCGGACCAGCGGCCAAGACGGAGGCGCGCGACGTCTTCCTCTATGTCATCAGCGGCGACAAGGTGCGCAATCCGGCGGCCGCGATGGAACTGATCGCGCGGACGAAAGCCTGAGACTCATTCCGCCGCAGCCGTCTCCAGCGCGGCTTCCTGGCAGGTATCGACCCATTCGGCCTGGGTCAGCTCGGCCATGCGCTGCGGCGCGATGCGTAGCGCGCTATGGGTCGAGCCGGCCGCCGGCACGACGATGTCGAAGGCCTTGAGCGAGATGTCGCAATAGACCTTGAGCGGCGTCGCGAGGCCGAAGGGGCAGACGCCGCCGACGGGGTGGCCGGTCAGGGCCTCGACCTCTTCCTGGCCGAGCATGCGCGGCTTTCCGCCGAGCGTGGCCTTGGCCTTCTTGTTGTCGAGTCTGGCATCGCCCCGGGTTACGACCAGAACAACCTCGTCACCGATCCGCAGCGATAGGGTTTTGGCGATCTGGCCGGGCTCGACGCCATGGGCCGCCGCCGCAAGCGGCACGGTGGCGCTACTTTCCTCTGTGACGATGACCGCGATGTCGGGAGCGTGTTCGGCGAAGAAGGCGCGGACGGATTCGAGGCTCATCGTGCAATTCGCGAGGTCAGAAACAGGATCAGCAGGCTGGCGATTGCCGGCAGGCCGAAGACGACGAGGAAGATCGGCGCTTCCTCCATCACGGTATAGCCTGCCCGGGCGACGCCGATCCAGAGATTGATCAGGGCGCCCGCGAACCAGAGCGGCAGGAAGAGCTTCACGGCGAAGGGGATCGGCTTCCCTGCCGAGATCGCGAGGCGCGGCGCTACGACGAGCAGGATGCCGAGCAGGGCAAAGCCGATGCCGATGACCTTGATGGTATGCATGGGTCAGGTCTCCTTCGCCCGCAGCGAGATCGCTTCCCAGGCCGCGACCAGGATCAGGATCGCGGTCGCGGCCAGGCTGAAGCCGAGCGGCGGCAGCACTGTCCAGGCCGGCGTGAGCACTGTGAGCAGGCCGAGGCCGACGAGATGGGAAAGCGGATACCAGCCGGCCGTAACGCGTTTGAACAGCAGGTTGCCGAGCAGGTAGAAGGCCGGGCCCGCGAGCACTGCAATCGCCGTCCTGCCATCGGTATGGCCGGTAGGATGCGCGATGACCAGTTCGTCGCCGACCGCGACGAGGATGATGCCGGCGACCAGCAGGACATGCAGATAGGTATAGGCGATCCGCGCGATCCGGCCGGGGTCTTCGGAATGGGCGATGTGGTGGCTCGCCCGCTCGGCGCCGATGTGGAAATAGACCCACCACATCGCGACCGTGCTCAGGAAGGAATTGAGGAAGGCGGTGAGATTGATGGCCGTCGGCGGCAGCTTCGCTGCTGTGGCGCCCGTCATGATGACGGATTCACCGAGCGCGATGATGATGAAGAGCGCGCAGCGCTCGGCGAGATGGCCGCCTTCGACATTCCAGTCGCTGGTCAGCGAACGGCCGAGGCCAGGCACCCGGAAGCCGACGGCCGGGCCGACATATTCGATGCCGAGCGCCACCAGCCAGAGCCCGAAGCGCAACGGGCCTTCGCTCAATCCGCCGGCGATCCAGAACAGGCCCGAGCAGGCGAGCCAGATCGTGATGCGCTGGAAGTTGCGGTAATTCGCGGGCGAGGCGTCCTTGAGGCTCAGCATCGTGAAGATCGAGCGGACGAGCTGGGCCGTGACATAGGCGCCGGCGAAGGCGAGGCCGTTCGCGCCGAAGGCTTCGGGCAACGCGCAGGACATCACCAGTCCGAGGAACATCAGGACGAAGAGCAGGATCCGGACCGGCGGGCGCTCAGGATCCAGCCAGTTCGTCACCCAGCTCGTATAGATCCAGATCCACCAGACGGCGCCGAGTAGGAAAGCCGCCTGGGCCCGCCCGAGCGCGCTGAAATGCGCGAGCAGCGTGTGCGAGATCTGGGTGATCGCGAAGACGAAGACCAGGTCGAAGAACAGCTCGACATAGGAGACTCGCGCGTGCTGGTGTTCGGCGCGCTCCCTGAGCAGCGCGCCGGGCTTGTGTGCTCGCGTCATCTCATGCCTCGCCCAACCTTCGACTCCAAAACCGCCGTCATCCCGGACAAGCCGGGAAGCGGCGCCGATCCGGGATTCCATGCCGGAGCGCTTCTGATCGAGGTTCAGGCATGGATCCCGGGCCGGCGCTTCGCTTCGCCCGGGATGACAGCTGGATTCGCGAAGGCTTCAGCCGGGGCCAGCCTGTCCCGGCGTCCGCCCCGCCGTCAATGGCGGAAGTGGCGGTGCCCGGTGAAGACCATGGCGAGGCCGGCCTCGTCCGCCGCCTTGATCACCTCGTCGTCGCGCATCGAGCCGCCGGGCTGGATCACCGCCGTCGCGCCGGCTTCCGCCGCGGCCAGCAGGCCGTCGGCGAAGGGGAAGAAGGCGTCCGAGGCGACGACCGAGCCCTTGGCCAGGCTTTCCGCCACGCCCGCCGCCTTCGCGGCCTCGGCAGCCTTCCAGGCGGCGATGCGCGAGGAATCGACGCGGCTCATCTGGCCGGCGCCGATGCCGACGGTCGCGAGGTCCTTCGCGTAGACGATCGCGTTCGACTTGACGTGCTTGGCGACGCGGAAGGCGAAGCGCAGATCGGCGAGCTCGCGCTCGCTCGGCTGGCGCTGCGTCACGACCTTGAGCGCCATGTCGTCGACGACGGCATTGTCGCGCGACTGGGCGAGGAAGCCGCCGGAAACGGTGCGCAGCGAAAGGCCGGGCGCGCGGACATCCGGCAGGCCGCCGGTGAGCAGCAGGCGCAGGTTCTTCTTGGCGGCGATCATCGCGATCGCCTCCTCGTCGGCGTCCGGCGCGATGATGACCTCGGTGAAGATCTCGACGATCTTCTTGGCGGCGGCGGCGTCGAGCTTGCGGTTCAGGGCGACGATGCCGCCGAAGGCCGAGACGGGATCGCAGGCGAGCGCACGCTCATAGGCTTCGAGCAGCGAGCCGCCGGCGGCGACGCCGCAAGGGTTGGCATGCTTGACGATGACGCAGGCGGCGGAAGCCTCCGGCGCGAACTCGGCGACGCATTCGAAGGCGGCGTCGGTGTCGTTGATATTGTTGTAGGAGAGCTGCTTGCCCTGGACCTGACGCGCGGTCGAGACGCCCGGCCGGTTCTCCGGCGTACGGTAGAAGGCGGCCCATTGATGCGGGTTCTCGCCGTAGCGCATCGTCTCGGCGAGCGCGCCGCCGAGCGCGCGAAAATGCGGGGCGGTGTCGCCGAGCTCGTTCGCGAACCAGTTCGAGATCGCGGCGTCATAGGCCGCGGTGCGGGCATAGGCCTTCTGCGCGAGCTTGCGGCGCAAAGTCAGCGTGGTCGCGCCCTTCTGGGCCTCGAGATCGGCGAGAACGGAAGGGTAATCGGCCGGCTCGACCACGACGGCGACGTCGTGATGGTTCTTGGCGGCGGCGCGGATCATCGCGGGGCCGCCGATGTCGATGTTCTCGATGCAGTCGTCATAGGCCTTGCCGGCCGCGACCGTGGCCTCGAACGGGTAGAGGTTCACGACGAGAAGGTCGATCGGCTGGATGCCGTGGCCGAGCATCGAGGCCTGGTGCTCGGGATGCGAGCGGATGGCGAGCAGGCCGCCATGGACCTTCGGGTGCAGCGTCTTGACCCGGCCGTCCATCATCTCGGGGAAGCCGGTGAGGTCGGAGACGTCCGAAACCGGCAGGCCGGCATCGGCGATCGCTTTGGCGGTGCCGCCGGTCGAGACCAGCGCGATGCCGAGCTTGTGGAGGGCGCGCGCGAAATCGATCAGCCCCGTCTTGTCGGAAACGGAAAGGAGCGCGCGTTCGACGCGGCGAAGCTCATTCGGCATCGGGATCAGGTCCGGCTTTGATTGCGGGAAGGCAGTTTCGGCAGACGCGCGCGGGCTATCATGCTGCGTTGCAAAAGGCAAAAGCCGCCGTCGCAGAACCGTCACGCGTCGGGTGCGGGTTCCATGACCTGGCGCTCGGCAATCACGTCGGCGATCGTTCTGCTCGCGCGGGGATTGGCGGCGCTGATCCGGCTCAGGCGCCAGGCGACCCGCGGCGTGGCCACCGCATCGAAAGCGATGACGAGCTGCTCGGTGCGCCGCCGGCCATCTGACGAGGCGAGGAAGATGCTCTCCTCGATCGCGATGGTCAGCCCACCCGCCTCGAAGCCCCAGACTTCGCCCGAGGCCAGCGCCAGCAGCGCGCCAGTGCCGTCGCGGACGAGACTGGCGCGGACATTCGGGTGAAGATGGAAGCGTAGCGCCGCGGGGAGGTCCATGCGCGCGCCGGTCACCGCGACCTCGTCCTCGCCGGCCAGCGCCGCGCCGTCGCGCGCCAGCGTGAGGCGACGGGTATGGACCGCTCCGAGGCTGCGGCGATAGCCGTCATGGCTCGCGACCCATTCCGGACCTTCCGGCGTATCCTGCCGAGCGACACGGACATCGCGCGGGCCAGCGATGACGCGCATCTCGCCGAGCACCCTGCCGAAATTCGCGCTGGAGCGATCGTCGAGGACGAGCGTGGAATGGGCGGCGGTGCTGCGGGCGGCGAGCTTCAGCTCGGGCGGGCCGAAGCGGCTGGCGCCGCAATTGGCGATGATGCGCTGCGGGCCGCTGGAGAACTCGAAGGCGAGGCAGCCGGCATGGGCCTCGACCGAATAGGCGCCGCGCGGCGGCGCGCCCGCATCGGTGACGACGATGCTGCGCTCGGCCGCGAGGCGGCTGTAGCCGGAATAGGCGGCGTGCTCGGTCGGGCGGCCGCGGGCATCGTCATAGGCGGCGAGCGTTGCCATCAGGTCGGGCGGCGTCGTGCCCATGCCGTTGAACAGGGCGAGCGCGCCGTCGCCATGCCGGAACAGGCGCAAATGCGGCATCATCCGCTCGATCGCGGTCAGCACGCCGCGCGGCGGTTCGAGGCCGCGGGCGGCGAAGGTCTCGCGCAGGGGCAGAAGATCGAGCAGGAACTCGATCAGCAGGCGCGGATTGCGCGAGAGATGGCCGCCATCGGGCAGGATCTGCTCGGTCAGTTCTTCGGAGAGCAGGATCTCGATCCGGCGCCGGCGGGCGTCCTGGCCATCGAGGCAGATCGCGGCGAAGGCGATGGCGATCAGGCCGTTCAATCGGTCGGCGCCTTCGACGGCACCGGCCAGCGCCAGGCTTAGACGGTCAGTGAGCCGCGACACATGGCGCAGATAGCGCTCGTAAAAGGCGTGGTCGGCGCCTTCCAGCAGCAGCGGGGAATGCGAGAGGAAGGAGATCAGCCGGCGAGCCATCACGGCTGGACGCCGCGCGATGTCGTGGCGGTCGCGGCGCCTGACAATGAAATCCTCGACCAGGCTGCGGGCATTGGCGCGGGCGATGGCCGTGTCGGCCGCGCGCATATGGCGCAGCCAGCCGAAGCCGTAGAGCCCTTCGGCCCAGGCATCGCTCGGCGGCGTGGCGTCGAAAGGCGATTCACCGTGGCTCCGCAGGGTCCGCCCGGCAAAAGCGTAATAGCCCGCGTAGAAATCGCTGGCCGTCATCGGGTCGGCGGTGCGGAGGTCATGGGGAGCAAAGAGCAGGCGGGTGGCGTTGCTGCGGCCGAAGGGCCAGAGCTTGCGGGTGGCGCCGACGAACTGGCCACGGGTTCGCCGCGCCGCTCGTCCGATCGCGGCCTGGGCCAATCCCCGTCGCTCAGACCAGCCGCTCAAATCCCCCTTACGCTCCGTCACCGGGCGCGGCGGCGCGCCGCGCGAATCTCGGCTCCGTCATAGCCTGATCAGGCGGGTTGCGTAAAATCCCGCCCATCCCGAAAGACGCGGGGTTTCGCCCCGCAACTGGTGCGGAAGGGTGCGGATATCGCCGTTCCCGTCGATCGCATCGGTCAAACCGCCGATTTCCTCCGGACGAACCGGTTCGCGACGAAACTGGGGATTGCGGGCGAGAAAGGCTGCGGTCTGCTCCTCGCCTTCCTGCGGCTCGAGCGAACAGGTGCAGTAGACGAGGCGCCCGCCCGGCTTCGTCAGAGCAGCGGCGGCATCGAACAGGCGCGCCTGAAGGGCGGCGAGACGGTCGCGATCCTCCGGCAGCTTCGTCCAGGCGACGTCGGGATGGCGGCGGATCGTGCCGGTTGCGCTGCAGGGGGCATCGAGCAGGACGGCGTCGAAAGGTTCGGCCTTCCAGTTCGCGGCATCGGCGGTGACCACCTCGGCGGTGAGGACGAGCCGGGCAAGATTGGCCTTGAGGCGGCGCAGGCGCGGGCCGGAGCGGTCGAGCGCGGTGACATTGGCTCCAGCCGCTGCGATTTGGGCGGTCTTGCCGCCGGGGGCGGCGCAGAGATCGGCGATGCGCTCGCCGGGCTTGGGAGCCAGCAGCTTCACCGGAAGGGTGGCGGCAGCGTCCTGGACCCACCAGTCGCCCTCGTCGAAGCCTGGCAGGCCGGCGATGGCCTGGCGCTCGCGCAGGCGTACCGAGCCGATCGGCAAGGCGATACCGCCGAGCTTTTCGGCCCAGCCGGCGGGGTCGGCCTTGACGGAGAGGTCGAGCGGCGGCTCCTCGCGATGGCTCTGCGCGATCGCGGCGGCGGTGTCCTCGCCATAGGCGGTGCACCAGCTCTCCACCAGCCAGTCGGGCGTGTCGCCGAAGACTTCCGCCTGTGCTTCCGCCAGAATCGCGTCGCGCTCGCGGGCGAGGCGGCGCAGCACGGCATTGCCGAGCGCGGCATAGCGGGCCGAGCGGGGATCCTCGTGCAATTGCCGGATGGCAAGATCGACGGCGGCATGGTCGGGCACGTCGAGAAAGAGGATCTGTGCGGCCGCTGCCGTCATGATCGGCTCGAACGGGCCGGATTTGCGCGGGCTGCCGCGATCCAGCCGCGCATCGATCGCCTGCTGGATCGTGCCAAGCCGGCGAAAGGCGGTGACCGCGATGGCGCGGGCGAGGCTGGCATCGGCGGCATCGAGCCCGGATTCCGGCAGCATCCGTTCCAGCGTTTCGTCAAGAGCGACGCGGGCGCGCAGGACTTCATCGATGACGGCGGCGGCGAGCCGGCGGGCCGGCAGGCCGGGGGCATCGTCGAGCTTGGGCGGCGCTTCCGGTTGGGGCGAGCGGCGCGAGGAGGATTGAGCGGCCATCTCAGCCCCACGGGCCGGGCTGACGCGGAGCATTGCCCCAGGGGCTGTTGCCAGCCTGGGCGGTGAAGCCCGTGCCGGCATTGCCGCGGCCGATGCCCAGCGCGCGCGCCTGTTCCATCAGGGCGGCGATGCGATTGCCGGTGTCGGGGTGTGTCGAAAACAGATTATCCATGCCGCCGCCGGTCAAGGGATTGATGATGAACATGTGCGCCGTAGCAGGCTTGGTCTCGGCTGTCTCGTTGGGGATGTGCTGGACGCCGGCTGCGATCTTGGCGAGCGCGTCGGCGAGCCAGACCGGATTGCCGCAGATCTCGCCGCCGAGCTTGTCGGCCTCGTATTCGCGCGAGCGCGAGATCGCCATCTGAATCAGGGCGGCGGCCATCGGCGCGAGGATCGAGAGCAGGATCTGGACGATGAAGTTCGGGCGGTTGTCGCGCGAGCCGAAGAACATGCCGAAGGTGACGAGCGAGGAGATCGCGCCGGCAAAGGTCGCGGTGATCGTCATGGTCAGCGTGTCGTGGTTCTTGATATGCGCGAGCTCGTGCGCCATCACGCCGGCGAGTTCCTCGTAGGTCAGCGTGCGCAGGATGCCGGTCGTCGCCGCGACGGCGGCGTTCTCGGGATTGCGGCCGGTGGCGAAGGCGTTGGGCTGGTCCTCATGGATCAGGTAGACGCGCGGCATCGGCATGTTGGCGCGTGCCGCGAGATCGCGCACCATGCCATAGAGCTCGGGCGCTGTACGCTCGTCGACCTCCTGGGCGTTGTGGGCGGCCAGCGCCAGCCGGTCGGAATTCCAGTAGCTGAAGAGATTGGTCACGGCCGCGAAGCCGAGCGCCATCAACATGCCGCCCCCGCCGCCGATAAGATAGCCGACCGCGCCGAAAAGCGCCGTCAGGCCCGCCATCAACATGCCGGTACGCACGTAGTTCATTGCATTCCTTTCTTGAGCGCCTTGTCGCGCACGAGCCCTCGCATCTGCGGGCGTCGTGCCCTATGTGGTGAGGATAATTCCGATCCTGCAAGAGAATCCTGCAAGGAAACGCGCCGAAATGCCCGAGAAGACCGATCTGGACAGGCCGGCGGAGACCGCCGAGAAGGTGCTGCCCCCCGCCGCGCAGCGCGCGCTGGCGGAGGCGGCGGCGCGCCGTGCCGCGATCGACGCCCATGCCGCAGAGGTCGCCAGGCAGCGCGAGGTCAACGGCCGCGGCGGCCTGGAGCCCGTGCGCTACGACGATTGGGAAGTGAAGGGCATCGCCAGCGATTTCTGACGCGCAGGGACCGCGTGCAGATCCCCGAAACATTGCCAATCTGTGTTCTTGCGTCCAAACAGCAGCCGGATATCAGTGGATTCGCGATATGGACAGCAACGACAAGCGCCTCGCGGCCCTGCGCCGCCTTCTCGCCGAGGCGCATGAGAAACTCGGCCTGAAGCTCGGCTTCCGGCTCTGGGACGGCAGCATGGTCCCAGCGTCCTGGCCGACCGACGGGCTCGCCATCGGCATCGCCGATGCCGGCGTGATGGCAGCGCTGATCCGCAAGCCGAAGCTCGACACCGTACTCCACCTGCATATCGCCGACCGGATCTCGATCCTCAACGGTTCGATTTTCGATCTCGCGACGGCGCGGCCTGAGGGCAAGATCGGCAGGCTCGCGCGCAACATCCCGAAGGGCGCGGTCTTTGATTTCGTCCGCCATTTCCTGTTCGCGCCGGGCAAGGCCGCGGCAGCGGTCAGCCATCGCAAGGGCGACGAGATCGCGCGCGACGGCGATCCGACGACGAACAAGGCGAATGTCGCCTATCATTACGACGTCTCGAACGATTTCTACCGGCTCTTCCTCGACGAGGAGATGGTCTACACCTGCGCCTATTTCACCGAGGATCACGGCGATATCGACCGGGCGCAGCAGGACAAGCTGGATATGATCTGCCGGAAGCTGCGCCTGCAGCCCGGCGACCGCTTCCTCGATATCGGCTGCGGCTGGGGCGCGCTGGTCTGCCATGCCGCGCGCTATTACGGCGTCGAGGCCCATGGCGTGACGCTGGCCGAGGAGCAGCTGAAATATGCGCGCGAGAAGGTCGAGCGCTGGGGCCTGCAGGACAAGGTCACGCTCCACCTGCGCGACTACACGCAGATGGAGGGCGAATTCGACAAGATCTCCTCGATCGGCATGTTCGAGCAGGTCGGCATCCGCAACTACCCGACCTATTTCCGCACGGTGAACCGTTTGCTCCGCCCGCGCGGCCTCTACCTGCACCATACCATCTCGCGCCGCGCCAAGAAGACCGAGAAGGCCTTCAACAAGATGCCGGCGGAGTATCGCGCGCTGGTGCGCTACATCTTCCCGGGCGGCGAGCTCGACCATCTGGGCATGTCGATCACCAATCTCGAGCGCCATGGCTTCGAGGTCCACGATGTCGAGGGGTGGCGCGAGCACTACCAGCGCACGACGCGGTTGTGGTGGGAGCGGCTCGAGGCCAACAAGGCCAAGGCCGAGGCCGAGATCGGGCCGGAACGCACCCGGATGTGGCTGCTCTATCTGGCGGGCTGCTCGCTCGCCTTCGAACGCGGCGGAGCGCTGATCAACCAGACGCTGGTCTCGAAACGGCGCAAGGGTCCGTCCGGCCTGCCGCTGACTCGCGCGGATCTCTACCGCGCCTGAGCGGTCTGGGCTGAGCGGTCTCGGGCCGGCTTCAGCGCCGGCCTCCCATATCGTCCTGTTTCGAGAAGATTGCCGGCGACCTGCCGGGCCTGAGGCCTACTTCTTGACGAAGAGGTCGAGTTTTCCGTGATGTTCGGCCAGCAGGTAGTAGAAGGTCAGGCGGGACTTGGTCTTGTCGGCCTTCATGTGCTCGCAGATCGACTTGATCGAGCCGTCGAGATCGCCGGATTTCAGCCCAAGCTTCTTCTTCAGGAAATTCTCGCGGACGCGGTCGAGTTCTGCCGGATCGGAGCAGGCGACGTAGCGGGTGTCGGGTTTGCTCATCACCAAAGCGTAGGACTTGGTCATACCGGCAAAGGCTGCTTCGTTCAGCGGCTTCTTGGCGAATTTCTTCACGTCGGCGAGATGGTCCATCGGGTAGCCCCTTCCTGGCCCGCACGGGCGTACGGGCGGTTACGTGTCGCGGGCAAACGTTAACCCGCTTCCGCGCGGTCGGCGAGAGGGCAAAGGGGGACGATTTCCGGTTTTTGGAACCACTCGGCCCAATCTTTGGTCGAAGGCGAAATGCACGGCAGGGATGGCCGGGCTCGCGTCCATGTGGGTTGAGCCGGAGCCGGCGCGGTGCTGCGATGCAGCATCTTCCGGAGCATGATGATGAAGCCCACGATCCTGATGATGCCGCGCCTCGCCGACGATGCGATCGCGAGCCTGGAGCAGCGCTATACGGTGATCGGACCCGTCCATGGCGACGATGCGGCCGGCATTCCGGAGGCGGCGCGCGAAGCCCGCGCGCTGGTGACCTATGGCGGGCGCCGGACCGGTGCCGACCTGATGGACGCCTTGCCGAAGCTGGAGCTGATCGCCTGCTACGGCACGGGCGTCGAGGGGGTCGATGCGGCTGCGGCCAAGGCCCGCGGCATCAGGCTCTGCAACGCCGCCGATGCCAATGCGCGCAGCGTCGCAGAATTCGCGGTCGGATTGATGCTCTGCGCCATGCGCGGGATCGGACGGGGCGATCGCTTCGTCCGCGACGGCCTCTGGAACAGCCGGGGGAGCGAGCCGGTATCGAATACGCCGGATCTCGCCGGCCGGAAGATCGGCATCTACGGGCTCGGTGCCATCGGCGCCCGCATCGCGAGCCGCGCCGCGGCTTTCGAGATGGAGGTCGGCTATCACAGCCGCTCGTCCAAGCCCGATCTGCCCTACCAGTTCCATGACAGCCTGCTCGGCCTTGCTGACTGGGCCGATGTCCTGATGGTCGCGGTCCGGGCCAGCGCCGAGACGCGCAGCGCGGTCGACGCGGCCGTGCTGGATGCGCTCGGGCCGAGGGCTATGTCGTGAACATCTCGCGCGGCCTCGTCATCGACGAGGCGGCGCTCTGCGATGCCTTGGAGCAGAAGCGGATCGGTGGTGCGGCGCTCGATGTCTTCGCCGAAGAACCGCATGTGCCGGAACGGCTGCGCAAGCTCGAGAATGTCGTGCTGACGCCGCATATCGCCGCGAGCTCGCAGGACGCCAGGAAGGGCCAGCTGCGGATGCTGCTCGGCAATCTCGAGGCGTTCTTCGCGGGCCGGCCGATGCCGTCCTCCGTGGCCCTCTGAAGGTCAGGGCAGGACGACGACCGGCGTGCCCATCTGCACGCGGGCGTAGAGGTCGATCACATCCTGATTGTGCATGCGGAAGCAGCCATAGGAGGCGGCCGTGCCGATGGTGTTCGGCATGTTCGTGCCGTGGATGGCGTATTGCCCGCCGGGGCCCAAGCCGATGACGCGGGCACCCATCGGGTTGCGCGGCGAGCCGCCGGGGATGACGTCTGGCAGGCGGGGATTGTCACGCTTCACCTCGGCCGGCGGCGCCCAGGCCGGGTCGACCTGCAGTTCCTCGACATATTTGACCCCGCGCCATTGCTTGCCGGCCTTGCCGACGGCGATGGTGTAGCGGATCGCTTCACCGGGAGCGGTAACGAAATAGAGCTTCCGCTCGCCGGTACGGATCACGATGGTGCCGGGATCGAAGCGCCCGTCGCGCATTCCGACGATTTCGCGCGCCTGTGCCGGCGTGACGGCCGGAAGGGCGACCGACAAGGCAAGGGTCGCGATGGCGATGGGCCTGAGCATGTCTGGAACTCCCGCTCGAAACTGCGGGAATCGTGACGTGAAAGCTGTGAAGCGCGGGTTGAGCGATATGGTGAAACGGCGATTCACGATGAATCGCCGGTGAATCAGCCTGTTATGCCGCCGGCCGGGCCCGGTGCTGTTGCGGCAACAGGAAGGGCAGGCCGGGCGCGGGGGCGCGGCTCAGCGTGAGATCGACCTTGAAGACCTGGCGCAGCAGGGCGTCGTCCAGCGTCTCGGCCGGCGGGCCCTGGGCGATGATACGGCCCTGGTCCATCACGACGAGATGATCGGCATAGGTCACGGCGAGATTGAGGTCGTGCAGCACGATCAGCACCCCAACGCCGCGCGCCGCGATGCTGCGGGCCATGTCGAGCAGCGCGAGCTGATGGCAGAGGTCGAGGCTGGCGATCGGCTCGTCCAGGAAGAGCACCTGCCGCTCGGCGACGCTGCGGCCGGCTTCGAGCTGGCAGAGCACGCGGGCGAACTGGACGCGCTGCTGCTCGCCGCCCGAAAGCGTCTGGTAGCGCCGGCCGGCGAGGTCGATCACGCCGGCTGCGGCCAGGCTTTCGGCGACGATGGCTTCGCGCCGCTGGCGGGTCAGCGCCCGGCCGATGCCGTCGACGCCGAGGCTCGCGACCTCGTAGACGCTGAAGGGGAAGGCGAGGCGGGCATGCTGCGGCATGACCGCGCGCAGGCAGGCGAGGCGCCAGGCCGGAATCGCGGCCAGCAACTCGCCGGCGATGCGGATTTCGCCGCCGGCCGGCTTGATCTCGCCGGTCAGCAGCTTGAGCAGGGTCGATTTTCCGGCGCCATTCGGGCCGATCAGGATCGTGGTCGTGCCGCCGGCAAGCTCGAGGCTCGCGTCGGTAACGAGCCGGCGTCCGCTCGCGACGAAGCCGACACCGCGGCCGGAGAGGATCGGGTTCGGGTCAGGCATCGATCAGGCTCGTGCGGCGGAGCAGCAGCCAGAGGAAGAAGGGTGCGCCGATCGTGGCGGTGACGATGCCGATCGGCAGTTCCGCGGGAACGACGATGAGGCGCGCGACGATATCGGCGCCGACCAGCAGCATCGCGCCGCCCAGAGCGGAGAGCGGCAGCAGCAGGCGGTGATCCGGGCCGACCGAGAGCCGGATCAGATGCGGCACGACGATCCCGACGAAGCCGACCATTCCGGCGGCGGCGACGCTGGCGCCGACGGCGAGCGCGACCAGCAGGATCGCCAGCGCCTTGATGCGCTGGACGGGGATGCCGAGATGGTAGGCCTCGGCCTCGCCGAGCATCAGCCCGTTCAGGCCGCGCGCCAGCAGCGGCATCAGCAGGAGCAGCGGCAGGATGATCGGCGCGACCACCGAGAGTTTCGTCCAGCTCGCGCCGCCGAGGCTCCCCAGCGACCAGAATGTCAGGTCGCGCAATTGCCGGTCGTCGGAGATGAAGGAGAGCAGGCCGGTGAGGGCGCCCGCCATGGCGCCGAGCGCGACACCGGCAAGGAGCATGGTCGCGACCGAGGTCCGGCCGCCGCGCGTCGCGATCAGATAGAGCGCGAGCGTGGTGATCAGGCCGCCGCAGAAGGCGCCTACGGGGAGGGCGGCGAAGGGCAATTTCATCATCGTCCCGGCGAGGAAACGGTCGCCGAGGACGATCGTGGCCGCCGCCGCAAGCCCGGCGCCGCTGGAGACGCCGACGAGGCCGGGATCGGCGAGCGGATTGCGGAACAGGCCCTGCATCAGCGCGCCGGACACGGCGAGGCCGGCACCGACGAGCAGGCCGAGAAGCACGCGGGGCAGGCGGATATTGAGCACGACGAGGACGTCGCGCCCTTCGAGCAGGTTGGTGTCGCCGCTGAGGCGCGCCATCAGGATCTCGGCGACCCGGCCCGGCGCGATCGAGATCGCGCCCTGGCCGACGGCGACGATGGTGAGGAGCAGGCAGGCGAGCGTGAGTCCGACGACGGCGAGCAAGCCGGTGCGGCGCCGGCCCGCGATCAGCGTCGTCAGGGTTGTCGTGGCCATGGTCGGGGACGGTGCCGCGAGGGTCACGGGGCTGCTGCGGTCTTGAGCGGCGGGATCGCGGCTTCCGGATAGATCGCCGCCATCAGGTCGCGGGCCGCCATCGGCGTGCGCGGCCCGAAGCCAAGCAGGTAGAGCCCGTCCATATGAACCAGCCGCTTCTCGCCTGCTGCCGGGATCCGGGCGAAGGCGGGCATCGCGAAGAGTTCCTCGGGCGTGATGTTATGGGCGCTGCTGTTGCGCATCATCAGCACCATCTCCGGCGCGGCGGCGGCAATCGCCTCGTCCGTCATCGGCTTGTAGCCCTCGATCGCGTCGGCGACATTGATGCCGCCGGCGAGCGCGATGATGCCGTCGGCCGAACTGTTGCGACCGCCGACGAGGGCGCGGCCGTTCTGAAGCGAGAGCAGGAAGAGCACCCGCTTCTTCCTGGCGATGCCGGCGCGCAGAGTCGCAAGCTCGTCGAAACGCGCCCGAGTTTGTGCCGCCAGGCGTTCGGCCGGAGCGGTCGCGCCGATCGCGGCGCCGATCGCGGCGATCTTGGCGACGACGCCGTCCGGCGTCAGCCCATCGGGGATACGCGTGATCTTCGCGCCGGACTCGCTGAGGAGGGAAACGGCATCCGGCGGGCCGGCTCCGTCGATCAGCATGACCAGCGAGGGCTTGAGCGAGAGCACGCCTTCGGCCGAGAGCGCGCGGACATAGCCGATATTGGCCTTGTCCTTCAGCGCCTCGGGCGGGAACTGGCTGGTCGAGTCGATGCCGACGATGCGGTCCTGCAGGCCGAGTGCGTAGATCACCTCGGTGATGACACCGCCGGCGACGACGATGCGATCCGGCGTCTGGGCCAGTGCCCTGCCGGCCAAGGCCGCGGGAAGCGCGAGCCCGGCGAGGCCAAGGGCGCTCGAGACGAGAGCCAGGGAGAGTTCGCGGCGGTTCCATTGCCGCAGGCCGCGATGCGCGTCGATGGGGCGCGAGCCAGACATGTCGGAACTCCATTTGGGCGCGGGTTGCAGGATTTCCTGCCGCAAGCGTCCAGGGGCATCGATTCTCGTCAGTTTAAAATCGTTCCATACAAAGTATATCTCGTTTTTAATTATTCAAAACAAGATCGACTTTGCAGTATTATTGACGCTGATATTAGGTTTTACTAGAGAGGGTCAAGGGCGTCGCCAATGCGCTGCCGGTCTCGTCAGCGGCGATCTCGTCGGGCAGCCGGTGCCGGCTGCGCGCATCTCCCGGTCGGGCCCTCCTTTCGGAGGCGGCCGACGGGGATGTGGCGACCGCCCGGAATCGTCCGTTTCCGCCAATTCCGGCGCATCAGATGCAGGGTTTACCGATGTTCATCGCCATGAATCGCTTCAAGGTCGTCAAGGGCGAGGAAGCCGCCTTCGAGACGGTCTGGTCCTCGCGCAAGACCCGCCTCGACGAGATGCCGGGCTTCCTGGCTTTCCATCTGCTGAAGGGGCCGGAAAAGGAGGATCACACGCTCTATTCCTCCCATACGAGCTGGGCTTCGAAGGAGGATTTCACGGCCTGGACCAAGTCCGAGCAGTTCCGGGAGTCGCATCGCAATGCCGGCCAGCCGCGCCCGAAGCCGCTCTATCTCGGCCATCCCGAGTTCGAGGGCTTCGAGACCGTGCTGAGCGAGACCAACCCCCATCTGCCCCGTCAGGCGGCCGAGTGAGGCCAGAGACGATGGCAACCGCCGACATCACTGCGCAGGATCCGCTGGAGCATGCGCGTTCCCTGCTTGCCGCCAAGCCGGACGGGCTGATCGAGGCGATCGCGCGCGAGGCGAAGGTCTCGACGCGCGCCGTGCTCGAGCTGCTGCCGGACGGGCAGCGCCAGTTCGTGGCGCCCGAGCGTTTCGAGGACGTCTGGAAGGAGCTCGCGACCTGGGGCACGGTGCTCTTTTTGATGCACACACCCGATATCGTACTGGAATGCGAGGGCTCTCTGCCGGTCGGCAGCTTCGGCCACGGCTATTACAACATCCATGGCGACAGCCCGATCGGCGGACATATCAAGGCCGAGAACTGCCGGGCGATCTATCTGGTCGACCGCTCCACGGCGCAGGGCCGGCGCGCCTGCTCGGTGCAGTTCTTCAACGGCGCCGGCGAGGTGATGTTCAAGATTTTCGTGCGGCGCGGCACGGCGCGGGAGCTGCTGCCCGATCAGCTGGCGCGGTTCGAGGGGCTTAAAACGAAGTTCGCCTGAGCCTGAAAAACGACACGGTAGGCAGTTCACGCATCGCGCGATAGAAGTGGCGCGATGCGGCCACCGATGAAGGCGATGAGCGGAATTCACCATCCGTTAACCATGTTGACGCAGCCTTTGCGGCAGCAGACCCGTCGAGCATGACCGTTTCTCGCGACGGAGAGCCATCGCGTGACGAGGCGGACATGGCCGACGAAAGGCTGTCCGATGGTTCGACGATGGGGGTCGACATGGCCGTGCATGTCACGCTGGACCACGTCCTCTTGTCGCATGGCGGCCCGACTTTGAGTGTCGCAGCCGGCAGGCGCTTCATGGCGGAGCGGGTGCCCGCCTTGCGTTCGAGCTTTGGCGCCGCGGTTCTGCTCGGCCTGCGCTTCATCCAGGCAAGACTGATCTCGGTCTGGGGGCTGATCATCGCGGCCACCCTGTGCCCGCCCTTCGTCTTCGCCGCCTTCGCGGTCTTCGCTACAGCCGCCAATTTCATTTCGATCGCCTCGCTCCTGCGGCTGGAGGCGGTGTTCTTCCAGAACAGCGATCGTGCCCGGCTCGGCCTCGCCTTCCGGCTGGCGACCGCCGTCGGCGGGATCTTCCTTGTCGCCAGCGCCGCCGTGCTGATCGGGCTCGCCGCGACCGGCTGGGTCGCGCCTGCGGTCGCGTTCTTCTTCCTGGTTTCGCTGGCGGCGCGCTCGATCCTGCGCCTGCTCTGGTCCGAGGCCACGGCGGAAGGCGATTTTCGCGCCATCGGCAACAGCAATGTCGTGCAGGCGATGGTCCAGCCCGTCATCATGCTGCTCCTGATCTGGATTTTCGGACCGAAGGCGCTGGCTCTGTTCATGGCCGATGCGCTCGGACATGTCCTGGCCGCGGCCTATCTGCTGCGGCGGCGATGGGATTCCGTCGCCGCACTGGTCCAACCGGCTTTGTGGTCGCGGCACAGCCTCGTCGAGGCCGCCTTCCGCTGGCGCGATGCGCCGCGCGCTCTGCTGCCTTCGGCCTTGCTCGCCTACGGCTTCGCGGTCGTGCCGCTGCTGGCCCTGCCCTATGCCAGCAATACCGTACTCGCCGCACAGGTGGCCCTGTCGATGCGGCTCCTGGACATGCCGACCCAGATGTTCGGCACGGTCTCGGGCCCGCTCGTGCTGAATCGCTTGCGCGCTTATGCGGGAACGCGCCGGCGCTTCTGGGCCCGGATCATCACGCTTGGCCTGATCGCCGGCGCAACCGTTCTCTTCGGCTTCGTCGCCTGCGCCGCGCTTGTGACGGATCATTGGCTGGTCGGCACGAAATGGCAGGATCTGGGCGAGGTCGTGGCGCTGCTCGCGCTGTTCTATATCGGCATCGCCGTCCTCGGGCCGCTGCAGGAGGTTGCGACGCTCTCGCGCCAGCCCTTCTGGCCGGTCGCGGTCAATGCGGCGGCGCTGGCCGCGATCGTGGCGGCAATGGCGTGGTTCGGTGCCCTGTCGCCGGAACTGTTGCTGACGATCGGCGCCATCTCGATCCTGCGGGCGCTGACCCATACCGTCTTCATCTGGCTGCATCTCGACGATCCAGCCGAGATGTCGTCCGACGGTTTTGCCGCTTCGAGCGCGGCCCGCTGAGAATTACTCCCGCCGAATCAGCCCGTCGGCAACGAGCGACGACAGGAGACCGGGCCTGAACTCGCGCTCCAGCCGCTCGGGATCGTAGATCGTGGCGACCCAGTCCAGGAAGGGGATGCCCTTGGCGTCGCCCTCGCGGCGATAGGCTTCGAAGAAGGCGTCCAGGATGCCCGTCTTGGCGAAGCGGAAATGGCCGTAGCGCAGCGAGAGCTGGCGCATGGCCTCGTCGAGCGGACGCCCTTCATGGACCAACAGATAGAGCGCCGAGAAGAAGCCGGCCCGGTCGGCGCCGGACTTGCAATGCACGAGCGCCGGTTCGTCGAGGGCGTCGAAGAAGGCCTTGGCGCCGAGAATGGTCTCGCGATCCGGCGCGCCGCGCGAACGCAGCACGAAATCGACGAGCTGGATGCCGTGGCGCTCGCAGGCCTCCTTCTGGAGCGGCCAGGAGCCGTGCTCGCGCCCGCCGCGCAGGTTGACGATGGTCTTCACGCCCTTGCGGGCAAAGGCCGCGATCTGGCCCGGTGCCGGCTGGGCCGAACGCCAGAGCCGCGGCGTGACGCGATGCGCGTTGAGATAGGCGAGCCGGAAGATGCCGTGGTCGACCAGCAGCATATTGGCCCAGGCCCGCAGGCGCTGGCCGCGGCCTTCGATCGGCCGGTCCCAGCGGGCGATGCGGGCCATGCGGCGGGCATAGCGCTCTTCGTCGGGGCGCAGGCGGCTCAGCACGGCTTGCTCTCAGAGCTGTTCATGGGGCGCCGGATAGCAGCGCGGGCGCGCCTGCGCAAATCGGCTGATGACCAATCATGGCGGAAGGGGTTGGACTTTTCGCCGCGAACTTGCATAAGGCCCGGCAAAATTCCCAAGCGACAGGTTCCAGCATGCGCATCGACGCCATCTCCATCGGCAAGAACCCGCCCGAAGAAGTCAATGTCCTGATCGAGGTGGCGATCGGGGGCGAGCCGATCAAGTATGAGATGGACAAGGAGGCCGGGACGCTCTTCGTCGACCGCTTCCTCTATACGCCGATGCGCTATCCGGGGAATTACGGCTTCATCCCGCATACGCTCTCGGAAGACGGCGACCCCTGCGACGTGCTCGTCGCCAATACCCGCCCGCTGGTGCCGGGTTCCTATATCGCGGTGCGTCCGATCGGCGTGATGCTGATGGAGGACGAGGGCGGCGGCGACGAGAAGATCATCGCCGTGCCCGTGCCGAAGCTGACCAAGCGCTACGAGAACGTGCACAACTACACCGATCTGCCGCAGATCACGCTCGACCAGATCCAGCACTTCTTCGAGCACTACAAGGACCTGGAGCCCGGCAAATGGGTGAAGCTCAAGGGCTGGGGGGATGCCGCCATGGCCCGGAAGCTGATCACCGAGGCGATCGACCGGGCGAAGGCCGCGAAGGGCTGAGCGTCATCCCGCACGCGCTGCGGCACTCTGTGCCGCTGCGCAGATGCGGGACCGTCCTCAGGATAAAGCGCCTTCTGTTCGCGCGGTCCCGTGTCTGCGCCGCAGCACTTCGTGCCGCAGCGCGCACGGGATGACAGGCGCCTAGGCCGCGATTGCCTCCGCCAGCGCGACCGTGCGGCGCGCGATCTCCGCGTGGAGCAGTTCGACCATGCGGCCGTCGAGCTGGATCGCGCCCTTGCCGGCATTCTCGGGCAGGTCGAAGGCGGCGATAATGGTGCGTGCCCGCGCCAGCTCCGCCTCGTCGGGCGCGAAGACAGCGTTGGCCACCGCGACCTGTGAGGGATGGATCAGGGTGCGGCCATCGAAGCCGAGATCGCGGCCCTGCTCGCATTCGGCCAGGAAGCCGGCCTCGTCCTTGATGTCGTTATAGACCCCGTCGAGGATGTCGATGCCATGGGCGCGGGCGGCGAGCAGCGCGCTGGTCAGCCAGGGCAGCATCGGCGCGCGGCCCGGTACGAATCGGGCGCGCGTCTCCTTGGCAAGATCGTTGGTGCCCATGACAAAGCAGGCCAGCCGCGCCACGGGATCGCGCGCGGCGCGGGCGATGCGCTCCACATCGAGGATGGCGAGTGGGGTTTCGATCATGGCCCAGACGGCGACGGCGGGATCGGCCCAGAGGCCGTTCAATTGATGGCCGACCTCATGCAGCGTCTCCGGGCTTGACACCTTCGGGATCAGGATCGCCTGCGGCTTCGCCTCGACGGCGGCGGCCAGATCGTCGGCGAACCAGGGCGTGCCGACGCCGTTGACGCGGATCACCAGCTCGCGGCGGCCATAGCCGCCCGCCTTCACGGCGGCGCAGACGCGCGCGCGGGCTTCAGCTTTTGCTTCTGGCGCGACGGCGTCCTCGAGGTCGAGGATCACGACGTCGGCCGCGATCTCGCGAGCCTTTTCCAGCGCGCGGGCATTGGAGCCCGGCATATAGAGGGCGCTGCGGCGGGGACGTATCGTGCTCATGGTCTCTCCTGACACGGGCCGGCTTGTATTGCACCGCACAGTAGAGCAACGCAGGTGCAATGCCAGCGCTGCGAAAGGCGGAGGGAACGGGATGGCGTGGCTGGCCGGCGTCGATGGCTGCAAGGGCGGCTGGATTGCCGCCCTCGCTTCCGATGACGGGCAGGGCGCGCCGTTGATCCGCGTGGTGCCGCGCTTCGTCGATCTGTTCGCCGGCGAGATCGTGTCGAACCTGATTGCCATCGATATGCCCATCGGCCTGCCGGACCGGGTACGGGGCTCCGGGCGCGGGCCAGAGCAGGCGGTGCGGGCGCTGCTGGGCGACCGGCAATCCTCGGTGTTTTCGATCCCCGCGCGCCGGGCTGTCGAGGCAATCGATTACGCGCAAGCCTGCACGCTGGCGCTCGCTACCTCCGATCCGCCGCGCAGGGTCTCGAAACAGGGTTTTCACCTGTTCCCGAAAATACGGGAGATCGACGGGTTGCTGCGCTCCGAGCCCGGCCTTCGCGAGCGCGTCTTCGAGATTCATCCGGAGCTTGCCTTCCGGACGATGCGAGGCGCGCCGCTGCTCCATCCCAAGAAGATCAAGGGCGTGGTCAACCCGGAGGGGCTGGCCGAGCGCCGGAGCCTGCTGATCGCGGCCGGCGTTCCGGCGGAGACGGTTCATTCCCGCCCGCCGCGCGGTGCCGCCGCCGACGACCTGCTCGATGCGCTGGCGGCGCTGGTCGTCGCCCGGCACATTGCCGCCGGGCGCGGGCGCCCCTTTCCCGATCCGCCGGGACGCGATAGCCACGGGCTTCCGATCGCGATCTGGACCTACCGTCCGGCCTCCGAGCTTCGTCAGGATATCGTCATGAGCGCACGCCCCGTCACCCGTCCGATGATCGAGGAAGCGGCGGCACGCATCGCCGGCCATGCCCGCGTCACGCCCGTGATGCGGCTGGGCACCGGCGCTTTCGACTCCGTGGCGGATATCTCGCTCAAGCTCGAATGCCTGCAGCATGCCGGCTCGTTCAAGACGCGCGGCGCCTTCAACAACCTGCTCTCGCTGCCGGTGCCGGCGGCCGGCGTCTCGGCGGCGTCTGGCGGCAATCATGGTGCGGCGGTGGCCTATGCCGCGATGAAGCGCGGCGTGAAGGCGACGATCTTCGTGCCGGAGATTTCGCCCGCCGCCAAGATCGAGGCGATCAAGCGCTTCGGCGCCGATGTCGTGGTCGGCGGCGCGCAATATGACGATGCCCAGGCGGCCTGCGACCGTTTCGTCACTGAGACCGGCGCGCTCAAGATCCATCCTTTCGCCGCGGCGGAGACCATCACCGGCCAAGGCACGCTCGGGCGCGAGTGGGATGTGCAGGAGCCCGATCTCGATACGGTGCTCGTCGCGGTCGGCGGCGGCGGGCTGATCTCGGGCATCGCGAGCTGGTTTGCCGGGAGCAAGGTCAAGGTCGTCGGCGTCGAGCCAGAGGGCTCGCGCGCCCTGCAGGCGGCCTTCGATGCGAAGGGGCCGGTGGAGGTCAAGGTCGCGTCGGTGGCGGCCGATTCGCTGGGCGCCCGCAATGTCGGCCAGCTCGTGTATGACGTGACAAAGGACAGTGTCGACCATGTCGCGCTAGTTCCGGATAGGGCGATCACCGAGGCGCAGGGCGTGCTCTGGCGCCATTTCCGCCTCGCGGTCGAGCCGGGCGGCGCGGCGGCTTTGGGCGCGCTGCTCTGCGGCGCTTACAAGCCCGCAAAAGGCGAGCGGCTCGGCGTTCTCGTCTGCGGCGCCAATGTCGATCTGACGAAGCTGGCTGCGGTCGTGGGGTGACGGTCTTCGGCTTTCGTCGGGGCTTGCCGCCGCCCCTGGTTGCAACGCAAACTCGCTTGCCATCAGGAGGCGATGCATGCCCGGCTCTACGCCCAAGACGAATTCCGGCCGTTTCTTCGAGGATTTCCGCCTCGGCGATACCCTCGTCCATGCGACGCCGCGCACCGTGCGGGCCGGCGACGCGGCGCTTTATTCCGCGCTCTACGGCTCGCGCTTCGCGGTGCAATCCTCTGACGCCTTCGCCAATGCGATCGGCTATCCCACGGCACCGGTCGACGACCTGCTGGTCTTCCACATCGTCTTCGGCAAGACGGTGCCGGATGTCTCGCTCAATGCCGTCGCCAATCTCGGCTATGCGGATGGGCGCTTCCTCAAGCCGGTCTATCCGGGCGATACGCTTTCGACAACCTCGGAGGTGATCGGGCTGAAGCAGACTTCGGCCGGCGACGCCGGCATCGTCTATGTCCGCTCGATCGGCCGCAACCAGCATGGCGAAATCGTGCTGAGCTATGCGCGCTGGGTGCTGGTGCGTAAGCGTGAGCCCGGCACGCCGGCCCATGCCGAGCAGGTGCCGGAGCTGGCCAAGGCCGTTTTGCCGGAGCAGCTTGGCGAGGCTTGCCCCCGGATCGAGCTCGCTGCCTACGATGATGCGCTGGCCGGCTCACCCTTCCGGTGGGGCAATTATGCGGTCGGCGAGCGGATCGACCATGTCGACGGCATGACCGTCGAGGAGGCCGAGCACCAGCTCGCGACGAGGCTCTACCAGAATACGGCGCGGGTGCATTTCGATGCGCATGCGGCGCAAGGGACCCGCTTCGGCAAGCGTCTGATCTATGGCGGCCATGTCATCAGCCTGGCGCGGGCGCTGTCCTTCAACGGGCTCGGCAACGCCTTCCATATCGCCGCGATCAATGGCGGGCGCCATGTCGCGCCGCTTTTCGCCGGCGACACGGTCTATGCCTGGAGCGAGGTACTGGGCAGCGCCGAGGTTCCGGGCCGCAGCGATGTCGGCGCGCTCAGGCTCCGTCTGGTCGCGACCAAGAACCGGCCTTGCGGCGATTTCCCCCTGAGGGTGGGAGACCAGTACGATCCGAGCTTGATCCTCGATTTCGACTATTGGGCGCTGCTGCCGCGATGATGCAGTCCCGTCATTGCGAGAAGCGAAGCGACGAAGCAATTCAGGGGGCCGGGCTGATACGTTCGACCCAGTCCCCCTGGATTGCTTCGCTGCGCTCGCAATGACGGTTTGAGGCTGACGGGTGCTGTCGGACAGGGAATCGCGGTAAAGGGTTTCGAAAATGACGATTTTCAGAATCTGTAACTTCGTTCCGTCGATGCCGCATTGCAGCGTCGGGGCGGTTTCGTTAGACAACCAGTCACTCTAGAATGATCCCAAATGGGTCCGTCCTTCTCGGCGGACCGTCTGACCGGAGAAGAAGATTGGCCGAGGTCAAGCCCGCGGCGCGTCCGCTTTCGCCACACCTGCAGATCTATCGCTGGTCCTGGACGATGGCGATGTCTGTCGCCCATCGCGTCACCGGCACGGGACTTTATCTCGGCACGGTGCTGGTTGCTGCCTGGCTGGTCGCCGCCGCATCCGGCCCCACCGCCTTCGATACGGCGCAGGCCATCGCCGGCTCGTTCCTCGGTCGGCTCGTGCTCTTCCTCTATAGCTTCTCGCTGATCCACCACATGTGCGGCGGCTTGCGCCACTTCGTCTGGGACATGGGCAAGGGCTATGAGCCCGAAACGCGCATGAACATGGCCAAGTTCACGCTCGTCGCCTCGGTGAGCCTGACGGTCCTGGTCTGGATCGTCGCCTTGGTCCTGCGCTGAGGAAACCCGCCATGCTGTCCAATTCCTCGATGCGCACCCCGCTCGGCCGTGTCCGCGGCCTCGGCTCCGCCAAGTCCGGCACCGGCCATTTCTGGCTGCAGCGCGTCACCGCCGTCTCGAACCTGATCCTGACGATCGTCTTCATCGGCATCGTCATCGCGCTGGTCGGCCGGCCCTATCCGGCCGCGGTCGCGCTGTTGTCGAACCCCTGCGTTGCGATCCTGATGCTGCTCTTCACCCTCTCGGCCTGCATCCATATGCGGATCGGCATGCAGGTCATCATCGAGGACTACGTCCATAACGAGGGGACCAAGATCCTCGCCGTCATGGCCAACACCTTCTTCGCCATCGCGATAGGCGCGGCCAGCGTCTACGCGGTGCTGAAGCTGTCTTTTGGAGGCTGATCCGATGGCGATCACCAAGTCCCGCCCGGTCCCGGCCTATACCGGCACCGCCTATCCGATCACCGACCACACCTTCGACGTCGTCGTCGTTGGCGCCGGCGGCGCCGGGCTTCGCGCCACCGTCGGCTGCTCGCAGGCCGGCCTGCGCACCGCCTGCATCACCAAGGTGTTCCCGACGCGCTCGCACACGGTCGCGGCCCAGGGCGGCGTCGCCGCCTCGCTCGGCAACATGGGCAAGGACACCTGGCAGTGGCACATGTACGACACCGTGAAGGGGTCGGACTGGCTGGGCGACCAGGACGCCATCGAATATCTCGTGCGCAATGCGCCGGCCGCCGTCTACGAGCTCGAGCACTGGGGCGTGCCCTTCTCGCGCACCGAGGATGGCCGCATCTACCAGCGCCCCTTCGGCGGCATGACCACCGAATTCGGCGAGGGCCCGCCGGCCCAGCGCACCTGTGCCGCGGCCGACCGCACCGGCCACGCCATGCTGCACACGCTCTACGGCCAGGCGCTGCGCTACAATACCGAGTTCTTCATCGAGTATTTCGCGATCGACCTGATCATGGACGAGGATGGCCATTGCCGCGGCGTGATCGCGCTCAAGCTCGATGACGGCACGCTGCACCGCTTCCGTGCCCAGCAGACCATCCTGGCGACCGGCGGCTATGGCCGCGCCTATTTCTCCGCCACCTCGGCCCATACCTGCACTGGCGACGGCGGCGGCATGGTGCTGCGCGCCGGCCTGCCGATGCAGGACATGGAGTTCGTGCAGTTCCATCCGACCGGCATCTACGGCTCGGGCTGCCTGATCACCGAGGGCGCGCGCGGCGAGGGCGGCTACCTCACCAATTCCGAGGGCGAGCGCTTCATGGAGCGCTATGCCCCCTCGGCCAAGGACCTCGCCTCGCGCGACGTCGTCTCGCGCTCGATGACGATGGAGATCCGCGCCGGCCGCGGCGTCGGCAAGGACAAGGACCATATCTACCTGCATCTCGACCATCTCGACCCGAAGATCCTGCACGAGCGCCTGCCCGGCATCTCGGAGAGCGCCAAGATCTTCGCCGGCGTCGATGTGACCCGCGAGCCAATCCCGGTGCTGCCGACCGTGCACTACAACATGGGCGGCATCCCCACGAACTATCACGGCGAGGTGCTGACCAAGGTTGGCGGCGATCCGGACACGGTGGTGCCGGGCCTGATGGCGATCGGCGAGGCGGCTTGCGTCTCGGTCCACGGCGCCAACCGCCTCGGCTCCAACTCGCTGATCGACCTCGTCGTCTTCGGCCGCGCGGCCGGCCTGCGCTGCGCCGACACGGTGACGGCGGGCGAGAAGCAGCCCGAGCTGCCGAAGAATTCGTCGGATCTCGCACTCACCCGCCTCGACAAGTATCGCAACGCTTCGGGCGGCACGCCGACTGCGGTGCTGCGCGACCGGATGCAGCGGACGATGCAGAACAACTGCGCGGTCTATCGTACCGGCGAGACGCTGGAAGAGGGCCACAAGCTCATCCACGAGGTCTGGAACGGCATTGCCGATGTCGGGACGAAGGACCGTTCGCTGATCTGGAATTCCGACCTGATCGAGACCCTGGAATTCGACAACCTGATCACCCAGGCGGTCGTCACCATGGACTCGGCGCTGAACCGCCCGGAAAGCCGCGGCGCCCATGCCCGCGAGGACTATCCGAACCGCGACGACAAGGACTGGATGAAGCACACGCTCGCCTGGATCGACGACGAGAAGCGCACGGTCACGCTCGATGACCGGCCGGTGCACACTTACACGATGTCCAACGACATCGAGTACATCAAGCCCAAGGCTCGGGTGTACTGAGGGACTCTTCCGATGGCTGAATTCAATCTCCCGAAGAACTCCCGCCTCGTCGAGGGCAAGGCCTGGCCGAAGCCGGCCGGCGCCAAGAAGCTGACCGAGTTCAAGATCTATCGCTGGAGCCCGGACGACACCGAGAATCCGCGCACTGACACCTATTATGTCGACCGCGACGATTGCGGGCCGATGGTTCTCGACGCGCTGATCTGGATCAAGAACAAGGTCGACCCGACGCTGACCTTCCGCCGCTCCTGCCGCGAGGGCATCTGCGGTTCCTGCGCCATGAACATGGACGGCAAGAACGGCCTCGCCTGCACCACCGGCATCGACGAGTGCGGGGCCAAGGGCAAGGTCACGATCTACCCGCTGCCGCATATGCCGGTGGTCAAGGACCTCGTGCCGGACCTGACGCGCTTCTACGCCCAGCACGCTTCGATCGAGCCCTGGCTCCAGACGACGACGCCGGCGCCCGAGAAGGAATGGCGCCAGGCCAAGGACGACCGCGAGAAGCTCGACGGGCTCTACGAGTGCATCCTCTGTGCCTGCTGCTCTACCTCCTGCCCGAGCTACTGGTGGAACGGCGACCGCTATCTCGGCCCGGCCGCGCTGCTGCAGGCCTATCGCTGGCTGATCGATAGCCGCGACGAGGCGACCGGCGAGCGTCTGGACAATCTGGAAGACCCTTTCCGGCTCTATCGCTGCCACACCATCATGAATTGCGCGAATGCCTGCCCGAAGGGCCTGAACCCGGCCAAGGCGATCGCGGAAGTGAAGAAGATGATGGTTGCCCGTCAGGTTTGACGCGGCGGCCTGCGACTCCGGGTTTTCGATCAAACGCCAGTCTTCGGGATGGCGTTTTTCGTTGGTGCTATGCGCGTCGATGAAGGGCGCGGGAACCCTTCTCCCCGTGTGGGAGAAGGGCAGGGATGAGGGCCTGCCCTTTCAGGATGAGCTGCGTCGCTGCCGTTGCTTATGCATTCGCGCCAACTGGATGAGCGGCGGTCCCTCACCCCTGCCCCTCTCCCATCCGGGAGAGGGGTTCCCCACGCCTATTTATTTCGATAGGCCTCTACAGGGGTCTCAGCGGATATAGCGCCCCGGCCGGAACGGCGTCGGGTCGATCGGCGGTTTCTCCCCGCAGACCATCGCTGCGATCATCTCGCCGGTGATCGGGCCGGTCGAGAAGCCGATATGCTGGTTGCCGAAGGCGAGCCAGAGGCCGGGATTGCGGGGTGCCTCGCCGATCATCGGTAGCGAATCCGGCAGCGTCGGCCGGGCGCCGCGCCAAGTTTCGCCGACGACCTCACCGAGCGGGAAGGCTTCGCGGGCGGCGGCGGTCGCGCCGTCGATCTGGCGGTGCTCGTCGGGCGCGTCGCGGAAGGAGAGGTCGACGCCGCTGGTAACGCGAAAACCCTGCTCCATCGGTGCCATGTAATAGGCACCGTCGACATCGTAGATCGGCCGCGACAGGCCGGTGCCGGTTTCCGGCTTGAGATGGCGGTGATAGCCGCGCTCGACATCGAGCTTTGGATCGATCCCGAGCGGCTTCAAGAGGTCGCCGCTCCAGGGACCGAGCGCGACGACCGCGATATCGGCCTCGAACGAGCCCGACGCGCTGCCGGCGCGCCAGCCCTTGCCGTTGCGGGCGAGCCCGGTGATCGCGGCCTGCTCGATCCTGCCGCCGCGCTGGGCGAAGAGCGCCGCATAAGCTTCGGTGACGGCGCCGGGGGAATCGACCGAGCCGACGCAGGGGATCAGGAGTCCGGCCGGAAAGATCGGGTTCAGGTTGGGCTCAAGCCCGGAAATGCCTTGCCGGTCGAGGATCCGCGACTCGATGCCGTGGCTCTTCAGGAAATCATGCTCTGCCCGGGCGGCTTCGTGGCCGGCTTCGGTGCGCCAAAGCTTGATCGTTCCGGTCTCGCGCAGGCGATGCGAAACGCCGGCCTCGGCCATCAGGGCGCGGTGGCGCTCGACCGTGCTCGCCGTCAGCGCCTGCAAGGCCGCAATGCGGGCCTCGGCCTGCGAGGGCCGTGCCTCCCAGAGGAAGCGCAGCAGCCAGCCCGGTCGGGTGAAGGCCCGGGCCCAGCTCAGGTTGAGCGCTGGATGGCGATTGCCGAGATAGCCCGTGATCTTGGCATAGAGCGAGGGGTTGTTGAGCGGCAGGATCGAGGAGGCCGCGAGCACGCCGGCATTGCCATAGGAAGTCTCACGGCCCGGTTCCTTGCGGTCGATCAGCGTGACGGCTAGCCCACGCTTCTGGAGCGCGAGCGCGCAGGAGACGCCGACCATGCCGGCGCCGAGAACGAGAGCTGTACGGGTCAAGGCGATACTGTTCCGGCTGCCGCCGGCTCCTTCAGCCAATGGTCGAGGAAGGCGTCGAGCCAGAGCCGGATCGCCGGATCGTGCTGGAACCAGCGGGGAATATGGGTGTGGCCGAGCTGTGCGCCTGGCATCAGCGTGCGCTCATAGCCGCGCACCGACCAGCGATACATCATCGCCGGCGTGACCTCGGGGTGGAACTGGATGCCATAGGCTTTCGAGCCGGCACGGATCGCCTGGACCGGGAAATCCCCGCCGGTCGCTAGGCATTCCGCTCCATTCGGACAATCGAAGCCGTCGCGGTGCCATTGATAGACAGTACCAGGCCAGGTGAAGCCCGCCGCTGCGGCATGGGAATGGCCCCTTTCCGTGATCCCCAGCGGGTAATAACCGACCTCCGCCCGACCCTCGCCATGGGTGTAGACGCGCGCGCCCATGTGTTTGGCGAGCATCTGCGCACCCAGGCAGATGCCGAGGAAGGCGGCATCCTCCTTCAGGCAGGTGCCGATCCAGTCGATCTCGGCCGTGATGAAATCGTCGGGGTCGTTCGCACCCATTGGGCCGCCGAAGATCACGGCGCCGGCATGATCGCGCATGGTCTGCGGCAGCGGATCGCCGAAGCGCGGCTTGCGGATGTCGAGCACATGGCCGCGCGCCTGCAGCAGGCGGCCGACGCGGCCAGGCGTCGAATGCTCCTGATGCAGCACGACCAGCACCGGCTTGGGAGCGGGCCTGGGCTTGCTGGCGGTGAGGGGAGAGCGGGTGCGGCGAGCCGGACGCAAGGGGAAGGCGTGGTCGTTCATCACGGACTTCAAACTCGCTCGCGCGGGATCGCCGGGAGGACGGCGCGCGAAGCCATGCCAGATCGCTCCGAGCATGCGGTTCCAGACGGAACGAAGCAAGCGATTTATGCGCGAAAATGCGGCAATGGTCCGGCAATCTTCAGATCGCCTATCGCGGCAGCAATGGCCGCGATAGGCGTTCAACTTGACGTCGGTGGCCCAATCTGAGATGAGAATGAACGTTCATTCTCATTATTTCGAGTCCCAATGCCGCCCGTGGTTCCCGCGTCATCGTCCGTTTCTGTCCTGTCGGAGCGCCACATCCGCATCCTCGATGCGGCCGAGCGGGTCTTCGCGCGCGCCGGTTTCCATGCCGCGACGATGCAGGATGTCGCGGCCGAGGCCGGCATGAGCCCGGGCAATCTTTATCGCTATTTCTCGTCGAAGGACGCGATCATCGAGGGCATGACCGAACGCGATCGGAGCCTGATCGCGGAGGATTTCGGCAAGCTCTGTCCGAATAACGGCTCGCTGCTCGATCAGCTCGAGGCGCTCGGCCGCAAGCATCTCGTGCAGCAGCCGCGCGAGAAGGCGGTGATCGCCGTGCAGATCTGGGCGGAGGCCGCGCGCAATCCCGGCATGGCACGGATGTGCGCGGATATCGAGGGCACCGTGATCGAGGGGCTGGCGGCCGCGATCCGCGAGGCCAAGACCAATGGCGAATTGCCGCCGCGGCTCGACGAAGGCCGCTTCCTGATGGCGGTCTCGATGATGGCGGACGGCTTCTTCTGCCGGCGGGCGATGGACCCGAATTTCGATGTCGTGGCGGCCGCCGACACGCTTTTCACCGGCATGCGCCAGCTCGCCCAGACCATGCTCCTGCCCGAAACGGAGATGCAGTCGTGATTTCTGTTTCTTCCGGGCTCTCCCTATTTCCGTCCGGCCCGAGGGCCGCAACAGGACCCTTCCCGATGTCCCTTCGCTCGCTCGTTCCGCTCAAGGCGATGGTCGCGCTGGCCCTGCTGGCCGCCGTGCCGCTGCCGCTTCAGGCCCAGACGGCCGCCCCGGCCGCGCCCGCCGCGGCGGGGCCTTCCGTCACGGTGACGCAGGCGCAGACCACCGAGATCGTCCAGAGCGTGGTCGTCTCCGGCTCCATCGTCGCGCGCGACGAGATTCTGGTCGCGCCGGAAGTGGACGGGCTCTCGATCGTCGAATTGCTGGCGCAGGAGGGCGACAAGGTGGCTCAGGGGCAGGCTCTCGCCCGGCTGAACCGCACGACGCTCGACGTCCAGAAGGTGCAGAACGACGCGCAGATCGCCCGCGCCGAGGCGCTGGTCGCCCAGGCCAAGGCCCAGATCGCCGAGGCCGACGCCAATCTCGTCCAGGCCAACAATGCGTTCGACCGGACCAAGGCGCTGCGCGAGAGCGGCAATGCCAGCGTCGAGATGTTCGACCAGCGTGCCGCCGCCGCTCGTTCCGGGCAGGCGCGGGCCAATTCTGCCCGCCAGGCACTGGCGATCGCCAGCGCCGATCTTGCGCTGGCTCAGGCGCAGGGCAAGGACATCGCCGTGAAGCTGGCGCGCACCGAGATCAAGGCGCCGCGCGCCGGCACCATCAGCCGGCGCACGGCGCGGCTCGGCGCGATGGCGAGCATGCTGCCGCAGAGCGATCCGCTGTTCCGCATCATTGCCGATGGCGCGGTCGAGCTTGAGGCGCAGGTCGCCGAGGTCGAGCTTCCGCGCCTCAAGCTCGGGCAGGCCGTCGCCGTGGCCCCTGCGGGTGCCAACGAGGCGCTGGCGGGTACGATCCGCCTGATCATGCCGGAGGTCGACAAGGCGTCGCGGCTCGGCCGTGTTCTCGTCGCGCTCGACGGCAATCCGCCGGTCGCGATCGGCTCCTTCGCGCGTGGCGTCATCGAGACCGGCCGCAAGCGCGCGGTCACCCTGCCGCTTTCGGCGATCACCTATAACCGCTCGGGCGCGACGGTTCAGTCGGTCAAGGACGGCAAGGTTACGACCAAGCCGGTAACGCTCGGGCTCCTCGGCGATGGCCGCGCGGAAATCGTGAGCGGTATTGCTGATGGCGAGACCGTGGTGGCCCGCGCCGGCACCTTCGTGCGCGACGGCGACCTCGTCACGCCGGTCGCGACGAACTGACGAGCAAGCGCATGAACGTCAATTTCTCCGCCTGGTCGATCCGAAAGCCGGTTCCGGCGATCCTGCTCTTCGTCGTGCTCTGCGTGCTCGGTTTGCTCGCCTTCTCGAAGCTGCCGGTCACGCGCTTCCCGAATATCGACATCCCGCTGGTCTCCGTCACCGTGACGCAGTCCGGCGCGGCGCCGGCCGAGCTCGAAAGCCAGGTCAGCAAGCGCGTCGAGGACACGGTCGCCAACATCACCGGCGTGAAGCACGTCACCTCGACGCTGACCGACGGCCAGTCGCTGACGCTGATCGAGTTCAGGCTGGAAACCAACACGGACCGGGCCGTCAACGACGTCAAGGACGCGATCGCCAAGATCCGGGCCGAGCTGCCGCGCACCATCGACGAGCCGATCATCCAGCGCATCGATGTCGAGGGCCAGTCGATCCTGACCTATGGCGCGGCCTCGGCCGGCATGACGCTGGAGCAGCTCTCCTGGCATGTCGACGATGTCGTCGCGCGCGAATTGCAGGGGCTGAAGGGCGTCGGCCGGGTCGAGCGCTATGGCGGCGTCGATCGCGAGATCCGCATCTCGCTCGATCCCGACCGCCTGCTCGCGCTCGGCATCACCGCTGGCGAGGTCAACCGCCAGATCCGCGCCACCAATGTCGACCTCGCCGGCGGGCGCGGCGAGGTCGGCGGGCAGGAGCAGGCGATCCGCACGCTCGCCGGCGCACGCACGGTCGCGGACCTCGCCGAGACCAAGATCACGCTCTCCGGCGGGCGCGAGGTGCGCCTGAAGGAGCTCGGCCGCGTCGAGGATTCCAATTCCGAGCCGCGCGCCTTCGGCCGGCTCAACAAGAGCCCGGTCGTGACCTTCGCGGTGTTCCGCTCGAAGGGGTCGAGCGAATTGTCGGTCAAGGATGTCGTGGCGCAGCGCGTGGCCGAGCTGAACAAGCGCTTCCCGGACATCAAGATCACGCCGATCGACGATGCCGTCGCCTATACCTACGGCAACTACAAGGCGGCGATGGAGACCCTGCTGGAGGGCGCGGCGCTCGCCGTCATCGTCGTCTTCCTGTTCCTGCGCAACTGGCGGGCGACGCTGATCACCGCGATCGCGCTGCCGCTTTCGGCCATCCCCACTTTCTGGGCGATGGAGCTGATGGGCTTCTCGCTCAACCTCGTCAGCCTGCTCGGCATCACGCTGGTGACCGGCATCCTCGTCGACGACGCCATCGTCGAGATCGAGAACATCGTCCGGCACATGAAGATGGGCAAATCGCCCTATCGCGCCGCGATGGAAGCGGCCGACGAGATCGGCCTCGCGGTCATCGCGATCACGCTGACCATCGTGGCGATCTTCGCGCCGGTCTCCTTCATGGGCGGCGTCGCCGGCCAGTATTTCCGGCAGTTCGGCCTCACCGTTGCGGTCGCCGTGCTGTTCTCGCTGCTGGTCGCGCGCCTCATCACGCCGATGATGGCGGCCTATCTGATGAAGCCGGTCCACCATGCCGATCCCAAGGACGGGTTCGTCATGCGCGGCTATGTCGGCCTGCTCAAAGGCACGCTGAAGAAGCGCCGCATCCCGTTCTTCCCGCGCTTCGACGGCACCGGGCGCTGGCGCACCATGCCGTTCAACACGGCCTATGCGACGCTGATCGTCGGCTTCCTATTCCTGGTCGGCTCGATCCAGGCGACGCAGATGCTGCCGACCGGATTCATCCCGGACGAGGACACCTCGCGCGTCGTCGCTTCGGTGGAGTTGCCGCCGGGCTCGACGCTGGAGGATACCCGCGTCACCACCGACAAGCTCGTCGACGCCCTAAAGACGATTCCGGAAGTGCGCGACGTCTTCGTGCTCGGCGGGGCGTCGCCGACCGGTCAGCGCGAGGTGCGCCGCGCCGCGGTGTTCATCCTGCTCAAGCCCAAGGCCGAGCGCGACATCAAGCAGAAGGAGCTCAAGGTCACCATCGCCGAGAAGCTCGCTAGCGTGCCGGACGTGCGCGCCTGGTATGTCAACGAGCGCGGCGAGCGCGAAATGGCCTTCTCGATCCTGTCCAAGGACGGCGCGGCGCTCGATGCCGCCGTCGCCAAGATCGAGGCGCGGATGCGCCAGGTCGACGGCTATCTCAACGTCGCGACGGCGGGCTCGCTGAGCCGGCCGGAACTGCGCGTCACGCCGAAGCTGGAGGAGGCCGCCAATCTCGGCGTCACGCCCGAGGCGATCTCGGAAGCCGTGCGCGTCGCCACGATCGGCGATGTCGGGCCGAACCTCGCCAAGTTCAATGCGGGCGACCGGCTGGTGCCGATCCGCGTGCAGCTCGACGAGGCCGCCCGCACCGACATGCGCAATATCGCGGCCTTGCGCGTGACCAATGCGACCGGCGTCTCGATACCGCTGACGGCGGTGGCCGAGATCGGCTTCGGCGAAGGGCCGAGCTCGATCGACCGCTATGATCGCGTCCGCCGCGCCCAGATCGGCGCCGACCTGAAGCGCGGCTTCGAGCTTGGCACGGCCCAGGACAAATTCCAGGAGATCGTCAAGGAGGTCGGCCTGCCGGACGGCGTCTGGATCGCCGCGACGGGCGATGCCGAGATCCAGGGCGAAGTCGTACAGGGCTTCGTCACCGCGATGACCACCGGCCTGATGCTGGTGTTGGCGGTGCTGATCCTGCTGTTCGGCTCGGTCTTCCAGCCGATCACGATCCTGCTTTCGCTGCCGCTCTCCTTCGGCGGCGTGGTGATCGCGCTATTGGCGACCAACAATGCCGTCTCGATGCCGGTCTATATCGGCCTGCTCATGCTGATGGGCATCGTCACCAAGAACGCGATCATGCTGGTCGATTTCGCGGTCGAGGAGGTCGGGCGTGGCAAGGACCGTTTCACGGCGCTGATCGAGGCCGGCCGCAAGCGGGCAAGGCCGATCCTGATGACCACGATCGCGATGGCGGCGGGCATGCTGCCCTCGGCCTATGGCGTCGGCGACGGCGGGGAGTTCCGCGCGCCGATGGCGATCGCGGTGATCGGCGGCCTGATCGTCTCGACCGTGCTCTCGCTCGTCTTCGTGCCGTCCTTCTACATGGTGATGGACGATCTCTCGCGGGGGACCGGCTGGCTCTTCGGCCGCTTCTTCGGCAAGGCCGAGGACGAAAGCCAGTGGGAGCCGATCGAGGAGCACGCGGCCCCCGCGATCGCGACGGCGGAAGCGATGTCGAAGCCGGCCGCGCCAAGGCTGGCGGCGGAGTGAGGCGTCAGGGCTGGCGTTCGAGCGGGAAGGGCGTGCGCTCGTAGATGTCTTCGAGGCCGTTGCGAATGACGAACTCCTCTTCCCATTGATGGAGGAGGGCCGCGGTGCGAGTGCGGTCCTCGGCTTCGATCAAGGGCCAGAGCTGTTCGAGCGACTCCTTAAAGCTTTCCTCGCTCCAGGCGGGCAAATAATGCGGCCCTTTCGCTTTCATTTCCATGATGGCTTCGGTCGCTGTTCGGAAATCCCCGAGAGCGGCATGAAGTCTTAGTTTGTGAAGCGGCGAGCTGAGCCAGTCATTCCATCTTACTTCCATTGGATGGCGCAACGAGAGCATTTTTCCGATGGTGTCGACGGAACGCAGGACTGGCAGGATTTCAGCCTCGACAACCTCGATGATGGCATCCTGGTGGCGCGGGTGGGACCAATAGATTTCCTTGATGTTGGGCGGGACGAAATTTGTGCCGCAGATGCCACCCTGGGAGGAACCACGGGGGTGGAACGTGTATCCGATGGACCAGAAGTGATCGGGATAATCGGCATAGGCACTCCGGAGGATATAGAAGCCTCGTATCAGGTGATTGATCGGGCGCAGCACGATCTTGTCGCCGTATTCGGCCTTGATGATCGTCAGATCGGGATGCCGCTCCACAATTGCCTGAAAAAGACCCCGAATTTGCTTTTTCGTCGTCATTGCCGCCTCGGTCTGACTTCGATCACGATTGCTCGGTTGAAGCCTGGTTTGGAAAGATGACCTGCCATGCCGAGATCATAGGAGCGCGGCGCCGAGAGACCCGCCTTACCGGTTTTGAAGTCGTAGATGCACATCGTACCGTCGGAACGATACTCGATGGCATCGATTCTGAGCCTTGCGGCATAGCCATAGGGAATTGGTTGGAGACCAGTTTCTATGGCCGTCTTGTATGCAGAAATCTCGGCGCGAAGATTGGGGTATCCTGCTGAATCGATCTGCTCTTTCAACCGCTGATGGATATAGGTTCCATAGATTGCTGCCGATGGGTAGTCACTGACCGGGCCCGCTTTGGCCACCGCATCATCCAGCCTCGCCTGCATATCAGGCAGATACCGGCAGGCCAGTTCGGCCTGCTCCTGAGTCACACGCCCAGAATAACTCAGGTTGAGCTTGCCGCTCGTGCTGTCTCCCAGTCGATAGTCGCGACCATTGAAGCTCATGACGGCCTGCTGGCCGTCGCTGCCATTGAACGGAGACTGCCAGTTGAAGAGGGCCGCGCCGCCGCTGATGATGGTTTTGAGGGCATCGCGCTTCGAATAGGCGGGCTGCACCGTCGCATCAGGCTCGGGGCCCGATGCGGTCCAGACCGTGCGGGCGACGAGTTCGCCGTCGCGGCCGCCGTCATAGATCGACTGGACGTTGCCGGTCGTTTCGAAGCTGGTCCTGTTACCATCGGGCTGGATGACGGTCTGGCGTTCATCGAAGCCGGCGGTGCGCGAGGCGGCGTATTCCGACTGGATCGTCGTGCCCTGGCCGTCCGTGACCGCCTGTCCGAAGATCGAGCCGTCCTCGTTCCAACCCTCGCCGAGAGAGGACCAGCCGGTATCGGCACCGAGCGAACTGCCATCGGGAGACAGGGGATCTGCCGGGCTGGAGCCGCCGCCTCCGCCCGCGCCACTTGTCCATTGCCCGCCGCCGGCATTGCCGGAGGGGACGCGCGGCTGGTTGGGGTTGTATTTGCGGTAGAAGTGGTCGCGCCGGATCAGGCAAAGCTCGTCGCGCAGCCGCAACAGGCGAATCCGGGCGACGCGAAGCTCGCGATCGGCGTAAGGACGATGGAGGATCGGCATGAAGGGCTCCTGGACGGGAGCCCTAGTGTGATGCCGCTACGGCATGCGGGGATAAGTTGGCGCGGCCTCAGCCCGCCAGGGCTTGCCGCCGCGCCAGCGCGTCCCGGTAAGCCTTCGTCAGCTCGTCGAGCACGGATTGCTCGGGCTTGGGGGCGTCGAGATGGAGATGCCTCAGCTCCTGCATGAAGCGCTCCCAGAGCGCCGGGCCGCCTTCGCTGAGCAGCTCGGCACGGATCGAGAGTTCCTCGGTCACCGGCAGGAAGGTGCGGCCCCATTCGCCCATCGCGGCGAAGACGGGGACGAGCGCGATACCCATCTCGGTCAGGCTGTAGATCGCCTTCTGCTTGTGCGTGGCGTCGTCGCGGCGCGAGAGCAGGCCCTTCTCGACAAGGCGCTTCAGGCGATCGGCGAGGATGTTCGAGGCGATGCCCTCGTCCGATTTCGCCAGCAACTCGCGGAAATGCCGGCGGTTGCCGAACATGATGTCGCGGAGCACGATCAGGCTCCAGCGATCCCCCAGGATTTCCAGCGTCAGATTGATCGGACAGCCCGAACGGCCGGTCTCGCGCATGCTCGTCTCCAAAACCGCTTGCAACATAGGATCGGTTTCGCTATTCAACAACCGATTGCAAATCGAAACCGGTTTTGACTGGACCTGTCAGGAGGATGCGATGGCCAAGGTGATCGTCTGGGATCTGATGACGCTGGAAGGGTTCTTCGAGGGCAAGGAGAAGTGGGATCTCGGCTTCCACGGCGATGCCTGGGGCGACGAGCTGTCCGAGCTCAGCAGTGATTTCGGCCAGAAGGCGGGGCTGCTCGTCTTCGGCCGGGTCACCTATGAGGGGATGAAGGCTTACTGGACCTCGGCTGAGGAGGAGGGTGAGACAAAGGTCTTCATGAACGCCCTGCCGAAGCTCGTGGCCTCGCGCAGCCTCTCCGGCTCCGACTGGAACAACACCACGGTCACGGCGGATATCATCGGGGAGATCGCGCGCCGCAAAGCTCAGCCAGGGAAGGACATCTACGTTTTCGGCAGCGCCGAGCTGACGGATTCGCTACTCGCGGCCGGGCTCGTCGACGAGGTCATGATCGCGATCGCGCCGGTCACGATCGGGCAGGGCACGCCTCTGTTCAAGCCGAACGCGGAGAAGCGCCATTACACGCTGATCGCGGCCCGCCCGCTCAGGAACGGCACCGTGATCCTGCATTACGGTGTCAAGCCGGCGGCTTGAGCAGGGTTCAGCCGCGCCGGACCAGCAGCACGGCTGCGAGGATGGCGACGCCGCCGAAGGCCTGGACCGGAGCCGGCTGCTCGCCGAACAGCGCCCAGGCGGCAAGCACGCTGACCAGAGCCGGCCAGACCATGACGAGCGAGGCGGCGCCGGCGCCATAGCTGCCGAGCGAGAGCGTGATCAGGCCCTGGCCGAGCGCATGCGATACGAGGCCGAGCGCCGCAACGGCAAGCCAGCCCTGCAGGCTCATCGGAATGATCTGCTCGCCCAGCGCCAGCGCGGCCACCAGGCAGAACACGGCGCAGATCGCGCTGGAGACCAGGCTGACATAGCCGGCTGCGGCACCGTCGCGGGCGCGGCGTACCGCCAGGATATAGGCGGCGTAGGACAGGGCGGCGCCGACCGCCAGGCCGTCGCCGAAGAGATTGCCGGTGACCTGCCCGGCGCCGGTGAATTTAGGCAGAACCAGCAGGGCCGCGCCGGCAACCGCCAGTATCAGTGCGCCGAGGATACGCCGCGAGGGCTTGTCGCCGAGCAGGAGCCAGCCGCCGAGCACGACACCGACCGGCGAGAGATTACCGAGCAGCGAGGCGTTGGCGATCGTCGTGTGGCCGAGCGCGGCATTGTAGAGCGTGACGTCGATGCCGAAGGCGAGGCCGGCCAGCGCGACCGCGATGAAGGCGCCGCGACCGATCTTTTCGCCCGTGGGCCTGCGCTGCTCCAGCGCGGTCCAGGCGACCAGCACCGGCAATGCGAAGAGCATGCGCCAGAAACCGGCGGCGGCCGGGCCGACATCGGCGAGACGCACGAAGATGCCGGAAAAGCCGATGCAGGTCGCGCCGGTGAGCAGCGCGAGGAACATCGCCAGCGCGGGCGATGCGGGCCGAACGGAGATCGCAGGGGCGGACATGGGGTCTTCTGACGATTGGGGAAGCCAGCTTCGGCCGCGACGGCGCGGTCTGCCCAGCTTCGTTCGTCCAATGCTATAGGCCGCTTCCTTGGATCGGAAAAACGGATTATTCTGATTTAACCATTCTTAAAATCGATCGATCGCGAACGTCCCGAGGAGGCACGTCATGACCGCTCATTTCGACCTCGCCGCGCTCGGCATGCTGGTGGCCGTAGCCGAGACCGGCGGCTTCACGGCGGCCAGCGCCCGGCTCGGCCGGACGCAATCGGCGATCTCGGTGCGCATCCAGGATCTGGAGAGCCAGCTCGGCCACAAGCTGCTGGAGCGTTCGCGCCGCGGCGTCACCCCGACCGATGCCGGCGAGCGGCTGATCGCCCATGCGCGGCGCCTGCTCGCGGTCGAGCGCGAGGCGCTCGCCGATCTTGCCGGCGAGACGCCGACGGGCCGCCTGCGCATCGGCGTGCCCGACGATTATATGGATGCCTATCTCAGGCCGTTGATCGCGCGCTTCGCGGTAGAACATCCCAAGGTCGAGCTCGAGGTCGTCTGCGATATCTCGAAGCGGATCGAGCCGGCGCTCAAGGCTGGGGATCTCGACCTCGCCGTCGTCACGCAGGATCCGCACCGGCCGCTCGGCGAGATGCTCCGGCGCGAGCCGATGATCTGGGTCGCGGCGCGGGGCCATCGGCCGGAATTGCAGGAGACGCTGCCGCTGGCGCTGTTCTCCGAGGGCTGCCGGGCGCGGCCGCGCATCCTCGGGGCCCTGAACAGCGCGGGGCGGGCGTATCGGCTGGTCTTTTCCTGCTCGCATACGTCAGGCGTGCTTTCGGCGGTGGAGGGAGGCTTCTGCGTCACGGCGATCACCGAAAGTGCCGTGCCGCCCTCGCTGCGCCGACTCGGCGCGGCCGAGGGGCTGCCGCCGCTGTTCGAGCTCACGGTCGGGCTGATCATGGCGCCGCGGCCGGGGCTAGCGGCGCAGCGTTTCGCCGATTCGCTGCGCGAGGAGATGAGCGCTTTCCGGCAGGCGGCATGATCCGGTCCATTGCCCTTTCTTCCGACCATCACTAGTGAAACAGCATGAAATTCCTCGACCAGGCCAAGATCTATGTGAAGGCGGGTGACGGCGGCCCCGGCTGCGTCTCCTTCCGCCGCGAAAAATTCATCGAGTTCGGCGGGCCCAATGGCGGCGATGGCGGGCGCGGCGGCGATATCATCGTCGAATGCGTGCAGGGCCTGAACACGCTGATCGATTTCCGCTTCCAGCAGCATTTCAAGGCGCGGACCGGCGAGCATGGCATGGGCAAGGACCGCCATGGCGCCAATTCGCCCCCGATCGTGCTGAAGGTGCCGCCGGGCACCGAGATCCTCGACGAGGACGGCGAGACCAAGATCGCCGACCTGACCGAGCCCGGCCAGCGCTTCGTTTTGTGCAAGGGCGGCAATGGCGGCTTCGGCAATGCCTATTTCAAGACGGCGACCAACCAGGCGCCGCGCCATGCCAATCCCGGCCTGCCGGGCGAGGAGCGCTGGGTCTGGCTCCGCCTGAAGCTGATCGCCGATGCCGGCCTCGTCGGGTTGCCCAATGCCGGCAAGTCGACCTTCCTTGCCACCGTCACGGCGGCGAAGCCCAAGATCGCCGACTATCCCTTCACCACGCTGCATCCCGGGCTCGGCGTCGTGCGTGTCGACGGGCGCGAGATGGTGCTGGCCGATATTCCCGGGCTGATCGAGGGCGCGCATGAAGGCCATGGCCTCGGCGACCGCTTCCTCGGTCATATCGAGCGCTGCCGCGTGCTGCTGCATCTGGTCGAGGGCACGAGCGAACACGCCGGCAAGGCCTACAAGACCGTGCGCGAGGAGCTGGAAGCCTATGGCGAGGGGCTGGCGGAGAAGCCGGAGATCGTCGCGCTCTCCAAGGTCGATGCGCTGACGCCGGAAGTGCTCAAGGAGCAGGTCGCGCGCCTGAAGCGGGCGGCCAAGCGCATGCCGATCGTCCTCTCGGCCGCCTCGGGCGAGGGCGTCGATGCCGCGCTGCGGGCGCTTTTCGCCGTGGTGGAGGAAGCTCGCCGCGAGGAAGAGCGCGAGAACGCTCCGGTTCAGGAGACCGGCTGGCGGCCGTGAGGCTTCCAGTTTCTGTTTGGAACCTCTTCGTCATCCCGGACAAGCCGCGTCAGCGGCGCCGATCCGGGATCCATCGAAGGGCGTTGCGCTTTATGATGGATCCCGGGTCAAGCCCGGGATGACGGCGCGTTTCCGAGGATATTTACAAGCGCCTGTTTGCAACGCTGCTCAGCGGAAATCCCGCCAGGCGCTGGATAAGCGCCGCGAGCATCGCCCGCTCAGGTCAGGGCACCGCGCGCCCCGACCGGCCAGAGCGCCTCGACATGGGCGTCGGGGCCGTGCAGGCCGCGGACGCAGACATACCAGTCGTGCAGGTTGACCGTGGGATCGCAATGACCGGGGACGAGCAGCAGGCGGTCGCCGCGATGCGGCACCGCGACCGGGTCGCCCGTCAGGATGCCGTGCTCGTCGGAGGGTTTTGTGTAGATCACGCCCTCGCGGCGGAAGGGCACCGGCATGCCGGAATCGACCGCCGCGGCCTTGTGGCCGGCATCGACGATGGCGCGGTCCGGCACCGGCTTGCTCATCACGCCGGCGAGGACGAAGAGCGCGTGCTCGAAGCTGCGGAAGGGCGTGCCGTCGGCCTGGCGATTGCGGGCGTAATCGGCGTCCATGAAGATATAGGAGCCGGGCTGGATCTCGTTCCAGATGCCGGACTGGGTCTCCAGTTCATGGGTGCCGGTGCCGGCGCCGGTCACGACCTCGCAAGGCAGGCCGTGATGCTTGAGACGCTCGACGGTGTTGCGGGCGGCGAGGCCGGCGCGCTCGATCGCCTCGCGGCGCTCGTCGATCGAGCGCATATGCTGGGCCGAGCCGTGATAGGCGTGGATGCCGGCGAAGCGCAGGGTGTTGGAACGCGCGATGGCCTCGGCCAGCCGGACGGCGGCCTCGCCGGGCGCGGCGCCGCAGCGCCGGCCGCCGACATCGATCTCGACATAGACATCGAGCGTCACGTCGTTGCGGGCGGCCGCTTCCGTCGCCTCGCGCACGCCGTCGGGATGGTCGACGCAGAGGCCGATCTTGGCCGAGCGGGCGAGACGGGCGAGACGATCGAGCTTGGCCGCACCGACGACCTCGTTGGTGACCAGCACGTCGCCGACGCCGCCCGCGACCAGAATCTCCGCTTCCCCGACCTTCTGGCAGCATTGCCCGACCGCGCCATGGGCGATCTGGCGCAGCGCGATTTCCGGGCTCTTATGCGACTTGGCATGGGGCCGGAGCCTGATGCCATGGGCCTGGCTGAAAGCCGCCATGGCGACGAGATTGCGCTCGAATGCATCGAGATCGAGCACGAGGGCGGGGGTTTCGATCTCGGCGAAGCTCTGGCCGGGCTGGGCCGGCGGGGAAAGCGGCATGAAGTCTCCTGAGTCGGTTACGGCCATGGGAAGACAGCTTCGTGTCCGGAGCAAGGCCCCTCTTTCAGGCACGGCCATGCGCCAGTGGCGCTTGCGAGGCTGCCATGATAGGCCCCCGGCATGAAGATCGGCCGCGTCACCGACGACACCCTCGCGCTCTTTGCCCGTGTCTGGCGCGAGCAGATCAGGTCCTATCTCCCGCAGATGTTGATGATTCTCGGGCTCGTCGTGGTCATCGCGGCGACGACGAGCTTCTATCCACTGCTGATCAAGGCGGCGTTCGACGCCTTTGCCGACCCGCTGACGGCCGAATCGACCGGCTTCGTTCGGCGCATGGAGCGCCTGGTCTCGAAATCGATTGGCTACGAGATCGGCGTCATCAACGCGGTCGCGACCGTCGTCGTGATCGTCACCGCGATCAAGGGTTTCTCTCTGCTCGCTCAGACGGTGATGACCAATAATGTCGTCAGCCGCATCGAGGCGGACATGCAGACGGCGCTCTACGGCCACCTGATCGATGCCGACCTCGCGCAGCTTCAGCGAGAGAATCCAGCCTCGCTCACACAGCGCTTCACCACCGACTTCACCTTCGTCAAGGAAGCGCTGACGCGCATCGTCAATATCGCCATCCGCGACGTCGTGACCGCGATCGCGTTGGTCGGCGCACTGATCTGGATCGATTGGCAGATGACGCTTGTGGTGCTGCTGATCGCGCCGGTGATCGCTCATCCGATCGGCAAGATCGGCCGCAAGCTCCGGCGCATGGCCAATTCACAGCAGGAACAGACCGGCCTGATGGCGAATCTCGTCACCGAGAGCCTGCAGGGCGCGCGCGTCGCCAAGACCGACCGGCTCGAGCCTTACCTGAAGGCGCGCGCGGCCAATGCCTTCGAGGCGATCCGGGCGCTGAAGATGAAGGCGGCCAATGCGCGCGGGCGGCTCGATCCGCTGCTCGAGGTCGGCGGCGGCATCGCGGTGGCGGGCGTGCTCGCCGCCATCGGCGTGCGCATCACTTCCGGCAATTCGACGGTCGGCGACTTCACCGGCTATGTCTCGGCGCTGCTGCTCGCGGCCCAGCCGATGCGCTCGCTGGGGAATCTCAACGCCATCGTCCAGGAGGCCGGCGCGTCATTGAAGCGCTATTACGCGCTGATGGACGAGAAGCCGCAGGTGCTCGACCGGCCGGATGCGAAGTCGCTCACGGTCGGAGCCGGCGAGGTCGCTTTCCGTCATCTGCGCTTCCGCTATCGCGAGGACCAGCGTTCACTGGAGGGCATCGACCTCGTCGCGCAGGGCGGAAAGACCATGGCGCTGGTCGGCCGCTCAGGCTCCGGCAAGTCGACGCTGCTCGCGCTGGTGCCGCGTCTCTACGACCCGAACGAAGGCCGCATCGAGATCGACGGGCAGGATCTGCGCAACGTTAGGTTGACGAGTCTGCGCCGGCAGGTCGGCGTCGTCAGCCAGGATGTCGTGCTGTTCGACGACAGCGTGCGCGCCAATATCGCCTTCGGGCGGCCGGACGCCTCGCAGGACGAGATCGTCGCGGCGGCGAAGGCGGCCGCCGCGCATGATTTCATCATGGCGATGCCGGGCGGCTACGACGCTTCGGTCGGCGAGCGCGGCCACAAGCTCTCGGGCGGCGAGCGCCAGCGGATCGCGATCGCGCGCGCCATCCTGAAGAATGCGCCGATCCTGCTGCTCGACGAGGCGACGAGCGCGCTCGACACAGAGTCCGAGCGGCTCGTCCAGCAAGCGCTGGCGACACTGATGAAGGGGCGCACGACCATCGTCATCGCGCACCGGCTCTCGACCATCCGCGAGGCCGACCTGATCGTGGTCATGGACGAGGGCAGGGTCGTCGAGACCGGCAGCCATGACGAGTTGCTGGCGCGCGATGGCGCCTATGCCCGTCTGCACCGGATGCAGTTCCTGGAGGGCTGAGCGCAGGCTGGTGCTGCGCTCCTATCGGCAGAAATCAGCGCAGCCGGCTTCCCAGAATGCTTTGCCGGATTCAACCGCCGGCACGGAGGGGCGCGGCTTGCGGCCGGGCAAGTCGGCGGGGACGGGTTTGACCTGTTCCCACCAGCCATGGGCGCATTGCGAGCGGAAGGCCATCTGGTCGGAGATCGAGGTGCCCTCCTGCTCCAGGACGGCGTCGAGCGCCGCGCAGGTTTCGCGCAGGCGTGTGTCGTTTTCGTCGCTGGGATCGTTGGCGTAGTCGTGGAAGGCTTCGGTGAAGCTCTCCATTTCGCGGGCGATATGAGGCCAGTCGCTGCGCCCGAGATTCCAGGCGTCCATCCATTCGCGCACCACGGTCTCGACAGCCTCGGCCTTCGGCTTATCCTTCACCTTGCGGGCCGTGGTCAGCATGTGGCGCATCAGTTCGGCGCGGGCATGGGCGTGGCGTGCGCGCAAGGCGGCTTCCTGCATCTGTGCGATGGCTTCCGCCGCTTCCTGCTGCAATGCTTCGAAGAAATGCGGCATGGCTTTAGTCTCTCAGGGCAGCGTGGCGAGGCGCTCGATCATGCGCTCGAACAGGTCATGGGCCATCACGGCGGAGACGACATGGACGTTGGGCTCGCGCTTGAGGCGGCCGTTCCAGTCGATCGTGGTGCGCCCGCGCAAGGGGCCGTCGCCGGTCTCGACCGTTACGAAACAGTCGCGACCCTCGAACAGTTCCGGCCAGAGCAGGAAAGCGATGACGCAGGGGTCGTGCATCGGGTGGCCATCGGAGCCGAGCCCGCCGGGGCGCGGGCGGGTCAGCATGCCATGGACGGCTTTGCCTGCCGCGTTGCCGAGTGCGCCGATGCGGGCGATCTGATCGTGGCTGGCGATGGCCTGGAGGGTGACGCCGAGGCCGAACATCACGATCGGCCGGCCGCAGCCGAACACCACCGCTGCGGCATGCGGATCGACATAGGTGTTGAACTCGGCGGCCGGCGTGATGTTGCCGAGGCCGATGGCGCCGCCCATCAGCACGATGCGCTTCACCTTCGGCAGGATGTCCGGTGCCAGCCGGAAGGCCAGAGCGAGATTGGTCAGCGGCCCGAGCGGGCAGAGCGTGATGCCTTCGGCAGGGGCCGCGCGGCAGATATCGATGATCGCCTGCACGGCATGGCCGGGCGCCGCTTCGCTCCTCGGCCGGGGTAGGTTGGCGCCAGCCAGCCCGTCCGGCCCGCAGACGAATTCAGCGGTTTCCAGAGCGAAGACCAGCGGCCCTTCGGTGCCGCGATGCACCGGGATATCCCCACGGCCTGCAAGGTCGCGGATGCGCAGCGCGTTCGCTGTGGTCTGCGCGACCGGGACATTGCCGGCGACGGTGGTGATGGCCTTCAGATCGATCCGCTCGGCGCTGGCGAAGGCGAGCAGCAGGGCGACGGCGTCGTCCTGGCCGGGATCGGTGTCGATGATGACGGGCTCGCGCATCTCAGGCCGCCTTGGCGTTGCCGGCCATGATCAGATGGGCGATGTCGTCGGCGCTGAGGTCGCCGAGCGGCCGGTCGACGTATTTCCGGCCCGCGCCCATGATCACGACGCGGTCGGCCAGCGCCACGACATCGCGCATGTTGTGGCTGATCAGGATGACGGTGCGGCCGTCCGCCTTGAGCTTGCGGATGAGATCGAGGACGAGCGCGCTTTCCTTGACGCCGAGCGCGGCGGTGGGCTCGTCCATGATGATGATTTCGGCATTCCAGCGCAGCGCGCGGGAGATCGCGACCGCCTGGCGCTGGCCGCCGGAGAGGCGCTCGACCGGGCGCGTCATATCGGTGACGGCGGCAGAAAGCTGCGAGAGATAGCGCCGCGATTCCGCGATCATCTTCTTCTTGTCGAGGATGCGCAGGAAGGGCAGCAGGACGGGCTTGGTTAGCTCCGAACCCATGAAGACGTTCTGGGCGATGGAGAGGCGCGGAGCCAGCGCCAGATCCTGGTAGATCGTCGCGACGCCGTTCTCCAGCGCGTCATGCGGCGAGGCGAAAGTGACAGGCTTGCCGCGCAGGCTGATCGTGCCGCTCGTCGCCTCCTCGGCGCCGGAGATCACCTTGATCAGGCTCGACTTGCCGGCGCCGTTGTCGCCGCAGAGCGCCATGACCTCGCCCGGGAAGATGTCGAGGTCGACGTCGCGGACGGCGACGACCGGGCCATAGGCCTTGCCGATGCCGCGCAGCGAAAGGAGAGGGGTGGTCATGGTCGGATCGCCAGGGTGTTTCCGTTGCCCGCGGACTCGACGTCATCCCGGCCGCAGCGTAGCGGAGCGCCGGGATCCACCGTAGAGCGCAACGCCCTTCGATGGATCCCGGATCTGCGCTGCTGCGCAGCTTGTCCGGGATGACGGTCGAGCTGCACGAGGCTCACTTCTTCATGAACTGCTGGACGTTGTTCTTGTCGACCAGCACGGCCTCGGTGAAGAGATAGGGGCCGGAGGTGACGCTCTCCTTCGGCTTCTTGTCGACGACGATCGCCTGGACGGCATCGACCGCCTGCTTGCCCATCTCCTCGAAGGGCACGGCGACGGTCGCCATCAGGGTCGAGTTCGGATCGGCGATGCGCTCGTAGCTCTCCTTGCCGCCATCGACCGAGACGAGCGGGATCTGGCCCTTCTTCACCCCTTGAGCCTGCAGCAGGTCGTCGATGATGTAAGCCTGCCCGTCGAACGAGGCCCAGATGCCGTTTATCTTGCCCTGGTTCTGCAGCAGCAGCGCCTGCATGCCGGCGCGGACATCGTCACGCCAGCTCTGGGTGCGGGCCATCGAGAACTTGCCGAGCTCCTTCACCGCCTGGTTCTCGGCGAGCACGGCATCGAGCAGGCGGCCGCGGATGCGCGAGGCGACGTTGAGGTCGAACCGGGCCGAGATGATGTTGCCCTGGTACCCGAGCTGGCCGAGCAGGTAGAGCGCGGCATCGGCGCCGACCTTGTACTCGTTGGTCTGGATGTCGAAAAGCGCATGCGGGCTCGCGCCCGACTGCACGGTGATCACGGGAATTTTCGCGTCCTTCGCCGCCTTGAACTGGGCGTCGGCCTCGACCGGCTTGCCCATGGCGATGATGATGGCGTCGACCTTCTTGGCGATCAGCGCGTCGAATTGCTCGGCATGCTTCGGCAGCGCGCCTTCCGAGTTCAGCAGCGTGACGGTCCAGCCCTTCGCCTTGGCGGCGGCCGCGGCGGCATTGGCGACGCGCGCATGTGTCTCCGAGGTAAACTGGAAGCCGATGATGCCAAGCTCGAAGGCACCAGCCGATTGGCCGAGCGCGAGAAGCGCCGCGGCGGCGGCCAGCATTTTCCTTAAACCGAACATGAAACCCACTCCCCTCATTCTGTTTGTCGTTGTCGAAATCAGACCTTGAACGCCGCCTTTTTCATCACGCTGGCCGAGAAGGCGACCGAGCCGATGATGATCGCGCCGAGCACGATGTCCTGGATGTAATAGGGCGCGCCCATCAGCACCAAGCCATTGCCGAGCACCTTGAGCACCAGCGCCGCAAAGACCGTGCCGGGAATATTGGGCTTGCCGGGTTCGAACATCGTCATGCCGAGCAGCACGGCGGCAATGGCATAAAGCAGATAGTCGCCCGCCATGTTCGGCGCGGCCGAGGACAGGTTGGCGGCGAGCAGCATCGCCATCAGGCCGGCGAAGATGCCGGAAAGCAGGAGGCCGATGCGCTTCATCCGGGCGGTGGCGATGCCGGCGAGCCGCGCCGCCTCGTCCGCCTCGCCGGTCGCGACCATATGCGCGCCGGTCCGCGTCCATTTGATCAGGCCCCAGGCGAAGAGCGTCGCACCGGTCATCCAGAGCACGAGATTGGGAATGCCGAACGAGTAGCCGCGGGCGAGCCCGGTGAAGCCGACCGGCCAGCGCCCGACGAAGGCGACGCCTTGCGTGATCATGAAGGCAAGGCCCTTGGCGATCGCCGCGGTGCCGAGCGTCATGATCAGCGAGGGGATGCGCAGCACGGTAACGCCGTAGCCGTTCAGCGAGCCCAGCGCGACGCCGATGCCGAGCGCTGCTGCAACCGCAACGGCCGGGGGATATTGCGCATGGACCAGCCAGCCGCAGACGACCGCCGCGAGGCTCGCCATCTCCGCGACGGAAAGATCGAGCTCGGAGACGGTGAAGGCAAGCGCGAAGCCGAGTGCCAGGATGGCGAGGAAGCTCGTGTCCTTCAGCACGTTGATGATGTTCATCGTGCTGGCGAAGTTCGGCGCGAAGATCAGGAAGAACAGGATCAGGGCGAGACCGGCGAGCGCCGTGCCGTAGCGTCCGATCAGCTCGCGCGGCTCGATGCGGCCCAACTCAGGCTCCCTTGGCGATGGTGGAGATCGGCGAGAGAATCTCGATGCCGCCGGTGATGGGGATCAGGGCGCCGGTGACGAAGGCCGCGCCGGGTGAGAGCAGGAAAGCGATCACGTTGGCGACATCCTCGGGCCGTCCCAGCCTCCCCAGCGGCGTCCGCACCGCCGCTCCCTCGACCAGCGCATTGAACTGCTGCGCGAATCCGTTTCGCACCATTGGCGTATCGATGATGCCGGGCGCAACCGCATTGACGCGAATGCCATGCTTCCCGAGCTGCTGGGCCATGCCGTAGGTCAGCGTCGCGACGCCGCCCTTGGCCGAGCCATAGGCGAGGTTGGCGCCGCCGTTGCTGTGAGCGATCGACGAGATATGGACGATCGCGCCGCCAGCGCCCTGCGCGATCATCTGCCGGGACGCGGCCTTGGAGATGCGGAAGACGGCCGAGAGATTGAGATCGACGAGCCTGTCCCATTCGTCATCCTCCATCTCGACCATTGCTACCGGGCGCGAGGCACCGGCTCCCGTCACGAGATGGTCGAGCCGGCCGAAGCGGGAGACGGCGAGGTCGACGAGAGACCGGGCGAAATCGCGGTCGCGGAGATCGCCGGCGAGCATCGCCGTTTCGGCTCCCGCCACAGCGGCTTCGTTGGTCACGGCGTCGAGGCCGGATTGATCGAGACTGGACAGGACGAGGCGGTGTCCGGCTCGCGCCAGGATGAGAGCGAGCGCACCGACGATGCCGCCGGAAGCGCCAGTCAGAAGCGTGACGGGTCTCTCGTCCGCGGGGCTATTCATGAGCGCATCTGTCATGAGGGTTCTTACATTTCGTCTGTCATCTCGGCGAGGCCGGGAAGAGCATGCGACTTCTGCGCCAGCGCGACGAGATCGGCCGAGATCGGGGCCAGCGCCGCTTCGCTCTGGCGATAGAGGGCGTAGAGGCTGTTATAGGCCGGGCGCCGCGCCGGGTCGGGTTCGTAGCGCCGGGCGATCGCCACGAGGGCATCCTGTGCGGCTTCGAGCGAGGCGAAGCGGCCGAGCCCCGTCCAGGCGATAATCGCCGCGCCGAGCAAGCCGGGCTCTTTGGCTGCGCCGACCGCGATCGGACGGCCGCAGATGTCAGCCTTGACTTGCGCCCAGACCGGATTGGCGGCTGCACCGCCACCGAAGCGGATCTCGTCGACGCGGGTGCCGAGCGCCCCTTCCGCCCGTTCCAGCACGAGGCGGTTCTGGCAGGCGATGCCTTCGAGCACCGCATAGGCGAGATCGGTCGCTCCGTGCTGACGGCCGAGGCCGATGAAGGCGCCGCGCAGGTTCGGGTCCCAATAGGGCACGCGCTCGCCTTGCAGATAGGGCAGGAAGAGCACCGGCTGCGGATGGCGCCGGCCAGCGAGAAGTCTGTCGATCGTCTCGCCGACGGGATCATCGCCGCCGAGCAAGCCTGCGAGCCAGGCGGCAGTGTCGGCGCCGTTCTGACTGGGGCCGCCGAGATGCCAGAGGCCGCGCCAGTCGACGGAGATCAGCCCTTCCGCTTCCGCCTGATCGGGGCCGAGCACGCCGAGCACCTCGGTGGTGCCGGAGATGTTGTAGGCATAGCCCGGCCGCAGCGCGCCCAAGCCCGCGACAGCCGCCCAGGTATCGTTGCAGCCGCAGAAGACTGGGACTTCGGCCAGCCGGTCGAAAGGCGCGGGCAGGCCGGGGCGGACGGGAGCGACGATCTCGGTGGGTTCGAGGATGGCCGGGATCAGGTTAGGCGAAAGACCGATTGCGTCCAATGCCGAACGGCTGTCGGCGCTTTCAGTGCTGGCGATCAGCCGAGCGAGCGAGACGGGGTCGCTCGCACGCCGACCTGTCAGGCAGAAGTTCAGGTAATCCTTGGGTTCCAGCACACAGGCAAGCGCGCGGGCGTTCTCCGGCTCTTTCTCGGTCAGCCAGGCAAGGCGCGCGAGCGGGTGGAAAGCGTTGATGCGGCCGGCTTCGGGATGATCGGGCAGCCTCTCGCGCAGGCGGGCGGCGATGCCGTCGGAGCGCGCATCCTTCCAGGTCATGGCCGGGCGCAGTTCCTGCCCCTCTCGGCCGAGGAAGACCTGCGTCCGGGTTACGCCGCAGATCGCGATGCCCTGGATGTTCGCGAACAACTTCGGCGCTCGTTCGGCGAGTTTGCCGGCGGCTTCGAGCAATTGTCCCCACCAGGCCTGCGCGGAGACTTCCGAACGGTCGAGATGATCGTTCGGGACAGGGCCGGGCACGGCATGCTCGGCTGACGTCGCGCCGTGCTCGTCGATCAGCGCAGCGCGAAAGCTGCTGCCGCCAAGATCGCAGGCGAGGACGACGTTCATGGGACGCATCTGGAGAGCAACATGCGTGTCATTCCGGACAAGCCGCGACGCGGCGCCGATCCGGAATCCATCCCAGGGCCCGGCGCTCTATGGCGGATTCCAGGTCAAGACCGGAATGACGGCGTTTCAGCATCGGAAGCACAGCGTAAATCGTCACGAAGTCAAGAAACCGACGGGGTCAGGACTGCCGCGCAGCCTTCAAGATATCGTCGACCAGCCTTTGCGAGGCCAGCGCCTCCTCACCGGTGACGACGGGATCGCGGCCCTGCTCGATCGCATCGAGGAAATCGGCGATGACGGCGCGATGGGCGTCATGCGGGAAATCCATGATGTTGGCGCCACTGCCGGTCGAGCCCTCGGCCTCGACGATCTCCTCGCGCCCATCGAGGAAAGCGAGGCGCAGGCGCCCCCCGATCAGGGCGGCAAAACCCTTGGTGCCGGTGATCTCGATGCGCTCGGGATAGCCGGGATAGGCGGCCGTGGTCGTCACCAGCGTGGCCGGGGCGCCATTGCCGGTCTCCAGCAGCGCGGAGACATAGTCCTCGGTTTCCATGCGGTGGAGCCCGGTGGTGCGGGCCTGCGCCGCGACGACCTTCGATATGCCGACAAGCGAGCGGAACAGGTCGAGCGAGTGGATCGCCTGGGTCAGCAGCACGCCGCCGCCGTCGCGTGCCAGCGTGCCGCGGCCAGGCTCGTCGTAATAACTCTGCGGGCGCCACCAGGGCACGGAGAGGAAGGCGGCTTCAACCGTGCCGAGCTCGCCGGACTCGAGCGCCGCCTTCAGGCGCAGGCTCGCCGGGCGGAAGCGGTGCTGGAGGGTCACGCCGAAGGTCTTAGCCGTGCGGCGGGCGGTATCGACGAGGCGCTGTCCGCGCTCGCTGGTCAATTCCAGCGGCTTCTCGACAAGAACATGTTTGCCGGCTTCAAGACAGAGCGCGGAGACGTCGAGATGGCTCGACGGCGGGGTGAGGACGATGCAGGCATCCACCGCCGGATCGGCCAGCACGGCATTGAGATCGGTCGTGGTCTGGAAGGGGAATTGCGCCGCATAGGCCTTGGCGCGATCTGGCGTCCGGCTGACGGCCCAACGCGTTTCGGTGCGATCGGCGAGGTCGAGCAGGCTTTTCGAATGCGGCAGGGAGGCGGGGCCGAGCCCGATCACGGCGATGCCGAGCTTGCGTGTCATGACGGGCGATCCCCTTCTTCTTCAACTCGTCCCACGTCGTCATTCCGGACAAGCCGCGCCAGCGGCGCCGATCCGGAATCCATCGAAGGGCGCTGAGCTCTAGGATGGATTCCGGGTCTGCGCTTCGCTGGCCCGGAATGACGGCGCATGTGATGGCAACCACGCCGCCTTGGCCTGCGCTTCCAGCGCGAGCCGGCAGACGGTGAAGGCGTGGCGCTGGCTCATCGCGGTTTCGCTGCGGTTGGCGATATCGGCGACCAGATTGCGGAAATAGGTCAGCGGCTCACTGGCGGCATCGATATGGCGGGTGCCGGCCTTGTCGACGAGGAAGATATGGTCGGTGCCGGCGCGACCGGCGATATCGATATATTTGCGCAGCTCGATCGTGCCTTCGGTGCCCAGGATGGTGAGGCGCCCGTCCCCCCAGGTCGGCAGCCCGTCGGCCGTGAACCAGTCGACGCGGATATAGCCGCCGGCCCTGTCGCTGCGCAGCAGGATCTCGCCGAAATCCTCGAAATCGGGCAGGTCCGGCCCGCCGAAATGACCGACGCCGGACGCGACGATCTCCGCATCGTCCGAGCCGGTGAAATGCAGGAACTGGTCGATCTGATGCGAGGCGATGTCGGTGAGGATGCCGCCATAATGCCGCTTGTCGAAGAACCAGCCCGGCCGGATCGCCCGATTAAGGCGGTGCGGCCCCATGCCGAGTGTTTGCACGACGCGGCCGATCACGCCGTCCGCGATCATTTTGCCGGCTATGATCGTCGCCGGCACGGTGAAGCGCTCGGAGAAGCAGATCGAGAAGATGCGGCCGGTTTCGGCGACCGCCTGCTCGATAGCGGCGAGCTGGTCGAAATCGGTGACGCCGGGCTTGTCGATCATGATGTCCTTGCCGGCCCGCATCGCGCGGATGGCAATGGCGGCGCGCTCCGCCGGAATGGCGGCGCAGACGATCAGGTCGACCGAAGGGTCGTCGATCAAGCGATCGGCCGTGCTTTCCGGTAGATCGGGGAAGCGCTCGCGGAAGCCGCAGAGGACGCGCTCGTCGCTGGTCGCGGGATCGAAGCCGACGCAGGTCGCGCCGGCTTCGAGGAGACCGCCGACCATATGGTGGATATGGCGGTGGTCGAGGCCGATGGCGGCGAAGCGCATGGCTATTGCGGCGCGCCGTGGCCGACGCCGATCTCCTGGTCCCAGCGCCGGAAGGCGGCGACGAGACGCTCGGGCGTCAGCGGCGGGCGGGTCGGCAGGCTGGTGATCAGCCCGTCATATTCGGGCCGGCCATATTCGGCGACAACGTCGCGGCTTTCCTGCGGCGCCATCGCGAGCGTCACGCCCTTGATCGCCGGTCCCGGATAGAAATAGCCCTTGTCGTAGGTCACGGCCTGCGCCTCGGGCTTGAGCATATAGGCCATGAGGGCGACGAGGGCTGGCAGCTTGTCGGCCGGGACGCCTTTCGGGATGCACATGAACTGGGTGTCGGGAATCCAGTGCGTGTTGGCGAGGACGAAGACCTTGGCCTCCTTCGGGACGATGCCGAGCACGCGCGGGTTGATGTCCCAGCCGAGCGTCGAGACGATGACGTCGCGGGTGCCTTCGCCGAGTTCCTTCATCGTCGCGGCGGTGCCGCCCGGATAGTAGTCGACGCCGGTGCCGAGCTCCTTGAGACAGGCCCAGGTCTTGTCCCAGCCCTTCATCGGGTCGGTCGGGTCGGCATCGCCGAGGATGTAGGGCAGGCCCTGCAGCCAGGTCCAGCCGGGGCCGGAATTGACGGGGCGGGCATAGGTGAAGCGCTTCGGGTTCTGCTTGACATAAGCCAGCAGCTCTTCGGCCGTCTTCGGCACGGTCTTGAGGCGCTCGGGCGCATATTCGAAGAGCGGGCCGGAGGGCGAATAGACGACGGCGACGCCTTCGTTCTGGCCGAAATTGCGCTGCATCATCAGCGCCTGCTCGTGATAGACCTCCTCCGGCTTGGGCAGGTCCTTGGCATGGGACTTCCAGACATCGACCCAGAGCCCCTGCTGGATGCCGTCCGACATCGCGCCGGGGCCGGTCAGCACGAGGTCGATATCGACGCGGTTGGCCTGCTGCTGGGCCTTGAGCTTGGCCGGCAGTTCCGGCGAGGGCGCGCGCGAGAAGTTCAGGCGCGAGACCAGCTTCGGATTGTCCTTGGCGAATTTCTCGATGGCCGCCTGGGTGAGCTGCAGATTGCCGGCGACATCGATGATGTTGAGCGCAACGGGCGCGCTCTGCGCCAGCGCTCCGCCGGCTTTCAGCGCGGCAAGGCCGGCCGCTCCGGCCATGACGGTGCGACGTGTCGGATGATTCATGATCTCTCCCTGGGTTGAGCTCTCTTTTGCGATGCCTTGGACGGCATCCGGAGCATTTGCCTGGGATACTAGTGCACCACTTTTCGACGCGCCAGCGCATTCCGCGGCATGGCGGGCAGCGCGTTGCGGCATGGAAGGCGAGCGGGCTCAGGCCTGTTCGAGCAGCAGGGCCTCGGTCGCGCGGCTGAGCAGGGGAGCTGCTGCGCCGTGGATCTCGTAGAGATGGCTCGCGGGCACTCCTGCGAGATCGGGCACGGCGAAGCCCTCCATGGTGCCTTCCGCACGGAACAGCGTGTTGAAGCGGGCCCAGAGCTGCGGATTGGCGGAGAAGGGGCCGCTGACCGCGATCCGGGCCGGGAAAAGCATGCGGCAGGCATTGGCGAGCGCGCGGGCCACCAGTTCCACCGCCGTCTCCATCTCGGACAGTGACAGGAGATCGAGGCCGGCGAGCTGTCGGGCCAGGCGGACCTCGTCCTGGTCGAGATCGGGCCAGTGCCGGCGCAGGGCGGGGAGCAGGGACCAGAGCGCGGCGCCGGTTTCGAGGCAGGCGGTGTTGCCGCAGCCGCAGCGGCGCCCGTCCAGCGCCGCAAGCCGCCAATGGCCGATCTCGCCGAAGGAGCCGGTCGGCGCGAAGGGCTCACCGTCCACCGCATAGGCGAGACCGACGCCCCAGCCCCAATGCAGCAGGATGGTGCCGCCCGCGAAATTCTCGGGCTCTCGGGCGGCGCGGGCGCGCAATTCGGCATCGAGATTGCGGCAGATCGTGACCGGCCCGGCCACGGGCTCGAGCACGGAGGCGATGTCGAGCCCGCGCATGCGCGGCCAGCGCGAGGCCAGCAGCCATTGTCCCTGCTTCAGGTCGATCAAGCCGGAGAGCGAGACCGCCGTGCCGGCATGGCTCATGCCCGGCGGCATCGCGTCGAGGAGGTCTCGTGCCAGCTCCGCCATCACCTTGGCGATGGCCGCATTGTTCGCATCGGCTGCGATGGTGCGGCGGCGCTCGGCGACGAGATGGCCGTTGAGATCGACCAGCGCGCCGGAGAGCGACTGGCTGGAGACATAGATGACGGAGGCGCCGATGCGGCGGGTATGGGCGACGAGGATCGCGGGCGGCCTGCCGCGTCCGCTGGCCTCGCCGATGGCTTCGATGACGAGCCGGCGCGCGATCAGCTCGCCGACGACGCGCGAGACGCTGGTCGAGCGCAATTGCAGGATGCGGCCGATATCGGCGCGCGAATGCGCCTCGCCATTGAGGATCCGCCGGTAGATCCGGGCGCAGTCGCGGTCATGGGCGAGCGCGAGGCGGGATTCGTCGAGCGTCAGGAGGGACAAGGCGGGCTCTATTCAGAACGGTTGCGTTCAAAATTAATCGTTGCGTTTCGAGTGAAGCTTCATAAGCTCGGTTCCAAAATATCGAAAAATTTCTGACATAAAAGGTTCAAAATTCGATGATCGAGATGCATGTCGCCTCCGACAAGGACGAACTCGGCCGGCAGGCGGCGGCGCTCGGCGCGCAGGCGATCCGCGACGAAATCTCCCGTCATGGCGCCGCGACAATCATCGTGGCGACCGGCGCCAGCCAGTTCGAGATGCTGGGCCATCTGGTGGTGGCCGAGGGCATCGACTGGTCGAAGGTCACCGCCTTCCATCTCGACGAATATGTCGGCCTGCCCGAGAGCCATCCGGCGAGCTTCCGGCGCTATCTGCGCGAGCGCTTCATGGCGCCCCTGAAGAACGCGCCGAGCTTCGTACCCGTCGACGGCGAGGGCGATCCCGCGGCCGTGGTGAGGCAATTGAACAAGCAGATCGCCGGCAAGCGCATCGCGGTCTGCTTCGCCGGCATCGGCGAGAACTGCCATCTCGCCTTTAACGATCCGCCGGCCGATTTCGACACGGAGGAGCCCTATCTCGTCGTCAATCTCGACGATGCCTGCCGGCAGCAGCAATTCGGCGAGGGCTGGTTCCCGAGCTTCGCCCACGTGCCGCAGCAGGCGATCTCGATGAGCATCCGCCAGATCCTGAAGAGCGAACTGATCGTCCTCTCCGTCTCCGACACGCGCAAGGCTGCGGCGACGAAGGCGGCACTGGAAGGGCCGGTGAGCAACCTGAGCCCGGCCTCGATCCTGCAGACGCACAAGCGGACCGTGCTGTTCATCGATCCGCCGGCCTCCTCGCTGCTGAGCCGGAAGGGCTGACCATGCGCACGCCCGGCCTCGTCGATCTGCAGGTGAACGGCTTTGCCGGAGTGGATTTCAACTCCGGCACGATCACCGCGGCCGAGCTCGACCGGGCGCTGGAGGCGATGCTGGCGACGGGCGTGACGACCTGTCTGCCGACGATCATCACTGCGCATCCGCATGAGCTGGAAGCGCGATTCCGGGCGCTGGACGCCGCTGTAAGCGGCAGCCGGCTCGGGCGATTGATGTGCCCGGGCTATCATCTCGAAGGGCCGTTCCTGAATCCGTCGAGCGGCTATGCCGGCTGTCATCCGCCTGAAGCGATGACGGCGGCGAGCGCCGAACTCGTCGCGCGTCTCGACAAATTGCTGGCGCGGCCGATCCTGATGGTGACGCTGGCGCCGGAAGTCGAGGGCGGCATCGCTCTCGCCGGCCGACTAGCGAAGATGGGCAAGGTCGTCGCCATCGGCCATTCCGCCGCCGATTTCGCGGTCGTCGAGGCGGCTGCCGATGCCGGTGCCACGCTCTCGACCCATCTCGGCAACGGCCTGCCGCAGCAGATGCACAAGCTGGTCAATCCGCTCTTCGCGCAGCTCGCCGAGGATCGGTTGATGGCCGGCTTCATCGCCGACGGCATTCATATCCATCCCACGGCCCTGAAGAGCCTGATCCGGGCCAAGGGCTTCGACCGCTCGATCCTCGTGACCGATGCTGTGGTTGCCGCCGGCGCCACACCCGGTCGCTACAGTTTCGCCGGCATGCCGGTCGATCTCGCCGCCGACGGCTCGGTGCGTCAGCCCGGCGGGGTTTCGCTCGCGGGCTCGGCGCTCAAGCTCGACGATGCAGTTCGTAACGTTGTGGCCTGGGGCATTGCGACGCCGGGGGAAGCGATCGCTATGGCCTCGACCCATGCGCTGGCCTGCATCGCCGACGCATTGGCTCGGGCCGCTATCGCTCTGCCGGAGAGTGCGATCGATTGGTCGCCGGAGCTGCGGGTTCGCAGCGTGCGCGTCGGCAACGAGCGCCGCGATTTCGTCGCCGGAGCGGCAGCCTGAAGACGTCATCGACCAAAGCAAGAAGGGGAGAAGCATGAGCGAATTTTCGAAAGGCGTGGATCGCCGCACCGTCCTGGGCGGGCTCGGGGCGCTGACTCTCGGCGGAGGCAATGCGCTGGCCGCCGTGCCGGCTTTGCCCTCGGCGCCGGTCGGCATCAACATCATCGATGTCGGCGGGGCGCTCGCCCTGATGCAGCAGGCCTTCGACGACTACCGCACGAACAATCCGAAGCTCGTTTCGCGCATCACCTATGTGAAGGCGCCTGCGCCAGAACTGGCGAGCAAGATCAAGGCGCAGCAGGATGCCGGTCGTGCCGATCTCGACCTCGTGCTGACCGGTTCGGACGGTCTCGCGGCCGGGCTCGAGCAGAACCTCTGGCTCAAGATATTCCCGGATTTCGCCGAGAAGTTCCCCAATATCGAGCAGAATTACGAGCCGGCGGCGCTGAACCTGCACAAGGTCCAGGGTGCCGGCTTCGGCACGGTGGTGAACTACTATCCGTCCGGCCCGCTGCTCGAATACATGCCGGCGCGGGTCAAGCAGGTGCCGACCACGGCCGAGGAGCTGCTCGCCTGGGCCAAGGCCAATCCCAACAAGTTCATGTATGCGCGTCCGACCAATTCGGGGCCGGGCCGCACCTTCATGATGGGCCTGCCCTATATCCTCGGCGACAAGGACCCGCAGGATCCGGTCAACGGCTGGGACAAGACCTGGGCCTATCTCCAGGAGATCGGCGAGTACATCGAGTACTACCCGGCCGGCACCGGCGCGACGATGAAGGAGTTCGGCGACGGCTCGCGCGATATCATCATCTCGACCACGGGCTGGGACATCAATCCGCGCGCGCTCGGTATCGTGCCGAAGGAAGCGAAGATCCAGACGCTGAAGGGCTTTCACTGGGTCTCGGACGCGTTCTTCATGTGCGTGCCGAAGGGCATCCCGAACGATCGCCTCGCCGTCGTGCTCGACATCATGGCGCATGTGCTGACGCCGAAGATGCAGGCCTATTCCTATGACGAGGGCTATCTCTATCCGGGCCCGGCGGTGAAGGATGTGCCGCTCTCGCTGGCGCCGAAGCGCAGCCAGGAGGTGATCGCCGAGTTCGGCCGGCCCGAATATGCCGATCTCATCGCCAAGAACCCGATCGAACTGCCGCTGAAGCCCGACAAGATGGTCGTCGCCTTCCGCAAATGGGACGAACTGGTCGGCGCCAAGCGCAAGCGCTGACCCACGCCTCGCTTCCTTCGCTCCGCGCGGCCGCGGAGCGAGAGAAAGGCCCGGAAACCATCCCGCGGTGCCGCCACCGGGGATGGGTTCCGGGCCGATTTCTTTTTTGGCTCAGGTCACGCTGATTTTGCACCGAACCACGGCGTCATCCCGGGCTTGACCCGGGATCCATCAAGGAGCGCCGAGCCTTCCGATGGATCCCGGATCGGCGCCGCTGCGCGGCTTGTCCGGGATGACGTGGTGATTCCGTGCCGTAACGACAGGCTCAGCCCGTGATTTGCTTGTCGTTTTCGGCCCGCCTCCAGAACAGCCTGACGCCGCCTTCGCTGGTGCTTTCGAGGCCTGGGACGGCGGCCAGCAGCTTCTGGGTATAGGGGTGCTTTGGGTTGTCGAAGATGTCGTCTCTGGGGCCTTGCTCGACAATGCGGCCGTCCTGCATGACGATGACGCGGTCGGCGACCTGCTCGACCACGCCGAGATCGTGGCTGATGAACAAACAGGAGAAGCCGTGCTTCTTCTGGAGCTCGTCGAAGAGCTCCAGGACCTGGGCCCGCACCGTGACGTCGAGCGCCGAGACCGGCTCGTCGGCGATGACGAAGCTCGGCCGGCGCACGATGGCCCGCGCGATCGCGATGCGCTGGCGCTGGCCGCCCGAGAGCTCGTGCGGATAGCGCTCGGCGAAGCCGTCGTCGAGGCCGACCTCGGTGAGCACCTCCGCGACGCGTGCTTTCCTGTCGGCCGGGCTCATATCGGAGACGAGCCGCAGCGGCTCGCCGACGAGCTGGCCGATCGTCATGCGCGGATCGAGCGAGGAGTACGGGTCCTGGAACACCATCTGGCAATTCAGCCGGTAGTCCCAGAAAGCGGCGTCGCTCTTCGCGATCGGCTTGCCGTTGAAGCGGATCTCGCCGCCGGCGGGCCTGACCAGCCCTGCGATCGATTGGCCGAGCGTGGTCTTGCCCGAGCCCGAGCCGCCGACCACCGCGACGACCTCGCCCGGCTGAACGTCGATGCTGATGCCGTGCAGCGCGCGCTTCGCCTGTTCCTTGTGGAAGAAGCCCTGCCGGCCGGGATACTCGACGACGAGGTCGCGGACCGAGACGATCGGCGTCTTGGCCTCCGGCAACAGCCGCGCCGGCAGGCGATGCGGCATCGCCGAGAGCAGCTTGCGGGTATAGGGATGCTGCGGCCGGGCGAGGATGTCCTCGCTCAGGCCCTGCTCGACCACGTCGCCCTGGCACATCACGACGATGCGGCTGCAATAGCGTGCGACCATGCCGAGATCATGCGAGATCAGCAGCACGGCGGTGTTATTGGCCTGGGTCAATTCGACCATCAGCTCCATGACGTCGCGCTGGACGACGGCATCGAGCGCGGTGGTCGGCTCGTCCGCCAGCAGCAGGGCCGGCTTCAGCAGCATCACCGAGGCCAGCATGATGCGCTGGCGCATGCCGCCCGAGAACTGGTGCGGATAGGCGGTGAGCGCCCCTTCCGGATCGCGCAGGCCGACGCGCTTGAGCATGTCGAGGATGAGCGTGCGTCGGCCCGCTGCGTCGAGCTTGCGGTGCAGCGCCAATCCCTCGTCGAGCTGGCGCCCGATCAGCATCGAGGGATTGAGCGAGGTCATCGGCTCCTGGAAGACCATGCCGACCTTGGAGCCGCGCATGCTGCGCAGGTCCTTCGGGCTCATTGCCATGACGTCCTGGCCGTCGAAGCGGATCGTGCCGCCCTCGAGACGGACCGCCGGCGGGATGAAGCCCATCACGGCACGCGCCGCGAGCGTCTTGCCTGAGCCTGACTCGCCGACGATGCCGACGATCTCGCCGGGGAAGACCTGGAAGGAGACGTCGTTGACGACGGTGCGGCCGGAGCCGCCGATCGTCAGCGTGAGATTGGCGACGTCGAGAAGAGGCGCTGTCTTGGTCATCGCGAGCCCCTCATCCGCGGGTCGAGCCTGTCGCGCACGGCGTCGCCGAGCAGGTTGATGCCGAGCAGGGTCAGCGAGATGCATAGGCCCGGGAAGATGCCGAGCCAGACAGCCTGGCCGATATAGGGCCGGGAACCGGCGAGCATGTTGCCCCAGGTCGGGGCCGGCGGCGGCACGCCGAGGCCCAGGAAGGAGAGCGCGCTCTCGGCCAGAAGCACATAGCCGAACATCGAGGTCGCCAGCACGGTCAGAGGCGCGATGCAGTTCGGCAGGATGTGGCGGGCCATGGTGAAAGCCTCGGAATTACCCATCACGCGGGAGGCTGCGATGAACTCGCGCTCGCGCAGCGAGAGCACCGTGCCGCGTACGACGCGGGCGACCGAGGGCGTATAGGCAATGCCGAGGGCGACGATGATGCCGTATTTGTTGGCGCCCACGACCGCGAGCAGGCCGAGCGCCAGCAGGATGCCGGGGAAGGCCAGCAGCGCATCGTTGAAGGCCATGATCACGCGGTCGGTCCAGCCTCGCATATAGCCGGAGAACAGGCCGATCGTGGTGCCCATGACCACGGCGAGCGTAACCGTCAGGATGCTGATCCAGACCGAGGTCGCCGCACCCGCCATCAGGCGCGAGAGCACGTCGCGGCCGAACTCGTCGGTGCCGAGCCAGTGCAGCGCGGATGGCGCCGCGAGCTTCTCGCGGAAGGAGAGCTTGAGCGGATCATAGGGCGTCCAGAGCGCGCCGATGCCGGCGCTCACGAGCAGGATGCCGATCAGCGTGCCGCCGACGATCGCATTGGGGGCGGGGAGCTTCACGCGGCTGGGTTTCTTCACGGTGCCGCCGGTGCTCAGGGTGCTGTCACTGCTCATTGGGCGGTCACCCTTGGATCGAAGACCGGGTAGCAGAGGTCGATGACGAGGTTCACCAGCACATAGGTGAAGGCAACGAAGAGCATGCAGCCCTGGATCACCGGATAGTCGCGCGCGAAGATCGCATCGACGAGCAGGCGTCCCAGTCCCGGGATGGTGAAGACCGTCTCGACCACTGCGATGCCGCCGAGCAGGTTGCCGAGCACGAGGCCGATCAGCGTCCAGGTCGGTCCGAAGGCGTTCTTGAAGGCATGGCGCCAGAGCACGGCGCGTTCCGACAGGCCCTTGGCGCGGGCATGGGTGATGTAGTCGAGCCGGAGCACCTCCAGCGTCGAGGCGCGGGCCATGCGCAGGATCACGCCGATCTCATGCAGGAACAGCGTCATGATCGGCATGACCAGATAGAGGATTCCGGCCCAGGGATTCTCGGCGATCGAGACATAGCCGACCACCGGCAGCCATTCGAGCTTGAGCCCGAAAAACAAGAGCAGCAGGAGACCGAGCCAGAAGGTCGGGATCGAGAGCAGGAGCGTCGCGGTGGCGACGAGGCCGAGATCGAGGGCCGAATCCTGCTTCCAGGCGGCGATGACGCCGGCCGGCACCGCGACGCAGCTCGCCAGCAGCACCGCGACGAGCACGATCTGGGCCGAGACCCAGAAGCGCTGCAGGATCAAAGGCAGAACCGCTTGCTGCGACGAGATCGACTGGCCGAAATCGCCGCTCAGCACATTGCCGATCCAGATGCCGAACTGAACCGGCAGCGATTGGTCGAGCCCCAGGCGCGCGCGCAGGTCGGCCAGGCTCGCCGGCGTCGCGAGGTCGCCCAGCATCAACTGGGCGGGGTCGCCGGGGATCAGGCGGATCAGGACGAAGACCGACACCGCCACGATCAGCAGCGTCGGCAACGCCATCCCTATCCGCGTCAGCGCAAATCGGAACATCGAAGGCCCTCCCAAGCCTCGCAAAAGCCGGCTCCGCCTCGCGGCGATGCCGGCAAACCGCCTCACTTCGAGACGCTGACCTCCCACAGGCGCAGCTGCGACGCCCAGGGCGTCACGCCGCTGACGCGCTTGTTGTGGGCGATGATGTCGAGATCGTTATGGGTGAAGATGCTCGGCACCTCGGCGATGAAGCGCTTGTGCAACTCGTCGAAGATCGTCTGGCGCTCGGCCGTATCGGTCACCACCATCGATTTCTGGATCAAAGCGAGCGCCTCCGGCTCCTCCCAGATCTTGCGCGGCTGCTTGTCCTTGGGGCCCGAGATCTGCTCGAAGCCGAGCGCCGGGTCGAAGCGGCTCGAATAGGAGAAGGCCTGCATCTGGTAGTTGCCCTTGTTGTAGCGATCCAGCTGCGTCGCCCATTCCAGGACCTCGATCTCGGCATTGATGCCGGCCGCCTGCATCATCGCCTGGGCGATGACGGCGGTGTTGAAGCTCGGCACCGAGGAGCGCTTGTTGGCGAGGATCGTGATCTTCTCGCCCTTGTAGCCGGCCTTCTGCAGCAGCGCCTTGGCCGCGGCGGGGTCGTATTTGAAGCCCTGCTTCTCGACATCGCCATAGTATTTCGAGGTCGTGTAGACCGGCGAGTTGTTGGGCTTGCCGAGACCGTTCGAGACATTGGCGACGAGCTCGGGGAAATCGATCGCGGCGGCGATCGCCTGGCGCAGGGCCTGGTTCTTCATGACCGGGTCACGCGTCTGGATGATCAGGCTGTGCCGGACCGGGTTCGGCGCGATGGCGAGCGTCAGGTTCGCGGCGTTCTTGAGGTCGGGCACGTCCGATTCCGGCATCAGCGCCATGTCGAGCGAGCCCGCGAGCAGGCCGGCCTTCACCGTCGCCGCGTCGGGGATGACCATGAAGCGAGCCTCCTTCACCAGCGGGCGCTTCGAGCCGATATAGCCGTCGCGCTTGTCGCCCTTGGGCGAGACATACTGGTCGAAGGCGAGGAGCTGGACCGACTGGGCGCGCTTCCATTCGCCGAGCATGAAGGGGCCGGTACCGATCGGCCTGTCCCAGCTGCCGTCGGCCTTGACGGAATCCTTGTGGATCACGGCGGTGCCGCCGCAATCGGCACGGGCGAGCGAGTCGAGGAAGAGCCCGTTCGGCTCGTTGAGCTCCATCACGACGGTGTCGGCATCCGGGGCCGCGATCTTCTCGACCTTGAGGCCGTTGCGCCCGTCGAAATCCGAGATGCAGCGCCAGTCGGTCTTCGGGTCCATGTAGCGGTTCCAGCTCCACAGCACGTCGGCCGAGGTCATGGTCGCGCCATTGTGGAATTTCACGCCCTTGCGCAGGCGGAAGGTGTAGGTCTTGCCGTCGGGCGAGATCTCGACCTTCTCGGCCAGCAGCGGGCCGACCGAGCCGTCCTCGGCATAGCCGACGAGGCCCTCGACCATATGCAGCACGACGGCATCGGTGTTGCCGTCGCGGTTCACGCCCGGATTGGTCGAGCGGATATCGGCGTTGAGCACGGCGGTCAGCGTCTGGGCCTGCAGGGCGCCGGCCGAGAGGGCGAGCGCGGCGGCGGAGACAAGGAAGCGCTTCATCGTGTTTCCCCTGTTGTTCTTGTGACCGTTCAGCCGGCCTTGCGGGCGGCGCGGATGCGGCGGATCTCGCCGGCGAAGAAATCCTCGACGACCGGCACGACCTTGACGCCGTCATGCGGCGTGTTCGGCACGAGGTCGAAGCGGGCGGCGATGCCATGCGCGGCGAAGTTGTCGCGCAGGCGCGCCAGCCGCTCCGGCCGGTTGGCGCCGGCATGGTTGGCGTCCGGCATCCAGTTGCGGCCGCCTGGCTTGTGCGTGATCTCCCAGGTCTCGAGATCGGCGGCGCCGACGACCATCTGCACCGCGACCTTCTGCATGGCGGGGATGTCGAGCTCCTGGCCGAAGAGCGCAGCGAAGTTGCGCGTGCCGACCCACCAGTCGCGGCTCGGGTCGAGCAGGGTGACGGAACCCGGCGCGCCGATCGACACGCCCCAGAGCTTGTTCGGCTGCAGCATCAGGAAGCGATGGGCGAAATGGCCGCCGCCGGAATAGCCGAACAGGCCGAAGCGGTCGAAAGCGATGCCGTAGCGCTCGGAAACCTCCTCGACGATGGCGAGCAGGACATGGTCGTAACGGAGGTTGCCCTCGCGCATGTATTTGAAGCCGTCGCGATAGCCGTCGCCCATCACGCCGATCGGGAAAAGCGGTGCCAGGATGATGCAGTTGTTCCAGCGGGCGAAGGCCGAGAAGGCGTCGCGATAGCCGGTGAAGCCGCGGCCGGTGCCGTGCATCGCGACGATCAACTCCGGCTTCTCGCCGCCCTGGCCCAGCGTCGGTGGGACATAGAGGCAATAGGGGAAACGCGGATCGTGCTTCGACGCGTAGATCGAGGTCGGGCCGTATTCGTAGAGCGCCTTGGCGCGGGCGGCCGCCTCGGTATCGGGCTTGGCGGTCTGTTCTGCCACGGCATTCACGCGGCTTCTCCTCTGGCGAAATTATTGGCGCCAATTTTGTTGCATGTTATGGTCCGCTTCGCAACCGACTTCTTCCGCGAAGTGCGAATCCTGCTAGAGAACTCCTCATGACCGAGCGGAAACGCCAGAACTCGAACACGCGGCGCGCGATGCTCGCCAACGAGATCGCTCAGGCTATCCGCCTGCGCGCGTTCCGGCCGGGCGAGTGGCTGCGCCAGATCGATCTCGAGGAGCGCTTCCAGGCGACACGCTTCGACGTGCGCAGCGCGCTCGACGAACTCGCCGTGCGCAAGACGATCGAGCATGTCCCGAACCGGGGCTACCGCGTCGCCGAGGTCGACCTGAAGACCTATGAGGAGATCCTGGCGACGCGGATCATCCTGGAGCGGGCCACGGCGGAGGGCATCGTCGCACGGATCGACGAGGCCGGGATCGCGCGCCTGGACGCGCTGGCGGCGCAGTTCTCCGCCGCGGTCAGGACCGGCAGCCGGACCGAGCAGAGCGAGATCAATCGCGCCTTCCATCAATTCATGTACTCCTTCTGCGGCAATGCCGTGCTTGAGGAGATGATCTGGAGCCTGCGCGACCGCGGGCGCGGTTCGCAGATCACGGTGTGGAGCTCGCATGAGCTGCTCCAGAAGAGCGACCGTGAGCATTACGAGATGATGGCGGCCCTCAAGGCGCGCGATGCGGAGCGGCTGGCGGCCCTGATCGCGACCCATATCGCCAAGGGTGCGCCGGTCGGCCCGGTACCGGTCGAGCCGGGCTGAAGCGCCGCCGTCACCTGGCGACCGAGACCTCCCAGAGGCGCGGCTTCGAGGCGACCCAGGGCGCGAAGCCCTGCAGGCGCTTCGAGACGACGGCCGTGTCAACCTGGTTGTAGAGGAAGATCAATGGCGCGTCGGCCAGCATCATCTCGTGGAGCTGGTCGAAGATCTTCCGGCGCTCGACCTCCTCGCTGACCAGCGTCGCCCTCTCGATCAGCGCATCGGCCGCGCGATTGTCCCAGACCTTGGAGGGCAATTTGTCCTTCGGTCCGGAGAACTGGTTGTAGCTCTGGGCCGGGTCGATGCGGGCGGAGTAGCTGAAGGACATCATCTGGTAGTTGCCCTTCGAGAAGCGATCGAGCTGCGTCGCCCATTCCAGGATCTCGATCTCAGATTTGATACCGGCCGCCTGCAGCATGGCCTGCGCCATGATCGCGATCGGATAGCTCGGCACGGTCGAGCGCTTATTGGCGATCAGCTTGATCGTCTCGCCCTTGTAGCCGGCCTCGGCAAGCAGCTTCTTCACGCGCGCGGGATCGTGCGTGTAGCGCTTCTTCTGGACTTCGTCGTAATAGGGCGAGGTGACATAGACCGCCGAGTTGTTGACCTTGCCGAGCCCGTTCGAGACGGCGCTGACGATCTCATCCTGATCGAGGGCAGCAACGATCGCCTGGCGCATCCGAACGTCGCCGAGCAAAGGGTCGCCGCTTTGGAGCAAGATGCCGTGCTTGGTGGCGCTTGGCGCGGTCAGCACCTGCAGGCCGCTCTTCTTCATCTCCGGCACGTCCTCGTCCGGCACGTCGGCGACGTCGAGCGCGCCCGACATCAGGCCGGCCTTGACGGTCGCGCCGTCGGCGATGGCAAGGAACTTGACCTCGGCCGCGAGCGGCCGCTTGGAGCCGACATAGCCGTCGCGCTTGTCGCCGGCCGGGGACGTATAGGCGTCGAAGCGCTTGAGCAGGACGAATTCGCCGCGGCGCCAGTCGGCGAGCTGGAACGGGCCGGTGCCGATCGGCTTGTCCCAGCTGCCATCGGCCTTGACCGAGTCCTTGTGCAGGATCGCGACCATGGCGCAGTCGGTGCGGGCCATGGTGTCTAGGAAGAGCGCGCTCGGCTTCTCCAGCTTCATCACGAAGGTTGCAGCGTCGGGAGCAGTCGCTTCCGTGACCTTGAGTCCGATGCGGCCGTCGAATTCCGGCTTGCAGCGCCAGTCGGTCTTCGGGTCCATGTAGCGGTTCCAGCTCCACAGCACGTCGGCCGAGCTCATCTCGGCGCCGTTATGGAACTTCACGCCCTTGCGCAGGTGGAAGGTGTAGGTCAGCCCGTCCGGCGAGACGTCGATCTTCTCGGCGAGGAGCGGCGCGACCGCGCCGTTCTCGCGATAGCCGACAAGGCCCTCGACCATGTGCAGCACCACGGCATCGGTGTTGTCGTCACGGTTGACGCCCGGATTGGTCGAGCGGATGTCGGCATTGAGCGCGACATTGATGGTCTGTGCCTGTGCCGTGCCGCCAAGAAGCGCGAGCGCCAGCGCAAAGGCCGAAATACGGATCATTCCCGTTCCCTCGTTGTCTTGTCGTTCGGGCATGCCCCGTGGGGCATGCCGTGCTGTCGGAGGTCGCGAAGGCGAGGTGGCGGCTTTACTGGCCGACGCTGACTTCCCAGGCGCGGGGCAGCGAGCTCAGCGTCGAGACATAGCCCTGGGTCTTGGCGCCCATCGCGCCGCCGACGATGCCGTTATAGAGCATCACCATCGGGACATCGGCGATGAAGCGCTTGTGCAATTCGTCGAAGATCTTCTGGCGCTCGGCCTTGTCGTTCACGACCATGGACTTGTCGAGCAGGGCCTGCACCTCCGGATTGTCCCAGAGCTTGCGCGGCTGCTTGTCCTTCGGGCCGGTCATCGACTCGTAGCTCAGCGCGGGGTCCATGCGGCCGGAATAGGGGAAGGCCTGAATCGTGTAGTTGCCCTTGCTGTAGCGGTCGAGTTGCGTCGCCCATTCCAGCACCTCGATCTCGATGTTGAATCCGACCGCCCGCAGCATTTGCTGGGCGACGACGGCGGCGTCGAAGCTCTCGGGATAGCGCTTGTTGGCGAGCATCACGATCTTTTCGCCCTTGTAGCCCGCTTCGGTCAGGAGCTTCTTGGCGGCGGCGGGATCGTATGCCCAACCCTGCTTCTGGACCGGGCCGTAATAGGCGGAAAGCGCCGGCACGATCGAGTTGTTGGGCGAACCGATGCCGTCGGTGACGGCGTTGACGAGTTCCTTGGAGTCGATCGCGGCGGCCATCGCCTGGCGCAGCTTGACGTTCTGCAGCAGCGGGTCGCGCGTCTGGATGATCAGGCCGACGAGGCCCATGCTGGTGACGACCGAGGTCTTGATCTTGTCGTTCTTCTTGAGCTCGGCGATGTCGGTATTGGCGATGTCCGGGACGATATCGATGTCGCCCTTCAGCAGGGCAGCCTTGGCGGTGGCGTTGTCCGGGATGATCAGGAAACGCACTTCATCGAGCAGCGGCTTCTTGGCACCGGTCAGGCCGTCGATCTTGCCGGGCAGCGAGGCATAATCGGCGAAGCGCTCCAGCTTGATGTATTCGCCGCGCTTCCATTCCGCGAACTTGAACGGGCCGGTGCCGATCGGCTTGTCGAAGGAGCCGTCGGACTTGACCGAATCCTTGTGGAGGATGCCGGTCATGGCGCAGTCGGTCCGGGCCAGAGCCGAGAGGAAGAGCGCGCTAGGCTTGTCCAATTCGAAGACCACCGTCTTGTCGTCGCGTGCCGAGACCTTCTCGACCTTGACCTGGCCGCGGCCGTCGAATTCCGAAAGGCAGCGCCAGTCGGTCTTCGGATCCATGTAGCGGTTCCAGCTCCACAGCACGTCGGCTGCGGTCAAAGGGGCGCCGTTATGAAACTTCACGCCCGGGCGCAGGGTGAAGCTGTAGCTCTTGCCGTCCGGGGAGATGTCGACCTTCTCAGCCAGAAGCGGCTTCGGCAGAGCGTCCTCGCCATAGGCCACGAGGCCCTCGACCATCTGCACGACGACGCCGTCGGTATTGGCGTCACGGTTGACGCCCGGATTGATCGAGCGGATGTCGGCGCGCAGCTGGATCTTGAGCGTGCTCGCCTCCGCGGCCTGGACGAGGCCGCCGCACAGGAGCGCGGCGGCGAGGGCAGTCTTGGTGGTTCGGCGCATCCTATTCCCCTGTTTTTCTTCGGTTGTGACGCGGGACCGGGCTCGGCTTACTCAGCCGCTTCGGCGAGCAGCACGGGATCCTCGGTCAGGCTGTAGCGGGTGAAGATGCGGTTCTGCGCCGGCAGCGGCGCGACCTCCATGATTCCCTTCGCCGGCTGCATGATCACCATCGCGACGGTCGCCGAGAGATTGCCCTGCTCGTTAGGGCGGGCCGGACGGCAGACCGAATAAGGCGTCAGGAAATCGTCGAAGAGGGCCTGCTTGAGATCGTCGACTGTCAGCTTGCGGCCGGCTTCGTCGAGCAGCTTCTTGACGCGCCAGTCGCGATAGAAGCTCTCGGGCACGCGCGGGATGCTGGTGTTCTTGACCTTGGTCAGCGCGACCTGGCCGACCCAGTGATTGGCGTGCACGATCATGCCGTCCTCCGGGTAGATCGGGAACGCCTCGTCCGGCGCGCATTCGAAATCGATGCCGAAGCCCTTCACGGTCGAGAGCATCATGTTGTTGGAGCAGGCCTTGGGCGTCGCCGCCACGGCCTTGATCGCGAAGGCGAGATGCTCCTGCTCCAGGACCTTGCGGCGGATCAGCGCGAGCGGCACGCCGGACTGGGTGAAGTCGCGCTCGCATTCCAGATAGTTGGCTGTAATCGAGACGCCGGCCGCGTTCATGCCGCAGCGGGCGAGGCCGCCGGCCTCGACGAAGGTCAGGAAATCCGGGCCGTCGGTGCGGCGCACGCGCAGCACGATCGCGGTCTCCGCGCATTCGGCGCGCCAGTCCCAGTTCTGGCCGTGGATGACTTCGCCATTGGCGCTGCGCTCGGGCAGGATGATCGCGCCGGTGCAGCCGTCGTCGAGCTCTTCAGTCGCCTCGACCGGCCTGTTCTTGATCATCCGCGCCTTGGCGATGACCTCGGTGCGGGCATTGACCATGATGATGTCTTCGAGCGCGACGCCGGCGCCATCGGCGATGCCGCGCATCTCCTCGATGTAATGCGCGCCGAAAGCCTCGATCTCGCTGGCGAACTCGCCGATCAGGGCGGACTTGGCCTTGGCATCGTAGCCGAGATCGCCGAGCTGCCCGCCATAGAGCTCGATCGAGCGCTTCACCCGCTGCGGCACGGCCGCGCCGTGCTGGCGGCCGCGCTCATAGGGCGTGCCGGAGACATCGACGAAGGGGCAGGGCTGGACCATGGCGCGCATCTTTCCGATATGCTGGCGGGAGATCGTGCTCTAGTGTATTTCATCCTCAACTAAAACAATCAAGGGCCTTCCGATGGCAGCGCCGACCCGGCTGCAACAGGACATCGCCGATCGCATCCTCCAGCTGGTGCGCGATGACGCGCTCACGTCTGGCGCCTGGCTGAACGAGAACCAGACGGCAAAGCGGCTTGGCGTCTCGCGCACGCCGGTGCGCGCGGCGCTCGATCATCTGGCCGAGCAGGGCGTGGTGCGCCGCCATCTCAACAAGGGCATCGAGCTGATCAGCCTGCCGGCCGTGGGCGACAGCGCCCGAACGCCGGAGGCGATCGAGCTCGCCATGGTCAAGCTCGCGCATGAACGCGAGAACGGCCTGCTGCCGGACGAAGTCTCGGAACTGGAGGTGATGCGGCGCTACGAGCTCGGCCGGCCCGAGGCCCAGAAGCTGCTCGCCCGCCTGGCCGATCTCGACATGGTCGAGCGCAAGCCCGGCTATGGCTGGCGCTTCCTGCACGAACCGCGCGACAAGCGCCTGCGCGACGAGAGCTATCGCTTCCGGCTGGTGATCGAGCCGATGTGCATGCTCGAGCCCGGCTTCCATCTGGAGGCCGCCTGGATCGCAGAGATGCGGGCGCGCCATCTCGAATATCTGCAAAGCCCGTGGCGTGAGTCTTCGAGCATCGCCTTCTATGAGATGAATGCAGCTTTCCACGAAGGCCTGGCCGCGGCGACGGGCAACCGCTACTTCCACTCGGCCGTGCGGCGGCAGAATCAGCTTCGCCGCCTCTCGAACTACGACTGGGGCCTCGGGTTCGAGCGCGTGCAGGTGAATTGCACGGAGCATCTCGCCATGCTCGACCATCTGGAGGCCGGCGAGAACGAGGTGGCTTCCGCGCTGATGCGCAGCCACTTGCTGCGGGCAAGCAAGCTCAAGCTGGGAAGCCGGCAAGTCGATGAGGCCGACTGAGCCATCTTGTCCGGTTCCGAGATGGCTGCCTTGCCGCCGGAACGGTTGACCCGGCGCCGATTTAAGCCAGCAATGGCGGCAATCCCGAATCCGACAGGTCGAATGTCATGACTGTTCACCAGCGCCCGCACGATCAACGCTCCTCTGCCATCGATTCCGCCAAGCTCGATAAGCTGGCGGAGGTCGCCATCCGCGTCGGCCTCAACCTCCAGCCGGGGCAGGACCTGTTCCTGACCGCACCGGTCGCGGCACTGCCGCTGGTCCGACTGATCGCCGCGCATGCCTACAAGGCCGGCGCCGGCATCGTCACGCCGATGCTGGCCGACGAGGAGGTGACGCTGGCGCGCTACCGCTTCGCGCCGGATGCGAGTTTCGACAAGGCGCCGGCCTGGCTCTACAAGGGCGTCGCCGAGGCCTTTTCCGCCAATACCGCGCGGCTCGCCATCGTCGGCGACAACCCGATGCTGCTCGCGAACGAGGACCCCGCCAAGGTCGGCCGCGCCAGCAAGGCCAATTCGCTGGCCTACCAGCCGGCGCTGGAGAAGATCGCCGGCTTCGACATCAACTGGAACATCCTGGCCTATCCGAGCGCGGCCTGGGCCCGCCAGGTGTTTCCCGACGACGCCGAAGAGGTGGCGGTCGGCAAGCTGGCGGAGGCGATCTTCTCGGCCTCGCGGATCGACCATGCCGATCCGGTCGCGGCCTGGGCCGCGCATAACGCGGCGCTGCGGGCACGACGCGACTGGCTGAACGGCCAACGCTTCGCCTCGCTGCATTTCACCGGCCCGGGCACCGATCTGACGGTGGGCTTGGCCGATGGCCATGACTGGCAGGGCGGCGCCTCGCCGGCCAAAAACGGCGTCGTCTGCAATCCGAACATCCCGACCGAGGAGGTCTTCACGACGCCGCATGCGCGCCGGGTCGAGGGTCATGTGTCGAGCACCAAGCCGCTTTCCTATCAGGGCTCCCTGATCGACGAGATCCAGGTGCGCTTCGAAGGCGGCCGGATCGTCGAGGCCAAGGCCTCGCGCGGCGAAGAGGTGCTGAAGAAGGTGCTCGATACCGACGAAGGCTCGCGCCGACTCGGCGAGGTCGCGCTCGTGCCGAATTCCTCGCCGATCTCGAAGGGCGGCATCCTGTTCTACAACACGCTCTTCGACGAGAACGCCTCCTGCCATATCGCGCTCGGGCAGTGCTATTCGAAATGCTTCGTCGACGGCGCGAACCTCACGCCGGAGCAGATCGCGGCGCAGGGCGGCAACAAGAGCCTGATCCATATCGACTGGATGATCGGCTCCGGCGAAGTCGATATCGACGGCGTCCATGCGGATGGCCGTCGCGTGCCGGTGTTCCGCAAGGGCGAGTGGGCCTGAGCGGCGCGCTTCCCGTCATTCCGGGGCGGCCGCAGGCCGAGCCCGGAATCCAGAACCGATGCGCTTTGTTGTGACGCAGCCGGTTTCGTCAGCTTTATCGACGGGCGGCATCGGCTCTGGGTTCCGGGCTCATTGCTGCGCAATGCCCCGGAATGACGGCGTGGTTCGATCTTGTCCCCTGTTCGCCCTGAACCAATCCCCCAGTGACGGGCGGTGATGCCCGTCGCGGCCGGTCACGGCAGGCGCTGCGACCATGGCGTTGAGCACGGCTTCCTGCGTCGCCTCGGCGGCGGCGCGGAAAAGCGTGTCGATGCGGTTCTCGTTGAGCGCGCGCAGCGGCACGAGGTCATCAGGCTGGTCGTGGTCGATAGGGTCGGCGGTGGTGAAGGTGACGGCGATGTCGCCGCTGCCATTGCCCCAGAAAGCGCCGAGCCAGGCGAGACCGGCACCGCCGCGCCGCGCAATCCGCTGGAGCTGTCGCGATTCCAGCGGCACGTCGGTCGCGATGACCAGGATGACCGAGCCACGCTCGTTCTGCGGCTTCAGCTCCGGCGGAACCGGGCGGCGACCGTCGGGCAGGACGAGATCGCCGGCATTGCCGAAATTGGCGAGCGCCAGCACGCCGAGGGTGTGATCGGCGCCGTCCAGGGCGAAGCGGCGCGAGGCCGTGCCGATGCCGCCCTTGAAACCGAAGGCGCTCATGCCCGTGCCGGCGCCGACCGCTCCTTCCGCGACGGGGCCTGACGTGGTGGTGTCAAGCGCGGTGAAGGCATGTTCCTGCGTTAGCGCGCGGGCGCGAATGTCGGAGAGATAGCCGTCATTGCATTCGAGCACGACCGGATTGACGGTCCCGGTCTCGCGGCCAATGTCGGGGTTGGCCGCGAGCGCGCGCGTCACCAGCGCGTCGAAGCCGGTCCCCACGCTCAAGGTGTTGCCGAGCAGAAGCGGCGTCTCGATCTGGCCGAGCTCGGCGAGCTGCATCAGGCCGGCGCTCTTGCCGAAGCCGTTGATGACATCGACCGCAGCGCGGACCTTGCGGCGGAACAGATTGCCGTCATGCGGCAGCAGGGCCGTGAATCCGGTGCGGAGATCGCCTTCGTTCAAGGTGAAGTGGCCGAGCTTGACGCCGGGCACGTCGGTGATCGCGTTGAGCGGGCCGGGCCGCATGATGCCGCAGATGAGGCCGAAATCGCGGAGGCGCTGGGTCATGGCGTGGTCCGGTAGGCGATGTTGGTTCAACGTGGCAGGGTCGTGCCGAGCCCTTGCGCGCGGGCTTTCTCGACAACCAGATGGGCGAGCGCGAGATCGGCGAGCGCGACGCCACGAAAGCAGAAGAAGGAGCGGCCGGCTGGTGCGGTCGGATGCGGGGCGCCCGCGAGCTCCATCATGTCATGGCCGAAGGTGACAGTCGTGACGGGATAGCCGGCGGCGTCATAGGGCGCGCGCGACTGCTCCAGGCTATCGGTGGCGAGGAAGTCGAAGGCCGGCAGTGCCTCCGGAAGCCAGCTCCGGCCGGTATCGACCGCCGCGGCGAAGGCGACGGGTTTCAGGCGCCGCGCGTCAAGGAAGGGCGTCATGCCGGGACCACCGGGGACCATCGAGATCACGATGTCGCTTTCGGCCAGTAGAGCGTCCGCATCGTCCAACACCTGCGCGACGAGGCCGGTGGCGCGCGCGGCTTCCGCGAGACGCTCGGCCGAGGTGTTGCTGCGGCTCATCGCCAGAGCCGTCGTCAGGCCCGGATAGAGCGCGCGGAAGGCGGCGAGATGGGCATGGGCCTGCAGACCGCAGCCGACGAAGCCGATGGTGCGGGGTGCGGGCGGCGCCAGGCGGGATGCAGCGGCAGCCGTAATCGCGGCGGTGCGGATCAGGGTGATCTCGTCGCCGTCGAGGATCGCGCGCGGCACCCCCGTCGCATAGTCGTTCACGCAGATCAGTGCGCTCACGGCCGGCAGCGACGAGCCCGCCGCGACCGGCGCCATCGCCACCCATTTCACCGTCGCGATCTGCTGGGCGGAGGACGCCGCCGTCATCGCCTGGAAGCCGTGTCCGGCGCCAAGCATCAGTGCCGTCTTCGGGATGCTCTGGTTCAGGCCCGCAGCATGATCGCGAAAGCCCTGCAGCACGGCCTCGCGCGCTTCGTCAGGCGAGATCGCCAGCGCCCGGACATCGTCGCGCGAGAGATAGAGCAGGCTGTCGCTCATGCGACGATCTCCATGACGGCGGGCAGGCCCAGAATGGCAAGGAGGCCGGGATACAGCCAAGCCGCAGCGGCGTCGAGGCGCGCGGTCGCTTCCCCTTACGGAAGAAAACGCGGTCACAGGATTGACATCTTCCTTAACTCACGTATTTTCCTTTTTATTGCAACTCAAGTTCCAAAAAATGGAACTTTAAGGATAAGTCGCGATGTCGATCCTGTCGTCGGCCGTGGATGTGCTGCGCTGCTTCTCCAGCACGCGCCACGACGTGACGGTGACGGATCTGGTCACGCTGCTCGGCATGCCGAAGAGCAATGCCTCGCGCCTGCTCAGGGCCATGCGTGACGAGGGACTTCTGGAGACGGTTGGCGACAGCAAGCGCTACCGCCCCTCGCTGCTGCTCAATCAGGTCGGCCATCTCTATCGTTTCGCGGCATCGCTGATCGACCGCGCCGATGCCGTGGTCGGAACCATCTCGGACCGGATCGGTCATACCGGCTATGTCAGCGTCCGGCGCGGCACCGAGATCGTCGCCGTCACCGCCCATCCCGGCCGTCATGCGCTGCGCGTGGTCACCTCGATCGGCGACCGCATTCCCGCCTTTGCCTCCAGCACCGGCCGTGCGCTGCTCGCCCGCCTGCCGGAGGACGAGGTTCGTGCGCTCTATCCGGCCGGCTTCACCTCGCCTTCCGAAACCGCGCCACGCGATGTCGACGAATTGCTCAGCCGTCTGGCCCGTGTCCGCGACGAGGGCTTCGCCGAATCCCGCGACGAGGCGGTGCGCGGCGTACGCGCGCTTTCGGTCGCGGTCGGGGACCCCGTGACCGGCGACGAGGTCGCGCTCTGCCTGTCCTTCCCGGCCGCCACGGTCGAGCCGGCCGAACGCCTGTCCATCATCCGTTCCCTGGGAGAGGGCGCCGCGGAAATCGCGAGCCTTACCAAGGACAAGCGCTTCCACCCCCTCAATCTCGCAATCGCGGAGACCGCTCCATGAGCAATCGTTGGCGTATCGGCTTCGACATCGGCGGCACCTTCACCGATTTCATCCTCTACGACTCGCAGGAGCGCTCGGTCCGCCTGCACAAGCGCCTGACCACGCCGCATGACCCCTCCGAGGCGGCGCTGATCGGTCTGGGCGAACTCACCGAGATGGCCGGGATCACGCTGGCCGATGTCGGCGATATCGTCCATGGCACGACGCTGGTCACCAATGCCGTGATCGAGCGCAAGGGCTCCAAGCTCGGCCTGATCACCACCAGGGGCTTCCGCGACATCCTCGAAATGGGGACGGAGCAGCGCTACGACATCTACGACCTGTTCCTGACCTTCCCCGATCCGCTGGTCTCGCGCGAATTGCGCCTCGAAGTGGCTGAGCGCATGGATCGCGACGGCAATGAGGTCACCGCGCTCGATGCCGAGGCGGTGCGCAGGGCCGCCCGCGAGCTCGAAGCCGCCGGCTGCGAGGCGATCGCGATCTGCTTCCTCAACAGCTACCGCAACCCGGCCCATGAGCAGGAAGCCGGCCGGATCGTGCGAGAGACCTGCCCGGAGCTCACCGTCTCGCTGTCGAGTGAGGTCGTGGCCGAGATCTGGGAATATCAGCGCTTCGTCACCACCGCTGCGAACGCCTATGTCCAGCCGCTGATGCGTCGCTACCTGCAGCGGCTGGAGCGCGAGCTTGCGGCGCGCGCCTTCACCGGCTCGCTCAGGCTGATGCATTCGGCCGGCGGCCTCGTCTCGCCCGAGACGGCGCGCACCTTCCCGATCCGCCTGCTGGAGAGCGGCCCGGCCGGCGGCGGCCTCGCCACCGCCCTGTTCGGCGAGCTCGCCGGCCACAAGGACGTGATCTCCTTCGACATGGGCGGCACCACCGCCAAGGCCTGCATGATCGAGGACGGCCGCGCCGAGATCGCGCCGATGCTCGAAGCCGGCCGCGTCAACCGCTTCGCCAAGGGCTCCGGCCTGCCGATCAAGGCGCCCGTCATCGACATGATCGAGATCGGCGCCGGCGGCGGCTCGATCGCGGCGATCGACGAGGTCGGCCTGCTCAAGGTCGGCCCGCATTCGGCCGGCTCCGATCCCGGCCCGGCCTGCTACGGCATGGGCGGTACCAAGCCGACCGTGACCGACGCCAATCTCGTGCTCGGCTATTACGATCCGAAGTTCTTCCTCGGCGGGCGGATGGCGCTCGACCTGGAGGCGGCGCGCAAGGCCGTCTCGACCGTCGCCGAGCCGCTCGGCCTCTCGATCGAGGAAGCCGCCTGGGGCATCCACAAGGTCGTGGTCGAGAGCATGGGCGCCGCTGCCCGCGTCCATCTCGTCGAGAAGGGCAAGGACCCCCGCCATTACGCCATGGTCGGCTTCGGCGGCGCCGGTCCGGCGCATGCGGTCGACGTCGCCCGCGTGCTCGGCGTCAAGCAGGTCATCATCCCCCCGGCTTCGGGCGCTGCCTCCGCGCTCGGCTTCCTCGCCGCGCCGCTTTCCTTCGACATGGTGCGCTCGCTGCCGGTCGAGTTCTCGGAAGGCTTCGATGCGGCCGCCGTCAATGCCGTGCTGAGGGATCTCGAGGTCGAGGGCCGCAGGCACCTGACCGAGGCGGGCGTGAAGCCCGGCGACGTCACGGTCGAGCGCACGGCCGACATGCGCCTCGTCGGCCAGATGCACGACATCTCCGTGCCGCTGCCGGCCGGGACGATCGATGCGTCGAGCCTGGAGGCCATCCGCGCGGCGTTCAGCAAGGCCTATTCGGCCCGCTACACCTCGGTCTATGAGGGCGCGCGGCTGGAGGCGATCAATTTCCGCGTCCGCTGCGCCGGCCCGGTGCCGACGCTCTCACTTTCCGGCGCGGCCGGCGGCGGCGACGCCACCAACAAGATCAAGGGCACCCGCAAGGCCTGGTTCGAGGGCGGCTGGAGCGAGGCTTCGGTCTATGACCGCTACGCCCTGCGCTCCGGCGACACCGTCAAGGGTCCGGCGATCATCGAGGAGCGCGAATCGACCACGATCGTGCCGCCCGGCGACAGCGTCAGCATCGACGATGTCTTGAACCTCATCGTCCATGTCGCCCAGCCCAACGCGGCCGAGACCACGATCACCGCCGACATGCCGCTGGCCGAGGCCGCGCGCCGGATCGAGGCCGACCCGATCTCGCTGGAGATCATGTGGAGCCGGATGATCAACGTCGTCGAGGAGATGTGGCTGACGGTCTGCCGCACCGCCTTCTCGCTGGTGATCTCGGAAGCGCAGGACTTCGCCTGCGAATTGCTCGATCCCGAAGGCGAGACGCTGGCGCATTCGCCCCGCGCCATGCCGGTGTTCAACCTGACGCTGCCGCGCGCGGTCAAGGCGCTGCTGGAGCGCTATCCGGCCGAGACGCTGAAGCCCGGCGACGTGCTCATCACCAACGATCCCTGGCTCTGCGCCGGCCATCTCTTCGATATCGCTGTGGTGACGCCGGTCTTCCTCGGCGAGCGCGTCGTCGGCCTGATGGGCACGGTCGGCCACGTGTCGGATATCGGGGGCACCAAGGACTCGCTCCGGGCCCGCGAGATCTACGAGGAAGGCTTCCAGATCCCGCCGATGAAGCTCTACGAGGCGGGGAAGATCAACGAGACGCTGGTGCGCCTGCTGGCTGAGAACGTCCGCAATTCCGAGCAGGTGCTCGGCGACCTGCACTCCTTCGTCGCGGCCAACGCCATCGGCGCCGAACGGCTGCAGTCCTTCCTCACCGATTACGGCATGCAGGACCTGCGCGCGCTCGCCCATGTCGTGCAGAGCCGTTCCGAGAAGGCGATGCGCGACGCCATCCGTGCCCTGCCGGACGGCACCTATCACGGCACGGTCTCGAACAACCCGCTGGGCACGCCGATGACCTATCCGCTGGCCCTGACGGTGAAGGACGACACGATCCATCTGGACTTCGCCGGCGCGCCGCCGCAGCTGCCGCAGGGCGGGCTGAACTGCACGCTCAACTACACGATGGCCCATGCGACCTATCCGCTGAAATGCATGCTGACACCGTCGGTGCGCGGCAATGCCGGTTGCTACCGCGCCTTCACGGTCGACGCGCCGCAGGGCTCCATCCTGAACTGCGACAAGCCGCTGGCGGTGAACCTGCGCACCCGCACCGGCTGGTATCTGGCGCCGAACATCTTCCGCGCCTTGTCGGAAGCGGCGCCCACGCAGGTCCAGGCCTTCACCGGCCTGCCGGTGGCGGCGAGCGTCTATGGCCGCGATGCCGCCGGCGACACCTATTCCGACATGCTCTTCTGCGGCGGTGGCCAGGGCGGCTCGGCCCAGGGCGACGGCAAGTCGGGCCTGCTCTATCCGACCTCGGCCGCCAACACCTCGATCGAGACCTTCGAATCGCGCGTGCCGGTGCTGGTGGTCGAAAAGACCTATCTCACCGACTCCGGCGGGGCTGGCCAGCATCGCGGCGGCCTCGGCCAGCGCGTGCGGCTGCGCAAGCTCTCGGACGATGGCCTGCCGACGCTGGTCTCGCTCTATCCGGAAGGGGTGAACAACCCGATCCCGGGCCTGTTCGGCGGCAAGGCCGGCGGCGGGGCGTCCGGCCGGGTGATCGACGAGCAGGGCCATGTCCTGAAGGACGTCGGCACCGGCGAACTGGTCCAGGTGCGGCAGCCCCATGAGATCGTCGAGCTCGTGCTCGCCGGCGGCGCTGGCTACGGCCCGGCCTCCGAGCGTTCGCGGGAGGCGATCGCCCGCGACATCGCGCTCGGGCTGGTCTCTCCGGACGCCGCCAAGCGCGATTACGGCGTGCAGGGAGCGCATGCCACGCAGGATGTCGGCGAGGCCAAGGCCGGCATCCTGGTTGCCTGAGACGCAAAGGTAACAACGCAAACGCCCAACAGGGGCCATTGAGGGGACTGAGGCATGACCAATCCAACCGAGGGGGTGCCTCAGAAGCACCCCAGCCTGTTCGAGCCGGCGACGCTGGTGCTCATCGCCGTGCTTTGCGTCTTCGGCGCGATCATCGGCATGCAGCTACTGGTGTCGCTCGGCATCACCGCCAATACCTCGCTGATCGGCGCGCTCGCCGCCATGGCGCTGGCGCGCGTGCCGCTGGCGATCTTCGCGCGTTACCGCTCGATACACGTCCAGAACCTGGCCCAGAGCGCGATCTCATCGGCCACGTTCGGTGCGGCGAACAGCCTGCTCCTGCCGGTCGGCATTCCCTGGCTGCTCGGCCGGCCGGACCTCGTCCTGCCGATGCTGGCGGGCGCCTTCTTCGCGATGCTGCTCGACGCCTATTTGCTTTACCGTATGTTTGATTCCCGCGTCTTCCCCGCGCAGGGAGCCTGGCCTCCGGGCGTCGCCGCGGCGGAAGCGATCAAGGCCGGCGACGAGGGCGGCCGCAAGGCGGTGCTGATGGGCATCGGCTTCGGCACCGGCGTCGTTGCCTCCTTCATCAAGATCCCGCTGACCTGGATCGGCTTCGCCGGCTCGACCGCCGTCACCGGCATCCCGATGTCGGCCTTCGGCGTCGCCTTCATCGGCAATATCTGGGCGCTCCTGATGTTCGGTATCGGTCTCCTGCTGCGCGGCTATTCCGGCCAGCTCTTCAGCGGGCCAGCCTTCGCCAGCATCATCCCAAAGGGCGACTTGATGGCCGCCTATATCCCGCACGGCTTCATGATCGGCGCCGGCCTCGTCGCGCTGCTGCAGGTCGCGGCGCTGCTGTTCCGCCGTGGCGAGGCCAAGGCGGGCGAGGCGACGTCCGGCGTCTCCGATGCGGAGGTGAAGCGCGCGCTTGGACTGGGCACCGTCGGCTACCTTGTGATCGCCGTGTTCATCGCCGTGATCGGCGGGCTGATGACCGACATGTCGGTGGGCATGCTGATCCTGTTCGTGCTCTACGCCGCCTTCGCAGCCTATGTTCACGAACTGATCGTCGGTCTCGCCGCGATGCATTCCGGCTGGTTCCCGGCCTTCGCGGTGGCGCTGATCACGCTGATCATCGGCATGCTCATCGGCTTCCCGATGCCGGCTTTGGCGCTGCTCGTCGGTTTCTCGGCCGCGACCGGGCCGGCCTTCGCCGATATGGGCTATGACCTGAAGGCCGGCTACCTCCTGCGCGGCAACGGCACCGATCCTGCCTTCGAGCGCGACGGCCGCCGCCAGCAGCTCTTCGCGGCGATGTTCGCCTTCGTCGTGGCGGGCGCGGTCGTGCTGTTCTCCTACCAGTCCTATTTCGACCAGAACCTCGTGGCGCCCGTGGACAAGGTCTATGCCGCGACGATCAAGGCGGGCGTGGCTCCGGGCGTGGCCTGGCAGCTCTTCCTCTGGGCGATTCCCGGCGCGATCCTGCAGTTCATCGGCGGGCCGAAGCGGCAGATCGGCGTGCTCTTCGCTACCGGTCTGCTGATCAACTTCCCGATGGCGGGCTGGGCGGTGCTGGCCGGCATCCTCTGCCGGATCATCTGGGAGAAGCTGCGCGGCGCGAGCGGCGAGGGCGACATGGAGGTCTTCGCGGCCGGCGTGATCGCGGGCGACGCGATCTTCTCCTTCTTCGACTCCGTCTCGAAGAATTTCTGGAAGCGCTGAGCGAGTCAGGCTCCGGGGTGATCATCCCGGGGCCCTTTCATTGCGGAGGAGGCATCGCCATGAGCAAGCTGGGCACCCTGACGATCGGCCAGGCGCCGCGCGCCGACATCACGCCGATTCTCGACGACGTGCTGGATGCGCGTCTGGCGCGGCACCATGCCGGCGTGCTCGACGGCCTCGGCCGCGCCCAAATCGAGCGCGACTTCGCGACCGGGCCCGGCAAGCCGGTGCTGATTACCAAGCTGCTCGACGGCAGCGCGGTCGTGATCGACCGGGCCCGCACCGAGGCGGCGGCGCAAGCCAAGCTCGCGATGCTGGAAGCGGCGGGCTGCTCGACGATCCTGATGCTTTGCACCGGCCATTTCGCGAGCTTGAAGACTGAAAGGGCGCGGCTGGTCGAGCCGGATCGGATCCTGCCATCGACGGTCGCTGCATTGGTGCAGGGTGAGCAGCTCGGCATCATCGTGCCGCTGGCCGAGCAGATTTCCTCCGAGGCAGGGAAATGGGCACCGCTCGGCCGTGCGCCACTCTATGCCGCGGCGTCGCCTTATGGCGGCGGCGGGATTTCGGTCGCGGAAGCCGCAGGCGACCTGGCCGGACGTGGCGCCAAGATCCTGCTGATGGATTGCATGGGCTTCGTCGAGCGGCATCGTCACGAGGCGGCGGAAGCGGGCCTGCCGGTCATTCTCTCCAACAGCCTGATCGCCAAGCTGGTTTCAGAGATCGTCTGATATCAACGGCCTCCGAGGCTGACCTATCCGCATTGCGAGCGGAGCGAAGCAATCCAGGGGACTGGGTCGAACGCGTCAGCCCGGCCCCCTGGATTGCTTCATCGCTGCGCTCCTCGCAATGACGGCAAACCGGCATTGCTCCCTTTCAAGGGCCACGGGTATCGCGCCTCGTTCGAGTCACTTCGGCGCGAAGATGCCGACGCTGCTTGCGGTGATGTCGAAGGAGAGCGTGGCGATCACGGTGGCGCCGCACCATTTCGAGCGGCCGCTGCCGGTGGCGATACCGCGTGAATCGGCCGTCAGCGCGAAGCATTCGCTCTTCGACAGGTCGGTGTCGTGATAGCGGAGATCCGCTGTGACGTTCTTCCAGGTGTAGGAAACGCCGGCATTCCAATAGTTGTAGTCCGGCAGGTTGGTTGGTGGCACCGTCGACCAGATCGCGAGATTGGTGGTGCCGAGCCAGTAATGGCCGAATTCGCCGGAGACCGAGAGGCCCTCCAGGAAGGGCAGGCTGTACTTGGCGGTTACCGAGGCATAGGTGCCGCTGGCGCCGGTGCCGAGCCAGTCCCAGGCGTAGAAGACATTGGCGCCGAGCGTCAGGCTCTCCGCGAACGTATAGGAGACCTTGCCGTAGACCTCGGTGTAGTCGGTGTTCTTCGGAGTCCAGAACACGCCGCTGGCGTCGATCAGCTGCTTTTCGCTCGGGTAATAGTACTGCATCACGCCGAGATCGAAGGCGAGGTCGCCGAATTTCGGCCGGATGCCGCCGTAGAAATCGATCTCGGCGTCCGGGCGCGTCGTAAGGTCCACGCTCGAACCATAGACGCCGAGATAGAACAGGTTGTTGTAGACTTGCAGCTCGGCGCCGCCGCCGACACCCGGCTTGCGATCCGTCTGCGAGATGCCGCGGAAATTGTAGTCGGTCTGGGCCTTCAGATTGACGGCGATATCGAACCAGGTGATCGCCGGGACGACCGGAACGGGCGGCGCGCCTTTCTTGCTCGGCAGATCGGAAGCCTGGGTGCCGCCGATGCCAGCCGCAAGGGCCAGACCGAGAATCGCGGAACGGAAGAGATCGGACATCTGCTGGAACCCCCTCGTCGCGCATGGATCGCGCTGTCGCTTCATGAAGCGGGCGGGGTCGGTTTTCAGGCAAGGCGAGGTTTTGGGCCGAACGCACAGCCAAAAAGCAAAGGCCCCCGAAACGGGAGCCTTCGCGCCTGCAAAAAAGGCAATCCGAATTATCTGCGGTTTTGTGACAATTAAGTCACGATTGCCCGGCGGCCATCAGGTGCTCAGCGCTGCACCGACTGGCTGGCATAGGCCGCCGTCGACTGGTCCAGGCTGGAGGTCTTGAGGTTGTTCGCGCGCCGCGGCGGCAGCGGAGCGCTGGTGGTCGTCGGCGAGGCCGGAACGACCGATGCGACCGGTGCCGAGGCCGTGGTCATGCCCTGATCGGCCGTACCGCCGAAGACCGGCATGAAGCTGAGCGCGCGCTGCAGGAAGGGCTTTTCTTCGGCGGGGGCCGCCGGAGCGGCAGACCCGACGGGGGTGGAGGAGGCGCTCGCCAGCACCGGCGCCTGCTGGGCATTGCCGGGGGCGACCCTGGCGAGCTGCGTCGCGGCGGAGGCCGCGGCCGGGCGCGGCGCCAAGGCGGGCTTGGCATCCGGCGCGGCGGGCTCCTCGGCCGGCGCGGCGGTGACGGCAGCGAGGACGGCGTCGTGATCGGCAGAGGCGGCGCGCACGGTCGCCCTGGTCTTGCCCTTGTCGTCGAGCACCACGACGCGCGGGCCGGAGGCGAGCGCCTCTTCGCGGCTGAT
>JBDHTM010000006.1:0-115912 GCA_039808685.1 Allobosea sp. | reverse complement strand
CCGGCGCCTCGCCGCCGACTACGAGGAGGTGAACGCGCCGCAGATCCTCGACAAGTCGCTCTGGGAGACCTCGGGCCACTGGGGCTGGTACCAGGACAACATGTTCGCGGTGAAATCGGCCGCGGCCTTCGAGAATCCGCAGGACGCCGAGCGCGACCATCGCGTCTTCGCGCTTAAACCCATGAACTGCCCCGGCCATGTCCAGATCTTCAAGCACGGCCTCAAAAGCTATCGCGATCTGCCGATCCGGCTGGCCGAATTCGGCAATGTCCATCGCTACGAGCCCTCGGGCGCGTTGCATGGGCTGATGCGCGTGCGCGGCTTCACGCAGGACGACGCGCACATTTTCTGCACAGAAGAGCAGCTCGCGGCCGAGTGTCTGAAGATCAACGACCTGATCCTCTCGGTCTACGAGGATTTCGGCTTCGATCAGGACCTCGTCATCAAGCTCTCGACCCGGCCCGAGAAGCGCGTCGGCTCAGATGCGCTCTGGGACCATGCCGAGGACGTCATGACCAAGGTGCTGGAGACGATCGCGGCGCAGTCCGGCAACCGGATCAAGACCGAGATCAATCCGGGCGAGGGCGCCTTCTACGGGCCGAAGTTCGAATATGTCCTGCGCGACGCCATCGGCCGCGACTGGCAGTGCGGGACGACGCAGGTCGACTTCAACCTGCCGGAGCGCTTCGGCGCCTTCTATATCGGCGCCGATGGCGAGAAGAAGCAGCCGGTCATGGTCCACCGGGCGATCTGCGGCTCGCTGGAGCGCTTCACCGGCATCCTGATCGAGCACCATGCCGGGCATTTCCCGCTCTGGCTGGCGCCCGAGCAGATCGTCGTCTGCCCAATCACCTCCGAGGCCGACGCCTATGCCGAGGAGGTGACGACGGTGCTGATGGGGGCCGGCCTGCGCGCGCGCGCCGACCTGCGCAACGAGAAGATCTCGTACAAGGTGCGCGAGCACTCGCTGGCCAAGGTCCCGGTCATCCTCGCCGTCGGCAAGCGCGAGGCCGAGGAGAAGACCGTGACGGTCCGCCGCCTCGGCAGCCAGGCGCAGACGGTGATGACGCTGTCGGAAGCGCTCGCAGCGCTGGGCGAGGAGGCGCTGGCGCCGGATCTTGCGCGCCGGAAGGCCGTGAAGGCGGGCTGACGAGGTCTCGGCCTTCCCTTCTTCCCTTGCCGGAGAAGGTGGCTCGGCGAACCGAGACGGATGAGGGGCGCGCGACCTCTGCCGTCATTGCGAGCGGAGCGAAGCAATCCAGGGGCGGCAGCGCTCTATGTCCCCTGGATTGCTTCGTCGCTACTCTCCTCGCAATGACGACAAGCGTTGCGAGACCCCTCATCCGCCTACCGGCGCCTTCTCCCGCAAGGGGAGAAGGCGCAGCGGCAAGTGACGGCGTTCCCCTAGCGAATCCCGGCCTTGCCGTGGCAGATTGCCGGCGATGCTGACAGGCTCCTACCGCAAGCGGCTCGAAGCCGATCTTCCCCGCTGGGTCGCCGAGGGCTGGCTCAGCGCCGAGAATGCCGGCGCGATCCGGCGCTCGGTTGTGCGCGAGCAGGGCGGTATCCGCCTGCCGGCCCTGCTCGGCCTGCTCGGCGGCCTCCTGATCGCGGCAAGCGTCGCCGCCTTCGTCGCGGCGGGCTGGGAGGACATCCCGCGACTCGTCAAGCTCGGCATGATCCTGGCGGCCATCGCCATCTGCACCGCCTATGCCTTCCGGCTGGAGCGCCGGGGCTCGCCGCGCGGCGCCGATGCCGCCGTGACCTGCGGCGTGCTGATCTTCGGCGCCGGCTTGGCACTGGTCGGCCAGATGTATCACCTGCCGGCGGACTGGCCGGGCGGGGCCCTGCTGGTCGCGCTCGGTGGCCTCACCGCCGCTGTCCTGATGCGTTCGAACGGTGCGCTGGCGATCGCTCTGATCGCGATCTGCGCCTGGAGCGGCGGGCGCTGGGAGGAGGCGCGCAGCGGCGCCCATCTCGGCTTCTTCATCCTCTATCTGCCGGCCCTGTGGCTCTCGCTGTCGCGGGGCAACCGGCTGGTCCATCACCTCGTCGTGCTCGCGGCCGCCATCTGGCTCGCGATGGCGCCGGGCTACGGGCTGTTCGACCGCTTCGATTACGGGCTCCTGGCCTATGGGCTGGCGCTCGCCGTGTTCTATGTGGCGCTGGGGGCGCTGGCGCTCGACCGGGGCCTGCCTTCGGTCCTGACCGCCTGCCTGCCCTGGGGATTGCTCGGGCTGGTGCTGGTGCTGAACACGGAACTCATCCGCATCCTCGACCGCGAGGAGGCGCGGGCAGGCCACGCCTTCCGCTTTGTCTTCCTGGCCTATGCCGTCGCCCTGCCGATCGTCGCCTGTCTGGCCGCCTTCGCGCGGGAACGGCGCTTCGCCTGGCCGCTGGCGGCGGGGCTTGCCTTCGCCCTGCTGGTGCCAGCGGTGTTCTGGACCGGCATCGTCACCGCCATGGCCGGCAAGATCATCGTCGCGAGCCTTGTGCTGCTGGCCGCGACCGCGCTGATGGTCGCGGGATCTGTCAGCGGCGTCCGGCGGCTGGTGCTGGCGGGCTCGGTGCTGTTCGGCGTCGCGATCCTGATCCTGCTCTGGCAGACGATCGGCACGCTGCTCGACCAGTCGCTGTTCTTCCTGGTCGCGGGCGCGGCGCTTCTGGCCATCGCCTCCGGTGCGCGGCGGCTCTTCGCCCGCCTCAACCCGCCTGAGAAGGAAGCCGTCTGATGCGCGTGCTTTCCGCCGATACGCTCGTCGCCAAGGTGCCGCTGGTCTGGCGCGCGCTGGCGACCGCGTTGCTGCTGGCGCTCGTTCTGCTCGCGCTCGTCGAGCAGCGGGCGCGCATCCTGCGGGGTGGTGCCGAGATCCGGCTGCGGAGCGTGCCGGTCGATCCGCGCGATCTCTTCCGCGGCGATTATGTCATCCTCGCCTATCCGATCAGCACGGTGGAGGCCGATGCGGCCGGCAAGACGGGTTTCGAGCGCGGCGAGCGGGTCTATGTCAGCCTCGGCCGGGACGAGCAGGGCTTTGCCAAGGCGACCGGCGTTTCGCGCGACTGGCCGAAGCCCGGCGACGGTGTCGTCGTGATCGCCGGGCGCGTCACCGCGACCTCGGCCTGCGCCACCAATGCGAATGGTGATGTCGATTGCAGCGGCCGCCGCAACCGCCTCCGCATTGGCTATGGGCTCGAGAGCTATTTCGTGCCGCAGGGCGAGGGCAAGGCGATCGAAACCACCGACAAGGCCCGGATCGAAGTCGTGGCCGCCGTTTCGTCGTCGGGAGAGGCCGCGATCAAGCGCCTGCTGATCGACGGCAAGCCGGTCTACGCCGAACCGCCGTATTGAGGCGCATTGCCCGCTCCCGTTGAGGCACTGCGGTCTCCTGAAAGCGCGCGTCATCCCGGACGCAGCGAAGGGGAGATCCGGGATCCAATGCCTGAACCTCGATCGGAAGCCTTCCGGTATGGATCCCGGGTCAAGCCCGGGATGACCCGCGGATTTTCCTTGAGCGTAGAATGCTTTTGAAGGGGCGGGCGCGGCATCACATTGCCGTGCCGGCGTTGCTTCGTCTCAACCTCGCCGCAAAGCCGCTGATGATCCGCCACACGCGCTTGTGACAACACGCCGCGTGACGCGAGTCAGCGGGAGTTATATGAACGGCAGATGAATGATTTCGACAACGAACGTTCATCTTGAGAGCGGCGAGCCGGGAACACCGAGCGACTCGCCAGCGTTTCGACCCTGATTTCCGGCCCGCTGAAGGACTGTCGCGCCCCATGTCCTCCCAACCATCCTTCAGGCGCTTCCTGCTTCTCGGCCGACCGGCCGTGGATGCGGTGCTGGCCGCGCCGGGGCGGGATGCGCGGATCGACGTCATCCGTGGGCTCGCCCTCCTGATCATCTTCATCAACCACATGCCGGGGAACGTCGTCTCGGCCTATATGCCGCATAATTTCGGCTTCTCGGATGCGGCCGACATCTTCGTGCTGCTGGCCGGCGTCTCGGCGACCCTCGCCTATGGCGGGCTGATCGAGCAGCGCGGGTTCGCGGTCGCGGGCCTGAAGCTTGGAGCGCGGCTCTGGACGCTCTATATCGCCCATATCGCGGTGTTCATCATCGTCTGCGGCGTCGTCGCCACGGCGGTGACGCGAACGCAGAACCCGCTCTATATCGAGGCGATCAACATCCAGCCCTTCTTCCGCGACACGGTCGAGGCGCTGATCGGCGCGCTGACGCTGACTTATCAGCCGTCCTATCTCGATATCCTGCCGCTCTATATCGTGCTGCTGGGGTTGTTCCCCGCGATCTATTACGCGGCACGCCTGAGCCCGCTGCTCACGCTCGGCTTCTCGCTTACAATCTGGCAGGCCGCGCTCGTCTTCGAGCTCAACCTGCCCAATGGCAGCGCGGGCACCTGGTTCTTCAACCCCTTTGCCTGGCAGGTCGTGTTCACGCTCGGTGTCGTCATCGGCCGGGCGGCGCAGCTCGGCATCCGCGCGCCGCGCCTGATCTGGCTCGACCTCGCGGCGGTGGCCTTCATCGCCTTCGCCTGGGTGGTGAAGGTTTCGAGCGGGAATCCGACCGGCATCGGCGCGCTGAACGACTGGTTCGATTCCGTGCAACTCGGCTCGGACAAGACCAATCTCGCCTGGACGCGCCTCCTGCATATCGGCGCGCTCGCCTGGCTGGCGATCCGCTGGCTGCCGGCCGGAGCCACGCTGGCGAAGGCGGCTCCTGGCCGCATCCTTGCCCATGCCGGGCAGAATTCGCTTCACGTCTTCTGCGCTGGCATCGTGCTTTCGATCAGCGGGCAGATCGTGCTGGCGGAAACTTCCTTCGATCTGGGCGTTCAGTTGCTGATATGCACGGCTGGCGTTACAATTCTGACAGGGTTAGGGATTTTCCTGTCGTGGTACCGTTCGATCACGAAACGCGGCGCAAGCGCCGAGTCTGCCCCGGCCCGTGGCGCGCAGCTGCCGCGGCCCTCCTTGTCCTCGCGCTGAATTCCGCGCCGATTGCGGCGCCGCTTCCCCCGCCGCTTGATACCCGCTGCCGCGCGGAGGTGACCAAAGCCGCCTTCCAGCCCAACCTGCCGGCCGCGCGCAAGGCGCTTCAGGAGACCGGCCGCCTGACGATTGTCGCGCTGGGTTCCTCCGCCACGGCGGGTTCCGGCGCCAGTGCGGAGGACAAGAGCTATCCGGCCGTGCTGCAGGCGGAGCTCAGCCGACGCCTGCCCGGTGCGGAGGTGCAGGTCCTCAACAAGGGCGTCGGCGGCCAATCCGCATATGACATGCTGCTGCGCATGCAGGCCGATGTCATCGACGAGAAGCCGGCGATCGTGATCTGGCAGACCGTGATCAACGATGCGATCCGCGACATCGGCGAGGAGAAGCTCGCCAAGATCCTCAACAAGGGGATCGGCAAGGCCCGCGCCGCCGGGATCGACATGATCCTGATGGATTTGCCCTGGCTGCCGCGCGAGGGGCGCTATCCGCATTACGATGATTATCGCGCCGTGCTGGTCAAGACGGCGCGGGACCAGGGCATCTCACTGTTCCCGCGCTATGCGATGATGAAGGGCTGGTCGAATTCCCGCCAGTTCACGCCGGAGGAACTCGTCGGCATGGACGGGCTGCATCTGGTCGATGCCGGCTATCGCTGCCTGGCGCTGCGATTGGCGGACGGGATCGTCGCGGGGATCGGCCCGGTAAGGATCGAGGCGGCTGGCGGCGGCGTGAAGCCGACGAACTGAGGCCGGGCGTGGCTTGGCAATGTGAGCAACCAATCACCTTTGTCATTCCGGGGCTTCGCGGAGCGAAGAACCCGGAACCCACGACTGGGTGAGCCCAACAACCGCGCACCAACTGTCCTACCAGTCGTGGGTTCCGGGTTCGCGCCTGCGGCACGCCCCGGAATGACAAGGGGTGCGCGAAGCGGCTGCCGACCTATTTCGCCAAAACCTCGATATCGCGGTCGGCGCCCGATTCGACCTTGAAGTCGCGCGAATAGACCTGCCCTTCCTGCCGGGCGATGAGAACATAGTCGCCTTCCGCCAGGATGACCTGCGGAAAGGCGCCGATCGCCTCGCGGATGACGTCGCCGCCCGGCGTCAGCACGCTGAAGGCGGTGCCGGCGAAGGCCTCGCCGCCGGCACTGGCGACGAGCTTCAGCGTCACCTTGGCGGCGCGATGATGCAGCGTGGCATCCGTGACCTTGCCGGTCTCGACCTTCACGTCGGCGCGCTGGATCGCGTTGGAATCGCCATAGGTCGAGACGACGTGATAGGTGCCCTCGGGCAGGCGGATGACCTCGCCCGCCTTGGCGCCGCTCGTGATCAAACGGCCTTCGGAGTTACCCTGAAGCGGCACGAAGACCGAGAAGGAGAGTAAGGGCGCCGGGATCGGCGCATCGCCGATCGAGCCGGCCAGCGAGAGCGCGCCGGCGCTGATCTGGACCTGGTCGCGCAAACCCTGCTGGCCGAGGCTAACGCGCTTGGTGCCGCTGGCGAAGCCGTATCCGGCATGGATGATGTAGTTGCCGGGCGGCAGTGAGAAGGCCGGCTCCGGCTCCGAGGAGCGGGCGACGATCTTGGGTGAGCCGCCGTCGGCGCTTTCGCTGAGGACGCGCCAGTTCAGGCCGGAACGGATCGGCTTGCGATCGGCGGCGAACTGGGCGGAGACGGACAGGCGCGCCAATCCGTTCGGCGCGACCGGCTGGCCCTGCAGGGGCGCGGGAGCGGGGGCATCTGCGCCGGGGCCAGGGTCGGCGGACTGGGCGTCGGCAAGGCCGGGCGCAAGCAGGACGGCCACGGCAAAGGCGACCGCGGCGAGGCGGCGAGCTTCAAAACCCTCCAATTCAAGCATGCTTTTCGTCCTCGGCGGCTCTGCGGCGATGTATGAGCAGCTCCGCTTGTCCTCATCATGGCGAAGGAATAGGTCAATTCCAAAGCCACCGTCCGGATGTTTCATGACCGATACGCTCTCTCTGCTCAAGCTGCGTCGCTCCGTGCCGCCGCAGTTCCTGACCGCGCCCGGCCCCGACGGCGCCCAGCTCGACGAGTTGCTCGCCATCGCGGCGCGTGTGCCTGATCACGGCAAGCTCGCCCCCTGGCGCTTCATCGTCTTCAAGGGCGCGGCCCGGGAGGCGGCGGCGGAGATCGTCGCGCGGGTCTTCCGCGAGAAGAATCCGCAAGCCAGCGAGGAGCAGGTCGAATTCGAGCGCAAGCGCCTGCTGCACGCGCCGGTCATCGTCGGCGTGGTCTCGCGGGCGCGCCAGCACGTCAAGATCCCGCTCTGGGAGCAGGAGCTTTCGGCCGGCGCGGTCTGCATGAACATGCTCGTCGCCGCCTATGCCATGGGCTATGCCGGCTCCTGGCTGACGAACTGGTTCTCATTCGACCGCGAGGTCATGACGGCCTTCGGGCTGGCCGAGGACGAGCGGATGGCCGGCTTCGTCCATCTGGGCACCCCAACCGCGCCGATCAGCGACCGCGACCGGCCGGTGATGGCCGATATCGTCAGCTATTACGGGACCTGACGCGATGATCTATTCGGCCACGCGGGACGATCTCGGCTTCGCGCATGATCCGTTCAAGGCGATCGTCGCGCCGCGGCCGATCGGCTGGATCACGGCGCTGAGCGCCAAGGGCGAAGTCAATTTATCGCCCTACAGCTTCTTCAACGCGATCTCGTCGCGGCCGAACATCGTGATGTTCTCCTCGGAGAACAAGAAGGACGCCGTCGCCTTCATCGAGGAGACCGGCGAGTTCACCTGCTCCCTGGTGACCAGGGCGCTGGCGCAGCCGATGAACCTGACCTCGGCGCCGCTGCCGCGGGGCGAGAACGAGTATGCGCATGCCGGGCTTGAGATGGCGCCGTCGCGCTTCGTCAAGCCGCCGCGCGTCGCCGGCACGCCGGCCGCCCTCGAATGCAAGCTGCTCTCGATCCAGCAATTGCATGATCTCGACGGGAATGCCGTGCCGCGCTGGATGGTGCTGGGGCAGGTCGTCGGCACCTTCATCGACGATGCCTTCGTCAAGGACGGGCGCTTCGACACGGCCGGCGCCAACCCGATCGCGCGTTGCGGCTATGCGGATTACGCCGAAGTGACGAGCCTGTTCTCGATCATGCGCCCGGCTGGCGGGTAGGGCGCGCCCGTCATTCCGGGGCAAGTGCGAAGCACTTGAGCCCGGAACCCATGAACACCGTCATTGCCGCAAGAGACGGGAAGCGTAGCGCTTTTCCTGCAGCGTCGTGTTCATGGGTTCCGGGCTCTTCGCTTGCGCGAAGCCCCGGAATGACGGTCAGCTTCAACCCGCCGGCGGCTTGACGCTGTAATCGCCGAATTCCGCCAGCACCTTGTTGATCGCCTCGGCATCGAGCTTCGCGCCGTCCGGCAAGGTGAGGCGCGGCGGATCGAGCGTCACCGTGGCACCGGGCGCGAGCGCCGTAGCAGCACGCTGGACGCGCGCGGCGCAGCCGCCGCAATGCATGCCTGAAATCTCGAAAACCTGAGTCATTGGAGTCGCCTCCGGCGGTTCATTCAGCCAGTTTGCGAGCTCGTGCGACGAGCCGCTGTGCCTTGATCAGATGGGGGCGATCCAGCATTTCGCCATCGAGCCCGATGACGCCGGCGCCCGGATTGGCCGCGAACAGGGCGATGATCTGCTCCGCCTTGGCGAGCGCCGCCGGCGAGGGCGCGAAGATTTCGTTGATGACCGGGACCTGCGCCGGATGGATCGCCATCTTGCCGGTGAAGCCGTCACGGCGCGCGGCGAGGCATTCGGCGCGGAAGGCGGTATCGTCGCGGAAATTCGTGAAGACGGTGTCGATCGCATCGACCTGCGCCGCCGTCGCACCGAACAGGGTGAGCGCACGGGCGAGGCGATAGGGATCGGTATAGCTGCCGTCCTCCAGCCGATTGGTCTCGGCGCCGAGATCGGCTGAGAGATCCTCCGCACCCCAGGTCAGCGCCATCAGGCGGTGCGAGGAGCGGCTGTAGCTGCCGAGCCCGAAGATGCCCTTGGCGTTCTCGGTGGTGATCGGCAGGATTCGTGTCGTGCCGTCCGGGAGGTCGGCCTCCGCCTCGCGCACCGCGATCTTGGCGGCGAGATGGCCGACATCGGTGCCGCCCTCCGATTTCGGCAGCATGATCGCGTCCGGCGCACCGGGCATGACGGCATCGAGGTCGGCGTCGCTCAGGCCCGTCGCGAGGCCGTTGATGCGCACGATCAGCAGCGGGCGCTTCGGCAGCGCGCGGGTGGCTTCGAGGAAGGCGCGGGTGATCTCGCGCGCCTGCGGCTTGCCGTCGAGCGCGACGGAATCCTCGAGGTCCAGGATCAGCGCGTCGGCGCCGCTCTCCAAGCCCTTCTGCTGCTTCTTCGGGCTGTCGCCCGGCACGAACAGGAGCGAGCGCATGGTCAGACCGAGACCGTGTCGGGGGCCGGGCGCTTGCGCATGAAGGCCTGGCGGCGGCACTGGGCGACCAGCGTGCCGTCCTGCTTGTAGGCCTTGTGGACGAACTCGACGATGCCGGCATCGGGCCGCGAGCGCGACTCGCGCTTGGCCGCGATCTCGGTGGTGCAGTTCACCGTATCGCCCTCGAAAAGCGGGGCGGGGAAGAGCACGTCGGTCATGCCGAGATTGCCGATGGTGGTGCCGACCGTGGTGTCGTTGACGGAGATGCCGATCATCAGGCCGAGCGTGAACAGCGAGTTCATCAGCGGCTTGCCCCATTCGGTCTCGGTCGCGCAGAAATGCGCATCGATATGAAGGGGTTGGGGGTTCAACGTCATGTTGGAGAACAGCATGTTGTCCATCTGCGTGACGGTGCGCGTCAGGCCGTGCTCGATGACCGCGCCGACCTGGAAATCCTCGAAATAGATCCCGCCACGCTTGTGACGCATCACTTCCGCCATCGACGCCTCCGCCTTCATCATGCGCCGGCTGCTGAGCCGGAACCAGAAGTCGTAGAGGGACCTCCGTCGGGAGGGAAGTGGAAAGCGCGGGCGCCCGTCGGTGCGGGGTCGATCTTAACGGTTCGCTTACCATAATGGAGGCAATTTCGAGGCGTGCCCTGCGACGCGCGCGGGCCGCCGCCGAAGGTCTCGATGTTCCTCTTCACCACGCCGCAGAGCCAGAGCCGCGAAACGCAGCCAGCGAGCCCGGTCGTCAGCGCCATCCGTCAGGGCGCGGAGCGGACGGGGGTGGGGTTCGACTATCTCCTCAAGACGGCGCAGCGCGAGTCCTCACTGGAGCCCACGGCCAAGGCGAGTACGTCGAGCGCCACGGGGCTCTTCCAGTTCATCGAGCAAACCTGGCTCGCCATGGTCAAGCAGGAGGGGCCAAAGCAGGGCCTCTCGCAATATGCCGACGCGATCAGCGAAAGCGGCGGGCGCCTCAGCGTCTCCGATCCGGCGGCGCGCGAGAAAATCCTGCAGCTGCGCAACGATCCGCAGGTCGCGGCCGTGATGGCTGGGGCGCTGACCCAGAAGAATCGCGACCAGCTCGCGTCGACCCTCGGCCGCCAGCCGCAGGCCGGCGAACTCTATATGGCGCATGTGCTGGGTGCGCGCGGCGCGTCCGATCTGATCCGCGCGGCGGCCAGCGATCCCAATCGCGTCGCGGCGCGGGACTTTCCCGACGCCGCCGCGGCAAACCGCTCGATCTTCTACGACAAGGCGGGGCGGGCACGCAGCGTGCAGGAGGTCTATGGGGTGCTGGCGGCGAGTCATGCCAGCACGCAGGTCGCGACCAACATGGCGCAGAACCTGCAAGCGGGGCAGGCCGACCCTCCGGTCGCCGAGGTTGCCGCGGGCTTGCGCGAAGGGCGCGCCAAGGGGCTTGTCGGACTGTTCTCGACCAACGGCTCGCGCGATCCGGTCTCGAAGGCCGTCGCCAATCTCTGGACGACGCCGTCGCGGGGCGGCACGCGCATGGCTTCGCTCGACGGTGGCGAGCGCTATTTCCCGCGCTCCGGCCAGGGCGATACCACGACGTCGGATGCGAGCCCGATAGCGGGCGGCGCTGTGGCGGGCGCAGGCGGCAAGGCGGTCAGCGCTCCGCTGCCGCCGGCGCGGCCGGGCGATCTGTTGCAGTCCGCCGTCGCAGCCTCGCAGCCGACCGCGAAACGTCGAAGCGGGCCGCTTGACCTGTCTTCCTTCATGATCCAGCGGAGCGGCGCATGATCGTTCGGCGCTTCCTGCTCTGGGCCCGCACCGCGCCGGCGGAGGCGCGCGCGAGCGGCGCCGCCAGTCTGGCCGGTGCTTATTTGCGGTCGGAAATGTCCGACGAGGACAGGCACGAGGCCGAGACGGCGCTGATGGCGCTGATCGACGATCCCTCGCCGTTGGTGCGCCGGGCAATCGCCGAGGAGATGGCGCCTTCGATGCACACGCCGCGCAATCTCGCGCTCAGCCTGATCGCCGAGCAGAGCGATGTCGCGGCCCTGGTCCTGGCGCATTCTCCGGTGCTGACCGAGGCCGATCTGGTCGATGCCGCCGCGGTGGGCGATGCGCTGGCCCAGAAGGCCATCGCCATGCGCCGCTGCCTGCCGTCGAGCGTCTGTGCGGCACTGGCCGAAGTCGGCTGCGAGGAGGCGCTTGTCACCCTCGCCGGCAATCGCACTGCCGAGATTCCCGAATTCTCGCTGGAACGCATGATCGAGCGCCATGGCGACAGCGGCATCCTGCGCGAGGCGTTGCTGGAGCGTGCAGACCTGCCGGGCGGACTGCGGCAGGTCATTGCCGCGCGGGTGTCCGACACGCTGGCGAGCTTCGTCGCGGGCTGCGGCTGGCTGACGCCGGAGCGCAGCGCGCGGTTGGCGCGCGAGTCGATGGAGCGGGTCGCGGTCGCGCTCGCCGCCGGCGGCGAGGCCAGCGATGCGCCGGCCATTGTCGAGGTCCTCAGGGTCACCGGCCGATTGACGCCGGGGCTGATGCTGCGCTCGCTGCTCAGCGGCGAGCCGGCTCTGGCCGAGGCAGCCTTCGTCGCGCTGTCCGGACTGCCCGGGGAGCGGGTCGCGGCGCTGCTGCGCGACAAGCGCGGTGCCGGGCTCAAGGCCCTCTGCCGCAAGGCGGGGCTGTCGGCGGCGCTGGAACCTGCCTTCACCGCTGCCATCCTCGCGCTCAACGCGCGTGGCTTCGATCGGGGCAGCGTCCGTCAGGGCATGGATCGCGGGCTGTTGCGCGCGGTCCTGATCGCCTGCGAGACGCGCGGAGGGCCGGAGGCCGATGGGCTGATGGCCATGCTGCGTCGCATGGATGCCGAAGCCGCGCGCGAGGAGGCACGCAATCTCGCGGATTCGCTGGCGGACGACGCAGCGCTCGCGCTACTGGTGGAGGCCGATCCGTCCTTCCTGATCGAGCTCGCCGAGAGCGACCTGCGCGACGCAGCCTGACGAGACTCAGTACCCGAACTGCTCGCGCAGGATGCGCTCGTCCAGGCTGTGGCCAGGGTCATGCAGCATAACGAGGTCGACGCTCCGGTCGATCTCGATCGAAACGGAGCTGACCTCGTCGATCTGCGTGTGATCGGCAACGGCGCTGACGGGGCGCTTCTCGGCTTCCAGCACCTCGATGAAGACCTTGGCATGATCGGGCAGCAGGGCGCCGCGCCAGCGCCGCGGCCGGAAGGCCGAGATCGGCGTCAACGCGAGCAGCGGCGCATCGAGCGGCAGGATCGGACCGTTGGCCGAGAGGTTGTAAGCCGTGGAACCGGCGGGCGTCGCCAGCAGAAGGCCGTCGGCGATCAACTCCGACAGGCGCACCTGGCCATCGACGGAGATGCGCAGCTTCGCGGCCTGATAGGAGCGGCGCAGCAGCGAGACTTCGTTGATCGCCTTGGCCTGCACGGTCGCGCCATTGCGGTCGGTAGCCTGCATCGAGAGCGGGTGGACGATGCTGCGCTGGGCGGCGTCCAGCCGTTTGGTCAGGCCGCGCTCCTTGAACTCGTTCATCAGGAAGCCGACCGAGCCGCGATTCATGCCGTAGATCGGCTTGCCGGTGCCGAGGAAGCGATGAAGCGTCTGCAGCATCAGGCCGTCGCCACCGAGCGCGACCACGACATCGGCCCTGGCCGGCTCGGCATTGCCGTAACGGTCGACGAGCTTGTCGAGCGCCGCCTGCGCTTCAGGAGTTTCGCTGGCGACGAAGGAGATCGCGCCGAATCGTTCGGTCATAGCGTGTCCTGGAACGGCAGGCCCTGCGGCATTCCGGCAGGCTTAACACGTCCGGGCGCCACGCCGCGAGGTCATGGCGGCAACAAAGTCCCGATCATAAAAAGGCCGGGCTTTCGCCCGGCCTCGATGTGAAACGATGGGAAGACGGCGCTTAGAGCGCCGCGCTCCATTGCACCGGCACCATCTCGAAGCCATTGCCCTCCTTGGCGATGAAACCGGTCGCCGGGAAGGGGGCATGGTAGAAGGCGACCTGCATCCGCTCGGCCGCAACCATGTCGAGGAGCTTGCGTCGCGTCGCCGCCGCCTGCGGGCCGTCCATATCGAATACCGCCGACCAGTCCGGATTGCGCACGAACAGGGCCGGATGATTGGTCGTGTCTGACATGATCATCAGCTTTCCGTTGCCGGAGGTCAGCGCGAAGACCGTATGTCCTGGCGTATGGCCGGGGGCCGCGATCGGCGTCAGGCCGGGCAGCAGCTCCTTGCCCGGCTCGAACTGCTTCACATCCTTGGCGACGGGGCCGAAGACACGGCGCACGCCCGCGAAGGCGCCCTTCATCCCTTCAGGGGCGGCATTCATCCTGGCATCGTCCATCCAGAAGGCCCATTCGGCCGCCGGCACCATCACCTCGGCATTGGGGAAGATGGCCGTGCCGTCCTTCAAGCGGAAGCCGTTGATGTGGTCGCCGTGGAAATGGCTGAACACGACGCTGGAGACATCCTTCGGGTCGAAGCCCGCCGCCTTGAAATTCGCCATCCAGGTGCCGGAGGTCGGCGCGCCCGAATCGCCGTTGCCGGTGTCGATCAGGGTGAGCTTGCCGCCATGCTGGATGGCGAGCGTGGTGAAGGTGATGTTCAGCGCGTCCTGCGGCAGGAAAGCCTCTGCCATCGCCTTCTTCACGTCGGCGAGCTCGGCATTGCGGACGAAGCCTTCGAGCGGGCGCTTGCCGAAGCCGTCATTGAGCGCCGTCAGGGTGATGTCGCCGATCTTGTAGCGGTAGAAACCGGGAGCCTGATTCACGGGAACTCCTTGAGCGTGGGCCGGGTCGAAACCGGGCAGATCGATTGTTGCAGCGGCAACGAAAGCACCGGCGCCGGCCAGAACGGCGCGGCGCGTGAAATCTGTGTCCTGCATGTGGCTGTTCTCCCCTCGGATCGCAGCAGACTACCGACGGTCCGCCCCGGTTCAACCGCGTCGAATGACCGGCGGGTCAAGTTTCCGTGAGCCGCGATTCCGGCGGGGCAGGCGGTTCGCGCCGGGCGAGGGCGCGCAGCATCGCGGCGCAGAGCGCAAGCGAACCCATGACGCCCTGGCCGGAGCAATCGGCGACGAGCGCCTGGAAGGCGAAGCTGTCCTCGCCGGCGAGGCACTGCAGGCTCCAGCTCCAGCCCGGCGCCTTCTGTCGCAGCAGCGATACGGCGATGTCGATATCCGCGCTGACCGTGCCCAGCGTCTTCCAGAAGGAGCCGTGCTGGTAGATGCCTCCTGCCGGCGTGCGCCGGTTGACCAGACGCGTTGGCTTGCGCCGGACAACGAAGCCCAACGCCTCGTAGATATCGGCGTCGAGCTCTCGATCCGGCTTGCGGGAGGCTTCGCAGCGGTCGGCGAGCGTCAGAAGTTGTGTCCGGTCGTCCATTCCGGTCCGTGCAAAACGCGCCCAACTCGGTCCGCGCCGGCGCGGCACCGCATGCCGGATATTTTAACCCATGATCGTGCCTGCCGACCAGTCATGCAATGGGCGCGGGCCGGTCGGGTGCTCAAGGACCGACGACCACGCCTCTGGCGCGGCCGCCCGGCACGCGACAGGAACATCCCACCCCAAGTGGGGCCGGATCATAGAGCGCACAGGTCTTGACCGGCGTGCTGCACATCCCGCCCGTCGCCGTGGGCACGGCTCCATAGACGGGATAGACCGGGTAGGCGGGATAGATAGGCTCATAATACGGATAGCCGGCGATCGCGCCGAACGTGGCGGCTGCCGCCAAGCCTGAGCCCCAATAAGGGTAGCCGCCATAGCGATAGTAGCCGCCCCGGCGCCAGCCGCCGCCGTACCAGCCTTGGCGGTAGGCCGGGAATGCCGGGCGCACGCCAAATGGCCTCATGCCGATGCCGCGCGGTTGGAACCCGCCATGGCGAAATCCGTGGCCGCCGAAATGCGGCTGGGCCGCTGCCGGCAGGCCGGCAGCCAGAAGGAGCGGCGTGACTGAAGCCGCGACGAGAAACAGGCGACGCATGCGAACCTCCCAGGATAACCGGTTTTCGCCCCATCACCAGAAACGCTCTGCGGGGTGGGCAGTTCCATGCGGCGCGGGGCTCCGAAAACTCCTATCTGTCGAAGAGGCCCGATCGGTTCTTGCAGCGATAGCCGATGAAACAGGCCTGGCTGTCCCGGCTCGGCACGAAAGCGGCCTCGGTGCCTTCGTCGATCTCACAGAAGCTACGATCGCGGACGAAGCGGTCATAGGTATAGCCGCCGGTTCCCAGCACGATGGCGCCGTTGGCCTGAACGTCGCGCTGGCTCGCCGCGCAAGGCCGCGAGACGGTCGAGGGGCGCGTTTGCGCCGCTGCCATCCCTGCACTCGACAGAAGGGCGAGCATGAGGACAAGGGCTTTCATCGAAGCCTCCCGAAGCTTGAACAGGCGGATAACCGTCCGCTTTGCCAAACGTTCCCGGAGCGGCCGGTCTGTCAAGACGCATCCGAAGGTTCGCCTCGGATCGAATCGCCTCATTCTGGCCTTGGCGCCCGTCTTGTCTCGGCGGGACCCGATTCCTCCTGGAGAGCGACGCCATGAAAATCGCGTTGATAGCTGCACTCGGTATCCTCGTGGCGCTGCCCGCCGCGGCACAGCAGCAGCTTCCGCAGCGCAAGCCCGGGCTGTGGGAAACGAAGTCGGCGGGCAATGAGGGGGAGACCCTCGCCAAGCAATGCGTGGGGCCGGGAACCGATCAGTCGATCGTCGGCGTGCTGGCCGCCGGAGCCTGTTCGAAAATGCTGGTGACCAAGACGGCGGCGGGCTACCTCGTCGAGACCGAATGCGCCGTCGGCCAGATCAAGGCCTCCGGCAGCAGCGTCATCACCGGCGATTTCGAGACATCGGTCCGCACCGAGGGAACGACCAAGCTGAGCGGCATGCCGGGACAATCCGGCCCTGTCGAGCGCAAGCTGGTCGTGGAGGCCAAACGCCTCGGCGAGTGCGCTGCCGGCCAGAAGCCGGGCGACATCATCATGCCGGACGGCAAGGTGATCTCGCTGCCGTCGAAACCGGCGCCGTAAGCCGGAAGCGCTTCCGCCGGCCGGAACTGCGTCAGCGCTTTCGTTTCGTCATCCGAGGGGCGGACGTTCCGGTTGTCGCTGGGGAGGAGCCCTGGGGGGCTGGTGCCGGCAGAGAGGATCGAACTCCCGACCTTCGGTTTACAAAACCGCTGCACTACCGCTGTGCTATGCCGGCATTCTGGCTGGTCGACCAGCTGCCGGCGGAGGCTTCTCGCCAGCAGTTCGATAGCGGTTACCAGCCGATGGCGGTGAGGGCAAGCACCCTGCGCTCCTCGACATGCGTGCTCGGCTTGGCCTCAGCTTATCGAGCGGATGATCTCGCGATAGGCGGCCTCGGGAAAGGCCTTGAGGGTTTCGGTGCGGATATTGCCGAGCAGGGCGAGCTGCAGGCAGAAGCGCGCCTGGACCGCATCATCCGGCGCCTCGCAGACGATCACCATGTCGTATTTGCCCATGGTCATGAAAAAGGCCTTGAAGTCGCCCCCCATCTCCTTGAGCACCTGTTTGGCGGCATCGAGACGGGTCGGCGAGGCTTTGACGTTGCGGGCCCCCTGATCGGTCCAGTTGGCGAGCATCACGTAGGTTGTCATCGCGTTACTCCCTGAAACGGCCCGGCCTGTTCGTCGGAAGTATCTGGCGGCGGCTCGATCGTCGCCGACGGTCGGGATGGCTTGGAGCCATCTGCCGGACCTTGCTTGCGAGCATAGCATAGCACGCGGCCGAACAGGGCACCAAAGGCGAGGGCGACGAGGCAATGAAAAGCCCCGCCTCGGGAGGCGGGGCTGGGATCACGTCAGGCGACGATCAGTCGAGGATGTTGCGGTCCTTGGTTTCCGGCAGGAAGAGCAGGCCGATCACGAAGGTGCCGAGCGCCACGATGATCGGATACCAGAGGCCGGAGAAGATGTTGCCGCTGGCCGCCACGATGGCGAAGGCGGTCGGAGGCAGGAAGCCGCCGAACCAGCCGTTGCCAATGTGATAGGGCAGCGACATGCCGGAGTAGCGGATCCGGGTTGGGAAAAGCTCGACCAGCAAGGCCGCGATCGGGCCATAGACCATCGTCACGAAGACGACGAACAGGAACAGGATGCCGACCGCCTGCAGGGCGCGCGAGCTGGACAGCATCTCGCCGAAGGACGGGGTCTTCAGGATGCTGGCATCGCCTGGCTTCGGATAGCCGGCAGCCTGAGCGGCGGCGACGATGTCGGCGGCTCCGCTCGGAACGTCCTTGCCGTTGATCGTCGCCTTGAGCGGCGAGCCCACCGGTCCGGCCGCCAGATCATAGTGGATCGAGGCGGTGGCCAGGGTGCGGCGCACGACGTCGCAAGGCTTGGTGAAGGTGCGCACGCCCACGGGGTCGAACAGCGTACCGCATTCGGCCGGATCGGCGGTGAGGACGAGCTTCACGTTCTCGGTGGCCGCGACCAGGTTCGGATTCGCGGTCTTCGCCAGCATGGTGAAGAGCGGGAAATAGGTGAGCGCCGCGATCAGGCAGCCCGCCAGCAGGATCGGCTTGCGGCCGATCTTGTCCGAAAGCCAGCCGAAGAAGATGAAGAAGGGCGTGCCGAGCAACAGCGCGAGCGCGATCATCAGGTTCGCGGTGGTGCCGTCGATCTTCAGCGTCTGGGTCAGGAAGAACAGCGCGTAGAACTGGCCGGTGTACCAGACGACGGCCTGGCCGGCCGTGCCGCCGAGCAGGGCGATGATGCCGATCTTGGCGTTCTGCCAGTTGCCGAACGCCTCGGAGAGCGGGGCCTTCGAATGCGTCCCTTCCTCCTTCATCTTCACGAAGGCCGGCGATTCGGCGAGCTGGAGCCGGATCCAGACCGAGAAGCCGAGCAGGATGATCGAGAGCAGGAACGGAACGCGCCAGCCCCAGTCGGCGAAGGCCTGCGGCGTCATGCTGAGGCGCAGGACGAGGATGACGATGAGGGAAAGGAACAACCCGACCGTCGCGGTCGTCTGGATCCAGGAGGTGTAGAAGCCGCGCCGGCCCATGGGCGCGTGCTCGGCGACATAGGTCGCGGCGCCGCCATACTCGCCGCCGAGCGCGAGGCCCTGGAGCAGCCGGCAGGCGATGAAGATGGTCGGGGCGGCATAGCCGATGGTCTGGAAGCTGGGCAGCAGGCCGACGACGAAGGTCGCGAGGCCCATCACGGTCATGGTGACGAGGAAGGTATATTTGCGGCCGATCATATCGCCGAGGCGGCCGAAGAACAGGGCGCCGAAGGGACGGACCGCGAAGCCGGCTGCGAAGCCGAACAGCACGAAGATGAACTTCGCCGTGTCGTTGTCGCCGGGCACGAAGGTCTGGGCGATGTTGGCGGCGAGCGAGCCCGCCAGATAGAAGTCATACCACTCGAAGACCGTGCCGGCCGACGAGGCGATGATGACCTTCCTTTCTTCCTTGGTCATCGGCCGGGGCGCGGCCCGCGAGTCCGATGCGTGTGATGCCATGCTCATGGCGCTTGTCTCCCTGGTGAAGCCCTGGAGCCGGGCATGCCCGGCAACCTCGTTTCGCGCGGTTCACGTTCTGAATGACGGTGGCCGCGCTGCCGGACGACGGGTGAGTCCCGTCATTCCAGCTCGCTTCAAAGGATTGCGCGCGGATTGTCGCAGGAGCAATCAGGCACTTGGTCTTGCACCGTTCGTCTAAGAGACTATCGGCGGGGAGGCTGGCAGGCCGGCAAAGGGCGCGGAAACGCCCTTCCGCCCGCGCCGGACGGCCTGTCGCTCAGCGCCGGCGGCTGGCCGCGTAGAGCGCAATCGCGGTCGCGTTCGAGACGTTGAGGCTGGTGATCGAGCCAGGCACCTCGAGCCTGGCGACATGGTCGCAGAGCTCGCGCGAGCGCTGGCGCAGGCCCTTGCCTTCGGCGCCCATCACCATGACCAGCGGGCGGCGCAGCGCGACATCGTCGAGCGCGACGTCGCCGTCCGAATCGAAACCGATGCGCAGGAAGCCGCGCTTGCCGAGTGTCTCCAGCGCATCGCCGAGATTGCGCACCGCGATCAGCGGGACATGCTCCAGCGCGCCGGAGGCGGATTTCGCGAGCACGCCGGTCGCGGCCGGGGAATGCCGGATCGTGACGATCACGGCCGCAGCCGCAAAGGCGGCAGCGGAGCGCAGGATCGCGCCGACATTATGCGGGTCCGTGATCTGGTCGAGCGCCAGCACGATCGCATCGTCGGGCAGGCTGTCGAGATCAGGCGAGGGCAGGGGATCGCAGACGAGATAGAGGCCCTGATGCACCGAATCGGGCGTCAGCAGGCGGTCGATCTCGGAGGGGCGCACGATCTCGGCCTGGAGCGGCAGGTCGCCGACTTGCTCCTGCAGGCGGCGCAGGCCATTCTCGGTGGCGAGCAGCCGCCGGTAGCGCCGCTGCGGATTCTTCAGCGCCTCGACGACCGGATGCACGCCGTAGAGCACGGCCTCGTCGATGTCGCCCGGACGGTGCGGCGGCGGCCCGTCGGGACGACGGGCGCCCTGTCTGCCCCCGGCGGGCCTGGCATGTTTCGGGCGGAACGGCGGAGCCATCGCTCTCTCCAGTGATTGCCGGATTGCCGTGCCACGATGCGGCGCGCTTGGCCAGCGCGAACGAGCCATTGCCGACAAATCCACACGAGGAAAGGAAGCAGGATGCCAGATGCGACGGACCGGTTGGTCGTCATCACCGGAGGGCCGGGCTCGGGCAAGACCAGCCTGATCGAAGCCCTGGCGGCGCAAGGCCACGCGGTGCGGCCCGAGGGCGCGGCGTCATCCGCGACGAACTGGCGATCGGCGGCAGGGGACTGCCCTGGATCGATCCGATTCTGTTCGCCGAACTGATGCTGGCCGCGGACCTGCGCAGCCATGCCGAAGCCCTTGCGGGACGAGGCAAAGTCTTCTTCGACCGCGGTCTGCCCGACATCGCCGGTTATCTGACGCTTTGCGGCCTGCCGATTCCCGATCATGTCGAACGGGCGGCGCGGGACCTGCGCTATCGCCGCACCGTCTTCATTGCGCCGCCCTGGCAGGACATCTTCACGCAGGATGCCGAGCGGAAGCAGGATTTCGCCGAGGCGGAGCGGACCTATGCGGCCATGGCCGAGGCCTATCCGCGCTATGGCTATGCGCTGGTCGAGCTACCCCGTGTGAGCGTGGCCGAGCGGATGGCTTTCGTCCTGAGCCATGAGGCGGCCGAGAGTTGACCGTTTCAGAGGTCGACCAACGCGCCTTCACAACGAATTCACAGCATCGGTCTTTTTGCCGTTGACAGGGCGCGGCCCGGTCACCATAAGTCCGGCCGCGCCTACCGGTCGTCGCGAAAGTGACATATCGGTGGCCCTGGGCTCACAGAGCCGATCAAGGGCGCAGGCGGGGGAATGTCCCGAGCGGCAAAGGGGGCGGACTGTAAATCCGCTGGCTATGCCTTCGCAGGTTCGAGTCCTGCTTCCCCCACCACCTTTTTCCCGAGCATTTGATTTCCCCCTCTTTGTAGCGATGATCTCCGCATCCGATGAGGAGGGGCGGGGGAGACGTTCGTTTTCGGTTCCGGCGAACAGGAGCGCAGCGGCCCGCGTCAATCGAGCAGGCGAGCCCCGAAATTGTGCTCCGGATCGACATCGGCGACGAGCCTGCCGGTCGGCGTTGCCGCCGGCCCGCCCTTGCGGCCGAGCCAGCGGCCCAAGCCCGGTGCCGCCGTGCAGGCGCCGTCCGCCACAACATCCTCGCCCCTGACGATAACCCGTTCCGGCCAGCCCGTGACATGGCGGCCCGCAAATGGCGTGAAGCCCGTGCGGTCGTGCATGGCCGCGTCGGTGATCGTCACCTGCTTGCTAGGGTCCCAGATGGCGATGTCGGCATCATAGCCGGGCAGCAATGCGCCCTTGCCGGGCAGATTGTAGATCGCCGCGGGGGCCGTGGCCGTCAGATTGACGAAGGCGTCGAGCCCGCGCCCGGCGAATTCCGGCCGGCCTTTCGAGACCAGCGCGTCGAAGAGGAGAGGCAGTCGTGTCTCCAGCCCCGGCAGGCCGTTGGCGATCTGCTTGAAATTCGGGTTCGGGCCGGCCGAGAGCTTGCCGGTCTCGTCGAAGCGATAGGGCGCGTGGTCGGAAGAGACCGTCTGGATGTCGCCGAGCGCCAGCGCCTGCCAGAGCGCCTCCTGATCCGACTCTTCACGCGGCGGGGGCGAGCACATCCATTTCGCGCCTTCCAGGCCGGGCTTGTCGAGATCATGCCGGGTCAGGAAGAGATATTGCGGGCAGGTCTCGGCGAAGACCTTGAGGCCGCGCCCGCGCGCATCCCGGATGACCTGTGCGCCCTCGGCGGTCGAGACGTGGAAGATCATGATCGGCTGGTCGAGCAGTTCGGCCACCGTAATCAAGCGGTTGAAGGCCTCGGCCTCCGAGCCGCGCGGATGGCTGATCGCGTGGTATTTCGGCGCGACATAGCCCTTCTCGACGAGCTTCCGCCCCATCCAGGAGATCATGCCGTGGTTCTCGGCATGGACGCAGACGAGCGCACAGTTCTGGCGTGCCGTCAGCAGCAGGTCGAGCAATGGCTCGTCGTCGACCTTGATCAGGTCATAGGTCATGAAGACCTTGATCGAGGCATGGCCTTCGCCGATCAGTGCCGGCAGGTCCTCCCGGATCGTCTTGGCGTCGGGATTGGCGACGATCAGATGGAAGGCATAGTCGATCAGCGCGCCGCGCCGGGCGAGTGCGGCGTAGTCGTCGACGACTGTCCTGAGATCGAGGCCGCGATGCTGTGCGGCAAAGGAGATCAGCGTCGTGTTGCCGCCGAAGGCCGCCGAGGTCGTGGCGCTTTCGAAGGTGTCGGCATTGAGCAGTCCGCCGGCGGAGACCTGCTCGACATGGGCATGGGTATCGATGCCGCCGGGCAGGACGAGCTTGCCGGTCGCGTCGATCTCGCGGATGCCGGCGCCAAGGCCCTGGCCCAGAGCGGCGACCTTGCCGTCCTTGACCGCGACATCGGCACGGAAGCTGCCGGTGGCGGAGCCGACCGTGCCGCCACGAATGACCAGATCGTAGTTCGCCGTCATCTGTCTTTGTCCTTCTCAGCGTACCATGAGCGTGCCGATCGGCATGGCGACCGCGGCTTGCGTCGGGTCGATCACGGGCACACCGAGCGCATCCTCCAGCGGCCGGCGATGGCGCGCCATGCCGGCGCAGCCCATGACGATCGCGCCGGCTCCGTCCTCGTCCCGAAGCGCGCGCCCGATCGCGATCATCCGCGCGAGGGTGCCTTCGCCGGACGCGCTCTCCGCCACGGACATCTCCAGCGGCCGCTCGCCCGCCAGCCGGTCCATCAGCCCCATCTGGCGCAGATAGCGGATATGGCGCGGGATCGAGCGCGACTTGATCGCGATGACGCCGAAGCGGTCCGCCCGTGTCAGCGCCGTCAGCACGCCGCATTCGGCGATGCCGAAGACCGGGCTCTGCGTGCCCTCGCGCGCGACATGCAGGCCGGGATCGGAATAGCAGGCGATGACGAAGGCATCGACGTCATTGGCGGCCTCGACCCGGCGGCGCAGCGGCAAGGTGACGCTCTCGACATGTTCCTGCGTCTCGATGCCGGCGGGGCCCTCGCGCAGGGTCTCGCAGACAATCTCCGGCCCTTCGGCAAAGGCGAGCGGCACCAGCGCCTGCCGCAATCCCTCGGTGACCATTTCGTTGGAGTTGGGGTTGATGACGAGGATACGGGCTCGGCGGCTCATCGCGAATTGTCCGAAGTAGCTGGCGTGAGTTCAGCATGGCATTGCCAGGCGGCTCAGGCGACCTCCCGCACGACCCAATCGGCCAGGATGGTGCAGGCGGCCAGGAAATCATCGATGTCCATCGCCTCCTGTGGGTTGTGGCTGCCATGCTCGTTGCGCACGAACAGCATCGCGATGGGCACGCCGGCGGCGGCAAAGGCCGCGGAATCATGCGAGGCGGGGCTGCCGAGCGGCATCGTCGGAATGCGCTGCCGTTCCGCTGCCGCCTCAAGTCCTGCGACGATGGCGGGATCGACGGGGCCCACAGCCGCTCTGGCGCGGGCGCCGAGCTCGAAGTTGACGCGCCGGCGCGCCTCGATCTCGCGGATGGCGGCCAGCATCCGGGTTTCCACGCGTTCCAGCACGGCCGGATCATAAGCGCGCACGTCGAGGCTGAAGGCGAAGCTGCCCGGCACCGTGGTCAGGCCGTGCATGGCCGGATCGGTGTGAAACCGGCCGAGCGTGACGGCCATGGGGAAGCCCGCTTCTTCCTCCTCCTGCCAGAGCTGGTCGAGCATCACCGCGAATTCAGCGCCGGCCATGGCGGCGTCGCGGCGGAACCGGCGGGGCGTGCCGACATGGTCGTGCCGGCCGACGATGCGTGCATCGGGATAGCGGAAATTGCCGGGCACGCCGGTGCAGATCGCAACCGGCAAGCCCGATTCGACCAGGCTCGGGGCCTGCTCGATATGGACTTCAAGGAAGGCCCGGATCGTGGCGGGATCGAGATGGCGTTCGCGCCGGCGGATCGCCGCTGAATCGCCGCCGCATGCATCGATGCTCGCGGCAAGGACGCGGCCGTCATCGATACGCCTCGCTCCCAGCGCCCCATCCGGCAAGGTGCCCAGAGCGGAGCGGCTGCCGATATAGGAAACCTGGAACCAGACGCTTTCCTCGGCCCGCACGCCCATGACGATGACGTCGCAGCGCGGCGCGATGCCGAGCGCTCGCAAGGTCTCGATGACGACGAGCCCCGCGACGACACCGGCCGCCCCGTCGAAATTGCCGCCATGCGGCACGCTGTCTAGATGCGAGCCCATCAGGATGCGCGGCGCGCGCGCCTCGCGGCCTTGCAGGGTGACATAGGTATTGGCGGCGAAGTCGTGCGAGACGGCAAGCCGGTGGGCTTTGCCGTGCTCCGCCAATAGGCGGTGGCCGAAATCCTCGCCCGCGCCATAGGTGTCGCGCGTGATGCCGGGAGTGTCGCCGCTGCCGGCCGCCAGCTGTTCGAACAGGCGCTCCACCCAGCTGCGCTGAGCGGCTACGGCTTCGGCGATCGCGGTGTCGGCGGTGGGCGTCCTGGCGGCAGCGGTCATCTTGATCCGGTCGATATAGGGTTGGCAGCGCCATCGCCCGCAGCCGTGAAGCGACGGTGATCGAGCACGCGCACTGTCTTACGATATGCACTGCCGACAGGCAGCCCGGAAATCTTGAGCCAGCCCATGGCCGCACAATGGCGGCGTGGCGAAGCTGCGCCGATCCGGGATTCATCGCAAGGCTCCGGAGCTCTACGATGGATCCAGGCGCTCCGCTTCGCTGCGGCCGGAATGACGGCGTCGGGTGTGACTTTTCCTGCGCGAGGAAGTGCCCGGCGGTTCCAGCACCGAGCGTGCCGGAGCCGCGCCGTGTCCGCCAAGGTGCTCTAGAGATCCGTGCTCTGCGGCAGGATGACGAGATCGCGGATCGTGACGTTGCGCGGCCGGGTCAGCATGAAATGCACGGCCTCCGCCACCTCTTCCGCCTCGATCAGGCCACCGCGGGCGCGCTCGGCATCGAGCTTCTCCCGCGGCCAGTCGGCGATCAGGGCGGTCACGACGGGGCCGGGCAGGACGGCGCCGACGCGCAGGCCATGCGGGATGACCTGACGGCGCAACGTATGGATGAACGCCTGCACCGCATGTTTCGAGGCCGTGTAGACCGGCTCCCACACCACCGGGACGACGCCGGCGACCGAGCTGGTGACGAGAATGTCGCCGGTCTTGCGTGCGATCATATGCGGCAGCACGGCATGGATGCTGCGGAAGACCGCGTTGACGTTGAGGTTCAGCATCCGGTCCCAGGCATCGGGATCGCCCTCGCTGACCGGCCCGCCCACATAGGAGCCGGCATTGGCATGGAAGATGTCGAGCGGACCGGCCTTGTCGAGAATCGCGGGCAGCATGCCGGCGACGGAAAGGGGATCGGTCAGGTCGACGACGAGCGGAATGGCTGCGGTTCCGAGCGGCTGGCAGGCTCGAGCCAGCGCCTCGCCGTCACGGTCGACGAGGGCCACGCGCGCGCCAGCAGCGATCAACCGCTTCGCGCAGGCAAGGCCGATCCCCGAGGCCGCGCCCGTGATCGCAGCGGTCTTTCCGGTTAGGTTCTGGGTCACGTCGAGGTCTCCGATACCGCGTGATTCCGCGCGGGACGCATCAACTCGCGGGCCGTGCGGGCGGCCGTCTGCAGCGTTTCGAATGCGGCGAAGCGTCGGCCATGGAGGCAAGCGATCTCGCCGTCGGCGGGCGTGAAGACAGTGGCTCCTGGCGCCATTCCGGCCATGGCGGCCGCCAGGCCGGGAAAGGCCCCGGCCGCGGTTGCGGCCAGCATGGCCGAGCCGAGCAGGACGGGGTCGACCTCATCCGGCGCCAGCAGCGGCAACCCGGAGCAATCCGCCAGCAACTGCCGAATCAGGGGCTGGCGTCCGGCGCCACCGCTGAGGACGATCGCTTCGATCACGGCGCCCCTGGCGCGGCTGGCCTCGATGATCTGGCGCAGGCCGTAGCCGATGCCGGTGAGGCCCGCGACATAGAGTGCGACGAGATGATCGAGGTCGTGCTCCATGCCGAGCCCCGCGATCACCGCGCGCGCCTGCGGATCGGCATGGGGCGAGCGATTGCCGAGAAAATCGGGCACGACGGCGAGGTCCTGGGCCAGATGGACCGCGTCCGAGGGGTTGACGACATGCTGCGCGACACGCGCGGCGAGCCAGTCGGCGAGGGAGATGCCTTGCGTTTCGGCCCAGTGCCGCGCCTCGGGCGTGGCCGGGTGGAATCCGATGAGCTGCTCGATGGCGGCGCCGGCGCCGGATTGCCCGCCTTCACTGAGCCAGAGACCAGGCGCCATCGCCGCAAAATACGGCCCCCAGATGCCGGGGATGAAGATCGGCTCGGCGCTGCTCGCCATGGTGCAGGCAGAGGTGCCGAAGACATAGGCCATCCGGGTCAGCGGTGTACCGTACGGCGAGCGTATGCCGACCGAGCCGAGACCGCCGGCATGGGCGTCGATCAGCGCCGCGGCGACGGCAGTTCCGGGCTTCAGGCCGAGTTCGGTGGCGGCTTGTTCGGTGAGCCCGTTGCCGAGGGCCGTGCCGCCCGGAACGATTTCGGTGCCGATCCGGGCGAAGCCGTCATCGGCGAGGTCTTCGAGCCCAACCTCGCGGAAATAGCTCGGATCCCAGCGCCCTTCATGAGCGAGATACGTCCATTTGCAAGTGACCGTGCACGACGAGCGCGCCAGCGAGCCGGTCGCGCGCCAGGTCAGGAAGTCCGGCAGGTCGAAGAACTGCCAGGCGGCGTCATAGGTCGCCGGCAGGTGCTCCTTGAGCCAGAGCAGCTTCGGCGTCTCCATCTCCGGCGAGATCGTGCCGCCGACATAGGCGAGGACGGGATGCCCGGTCGCGTTGATGCGCCCGGTTTGGTCGAGCGCTCGGTGATCCATCCAGACGATGATGTCGCGGCTGGCGTCGCCATGCGGGCCGACCGGGAGCGGCTTGCCGCCCGGCCCGAGCACGACCAGCGAGCAGGTCGCGTCGAAGCCGATGCCGGCGATGTCGTCGGGTGCCAGTTTAGCCTCGGCCATGACCTCCCGCACGCTGGCACAGACGGCCTGCCAGATGTTCGCGCTCGACTGCTCGGCGATATCCGGCCCGTCGCGATGGAGCACGATGTCGCGCTTCGCCGTGGCCAGCATGCGCCCGGCCTGGTCGAAGATGCCGGCCCGGGCGCTGCCGGTGCCGACATCGATGCCGATGAAGTGTCCGGCCATGTCAGGCGGCGGCGCGGTTCGGCGGCCCGGCGCGGGTGCCGTCCGGGTTGCGCAGATAGACGCCGTGCTCGAGCTGCTGGCGGCGCAGTTCCTCGATGTCGATCTCGGCCGGCGCCCGGTTGCCGCGCACCGAGATTTTCGCCGCGCGGCCTGCTGCCTCTCCCATCGCCATGCAGGTCGCCATGACGCGGATCGCGCCCATTGCCTCATGGGTCGCGGAGATGCTGCGCCCGGCGACGAGCAGGTTGCCGATCTTCTGCGGCACCAGCGAGCGATAGGGGATGTCGTAGCAGTCGCCGCACCAGATCAGCGTACAGCCATCGTCGGCCGGGCGGTGGATGTCGATCGGATAGCTCGCGACCGCGATCGCGTCGTCGAAATGCTTGCAGGCCAGCACGTCCTCCTGCGTCATCACATATTGGCCGAGGATGCGGCGCGTTTCGCGGATGCCGAGGAAGGGCGCGGTCTTGGTGAAATAGGCCTTCTCGAAGCCCGGCACGTAATTTACGAGATAGGTGACGATGTCGTCGATCTGGGCGCGGCCCTCGATCTCGCCTTTGGTCAGGCTGCGAGCATCGGTCCCGTCCGTGCCCTTGACGCGGGTCATGTTGATCCAGACCTCGCCCTTCTTCAGGCCGGTGATGATGATGGTGCGCTCGTTCGGGATCTGCAGGCCGCGCTCGGCCTTGGCCTGGGCCATCAATTCGCGCAGGCCGACGACGATGAACTGGTGGTTCTGACCGAAATACTCCGCCGGGATGAAGTCGGTGAGATAGGTGCGCGCCGCCGGCGGGGCATTGGCGATCGAGAGCCTGAGCGCGTCGGTATCGACGCCTGCGAGGCAGAACATCAGCGTCGGCGGCTGCATGCCACCCTCGGCATTGCCCTTCTCGGTCGGCACGCCGGCGCTGTAGGCGACATCGGCATCGCCGCTGCAATCGATCACGACCTTGGCGAGGAGCGCGGTGCGGCCGCTCTTGCTCTCGGTGATCACGCCGCGGATCGTGTCGTTCTCGACCAGCGCCCCGGCGAAGAAGGTGTAGAACAGCACGTCGACGCCGGCTTCCGTCAACATCTCCAGCGCGACCGTCTTTACGGCTTCAGGCTCGACCAGCGTGATGCCCATATGGAGCGGGCAGGGCCGGTGCTCGCTCGCGCCCTGTCGTTCCCGGCGCAAGCGCTCGATGAATTTCTGCGGCAGGCCGTCGATGATCTGGTTGCCCTTCTGGCCGAGGAAGCCGAGCACCGGCAGGCCGATCGTCATGTTGCCGCCGACGAAGCTGCGGCTCTCGATCAGTCCAACGCGCAGGCCGTCCTCGGCTGCTGCCAGCGCAGCGGTGAGGCCCGAGGGGCCGCCGCCGACGACCAGCACGTCATATTCAGCGGAGACGGGAATGGAGCGGGCCGGCTCCTCGATGAAGCGGGTCGCGGCGATCGACATGGCGAAGTTCCTTCAGGGTACAACGGATGGAGCGAGCGCCTGCGGGGCGGCGCCCCGCAGGTCGAAAGGATGATCAGGCCGGCATCATCGGCTTGACGCGCTCGATGATGGCGGAGACGGCGTCCTTGACCGGTTTGCGGCCGAGCACGGCGAGTTGGACCTCCTCCAGGAAGGTCGCCTGTGCGCGGGCGGCCTCGGGGAAAGGCGGGAAGGCGCCGCGCGCCGTCGCCAGAACCTTGGCCTCGACAGCGGCGAGTGGGTTCTTCGCCTTCAAGCCTGCATCGGCATAGGAGGAGACGCGGACCGGGCCATTGCCGTTGATCGCCATGCCCAGCGTCACGCGCTTGCTGGAGACTTCCTTGATGAAGCTCCAGGCCAGCGCCTTGTCCCTGGCGTTCTTCGGGATCGCCATCGCCCAGGCCTCGACGACGGAAGCCATCGGCATCTTGCCTTCGATCGCCTTGGACCCGGGGAAGGGGACCGCCTTGATCTTGCCCGGGAACTTGCTCTGCTCGGCATTGTTGAGCTGCGCGCCGCGCGCGAAGGGCAGCACGGTGAAGGCGGCGCGGCCCTGCTGCAGCCAGGTCACCTGGTCGTCGTTCTTGGTCGTGGCGTAGCTGCGCGGCAGGCTGCCGGCCTCGAACATGCCGCGCAGGGCGGCCAATCCCTGCTCCAGTGCCTCGCGGTTCGGCACCAGCTTGAGATCGGGGCTGATGAAGTCACCGCCATAGGCGCGGGCGAACATCACCGGGAAGACGGCGAGGTCGCTCGCCAGCACCATGCCGGTCACCGGCGTGCCGGCCTTCGAGGTGAAGGTCGTCTTCTTCGCCTGCTCGATCAGCTCTTCCAGCGTCGTCGGCGGGGCGGAGATGCCTGCTTCCTCAAGCAGCGCCTCGTTGTAGAACAACCCTTGCGTCGCGTGGCGGACGGGGATGCCGATCAGCTTGCCGTCGACCGTCATGCCCTGGACGAGGCCGGGCGCGATATCGCCGAAATCCTCGATCGCATCCTTGTCCTGATACGGGCCGAGCGGCTCGAACAGCGCGGCGATCTGCGAGGTCGGCCGGTTGTCGATGAGATAGCCGACGCCGTATTCGGTCTCCTTCAGGCTGGCTTCGCGGAAGAGCCGGTCCTGCAGCGGATTGGAGTCGAAGGTGGTGAAGGCGATCTCGGCATCATTGGCCTTGCGCCAGCCTGCCATCAGGTCGCCGTCGCCGCTGCCGAGCACGGTCTGGTGAACCTTGTGGCTGAGCACATTCAGCGTCTTGCCGGCGGCGAATGCGGGCGGGATGGCGAGCGCGGCGGCGGCACCTGCGGAACCGACGACGAAGCTACGGCGCGTGAGCTTGGCTTCAGGCTTGTACGACATGTTTTCCTCCCTCTTTTTTGGTTGGCTATCCCTTCGTCGAGCCGGCGGTGAGGCCGGCCACGAGGTAGCGGTTCATGAAGACGACGAAGATCAGGACGGGCACGAGCTGCACCGTCGCGGCCGCGAAGAGGATCCCCCAGTCGACGCCGTCGATGGAGCCGATCATCTCGGAGATCACGAGGGGCGCGGTCTTCGCCTTCGTGGCCGTGAAGATGAAGGCGAAGAGGAACTCGTTCCACGAGAAGACGATGACGAAGACCGCGACGGCGAGCACACCGGGCATCGCCAATGGCGCGATGACCTTGCGCAGGATGGTCATGCGGCTCGCCCCGTCCATCGCGGCGGCTTCGTCGAGCTCGCGCGGGATCTGGTCCATGAAGGTGCGCATGAGCACGGTGCCGAGCGAGACGAAGAAGGTCGCGTAGAGCAGGATCAGCACGAGATGGGTGTCGCTGAGCCCGAGCCAGTTCACGATCGGGAAGAGCGGCAGCGTCACCACGATCGGCGGGATCAGGCGGACGATGATCAGCCCGAGCAGGCTCGCGCCGAGCCAGCGGCCGGAATTGCGCGAATAGACATAGCCGGCGCAGGCGCTGGCGACGATGGCGAGCACCGTCGCCCCCACCGTGATCAGCAGGCTGTTGAGCAGGCCCTCGAAGAAGACGCCCCAGGAGCGCCAGAGTTCGGCATAGTGCTTGAATGTGGGCGTGAACAGCCATTTCGGCGGCACGGCGAAGATGTCCTGCCCCGGCTTCAGCGAGGACATCGCGATGAACAGGATCGGAAACAGCGACCAGAACAGGATTGCTGCGACGGCGAGCGCCTTGCCCAGCCCGATCAGGAGCCGCTCAGTGCGCATGGGCAACGCCTCCGCGCTTGAGCAGGAAGACATAGGCGCCGGCGAGCAGGAGCGAAGCCAGCACCATGATCCAGGCGGTGGCGGCGGCCGGTCCGAAGGCGTTGAAGCTGAAAGCCTCCTGATAGAGATAGATCGCGACCACCTCGGTCGAGCGGGCCGGGCCGCCCTTGGTGAGCAGCCACGCTTCCGAGAACAGGCGGAAGGCGAAGATGTAGCGGAAGAGCAGGGCGATCAGCATCGCCGGGCCGAGCAGCGGCAGCGTCACGCGGCGAAAAGCCTGCCAGCGCGTCGCGCCGTCGATCCGGGCGGCTTCATAGAGCTCGGCGGGGATGGCGAGCCTGGCCGCGTAGACGATGACGAAGGTGAAGGGCAGGTGCAGCCAGATCGTCAGCAGGCCGATCAGGGTCATCGCGTGCGAGGGCTCGAAGGACCAGTCGAGCGTCGGCAGGTGTAGTGCGCGGAGTGCGAGCGTGATCGGCCCGGCATCGGGATCGAACAGGAAGCGCCACATCACCACGGCCGTGACCTCGCTGACGGCATAGGGCGCGAGCACCGCGACGAGCAGGAAACGGCGGAAGGGCAGGCCGCTGGCGAAGAGCAGGGCCATGCCGAGGCCGACTGCCAGCTCCAGATGCACGGCCACGACGACGAGGACGACGGTGTTCCAGAGCGCGCTGTGGAAGGCGGGATCGGTGAGGACGCGCCAATAGTTCTGCAGGCCGACGAAGCGCGGCGCCTGGCCGAAGCTCGACATGTTCAGGCTCAACCAGACGACATAGAGCGACGGCAGCACGATCACGCTCAGGATGAGCAGGTGCACCGGCGCAAGCAGCGGCAAGAGTCGTGCCGTTCGTTGAAGCTGCACGCGTTTCCTCCAGGACTTCTTTTGCTCCGGGCTCTGTCGGCCCGGTGGCTCGGACGCGTGGCGTCCGCAGGCTGTCTTCGTCAGTGCACCGCCTTGACGGCGATCGGTCTCTCCGGTGCCGGGTGCGGATCGTGGCTGTTGCCATGCTCCGCGCCGGCGGCAAGGTCGCGCACGGAGTCGCGGGCTTGCAGGCTGGTCTGCAGCACCGAATGCAGGGGCGGCGTCCGGTCTCCGGCCATGCGGGCGCGCAGACGATTCCAGGCTGCCTCCGCGATCTCGGCGATCGGCTGGCGGATCGCGCTCAGGCCGGTCTTGCGGGCGCTCATCCAGGGGTAGTCGTCGAAACCGATCACCGAGATCGGATCGGGGATGTCGATCCGCATGCGGGCCAGCGCCGAGAGCGTGCTCAGCGTGGTGACGTTGGTGAGCGCGATGACGGCGCTGGGCTGCGGGTTCCGTTCGAGCCAGTGCAGGAAGACCGCGGCCCCGCGATCGGCGTTCGAGCCGAGCTCGATGACGGTCGGTTCGCGCTCGATCGTGGTCCGGATCAATTCGCAGGCGCCGCGGACGCGCTCGCGGATCGGCGAGATGCCGAGGCTGGAGGCGGCGACGACGATGTTGCCATGCCCCTTGGCGAGAAGGTGCCGGGCTGCGATCTCGCCAGCTTCGCGATTGTCGATCGCCACGGTGTCGACGATCGAGCCTTCCGGCGGGACACGGTCGGCGAAGACGATCGGCAAGCGGCCGATCTCGTTGCGCAAGGCTTCCGGGACCGCATCGGAGCAGGGCACGGCGATCAGCCCCGAGGGACGCCAGGCCAGCAAGGTGCGCAGCCGCGACTGCTCCAGCCCGAGATCGTCGCGGGAGCTGGCGACGAGGATGTCGTAGCCGTCCTTCTGCGCGAGAACCTCGAGCTGCGAGACCAGCGAGGTGAAGAAGACGTCGTCGAGATCCGGGACCAGGACGCCGACGACGCGGGCCTGGCCCGAACGCAGCTGCGATGCGGCGCGGTCGACCTGATAGGCGAGTTCGTCGGCGGCTTTCAGCACGCGCTCGCGCAGGTCGGCATTGACCGGCTTGTTGCCGCTGAAGACGTTCGAGACGGTCGCGATGGACACGCCGGCGCGCGCCGCGACATCCCGGATCGTTACCCGCTCAATATCCATCAGATTGCCTGTTAAACGTTTTACAGAAAAACGTTTAACAGCTCTAAGGCCCGGAGGCAAGCCGTGTGCGACGAAGCCTTCGGCCCGGCGTTCCGGTTCGGGCCGAACCGACCATGACACGGTGAGCTTTGGCGACGGGGAGCCTGCTCCGTCAGAGGCTGCCGCAGAACGCGTCCGGGCGCATATGCAGGGCAGGCTGCTTCAGATTCTTGCTTAAAGCCGCAGGAAGCGCTTGGCGTTGTCGCGGAGCCAGAGCTTCTCGACCTCCTCGCCGATCGGGAGCGCCCTGATCTCCGCGATGGTGCGCCCGATCGGGCCGAGCGGATAGGCGCTGCCGAAGATGATGCGGTCCTTGAGGACGGTGCGGCCATATTGGAGGAGCGGCTCGTAGCCCGAGCCCGCAACCTGCAGGTATTTCGGCCGGACCGCGACGAGGCCGATGCTGACATTGGGGTGGCGCCAGGCGACGCCGATCAGTTCATGAACCCAGGGGAAGCCGGGCGGCGAGGCACAGACCCGCAGCTCCGGGAAATCGACCATCACCTCGTCGAGCAGGGACGGGTGGCCGTAGCGCATCAGGGTCGAGGTCGCGAAATTGATCGAGCAATGGATGTTTACGGGAATGTCGAGCTCGATGCATTTGGCATAGAGCGGGTACATCCGCCGATCGTTGATCGCGAGATGGTGCTCGAAGCACTGCAGGTTGAGCCCGCGTAGGCCCAACACGCGCACGGCGTGGTCGAGCTCGCGCACCGCCGTCATGCCCTTGTTCGGGTCCACGCCCGCGAAGCCGATGAAGCGCGGCCCCTGCTCGCGGCAGAAATCGGCGACATCCTCGTTGCGGATGCGCCAGCCAAAGGTCGTCTCCAGATCGCGTGCCTTGACGCAGACATGACTGACGCCGGCCTTGTCGTATTCAGCGAGATAGCCGGCCAGGTCCTGCTGCGGCTCGGCCGCCGTCTCGCTGGCGGCATAGACCTGCCGGTAGCGCTTCAGATGCTCGGCGCCTTTCGGGCCGAAGGCGGGAAGCGGCGGGCGGCTGCCGTAGTCGATGATCACGAATGCTGCTCCTTGCCGGAGAGGGCGGGCCAATTCGCGGCCCAGGGCTTGAGCGTCTCGATCGCCGCTGCGACGGCGAGGAGTTGCGCTTCCGAATGCCAGCGGCCGACGATCTGCAGGCCGATCGGCAGGCCATCCGGGCTCATGCCGCAAGGGACGGAGAGGGCGGGGTGCCCGCTGGCATTGTAGGGGATGGTGTAAGGGTACCAGGCGTCGCGCAGCGGGCCGTGGTCGATACCGTCGACGACGAGCGGGCCGTCCGATTGCTGGCCGATGGGCAGAGCCGGCGTCGCGACGGTGGGCGTAATGAAGACATCCGCACCGTCGAAGAGGCGTTCCACCTGCCGGTAGATCTCAGTGCGGGCGCGCTGGGCATGGGCGAGGCGGGTATAGGTCTGCGATTCCGGCTGTATCGTCAGGCCGAGGCGGGCGGTGCGGTCCATCCGCGCGCCGTGCTCCTCCAGCAGGGAGCCGAAACGGGCATGCTGATAGGCGCGCATCAGCACGAGGGCCGAGGGTGTGTCGAAGACGATATCCTCCAGCATTGCGACGCGCTCGGCACCGGCCGTCAGCAGGCGTTCGACCGTCTCGCCGACCGCGGCCTCGACGGCGGGAGCGACCCAGCGGTTCAGCGTCCTGGGCGCGTAGCGGAAACGCAGCCCCTTCAGTGCCGCGACGGGATTCTCAGGAAGCCGGACAGGCTCGGCTGAGCCGCCGAAGGAGAGCGGGTCGTGCCGGTCCGGGCCCTTCATGGCGTTGAACATCAGCGCGACATCCGCGACCGTGCGGCCCATCTGGCCGAGGCAGGTCAGCGAGCCGAACAGGTCCGTCGTGGTCTCGTGCGGTACCGCTCCCCAGCTCGGCTTCAGGCCGACGACGCCGCAGCAGGAGGCCGGGATGCGGCCGGAGCCGGCGCCGTCCGAGGTGAGATGCAGCGGGCCGAAGCCCATTGCCGCCGCGATCGCGGCGCCGCCGCTGGAGCCCCCGCAGCTATAATCGGTGTTCCAGGGATTGCGGCTGATGCCCTGGCGCGGGGAATCGGTCAGCACCTTGTGGCCGAATTCCGGGGTGGTTGATTTCGCGAAGGGAATCGCACCGGCACGGCGCAGGCGGGCGACCGCCTCGGCATCCGTATCGGCGACCTGTCCGGCGAAGGCATGCGAGGCGTATTCGAGCGGCATGCCGGCGACGGCGACCAAATCCTTCACGCTGAAGGGCAGGCCGTGGAGCGGGCCGAGCGCGGCGCCGCTTGCGAGCTTGCGGTCCGCTTCGCGGGCGGCTTCGAGCGCGCTCTCGGTCGCGACATGAGAGAAGGCGTTGACCGGCCCGTTGCGGGCCTCGATCTGGCCGAGCACCGACTGCATCAGCGTCTCGGCCTTGAGCGCGCCGGAGCGCAGCTCGGGCAGGAGATCGGCCGCGCTGCGGCTCCAGAGGGGCATGCTCATCGCCAGATTCCTTCCACCCTGTCGAAGGCGCCGAGACGCAGGTCGGCGACGCCGGCCGTCAAGGCCGTCTTCGCAACTTTCTGCGAGGCGGTGCGCGGGATGTCGTCGACGAAGGCGATGTAGCGGGGGATCTTGAAGGCGGCGAGATTGGCCTCGCAATGCCTGCTGATCCGGCCGATCAATTCGTCGCTGCCGCTGAGGCCGGCGGCGGGCAGGACATAGGCCTTGACCTCCTCGCCGCGCAGATCGTCCGGCACGGGAACGACCGCGACCTCCTCGATCTCGTCCATGTTGCGCAAGACGGTCTCGACCTCGCGCGCCGCGATGTTCTCGCCGGCCCGCCGCACCATGTCCTTGAGCCGGCCGACGATGTAGAAATAACCCTCCGCATCCTGGCGGAAGAGATCGCCGGTGCGGAACCATTCGCCGAAGAAGCTGTCGCGATTGGCCTCGGGACGATTGTAGTAGCCGAGCATCAGGCCGGGGCCCTTGAGCACGAGCTCGCCGATTTCGCCGCGTGGGACATCCTTGCCCTCCTCGTCGACGACGCGCGCCTGCCGGAACGGAGCGGGGATGCCGCAGGAGCCGGAACCGACCATGTGCAAGGCATCGAGCGGCATGTAGAGGCCGGGGCCGACCTCGGTCATGCCGAAGGCCTCCATCGCCGGGGCATTGAAGCGCTTGCGCAGGGCTGCGTTGATCTCCTTGCGATGGCCGTAGATGTTGGCGCGCATCAGCTCGGTGTTGCCGTCCTCGGGCGTTTCCGGCTGCTTGAAGACGATCTCCGGGAACAGGCAGAAATGAATCCGGTGCTCGCGCAGCCAGGCGGCGAAGCGGCTGGCGCTCTGGCGCTTGGCGACGAAGAGCGTGCCGCGCTGGTAGAAGCACAGCAGCAGCAGCCATTGCGGATCCATGTAGAAGAAGGGCGTCGAGGCGAGCACGCGGCGGAAGCGGCGGGCATCGCGGAAGCCGTTCACGAAGGCGGCGCCCAGCCAATAGCGATGCGTCAGCATGCAGCCCTTGGGGAAGCCGGTCGTGCCCGAGGTGTACTGGATGTTCATCAGGTCGTCATGGGCGGGCTCCGGCCCGTCATGCCGTGCGCCTTCCGGCCCCGAGGCGACGAGGGCATCGAGTGTGATCGCGCCCGGAGGCAGCAGGCTCTCCTGCGCCTCCTCTGCGGCCATGCGCAGGATGCGGTGGGGCTGCGGGAATTTCCCGGCCTCGGCCACTTCCACCGCCTCGCGATATTGCGGGCCGCATTCGTCGTGGATGACCAGCGCTTCGGCGCCGGCATCGCCGAGCACATAGGCGAGCTCGCGGCCGGTATAGCGCAGGTTGACCGGCACCATCACGGCGCCGATCCGCGCCAACCCAAGCCAGACGATCGGCATCTGCGGGCAGTTCGGCAGCATGACGCCGACCTTCATGCCGCGCGTCACGCCGAAGGAGACGAGCGCCACGGCCATCCGGTCGACGGCCTTGTCGAGCGCGGCATAGGTGATCGTCTCTCCGGTCTCGAAGAAGTTCCAGGCGAGCGCATCCGGCGTCTCGGCCGCCGCCTCACGCAACAGGGTGCCGATATTGCGGGGGAAGGTGAAGCGCTCCATCTCGCGATGCCGCGCCTCCACATCCAGCGCGGCCAGGCGCGCCACATAGGCATCGGCCCAGACGGGCGTCTCAAAGTCGGTGGACAGGGGCGGCATTGGCATCTCGAAAGGCATGTTCGCGTCGAACAGGTCAGGAAGTTATGTTTTCCCTCTGTGCTCGGGCGCGGTTGAGAGCGTGGCGGGATTGCGAGGACTTGCCGGCCCTGGCGTATTTTCCAGTTTTCCGCCTGGGCCTTGCTTGCACTATTCCGCTGCCCGCTGGGCGCCGCAAATTTCTTTTTGACTAGAAAACATGCCTGCTGGTTATATTCGATCCGAAGCCAGTGGCGGAACCTGCATGCGGATCACCCATCGACAGCTCGAGGCCTATATCCAGTTCATGGAGACCGGCAGCGTCACGGCTGCGGCCGAGCGGATGCGGCTGTCGCAGCCGGCGATGAGCAAGATCCTGGCGGGGCTCGAAATCGATCTCGCGCTCACCCTATTCGAGCGCAAGCGCAAACGCCTGATCCCGACCCATCAGGCCCAACTGCTCTACAAGGAGGTGCGCCGGCTCTTCGCCTCGCTCAGCGATGTCGAGCGCTTTGCCAGGGACCTGCGCGACCTGCGTTCAGGGGAACTCAGGATCGTCTCGGCGGCCTCGATCGGCCATACGCTGGTGGCGGATGCGCTCGTCGCCTTCGCCGAGGCCAATCCGGCGATCTCGGTGACGCTCGACGTCTCCAGCGTCGTCGGCAGCGACGTGCTCGGGCAGAATGTCGATATCGGCTTCTCGGTCAGCCATTTCCATCACCCGGACCTGCTGACCGAGCCGCTCTTCCATGCCGATGCGGTCTGCGTGATGCGGCGGGACCACCCACTGGCGGCGCGGGCGGTGATCGTACCGCGCGATCTGGAGGGCGCGGAGTTCATTTCCTTCACCCGCAACAGCCGGATGCGACACCTGACCGACGCGGTGTTCGAGCAGCAGCGCATCTCGCGCAAGATGCGGGCGGAGGTGTTCTCCTCGGTCGAGGCCAATGCGCTGGTCTCGCGCGGCTTCGGCATCGCCATCGTCGAGCCGATGACGGTGCATCAGGGCTTCTGGCCCGATCTGGTGGCGCGCCGCTTCGAGCCGACCATCGCCTTCACCTTCAACGCCATCGTCTCGCGCAACCGGCCGGTCTCGCCCCTGACCAAAGCGTTCCTCGCCGAACTCAGGGGCCGGATTGCCGCGCTCGCTGATGGCACCGATCCGCGCGCCGCCGAGAGCCTCATCATACGCCTGCCGCAGCGGCGCACGCGCGACGGCGCCGCTTCAGGCGCCGTCGTGGCGGACGAAGAAGGTGAGACCGGCGACGCGATCGAGGATGAGCACGGCGAGGAAGGTGATCAGCACGCTGATCGTTGAGATCGCCGCCAGCACCGGCGTCGCCGAATCCTGGACGAAGGAGAAGATCTGGACCGGCAGGGTCGAGATGTTCGGCCCGATCAGGAACATCGTCACCGTGACCTCGTCGAAGGAGATGATGCCGGCGAAGAGCAGCGAGGTCAGGATGCCCGAGCGGCACATCGGGATGACGATGTCCTTGAGCGCGCGCCATTCGCTCGCGCCCATCACATTGGCGGCGCGCACCAGATCGGGGTCGAGGCTGCGCAAGGCGATATGGATCGGCCGGTAGGAGAAGGGCAGCGTCACGATGAGGTGGGCGAGCACGATGCCCGGCGCCGTGCCGATCAGCCCGAACTGGGCGACGAGCGCGACCATGGCGACGCCCATCGCGGCATGCGGGAAGAACAAGGGCGAGAAGATTGCGAGTTCCAACCAGGTCGCGAGCTTCGGTGCGTGGCGCTGCGTGTAATAGGCAGCCATGAAACTGACGATGGTGACAATCACCGCCGTCACCGCCGCTATGCCGACGCTGATGGCGAAGGCGCGGGGCCAGCGCGGATCGAACAGCGCATCGCGATACCAGCGCAGGCTCAGGCCTTCCGGCGGGAACTGGATATAGCTGGTGTCGCTGAAGGAGGCGCCGATGATGATCAGGATCGGCGCCGGCAGCGAGATCAGCAGCAGAATGCCGGCCCAGGTCGAGAGCTTGGGATTTGCCGACATCACCATCACTCCAGGGTCCCGATCAGCCGGCGCTCGATGGCTTTCAGCAGGAGCAGCGACAGGAAGCTGATGGCGAGCAGGCAGATCGACCAGGCGGCGGCCTTGTTCAGATTGAAGGTGTACATGACCTCCTGGTAGATCTGCGAGCCCACGAACTGATGCGACATGCCGCCGAGCACGATCGGCGTGACGATCGCGCCGATGCTCGCCAGGAAGATTACGATCAGCGCCGTGAAGGCGCCCGGCAGCGACAGGGGCAGCACGATGCGCCGGAAGGTCTGGAAGCGGCTGGCGCCGAGCACGCCGGAGGCCTCCTCCAGATTGCTCTCGATCGCCAGCAGCGAGGACAGGATCGAGATCACCGCGAAGGGGATCAGCACATGGGTCAGGCCGATGACGATGCCCAGATCGTTGAACATCAGCGCGAGCGGCTGATGGACGATCCCCGTCCAGGCCAGCATGCCGTTGATGACGCCTTTGGGGCCGAGCAGCACGAGCCAGCCATAGGTGCGCACGACCAGGCTGACGAGCCAGGGCACGAGAACCACGATCAGGAGCGTGTTGCGCCAGCGTTCCAGCCGCCAGAGCAGGAGCGCGATCGGATAGGACAGGGCGACCGAGAGCAGGGCCACCGTCAACGATGACAGGATCGTTCGCGCGAAGATGACCTGATAGTCGCTGCGGTTGAGGATCTGCCGGAAATAGCGCAGCGACCAGCCATCGGCATCGGCGAAGCCGTTCGAGAAGAGCTGGAAGACCGAGACGAAGAACAGGCCGAGCAGGACGAGGACCGGCAGGAGCAGCAGCGCCTTGGCCGGCGAGGCAGGCTGCGTTTCCGTCATGGTTTCTCTCCGAAGCTCGCGGCGGCGGGCGCTGCGAGCGGTTCGAAGACTTGCGCATCGGCGGGATCGAAGGCGATGCGGCAGGTGGAGCCGGCCTCCGGCAGGGCGGCGCCGTCGCTGGCCAATCGCACCGCGACGAGCCGCTGCTCGCCGCAGCGCAGGATGAAGCGCAGGACGGGACCCAGCGCGATGCGCTCGATGACGGTGCCGGGAAGGGCGATGCGTCCGCCGGCATCGGCATCCGGCGGCAGGATCGCGATGCGTTCGGGGCGCAGGCCGATCACGCAAGATGCGCCTGCGGCAGGCGAGAAGCCGCGCAAGCCGCTTGCCGGCAGGGCATGTCGGCCGCCCGGGCCATCGATCTCGATCGTGCCGGCCGTCACCGCTGCGATGCGGCCGGGGATCTCGTTGAGCTCGCCGACGAACTTGGCGACGAAGAGATTGGCGGGCTGCGAATAGATTGCCGGCGGCGTGTCGTATTGCTGGATCGCGCCTGCGCTCATCACCACGATGCGATCCGACATCAAGGTCGCTTCTTCCTGGTCGTGGGTGACGAAGACGAAGGTGGTGCCGAGTTCGCGCTGGATCTCCTTGAGGGCGACTTGCAACTGCTTGCGGAGCTGCAGGTCGAGCGCCGAGAGCGGCTCGTCGAGCAGCAGGATCGAGGGCTCGAGCACGAGCGAGCGCGCCAGCGCCACGCGCTGCTTCTGACCACCGGACAATTGCGAGATGCGGCGGTTGCCGAGATGGCCGAGGCCGACGAGATCGAGGAAGGTCTTGACCTTCCGGCGCAGCTCCGTCTCCGGCACGTTGCGGAGGCGCAGGCCGTAGGCGACGTTTTCCTCGACCGAGAAATGCGGGAACAGCGCCAGGTTCTGGAAGACCATCCCGATCGGCCGGCGCTGCGGCGGCAGCCCCGCCATGTCGCGCCCGTCGATCGCGATCTTGCCGGCGCTGGGCTGGATGAAGCCGGCGATCAGGCGCAGCAAGGTGGTTTTGCCGCAACCGGAGGGGCCGAGCAGCGTGACGAAGGTTCCGGCTTCGACCGTAAGATCGAGGCCGGTGAGCACTGTCGTCGCACCATAGGCCTTGGCGACGCCGGCGACATGGATGGAACCGCGGGCCGCACGGAAGGGTGCGGCCGGCGCAAGGGCTTCAGGCTGGGCAGGGGACATCGATCGAATCCGCCGGGTAGCGAGTGGGGGAGGGGAGCGTTCGGCGGACTGCATGCCGGGAAACGTCCAGATATCGGTTCAACCGGAGGCCGGGCCGTCATTCCGGGCAGGCCGGGGGGGCCTGAGTCCGGAACCCGGAACCGATGCCGCCATGAGATCAAGTGCCGGCCCGATCCCGCTTTTCCTGGAAACGGCATCGGTTCTGGGTTCCGGGCTCTTCGCTAGCGCGAAGCCCCGGAATGACGCTGAGATTCCATGGCAGGCGTCAGCGCTTGCCGGCGGCGATCTGCTCGACCCGGTTGAGCCGATCCTCATAGTCGCTGACGATGACATTCCAGTCGGGAATATACATCCTCTTCATCAGCGCCTCGCGGGTCATGCCGAGATCCTGCTCGTATTCGGGCGGCAGGACGGCCTTGTTATTGGTCGGGATCGAGCCGTTCTGGCCGGAGATGCGGGTCTGCGCCGCGGCATCCAGCAGTTCGTTGAGATAGGTGATGGTCTGCGCCCGGTCGGCAGAGCCCTTCGGCACCACGACGACATAAGGCAGCATCAACGCCCCCTCCTTGGGAATCGCCAGTTCGATGGTCTTCTGGCCGTCGCGGCGCAGGCTCCAGACGCGTGTCGAATAGAACGGCGCGGCGGTGACCTCGCCCCGCGTCAGCAGCGTGTTCATATGGGCGAGCGAGGTATAGGTCGTCAGCGAGTTGGCGAAGATCGCCTTCAAGGGTTCGATGCCGGGCTCGATCTTGGCGGCCCCGCCACCATTGGCATGGGCAAGGATGGTGAGGTCGTAGGAGGTCGCGTAGACCGGCCGCGTCACCGCGAGCTTGCCCTTCCAGCGGGCGTCAGTGAGGTCGTTCCAGGACTGGAAATCCGAGGCCTTTGCCAAGGTGTTGTTGAAGGCGATGCCGTAATAGCCGAAATGCGTGGCGAGGCCGACTATCCTGCCGTCCCTGTTGCGGACGACCAGCTCCTTCGGGAGGTTGGCGATCGCGGGGATCTCCTTGTCCTCGAAGGCTTCAAGCAGGTTCGATTTGGCCAGCCCGATCGCCTCGAAATAGGTGACCTCGACCACGTTATATTGCGAGGCGGAGGGGGAGCGGACGGCGCCGGCCGTGTTCGGCACCTCGGCCATGCGAGCGGGGATACCGGTCTTCTGGGTGAACTGAACCTGGAAATAGTCGCGCAGCACCGCCGCGCCGCCGCCGCCCCAGGTCGCATGAACGACTTCGGCCGCGCTCGGGCCGGCGCTGGCGGCCAGCAGCGACAATGCGAACACCCATGGCTTCATCTGATGGCTCCCGTTCCTCGTGCAAGCCGTTCTGCGCGGCCTCGATGATGGGAGACTCCAGGGTGCGGACCCTCATTGCAAATTCAAAGGAATCCGAACTTCATTCCAGGAAGTTATGAATGAGGTTGGGCGAGCGGGCGCGTGGTTGTGTGAACTGAATTTCGGGCAACGACATTGTCATTCCGGGGCGCCAAAGGCGCGAACCCGGAACCCACGACTGGGTGAGACATGATGTGTTCGGTTGTGAGGGGTTCACCGGTCGTGGGTTCCGGGTTCTTCGCTGACGTGAAGCCCCGGAATGCAAAAGGCGGCGGCTCTAACGTCTACCGGCCAATCTCACCCAGCACGAGCCGCTTGGTGCGGTCGCTGTTGATGATCAGGCGATCGTTCGTGATGCGGACGGTGAAGAGCCAGGGCAGCACCCAGGGGCAGACGCGCCACTGGTCGTGAACTTCGGTGCCGACGGGATGGGCGAAGAAGAAATCGTCGCCATAGGCGACGAGCCTGACGCGCTGGCTGCCCTCGGGCGAGGACAGGATGAGATGCAGCTCCGCGCCGGCCTTGCGGGTCTCGCCGCGAAAGGCGCCGGATTCTGCCGCGAAGCTCCTGCCGGCGAAGCGATCGATCGGGATCGCGGTCCGCGCGATCGGGATGAAGCGGCGGGTGCGGCCGAAGCGCGTCGCGGAGAGTGCGCCTCCATCGGCTTTGAGCGCAAAGGCGGGGATCGCGGCCTGTGGCTGCCAGCTTCCGTTGCCGACGGGGAGGAGCGGTGCGCCGCCCATGTTCATCACCAGGTAGGGTTGGCCCTGGCGCAACTCGATCTGGAAGGCGTCGTCGCCGGATTCGTCGCGATAGATGCCGGTGGGGAGGTCGAATGCCTGCTCGCGGTTTTCATCGCCACCGCCCAGCAGATCGCGCGCGATTGAGCGAGCAAGGACATAGGGCGCGCAGTCATCATGGTTGGCGAGCAGGACGATGCCGAGATCGGCCTCCTTGAAGCGCACCGACTCGGAACGCGCGCCTGCGATCCAGCCGCCATGGCCGACCGCCTCGCCGAGATCGCCATTGTCGCGCACCAGCCCGTAGCCATAGGGCGAGGGCACGCCATTGATCGTCACGCCGGCATCTTCCATGCGCGCGATCATCGCGGCGTCACCGATTTTCGGCTGGCGCAGGTTCTGCTGCCAGATGATCATGTCGTGCAGCGTCGAGACCATGCCGCCTTCGCCGCCAATGGCGATGCCCCAGGCGGCTTTTAGCCACGCGCCGTCCGGCCCGTGGCGGTGATGCCCGGCGAGCCGCGGCAGGATCACGTCGTCGCGCGGCATCAAGGCCGTGTCATGCATGCCGAGCGGGCCGGTGATCCGCTCCTTCAGGAGGCCGTTGAAGCTGAGCCCCGAGACCTTCTCCAGGATCTCGGAGAGCAGCAGGAAATTGCTGTTGCTGTAGAGCAGGTCATAGCCCGGCTCGAAATTGAGCTCGCTTTGCCGGCCGACCACGTCGCAGGCATATCGGCGCGAGGAGGGAGCAAGGATCGGCACGCCGCCGATTGTCATCATCTCCAGGATGTCACGCAGGCCGGATGTATTCGAGGCGAGATGGTGCAGGGTGATCGTCCGGCCGTAATCGGGCAGCCAGGGCAGGTGGGTGCGGACGTCGTCCTGCAGAGACAGCCGCCCCTCGCGCTCCAAGGCCAGCAGCAGCCACGTCGTGAACTGCTTGCTCTGCGAGGCGATGCGCACCACCGAGCGGCTGGAGAGCGGAATACCATTGGCGAGATCGGCCATGCCATAGGCGGCCTCGTGCACGACCTCGCCACCGGAGAGGACGGCGAGCATCATTCCCGGCGAGGTCTCGCTGTTCCAGGCCGCGACATGCGAGGCGATGCGGGCGGCGATCGTGGCGGGATCGAGGGTGCGAGGCGCGTGGGGCATGGCAGGCTTTTAGTCTTGAGGCTGATGTGAAAGCGCCGCGCTTCCCGGGGAAACGCGGCGCTCGAGGCTTAGCGCTTGATCTCGACGTTCCAGAAGGCCGGCCAGGGCGAGGGGGTGAAGCCCGTGAGACCCGGCGCAACCGCCGAGAGTGCGCTGAAATTGCCGATCTTCACGATCGGAGCCTGCTCGAAGATCAGCTTCTGCAGCTCGACCCAGTGCTTGACGCGGGCGTCCTTGCTGGTCGCGCTGTTGAAGGCATCGAGCGCCTTTTCCTTCTCCGGCGTATCCCACCAGCCGCCAGCGGTCTTCGACAGGATGAAGTTCAGTGCCGGCTCGGGCAGGAAGGGGCTGTGGGTGATGAAGACTTCCCAGAGCTCCGGCTTCTTGTTGCGCTGGATCATGGTCGCCCAGTCGCTGACCTGAAGATCGACGGTGAAGCCGGCGGCTTTCAGGTATTCCGCCGCGACCTGCGCCATCTTGTAGTGGAACTCATATTGGCGGCTGGTCAGGATACGGATCGGCTCGCCCTTGTAGCCGGCCTCCTTGAGCAACGCGGCCGCCTTCTCGGCGTCACCGAGATCATAGTGACCCTTGACGCCGACATCGCTGCGCCAGGCATAGCCTTCCGGATACATCGCGCCGTCGACGGCATAGAACTTCTGATCGCCGAAGCCGGCAGCCAGCATATCCGTCTCGCTGAGGGCCGCCTGGACCGCACGGCGGATCTTCTCGTTCTTGAGCGGGCCCTCCTTGTTGTTCATCACGAAGATCGGCCAGCCGAAATTATTCAGCAGGGTCGGCTTGGCCTTGCCCTTCTCCAGTCGCGCGAAGGCTTCGACGGGCAGGGAGTCGACATAGTCGTACTGGCCGGCAATGGCCGCCTCGACGCGGGTATTGGCGTCGGGCACCGGGACGAAGCGGATTTCGTCGAGCCTGGCGACGCGGGCGCCGCCGAAACCGTCAGCCTTCTCGCTGCGCGGCTTGTAGCCGTCGAAGCGGACGAGCTGCACATACTGGTCCGGCTTGTGCTCCTTGAGCTTGTAGGGACCCGTGCCGATGACTTCCTTCAGGGGCGTGGCCAGGGCCTCGGCCGGCATGATCGCGGCGGCGGAGTTGTTGAAGGCGAGCAGCGAGAGCAGCGGCGCATAGGGTTGGCTCAGCGTGATCGTGACCTCGCCCGGCCCGGTCGCGGCGACCGACTTGACGTAGGTCGCGGTCTGCTTGCCGCGCGAGGCGACCTCCATCCAGCGCTTCAGCGAGGCGACGACGTCCTCGGCGGTCATGTCGCGGCCGTTATGGAACTTGATGCCCTGGCGGAGCGCGATCTTGTAGACCGTGCCGTCGGCGCTGATATTCGGCATCGTCTCTGCCAGGAGCGGCGTGACGTTCCACTTGCCGTCGAAGGTGAACAGCGTCTCGAAAACATGCTGCGAGATCATGCCGACGAGGTCGGTCGCGCTGATGCCGGGATCGAGCGAGGCGGGCTCGCCGATCACCGCGACATTCACGATGCCGCCAGCTTGCTGGGCCTGGCTCGGCGCGACGGATGAAAGCGCGAGCGACGTCGCGACACCAACCAAAGCAAGAAGTTTCCTCATCGCCATTTTATTCCATAATTATGATCTATAGGCCATAATAGGGAACCATCCGCGTCCGGCACTGTCAAGCGAAGCGCTCGCTGGTTTTCGGCGAAACATCTGTGATGTATCGGCTATTCCACGGTTCCTGTTTCTGGGGAACCTGCTCGTTGCGTCTCAGCCGTGCGATGGGCATCTTCAGCTTCCGGCCCTCTGTCTCCGTTGCGATCGCCTGGGCGGTGGAGCGTTTGTGGTGGTGGATTCGCAGGCTCAGCGGCGGCATGATTCCGGCGGGGTTCGGATCGAAGCGAGGAGAGCTTCCTTGGATATCATGCGTGCTGGCTCCCGGCCTTCCGGGAAAGGTCCTTCCGACTGGTTCACCGGGATGGTCAGGATCGATCCGCTCTGCAATGCGCATGCGGCCGACCGCGTCCAGGGCGCCAGCGTCACCTTCGAGCCCGGCGCCCGCACGGCCTGGCACACGCACCCGCTCGGGCAGACGCTGATCGTCACGGCGGGCCTCGGCCGCGCGCAAAGCTGGGGCGGGCCGATCATGGAAATCCGGCCCGGCGACGTGGTCTGGTTTCCGCCGGGGGAGAAGCACTGGCATGGCGCTTCGCCGGCGACCGCAATGACCCATATCGCGATCCAGGAGGTTCAGGACGGCAAGGTCGTCGACTGGATGGAGCAGGTCTCCGACACGCAGTATGGCGGATAGAATCGCCTTGGTGCCGGGCTCTCCCAATCGGGGGCGCACGCATCCCGTGCTTTTATTCTGTTGCGAATTGGAGCATTGTCGGGAGCATGTGTTTAATGCCCGCGTAACCTTGCGAGAGCGTGTCATGCGGCCCCAGCGCGTGCGACAGTTTCCGGCGCCTGTTCAAACGCCCGGCTTTGGTCGGGGGCTGAAAGCGGCGAATGACAATGAGCCGGAGAACGCCGAGAGCGTGGTCGGCCTCCTGCTTGGCCGCTCGCTGCTCGTCGGAGCGGTGCTGCTGGTCGTGCTCGCATTCGGCGGATTGAGCTTGTGGCTTGGCCGCGCGCTGTTGCACCACTTCGTCTGATCGGGCCATGGCCCTGTCGCACCATCCCCTGTCCACAGGATTGGCCGAACTATCCTCTTAACGTAACGGTAGGTCTGTAAAAATTTACCATAACTTCCGGAGATGAAGTGCAAGCGCCCCGGGGCATCCGGTGCGCGATCGATATCGATATCAGGATCGCCGTCATGCCGTCGCGCATCATCCAGGGCCAGGCATGCCTGCTGACTGCCCCCGCACGGAAGGGCAGGGTCGATGAGTTGGCCGAATTCCTGAACGATTGTGCGGGGCGGAACCGCACGATTTTCCTCTTCGGCGGCGACAGCCGCACGATCTACGCCGTGAGGGACCGGGTCGAGGCGGGCTTTCCGGGGCTGCGCATCGCGGGCATCTGCGATGCGGACTTCGCCGGTCAGATTGACCGAGCCGTTCTTGGCCATATCGCGGCGGCGCGCGCGGACGCGGTCATCGCCGATCTTTCCGAGACACGCTTTCGACAGTTCTGCGCCCAATGCAACGCTGCCTGGATCGGCGGTGCGCCCGTCAATCTGTGTGGAAGCTTTGCGCCGTTCGCCTTCGGGAGGCGGCGTCGCTTCACCGATCTCGTCCCGACCCTTCTTCCGACGGTGGGACTGCGTCGTTTCGAGGCGGCGGCGAAAGCTGGTTTCCTATTCGCCCGTATCATTCTGGTGCAGGCGCTGGGCCGTGCCCTGCCGGTGTCCGGAGCCGGACGCAGCGCCCGGAGGCAGCCCGAGCACGGCGGCCGAGGCTGACGCGGCCGATACTCAGCGGGCGTTCGCGAAAGCCTTCCTGCTCAGGACGGTCCTGAACAGGATGGTGATATCGAGCCAGAACGACCAGTTGTCGATATACCAGTGGTCATAGGCGACGCGCTTCGCCATCTTCTCATCGGTATCGGTCTCGCCGCGCAGGCCGTTCACCTGCGCCCAGCCGGTGATGCCGGGCTTGACGTTATGGCGGCGGGCGTAGTTGGCGATTTTGCGCTCGAACTCGACATCATGGGCCAAGGCATGCGGGCGCGGCCCGACAAGCGACATGTCGCCGGCGAGGACATTCAGGAATTGCGGGAGCTCGTCGAGATTGTAGCGCCGCAACAGATGGCCGAGGCGCGTGATCCGGGGATCGTTGCGCTTGGCCTGAATGACCACCTGGCCATCGTCGGTCGTCGTCATCGTGCGAAACTTGAAGATGCGGAAAGCCTGCTGGTTGAAGCCGTAGCGCCGCTGGCGGAAGAGCACCGGGCCAGGGGAATCGAGCCGGATCAGCGCCGCGATGAGCAGCAGCAACGGAAGGGTCAGGACAATGCCGCAGGAGGCGGCCACGATGTCGAAGGCGCGCTTGGCCGCCACCTCGGCCGTCGAGAGCGGCTGGCGTGTCAATCGCAGGCTCGACAGCGTGCCGGTATGCACGAGATGCGCGCCGCCGAAGCGCTCCATGATCGGCTCCGGCACCAGATGGATCGCGACCGGCAGGTTCATGAAGGCGTCCACGCAGGCCGAGATGGTGTCCTGATCGGACCAGGGAACGGCGATGAAGACCGCATCGGGCCGACTTGTTCGGCAGTTCGCCACGGCAGCGGCCAGATCGGCGGCAAGTGCGGTCGAGCCGGCTTCGGCCGATGATTTCAGAAAAGCGACGTCGGTGACCGCAAAGCCCATACGCCAGGGCCTATGCCGCGTGACGAAAGCCATGATGTTGGCCTCCCTCCCGATGAGGAAGGCACGCTCCGCCGTGATCCGGCCGGCGCGGCTGCCGGCCGCCACCAGGCGTACGGCAGCGGAGCGGGACAGCGCGATAACCGGGATGCCGCACAGGTAGGTCGCGACCATGATGGCGCGCGAATAATGACCAGCGATCTTGGCGAGGAACAGCAGGACGAGAAAGGCGACGAAGGTGATGTTCCAGGCCGCGAGAGCCGAGCCCGTCTGGCCTCGCACGGAGAGGTAGTTGGCGATCCGGTAGCGTCCGCGCATCAGATTGACGAAGACGAAGAGGGCCGCGAGCATGGTTGCCAGTTCCGGCGTGGAACGTTCGATGCCCGGCAGGCCGGTGGCGACGACGTAGTAGGCGAACGACACTGCGTAGATGAGTGTCATGACCGCCGCAGCGTCGCTCACGGCCATGAGCGGACCGAGTCCAAGCCTCCAGAGTCCCGAGCGGTTGTCGGGAAGTGCCCGCGGCAGGCCGCTCAGATCATTGACGCTCATTCCGAACCCCCAGGCCAGCCATGCCGGCGCGAGCCGGCTTGCGCATGTTCCGTTGCGGCACAGGTTGCCGGCGCCGGAGCATGGTCGGGGGAAGAGTGGCAAGGCGCATGCCGAGGCGATGCGGGCCAGATTGGAACGAATCGGAGGCGATCGGTCCGGCAAAAGCGCCGGTGCCGAGGGCGCACCGGCGACCGCTGTGCCGGGATGAATCAGGCCGGCTTGCGCAGCCGCAGGGTCATCGTGTCGAAGGCGGAGGAAGCAACGCTGCCGAGGGTGGCGCCGACGATCTTCACGACCGCATCATGCGGCCGGCCATGACGGGTCTCTTCCAGCGTCTGAAGCCATTCGAGGCCGATCGCGAGGGCGACGATACCCGCCAGCACGAGCCAGCGCTGCCGAGGATAGGCGAAGGAAAGAGTGGCGCCCGCAGCGGCATAGGCGAGGAAGCGCTCGATATCCGCGCCGAGGAGAGGAATGTGCGGCCGCGCATCGATGGGAGACAGCGTCGAGAGCAGGATCGCGACCAGGGCCGCCCAGCCTGCCAACACGGCGAGGCGGCGAAGCTTGTCGAGCGAGAAAATCAAGACCGGGGCTCCGGGCGAAGGACGAGGCGGGCAGGCAAGATACGGACCAACACCGGCGGAAGAGCGCGAGGGCGGGCGGGGACGATCTTATGGCGGTGCAAAACCGACGAAACAATGGCCGCGATGAGAGATTTGGCGGACGCTCCGGAAAATTCCCTTCATCTTAGGTCTTCCCAATAACACTTGCCGGTGACGCGTTTCCCATTCCAAGGCTAAAGGACGGATCCTCGATGAGCGAATTATCCGCAGCGCCCTCGACGGCGCGGGTCGCGCGTGGCGGGAAGGCGATCTATGGCGTCCCTCTGGGGATCCTGATGCTGGAGGCCCGGTTTCCGCGGATTCCCGGCGACATGGGCAACGGCACGACCTGGCCTTTCCCGGTGCTGTATCGCGTCGTCGGCGGGGCGAGTCCCGAGAAGGTGGTGCTCAAGGGCGCGGCCGGGCTGCTGCCCGATTTCATCGCGGCCGCGCGCGATCTCGTTCGGCTCGGTGCCGAGGCGATCACCACGAATTGCGGCTTCCTCTCGCTGTTCCAGCGCGAGCTTGCGGCAGCGGTCGGGGTGCCGGTCGCGACCTCCTCGCTGATGCAGGTACCTTGGGTGCAGGCGACGCTGCCGCCGGGCAAGCGCGTCGGCATCGTCACCGTCTCTGCCGCGACATTGACTCCGGCCCATCTGGAGGCGGCCGGCGTGCCGCTCGACACGCCCGTCACTGGCACGGAGACCGGGCGCGAGTTCTTCCGCGTCCTGATCAAGGCGGAGAAGGACGACATGGATGTCGAGCTCGCCCGGCAGGACGTGGTGCAGGCGGCGCTGGACCTCGTTGCCCGCCATCCGGATGTCGGCGCGATCGTGCTGGAATGCACGAACATGCCGCCCTATGCGGCGGATGTGCAGGCGGCGACCGGGCTGCCGGTCCATGACATCTATTCGCTGATCAACTGGTTCCACGCGGGCTTTAGGCCGCGCCGCTTCGGCTGAAGCGCTCGCGGCTTGACCGGGCCGTCATTGCGAGGAGGCGAAGCCGACGAAGCAATCCAGGGGGACTGGGTGGAATGCTTTGGCCCGGTCCCCCTGGATTGCTTCGCTGCGCTCGCAATGACGGTCGAGCGGCTAGATCGCGCCGGATGCGCCTTCGAGCAACTTATCCCCGGTAGGCCTGACCGGCCTCATCATCGCCTCGCGGCAGCAGAGCGCTGCGTTTCCTTCCGCGAGGCCCCATGACCGACACGCCCCGTCTTTCGCTGCCGCTGCTCGCCGCCGGCCAGGCGCAGAAGCACGTCACCCATAACGATGCCCTGATGCGGCTCGACGGGCTGATCCACCTCACGGTCGACAGCCGCACGCAGGCCGCGCCGCCCGCCTCGCCGACCGAGCTCTCGGCCTATATCGTGCCGGCCGGCGGCACCGGCGCCTTCGCCGGCCGCACCGACCAGGTCGCGCTGTTCGAGGATGGCGGCTGGAGCTTCCTCGTGCCGCGTGCCGGCTGGCAGGCCTGGGTGATCGACGAGGAGGAGCACAATCTCTGGACCGGGACGGAATGGCGCCGCGACAGCCCGCTCAGCAGCCTCGGCGCCGAGCGCTGGGGCGTGAACGCGACGGCCGATACGACGAACCGTCTGGCCGTGTCCTCGGATGCGAGCCTGTTCAACCATGCCGGCGGCGATCACCGCCTGAAGATCAACAAGAACGCTGCCGGCAATACCGCGAGCCTGCTGTTCCAGAGCAACTGGTCCGGCCGGGCCGAGTTCGGGCTTGCCGGCGACGACGATTTCCGGGTCAAGGTCAGCGCCGATGGCTCCGGCTGGCATGATGCGCTGGCGATCGACCGTGCTTCGGGAGGCGTCGCCCTGCCGGGATCGCCCTGGGCCGCGGGGACGAACCTGCTGGTCAATGGCGACATGGCGGTCAACCAGCGTGGCTTTGCGGGCGGTGCGCTGGCAGCCGGCGCCTATGGCGTCGACCGCTGGAAGGCGGCGACGGGCGGCGCCAATCTCTCCCTCGGCGGCTTCACCATCACCCTGACGTCCGGTGCCGTCGTCCAGCCGGTGGAGCCGGCGCTGTGGGGGCTCGCTTCGTTCGCCGGGCTGCCATTGACGCTCTCCGTCGATGACCTGATCGGCGGCAGTCTCGCGGTCACGATCGGCAGCCAGTCCGGCACGATCACGGCGGGGGCGGGGCGCCGGTCCGTAACTTTGACGCCGGCGGTGGGGGACACTGGCGTGCTGCAGGTCCGGCTCTCGCCGAGCGCGGCTGCCGTCAGCTTCGCGCGGATCAAGCTGGAACGCGGGCCGCTTGCCACGAGCTGGGCGGCGCGACCGCTCTGCATCGAGCAGATGCTGTGCCGGCGCTACTATCTGAAGCAGGACGGGCAGGTGCTGATCGATGCCTATCAGGCCGCGGCGGCCGCGAGCCGGCAGAGCCTGAGCTTGCCGGCGCCGATGCGGGTGACGCCGAGCGTCACGGCCACCGTCTCGCTGGAGATCAATGTGCAGGGCACCGACCGGGGCGTCGTCGCGCAATCGCCCGAGCGGGCCTATGCCTATGTCACGGCGCTGGCGCTCGGCCGGGTGAGGGCGGCCTTCGACGCGATCGCCTTCGATGCGGAGCTGTAGCGCTACTCGCTGACAAGCTTGCGGGCGTGCAGCAGGGCGAGAAGTCCTTCGTCGCGGCGTTCCTCGAGCTGTGTGATCGTGCGTCCCCCGGCTTCCTCGGCGACGCCTTCGATGATCTTGTGCTGGAGGTTTGCGTCCAGCGAGGGCGTGCCGAGGGATTGCCAGCGGCGGACCTGACTCGGCCCGAGATGGGCGAGATAGCCGGCGATGCCGCCTTCGCCGCCGCCGAGATGATAGGTCATATGCGGCCCCATCAGGGCCCAGCGCAGGCCGGGGCCGTTGCAGAGCGCGGCATCGATCTCGGCAACGCTCGCGACGCCCTGCTCGACCAGATGTACGGCCTCGCGATAGAGCGCCGAGGCCAGCCGGTTGGCGATATGGCCAGGCATCTCGCGCTGGAGAATGACCGGGCGCCGGTCGAGGCTGCGATAGAAAGCGGCCGCGCGATCGACGACTGCCTTGTCCTCGCCGACGATCTCGACCAGCGGCACGAGATGCGGCGGGTTGAAGGGATGGGCGACGATCACCCGGCGCTTGTTCTGGCAATCGGCGACGATCGCACTGCGCAGGAGCGCCGAGGTGCTGCTGGCGATGATCACTTCGGGCGGCAGGGCCGTGTCCAGCCGGGCGAGCAACTCGCGCTTGGCCGTCTCGTTTTCCGGTCCGTTCTCCTGAACGAAATCAACCTCTTGGAGGGCTTCGTCCAGATCGTTCGTGAAGAGATACTGGCCGGTATTGGCCAGTCCAAGCTCGGCGAGCTGGGTTCGCGCACGCTCGACGGAATGGCGGAACTTCTCCTCGGCGTCGGGAGCGGGATCGTAGGCGGAAACGTTCAGGCCATGGCCCATGGCGAGGGCTGCCCAGCTGCTGCCGATCAGCCCGGCGCCGACGATCGCGATGCGCTCGATGTCACGGATATCCTGCATCAGTGGATCTCGGGTTCGGGTATTTTTGCCGTGCCCTCCAGATAGTCGAAATCGCAGCCCTTGTCGGCCTGGCGGATATGGGCCGCCGACATCTTGCCCCAGCCGCGCGGATAGTCGCGGTCCGGCGGCGTCCAGACGGCGAGGCGGGCGGCGATCTCCTCCTCCGTGAGGTTGACCGAGATGCTGCGGGCCTCGACATCGACGCTGATGATGTCGCCGGTCTTCACCGCGGCGAGCGGCCCCTTGATATAGGCCTCCGGCGCGACATGCAGGACGCAGGCGCCGTAGCTGGTGCCGGACATGCGGGCATCCGAGATGCGCAGCATGTCGCGTACGCCCTGCTTCAGCAGCTTCTTCGGGATCGGCAGCATGCCCCATTCCGGCATGCCGGGGCCGCCGACCGGGCCGCAATTCTTGAGGACCATGATATGGTCGGCGGTGACGTCGAGATTCTCGTCGTTCACGGCCTGCATCATCGCGTCGTAGTGCTCGAAGACCAGCGCCGGGCCGGAATGCCTGAGCAGGCGCGGCTCGGCGGCGGAAGGCTTGATGACGCAGCCATCGGGCGCGAGGTTACCCTTGAGCACGGCAAGGCCGTTCGCGGTCGAGACGGGCTTGTCGAGCGGGCGGATGACGTTGTCATCATAGACCTGGGCGAGCGCGATGGTCTCGGCGATGGGCTTGCCGGTCACCGTCATCGCATCGGTGTGGAGCTTGCTTTCGAGCTGCTTCAGCAGGGCTGGCAGGCCACCGGCATAGAAGAAATCCTCCATCAGGAAGTCGCCGGAGGGGCGAAGGTTCGCGATCACCGGGACCTTGCGCGAGAAAGCGTCGAAATCATCCGGCGTCAGCCTCACGCCGGCGCGGCCGGCCATCGCGACGAGATGGATGATCGCATTGGTCGAGCCGGCGACGGCCATATGCACGGTCAGCGCGTTCTCGAAGCTCTTGCGGGTCAGGATTTGATCTGGCGTCAAGTCCTCCCAGACCATCTCGACGATGCGCTTGCCCGCCATTGCCGCCATGCGCGGGTGGGCGGCATCGGCGGCGGGGATGGCTGAGGCGCCGGGCAGGGTGAGGCCGAGCACCTCGGCATGGCTCATCATCGTCGCCGCCGTGCCCATCACCATGCAGGTGCCATAGGAGCGGGCGATGCCGCTCTCCATGTCCTTCCATTGGCCATCGGTGATGTTGCCGGCTTCCTTCTCGGCCCAGTACTTCCAGACATCGGCACCGGAGCCCAGCACCTTGCCGGCCCAGTTGCCGCGCAGCATCGGCCCGGCCGGCACGAAGATGAAGGGTAGGCCGGCGCTGCAGGCGCCCATGATCAGGGCGGGCGTGGACTTGTCGCAGCCGCCGAGCAGCACGGCGCCGTCGAGCGGATGGGAGCGGATCGATTCCTCGGTCTCCATCGCCAGGAAATTGCGATAGAGCATCGTCGTAGGCTTCTGATATTGCTCGGAAACCGACATCACGGGGATTTCGATCGGAAAGCCGCCGGCCGCCCAGACCGCGCGCTTCACCGCCTCGGCGCGGTCGCGCAGATGGGTGTGGCAGGGGTTGATCTCAGACCAGGTGTTGATGATGCCGATGACCGGCTTGCCCATGAACTCCTCATGGCCGAAGCCCATCTGCAGCGCCCGCGAGCGATGCCCGAAGGAGCGCAGGTCGCTCGCCCCGAACCAGCGCCAGCTACGCAGGGTTTCGGGCGTCTTGCGGGGGCGGGCGGACATGGGCGTTTCCTCGAATTCTTGTCGTTGCTGCGAGCGAACCCCCCCGTCATTCCGGGGCGGCCCGCAGGGCCGAGCCCGGAACCCATGAACACGGAGTCATGAGGACGGGCGCGGTGATGGCGGCGCAAATCCGGCGCCGCCGGTGTTCATGGGGTCCGGGCTCTTCGCTGCGCGAAGCCCCGGAAAGACGGAGTGCCTACTCAGCGGCGGCCTTCACGGCGCCCCAACTCGACACGATGCCGCGCAATTCCGCCCGCTCGGCCTCGTTCAGCTCGGGCAGGCCGGGGAGGCGGACCGGGCCGACATCGGTGCCGAGAAGCCTAAGCGCCTCCTTCACCACGGTGACATTGGCGCCGTTGCCGTATTTGGTGCGCAGCTTCTCGAAGCCGGCGATGGCATCGACCTCGCGCCGTGCCGTATCGTAATCGCCGGCTTCCAGTGCGCGCCAGACCGCGAGCGACCGCTCCGGCGCGACATTGATCAGGCCCGAGGTGAAGCCGCGAGCACCGAGCGCGTAGAAGGGCGCGGCCCAGCCCTCGGCGAGGCCGCAGATCCAGTTGGCCGAAGAGCCTTCCGTCTCGCGCACGCAATCAGCTAGCAGCATCATGTTGTTCGAGGCGAATTTCACGCCGGCGACGTTCGGGTGGGTCGCGGTGCGGATCAGGTTCTTCACGCCGATCGCGTCCGAGCGGATATAGGCGACGAGCGGGATCGGCAGCGCCTCGGCGATGGCGAGGATGTAGTCGGCCTGGGATTGCGGGGCGGCGAAGGGGTCGAGCGAGTGATGCACCATCGCGGCGTCGCAGCCGGCCTTGGCTGCGAGCTTGCCGGTCGCTACCGCTTCGCGCAGGGAGCGGCCGATGCCGGCGGTGACCAACGCCTTGCCGGCGGCGGCTTCGGCTGCGGTCGCGTGCGAGCGCTCCACCTCGGCCGTCGTCATCGGGTAGAACTCGCCGGTATTGCCGGCCGAGACGATGTTATGGATGCCGGCCTCGGCGATGCGCCGGACGATCCGGCCGGTCAGCGCCCAGTCGGCCTCGCCATCCGCCTTCCAGGCGGTGACATGGACGCCGGAAATGCCGCGCAGCGCGCGGCGGACCTTGTCATTCGTCATAATCCAGTCCCTCCGCATCCGCGCCGAAGACCAATCGCACATGGGCCTTCGCCGAGCGGACGATGTGTCGGCGCATCCTGAGTTCGGCGCGCGCGGGATCGCGCGCCAGGAGCGCCTCGTAGATGCCGCGATGTTCCTCGAAGCCTTTCCGGCGCTCGTCGGCTTGCGAATGCAGGGCGATGCGCTGGGCATGGTCGTACATGCGCTGGCCGTCGAGGCGGCGCTCCAGATAGGTACAGCCGGAAATGCGGTGGATCGCGCGGTGATAGGCTTCGTTCAGCGCGACGAGGTCTTCGAGATCGCCATGCTCGGTCGCCTGCTCCATCTCCGCGATCAGTTGTCCGAGCTCGGCCGCATCTGCCTCGCTCAGGTGGTTGGCGGCGATATGGGCCATGACGCTTTCGAGCGCGGCGCGGCCGAGCGCCATTTCCAGCGCCTGCCGGGGCGAGAACTCGACGAAGACGCCGCGGCGCGCCTCGGTGCGGACCAGCCCTTCGCTTTCGAGCTTGCGGATCGCGTCCTTCACCGGCGTCGTGCTGACGCCGAGCATCTCGGCGAGGTGGCGTTCATTCAGGCGCTCGCCATTGCGGAAGCGCCCGGCGACGATGGCGCGGCGCAGGCGCTCATGGACATGCTCGCGCAACGAACGCAGCAGATCGGGCGCGACGGGTTCGACGGCAGGCTGCAACATGGTTCTTCCGGGCCGCGTTGCCGAGGCCGCTCCACCGCGGCCGCCGGCTCATGCGCCATGCCATCAGACAGCACAAAGCGCCGTGTCCGGCAATCTGAAATTTCAGATTTCAAATCTGCGGTCCTGTGTTATCGCTTGGAGCAAGCGCCCGTCATGAGGTGCAGGCGGAATTGTCCGCGACGGGGAGACGAACCGATGAGCATCACGCGCAGAACCATCATCGCCGCCGCCTGCCTGGCTGCGGCAGGCCACGCCTTCGCGCAGGGCGACTATCCCGGCAGCAAGGTCGTCACCATTGTCGTGCCCTTCGCGGCCGGCGGCACCACCGACCTGCTCGGGCGCATCCTCGCCGATCGGCTGGGCCAGCGGCTCGGCGGCAAGTTCATTGTCGAGAACCGGCCGGGAGCGGGCGGCAACACGGGCGTCGCGGCGGTCGCGCGGGCGCCGGCCGACGGCTACACGCTGACCATGGGCACGGTGTCGAGCCATGCGATCAACCCGGCCGTCTATGCCAAATTGCCCTTCGATCACATCAAGGATTTCGCGCCGATCTCGCAGGTGGCGAGCGTGCCGAACATCCTGATGGTCAATATCGACCTGCCGGCGAAGAGCGTCCCGGAGCTGATCGAGCTCCTGAAGAAGAACCCCGGCAAGTACTCGTTCGGCTCGTCGGGGGCGGGCACCTCGACCCATATGGCGGCGGAGCTTTTCAAGGTCTCGACCGGCACCGACATGGCACATGTGCCCTACCGGTCGAGCGGGCAGGTGACGCAGGACCTGCTCTCCGGCCAGATCCAGATCACTTTCGACAACATCACCATCGCCTGGCCGCATGTGCAGGAGGGCAAGATCCGGGCGCTCGCCACCGCGACGCCGAAGCGGCTGGCCGTCGCGCCGGACCTGCCGGCGCTGGCGGAGTTCATTCCGGGCTATGATGCCAGCTCATGGCACGGCTTCTTCGCGCCGTCCGGCGTGCCGAAGGAGATCGTCGCCAAGCTCTCGACCGAGACTCAGGCGATCATGAAGGAGCCGGCGGTGATCGAGCAATTGAAGAAGCTCGGGGTCGACCCGGTCGGCTCTTCGCAGGAGCAGTTCGCCGCCCATATCGCCTCCGAAACCAAGCGCTGGGCCGAGGTCGCGCAGAAAGCGAATGTGAAGATCGAGTGAGGGGTGGGGGCCGTCATGCTCGCCCTTGTGGCGAGCATCCACGTCTTGGACACCGCATCGCATGAAGGAAGACGTGGATGGTCGGGACAAGCCCGACCATGACGGCGAGGTTTCAGCGGGAATACTGCGTCAGCGCTGTCCGGCGAACGCCTTCGCCAGCGCGTCGGCATGCTTGGTCATGAGGCCGAGATCGGAGCCGACCGCGACGAAGCGATAACCCCATTCGATATAGCGGCGCGCATCGGGTTCTGACGGCGTCAGGATGCCGGCCGGCTTGCCGATCGCAGTCAAGCGCTTCACCGCGTCCTGGATCGCGTCCTGGACGTCGGGGTGGCCGGGATTGCCGATATGGCCGAGCGAGGCCGAGAGATCGGCCGGGCCAATGAAGACGCCGTCCACGCCGTCGACCGAGGCGATCTCTTCGATCCGGCTCAGTGCCTCGCCGGTCTCGACCTGCACCAGCACGCAGATCTCGCCGTCGGCGCGCTTGAGATAGTCCGGCACGCGCCCGTAATGGCTGCCGCGGCCGCTGACCGTGATGCCGCGGATGCCGGCCGGCGGATAGCGGCATGCGGAGACGGCCTTGCGGGCTTCCTCGGCATTCTGAACGAAGGGCACGAGCACCGCCTGCACGCCGATATCGAGCAGGCGCTTGAGCAGGACGGCGTCGTTCCAGGCAGGGCGGACGATCGGGGTCGCGGTGCCGCCCTTCAGGGCCTGCAACTGGGCGAGCACGTCGGGCGGCTCATTGGGGGAATGCTCGGTATCGACCAGGATCCAGTCGAAGCCGCTCCGGCTGATGATCTCGGAGACGATCGGGCTGCACAGGCTGCTCCACAATCCGATCTGAAGCTCACCGCGCTTCAGCGCGGCCTTGAAGGCATTGGCAGGCAGATCCACGGCGTTTCCCCTCGGGCGAATGGATTGGCGGCACTCCCTAGCAGGCCGGAACCTGCGGGAGAACAGGCTGCATGGTTTAGATCATACCGGACGGGCGAGGGGACCCGACGGCGGGAGATGTCGGGGTTGCGATCTCGGGATCGAGCGGCGCTTTGCGAGGGCCGAATCGCTGATAGGCTGCGCGACGCTCTGGAGACAATCACCTCATGACAACCCCTATGCTGACCGAAGAGATCGCCCAGCGTTTTGCCCGCATCGCGCTCGGCCATGTTCGCCGCGAATATCCCAACAAGCCGGATCATACGCTGGCGGGGCCGCAGGATGCGCAGACGCCGAGCCAACTGCATCCGGTGTTCTATGGCAGCTACGACTGGCATTCCTGCGTGCACAGCTACTGGATGTTGGCCCGGCTGCTCAGGCGCTATCCGAAGATGGAGGCGGCGGCCGATATCGTTTCGCTGTTCAACGCGCAGCTCGTCCCGGAGAAGATCGCGGTCGAATGTGCCTATCTCGCCCAGCCCACGGCGCGCGGCTTCAAGCGGCCCTATGGCTGGGGCTGGCTGCTCAAGCTCGCGACCGAACTGAAGGGGCTCGACGACGGGCGCTGGGGCCACGCTCTGGAACCGCTCGCCGAAGCTTTCGCCCAGCGCTTTCGCGATTTCCTGCCGATCGCGACCTATCCGGTGCGGGTCGGCACGCATTTCAACACGGCCTTCGGCCTTCGGATGGCGGCGGACTACGCCGATGCGACCGGGGATGGCGCCTTCCTGACCCTGCTGCGCGAGACCGCTCTGCGCTGGTATGGCGCCGACGAGGATTGCCCGGCCTGGGGCGAGCCGAGCGGCGACGATTTCCAGTCCTCGGCGCTGATCGAGGCGGAATGCATGCGTCGCCTGCTGCCGGCGGAACAGTTCCTGCCCTGGTTCGAGCGCTTCCTGCCGCGCATTGCGCAACAGCAGCCGGCGATCCTGTTCAAGCCGGCGACCGTGACCGACCGGACCGACGGCAAGATCGCGCATCTCGACGGGCTCAATCTCAGCCGTGCCTGGTGCTGGAACGCGCTGGCCGCGGCGCTGCCGGAATGGGATGTGCGGCGCCCAGTCATCGCCGATGCGGCCAAGCTGCATCTCGAAACCGGGCTGCCGCATATCGCCGGCGACTATATGGGCGAGCACTGGCTCGCCACCTTCGCCGTGCTCGCGATCGAGGAGCGGTGAGGCCCGCTCCCGCGCCGGTGGCGACCGATCCCGGCCATCACGCCTTCGGCAGGCCGGGCGGGTTGGTGCGCGATTCCTCGATCGCCTCGGCCGAGAGGTTCCAGCGGGCCAGGACCTTGGCGTAGTTGCCGTTTTTGATCTGGGTGTTGAGCGCCTGGGTGATCGCTTCCGCGAGGCCGGCGCCCTTGCGGGTCGTCACCGCGATCTCGGCCAGCACCGGCCAGCCGCCCGAGAAATTGCCGGCGAGCCGGGTCTTGCCCTCGCGCGCCGCCTTGAAGCTCAGCAGGGCGTTGGGGCCGAGATAGGCGTCGGCGCGGCCGGATTCGAGCGCGAGATAGAGCACGACATCGTCGTCATAGTACTGGATCTCGACCGGCTTCAGGCCGGCCTTGAGATTGGCCTCGTTCCAGCGCAGCAGGATCTGCTCCTGGTTGGTGCCTGCGCCGACGATGACCTTGAGACCGGCGACATCGCGCGGCTCGCGGATGACGATCTCGTTGTCGGTCCTCACGTAGAAGCCGAGCAGGTCCTTGCGATAGGTCGAGAAGTCGAACTTCTCCTTGCGCTGCTCGGTGACGGTGACGTTCGAGATCACCGCGTCGAACTTGCCTGAGGTGACGCCGAGCGGCCAGTCCGCCCAGGCGGTCGGGACAACCTCGAGCTTGCGGCCCAGAGCATCGGCGACGAGCTGGGCGATATCGGGCTCGGCGCCGATGATCGTCTTGGTGTCGCTGGCATAGCCGCCGAAGGGGAAGCGGCCGGTATTGTTGGCGACGGTGAAGACACCGTCCTTCGCGAATTTGGCCTCCTTGGCGATGAGCTTGACCGCGGCTTCGTCGATCTGCGCGCGCGGGCGGCCGGGCTGTTCGGGGGAGAGGTCGATCGCCTGCTGGGCGAAGGTGCCGGCGGGGAGGATGGCGGCCGAGGCGGCGCCGGCGAGAAGGCTGAGCGAGTTACGGCGTGTGATCATGACAGGGTTCCTTGTCTGGCGGGTGGGGAAGGTCAGAGCACCTTGGCGAGGAATTCGCGGGTGCGGGTGTGGCTGGGATTGCCGAGGACATCGGCCGGGGCGCCGCTCTCGACGATGCGGCCGGCCTCCATGAAGACGACCTGGTCGGCGACCTCGCGGGCAAAGCCGATCTCATGGGTGACGATGACCAGCGTCGTGCCGGAGCGGGCCAGCTCCTTGATGACGTCGAGGACTTCGCCGACGAGCTCGGGATCGAGCGCCGAGGTCGGCTCGTCGAAGAGCAGGACCTTGGGCTTGAGGGCGAGCGCCCGGGCGATGGCGACGCGCTGCTGCTGGCCGCCGGAGAGCTGGCGCGGATAGGCGTTCGCCTTCTCGGCGAGGCCGACGCGGGCGAGCAGTTCCTGCGCCTCGGCCAGGGCCTGCTCGCGGGAGAGGCCGCGCACGGTCACCGGCGCCTCGGCGATGTTCTCGATCGCGGTCAGGTGCGGGAAGAGATTGAAGTTCTGGAAGACCATGCCGACATCGACGCGCCGGGCCAGGATGTCCTTCTCCTTCAATTCGTAGAGCGTCTCGCCGTCCTGACGGTAGCCGATCAGTTCGCCGTCGATGGCGATGAAGCCCTCGTCGACGCGCTCCAGATGATTGATCGAGCGCAGCAGGGTCGACTTGCCGGAGCCGGACTGGCCGATGATCGCGGTGACGCTGCCGGGGCGCAGAAACAGGCTGACATCGTCGAGCACCTTGAGCGGGCCGAAGCTCTTCGAGACATGGCTGATGCGGATCTCGCCGCCGCTGCCCCGGGGAGAGCGTGGCGAGCGAGGTCGTGCGCGGTGCGACACGGGCCGGCGTCGGGGTGGCAAAGCCGGCGCCGGCCGCCGCCGGGGCAACGCGGTTGCGGCCGAGCCAGCGCAGGGCCGTATCGATGGCAGACGGGGGCGGATTGCGCAGGGCGCCGCGGGCATAGTGGCGCTCGATATGGCGCTGGAAGAAGGAGAGGACGCTGAGGATGACGAGGTACCAGACCGTCGCCACCATAAGCAGCGGGATCACCTCGAGATTGCGCCGGTAGATGACCTGGATCGTGTAGAACAGCTCCGGCAGGGCGAGGATATAGACCTGGCTCGTGCCCTTCGCGAGGCTGATGATCTCGTTGAAGGCGGTCGGCAGGATCGAACGCATCGCCTGCGGCAAGACGATCCGCGAGACCTGACGGTGCTTCGGCAGACCGAGCGCGGCCGCGGCCTCATGCTGGCCCTGGTCGACGGCGAGAATGCCGCCGCGCACGATCTCGGATGAGAAGGCGGCGGCGTTGAGGGTGAGACCCAGCACCGCCGCGAAGAAGGGCGTGATCAGCTGCGTGGTCGACCAGCTGCCGAAGCCGACATCGGTGAAGGGAATGCCGAGCCAGATCGTGCTGTAGAGATAGCCGAGATTGTTCAGGATCAGCAGCAGCACGATCAGCGGGATCGAGCGGAACAGCCAGACATAGCCCCAGGACAGCGAGGCGAGCAGCGGCGAGCCGGAAACCCGCGCCAGCGCCAGAACCGTGCCGAACAGGAAGCCGAAGACCGTGCCGAGCAGCGTCAGGAACAGCGTGCGGCCGAGCCCGACCAGCACGGGTTCGGCGAAGAACCACTCGGCGAAGACGTCCCAGCCCCAGCGCGGATTGGAGAGCACCGAGTTCAGGATCGCGAAGATCACGACGGCGGCGAAGACCGTGCCGATGGTCCGCCCCGGATAGCGCGCTGGGACGATGCGATAGCGGCTGAAATCGCGGTGTGGGGCTGGATTCTGGGCGTGCGTGGGCAAGCCCGCGAAATCGCTGGCGAGGGTCATGGCTGGCTCTTCTTGTTATGGGAGAGGGAGAGGCGGCCCGGTCAGGCGGCGCTGCGGGCGGCGTGGTTATCCGGCGGGCGCGGCAGCGAGGCCGGGAGCACGGAGTCCGGGAGCACGGAGAGCTCCTTCTCGAAGGGCAGTTTCCGATAGAACTCGGGATCGGCCGAGACGTCGAAGAGCGGGGTGTAACCGGTCTCCAGATAGAGCGCCTTGGCCTCCGGCTGGCGGAAGCCGGTGGTCAGGTAGATCTTGCCGTAGCCTTGCCGGACGGCCTGCGCTTCGACCTCGGCGACGATGCGCCGGGCGAGGCCCTGGCGGCGGAAATCGCTGTGGGTCCAGATACGCTTCATCTCGGCCGTGCGCTCGTCGTAGCGCTTGAAGGCGCCGCCGGCGATCGGGCGGCCGTCGCGCAGCAGCAGGACGAAATTGCCGTCCGGCGGGGCGAAGAGCTCGGCCGGGTAGCGGCTCATCTCGGCGCCGGGCGGTTCGCCGAACTGGCTGCCATAGCGCGTGGCATATTCCCAGGTGAGCTGTTCGACCAGCGGCTGGGCGAGCGGGTGGAGCGGGGTCGTGTAGAAGAATTCATCAGCCATCGATCGAGCCTTTCCGTGACGGGATGGCGGGGTGCGGGCTCAGCTCGCGCGGCGGGTCGGCGCGGCGTCCGTCGCGGTCGCGTAGCGGCTCTCGCGGCGGGGCAGGCCGAGATGGTCGCGCAGGGTCGTGCCGGGCAGGTTGCGATCGTAGACGCCGCGTTCCTCCAGCACCGGGATCACCAGCTCGACGAAATCGTCGAGGCCCTGGCCGATCACCGGGAAGCCGAGGACAAAGCCGTCGGCGGCTTGCGCCTCGACGCGCCCGATCAGCCTGTCGGCGATCTCCTCGGCCGAGCCGATCAGGTCGGTGCGCGGCGTGGCAGCCTCGAGCGCCGCTTCGCGCAGGGTCTGGCGCTTCAGGACGGCGTTGCGCTTGATGCGGTCGGTCGTGGAGCGAAAGCTGTTCTTGCCGATATCGCCGAGCTCCGGGAAGGGCGCATCCAGCGGGTAGGCGGTGAAGTCGTGATGGTCGAAATAGCGGCCGATATAGGCCAGCGCATCCTCGATCGAGACGAGGTTGCGGATGGCCTGATACTTCTCTTCGGCTTCCGCTGCAGTGCGCCCGACGATGGGCCCGGCGCCGGGAAAGAGCTTCACGTCATCGGCGCCGCGGCCATGGGCGATGGCGCTGGTCTTGATCGCGCGGTAGAGGGCCTGCGCCTCCTCCAGCGGGACATGATTGGCGAAGACCGCATCGGCATGACGGCCGGCGAGCCCGATGCCGGATTCCGAAGCACCGGCCTGGAACAGCACCGGCTGGCCCTGCGGTGAGCGCTGGATGTTGAGAGGCCCCTCGACCTGGAAGAAGCGGCCCCTATGATTCAGCGTGTGCAGCTTGTCGCGGTCGAAGAAGCGGCTGGCCTCGCGGTCGCGGATAAAGGCATCGTCATCCCAGGAATCCCAGAGGCCCTTCGCGACATCGAGATATTCCTGCGCGATCTCATAGCGCAACGAATGCTCGGGATGCGGGCGGCTGTAATTGCGGCCGGAGCCTTCCAGCGGGGAGGTGACGGCGTTCCAGCCCGCGCGGCCGCCCGAGATCAGGTCGAGCGAGGCGAATTGCCGGGCGATCGTGTAGGGGTCGCTATAGGAGGTCGAGACCGTGCCGACGAGGCCGAGCTTCTTCGTCACCGTCGCCAGAGCCGAGAGGATCGTCAGCGGCTCGAAGCGGTTGAGGAAATGTGGGATCGACTTCTCGTTGATGTAGAGCCCGTCGGCGACGAACGCGAAGGCGATGCCGTTTTCTTCGGCCTTGCGGGCGTTGCGGATGAAGAAATCGAGATTGACGCTGGCATCGGCCGGGTTGCTGGGATGGCGCCAGGCGTTCATGTGGCTGCCCGCGCCCTGGAGCATCAGGCCGAAGGTGAGGCGGGTGCGGGACATGGGATCAGTCCTTTCGAAAGCGGGGGTTCAGGCTGCCAGGGCCGGCCTCTCGCCGGCGAGCAGCGTGAGGGACGCGAGGCGCCGGCTGGTCAGGGCCGTCGGCGTGTCGATGACGAATTCGGCGATGCCGAAGCGGGCCTGCAGGGCGTCGAGCTCGCGCCGGACCTGCTCGGGTGTGCCGGCGAGGATATGCGGCTTGCGGATCTCGGTGCTGTAGGAGGCCGCGCCGGCCTGGCGGGCATATTCGGCCGCCTGCTCCTCGCTGCCGAGATTGAGGTTCTGGCCGTTGTCGAGCGTGAGGCGGACGACGCGGTGGTTCTCTGTCAGGCTCAGCGCTTCTTCGGCCGTCTCGGCGGCGAAGGCGGCCACAGCAAGCAGCAGGGGCGCCGTGCCGCCGGCCTTGGCATAGGCATTCAGGCTCACCTCGATCGCCTTGGGATCGCCGTTGTGATGGCCGGCGAAGACGAAGTGCCAGCCGCGCTCGCCGGCCTGCCGGGCGCTGTCCGGGCTCGCGCCGAGCAGGAAGCGCTCCGGCGTCACGGGCGGCACGGGGAGCGCGCGGGCCTTGTCCTGCGGGCCGGCCGTCGTAGCTGGCGGTGCGAGGAAAGCGTCGAGCTCGTCCAGCAGGGCCTCGAAGGACGGTGCGCGCGCCGGGTCGTGCAGCACGCGCAACGCCTTGGTCGAGAGCGGCAGGCCGCCCGGCGCCTTGCCGATGCCGAGATCGACGCGGCCGGGCGCGAGCGAAGCCAGCAGGTTGAAGGTCTCGGCGACCTTATAGGGACTGTAATGCGGCAGCAGGACGCCGCCGGAGCCGATGCGGATGCGTTGCGTGCGCGCCAGCAGATAGGCGGCGAACACCTCCGGCGCCGGGCTGACGAGGCCGGGGAAGTCATGGTGCTCGGCCAGCCAGAAGCGGTGATAGCCGAGGCGCTCGGCCGCCTGGGCGAGGCTCACCGTGCGCTGGAGCGCCGCGCCGGCGGTTTCGCCCTCGATGAGCGGGGTCTTGTCGAGGAGGCTGAGTGCGTAGGTCATGGGTTTCGCTGCCGTTGGAGATGTCAGGCGGAGCGGAGGCCGAGGGCGGTCGTCGCCTCCTCGGCCATCCAGCCGAGCCGCTCGTAATCGCCGCGCCAGTAGAGGAGGGCGGCGTCATTGCTGCCGAGCCGGATCTCGCGCACCCGGCCGATGACGATGGCGTGCGAATGCCGCTCGATCAGCTCCTCCAGCTCGCAGTCGAGCGCGGCCAAGGCGCCTTCGAGGAGAGGCGCGCCGGTGCGGCCCTCGCTCCATTCGGCATCGGCATAGCGGGCGGGCCCCTTCTCGCCGCCGCGCCCCGCGAAGCGGTCGGCGACCTGCTTCTGCGCGGCGCTGAGGAAGTTCACGCCGAAGCTGCGATGACGCGCCAGGACGGGATAGGCGGAGGAGGCGAGGTTGAGGCCGAACATCACGGTCGGCGGATCAGCGGTGAGCGAGGAGAGCGAAGTCACGGTCAGGCCGGTGCGATCCTCGCCGCTGCCCGTCGTGATGACCGAGACGCCACCCGCGAGATGGCGCAAAGCCGCGCGGAAGTCGCCGCGCGAGGCCGGACCGGCGGGGGCGCGGGTCGAAAGCGAGGATGCAAGGGACAGGACCGTCATGGGAACCTCTGATTCAGGCCATTCGGATTCGTTGAGGGCGGCGCGCCGGCCGGTGGTGCGCCGCAGGCTGCCGGGGGAGAGACGAGGCAAGCGCCTCCCATCACCGGAAGAACCGGCGGTGCAGCAGAACCGCGCTGGAAAGAATTCAGGCGCTCAGAGCGCCCGACATCCTGTCAGGAACATCGACGCCTGAGCGCCGGGGCAGGATTTTCTGACTTCGTGTATGTCGTCACCGACGCGTCTCCGTGTCTCGGAGCCCACGATTTCGTCGTGGTGCTTTTAGCATTGTTGACGCGGTGCAAGCTGCTCCAGCAAATCCCGCGAAGGAGCAATGCGAACATCGCTCGATACTGCTTATTCTTTCCGCCGAATGCTTCGCGGTCAATGAAACAGCCTTTCAAAGATCGCCCTCGCGAGAGGCGGAAGCGCCACCGCCGTCCTTCCTTCCGGGAGAAATCCGTTCGCGGGGACCGCGCAGCCGCTCCGCGGCCTGCCGGCGGAAGATTTCGACGATTCAGCGAGGGCCTTGCCGGCTGCAGCACGCGGCGGCGCATGACACAGTTGACTTTTCGATCGAAAGGGCTCCGAACGAGCCATCTCTCAAAGGGGGCGCGTCATGGTCTCCGATGCCGTTTCGCCGAAACCTCCATTCATCCGCGATGCCGACGGCTCGTTCACGCTCGATGCCGCGCGATTGGCCCGCCGCTTCGGCTGGTCGGAGCCGGAATTGCGCAATCTGATGCGTCGCGGGCTGGTGACCAGCCGGGTCGAGCGTGGCGAGGGCGAGGATGCGGGGCGCTGGCGACTTTCCGTCCGCTGTGGCAACCGCTGCTGGCGGGCCATCCTCCTGGCCGATGGCACGATGGTTGAGGACCAGCTCGAATTCGTGCCGGCGCAAGGCCGCCGCGGCTGCGCCTGACCAAACCGCCCGCTCGGTCCAGGGAGAGGCGACGGTCCTGTATACCTGAACGCGGCGCTATTCGGGCAGCCGAAGCCCGGCGAGGAAGGTGGCGACCGTCAACGTCTTGGCCGGCTGGGCGCGACATTGCCGCTCGACGGCTTCAAGAATTTCGCCATCGCCATATCTGGACAATCGCGAGGGTGAGGTCTGGCGCATGGCGTCGACCACCCAGCGGCCGATCAGCCCGTGCATCTCGGAATCCGCGGCTTCGCGCTTCATCCAGGCTTCGCAGGTGATGTAGTCCTGCAGGAACTCGCCCTGACGCCGGACCTCGCTCGTCGCCGCCAGCGGACATGCCAGAAACCACAGCGTCGCCACCGTCAACAGACGCATCTTCCGCCCCCTTCGCGCCGTTCCTCTGGTTGCTCCCGATCTTCGCATTCCGCCGGCCCTGGCCGATTGGCTGATCTCGTTTGGCCTCGTGCGTTGTCGCTGGACGTGCACGATCGAAGGAGCGCCGATTCCGGGCAGCACATTCTGGAACAGGAGCGATAACTCACCGAGCATAGCAAGCTGTGCTTGCACGGCAATACCGAAACATGCCCGCGGACGTTGTTGTCGTCAGTTTCACGCTAATCTCGCTTCTGCAATAAAGCGGGGGCGATTACCGCGGCGTATTCGGCAATACCTTCTGAAGGTTGCTTCTGCACTTTCGGTGCAGGCGCGCGAGCAAGCTATGGGCCGGCCCGCCGCCCGGTCGTGGAAAGCGGGGAAACATGCATCTTCGCCTCAAAGTTGAGCTTCCGGTTTAACCGCGGTTAACCGGCCCGGCCGATTATCCCGCCGATCGGTCAAGGCTCACTGCGGAGGGACGATGGCGAAGGTCTGCGACAAAGCCGTCACGAGAGCTCCGCGCCGGCGCACGCAGCCTGTGATTGCAGCTGTCGTCGCGATGCTCGCCTTCGCGAGCTGCGGCGCTCTTGCCCAGACGCGCCCCGAAGAGCCGATCAAGCTGCAGATCATCGGCGGGCTCGCCGGCGTCACGCAATATACGAAGATCGAGCAACCCTTCTGGCAGTCCGAAATCAAGGAGCTGTCTAAGGGGCGCATCAGCGCGACGATCCGGCCGCTCGACGCCGGAGGCCTGCGCAACCAGGAAATGCTTCAGCTGATGCGGCTCGGCGTGGTGTCGTTCGGAACGGCTTTGCTCAGCGTCGTCGCAGGCGACGAGCCGGAGCTGGGCGCCGTCGACCTGCCCGTGCTGAATCCCGATGTCGCGACGCTGCGCCGGACGGTCGCCGCGTTTCGCGACCATCTGCGCGCGGTGCTGCGCGAGCGCTATGACATCGAGCTTCTCGGGGTCTATGCCTATCCGGCGCAGGTTCTGTTCTGCACCAAGCCCTTCAAGGGGTTGGACGATCTCACCGGGCGCAAGGTGCGTACCTCTTCGGTCGCGCAGTCCGAGCTGATGACGGCGATGGGCGCCGTGCCGGTAATCCTGCCTTTCGCCGAGATCGTCGGAGCTCTCCGCGACGGGGTCGCCGATTGTGCGATCACGGGCACGTTGAGCGGTTACGAGATCGGATTGCCGCGCGTGGCCGTTGCCGTCCATGCCTTCGCGCTCAGCTGGGGCGTTTCGATCTTCGCGGCCAACGGGGCCTATTGGGACGCGCTTCCGGCGGATGCGCGCGACATCATCCGGCAGGGCGTGGGGCAGCTCGAGGAGCGGATCTGGTCGCAGGCGGAAGCCGATACGCAGCGCGGGCTCGCCTGCAATGCCGGGACCGAGCCTTGTGGCGGCAAGCCCGAGCGGCCGATGACCGTGGTGCCGGCCCGGCCTGCCGATGAGACGCGCCGGCGCCTCCTCGCCGAGGTCGTCCTGCCGCGCTGGTTCGAACGCTGCGGCCAGGACTGCGTGTCGGCCTGGAACACCTATCTCAAGCCGCTGCACGCCATCGAGCCCCGCACGCCGTGATCAATCGACTGAAATTCATGGTCACGGCCGGGACGGTGGTCATCCTGGTGGTGGCGGCCATCGGTGCCGCGAACCTCGTTCGGAAACGGGAGGATGCTGCCTGGCGTGCCGCGGAGCAACAGCTGGAGGGCTCTGCCGCGGCTGTCGAGAACGCGCTCGACCGGCAATTGCTGCAGGTCGATGGCGCGCTGGCGAGTTTTGCGAACCTGTTCGAGGTCGCGCAGATCGGACCCGGACAGAGGGAAGCGGCCAGCCGTCTGCTCCGCGGCCTCAACTTCCAGACGATGGCGTTTCGGGACCTGCTTCTCGTCGGGCCGGACGGCAGCGTCGTCGCCTCGGCGAAGCCGAGCGGCGCCCGTCATGCATTGCCGCCGGATGTCGCCAGGGTCGGGCAGGCACCGACGAATCTGATCGGCCCGCTTCGCAACGCCGTCACGGGCGACTGGTCGCTCTATGTCGCGCGCAGGGTTCCCGCCTGGCACGGCATCGTCCCGGTCGCGGAAGTGCCCCTTCACACGCTGATGAAGCTACTGGCGGAGGCCGGCGTCAGCCCCGACACCCAGATCTCGCTGGAGCGCGCCAACGGCCAGGTCGTGGCGACGCTGCCGCATGACGAATTGCAGATCGGCAAATCGCGGGCGCCCGCGCTGCCTGCGCAGCTGGTGAACGGCAAAGCTTTCCTGATCGGGAACCGGGACAACGATACCGCCACGCTGAACGTGGTCAGAAGTTCGCTCTACGGGGATCTGCGCGTCGTGCTCAGCGTGGAGGGCCGGGAAGTGCTCGCCGAGTGGCGCCAGGATCGCGACCGGACGGTGACCGGCGCGATCATCGCCGTGCTGCTCCTCTCGGCCTTTGCCGGCGCGATCCTGTTGGCCATCCACCAGCGCGAACGGGCCGATGCCGAGCGGGCGCGGGCCTCGGCGGTTCTCGACAACGCGATCGAGGCGATGTCCGACGGCTTCGTGATGTGGGACGAGAACGACCGGCTGGTGACCTGCAACCAGCGCTACCGTGAGCTTTATTCCCTCAGCGCGCCCTTCATGACCGTCGGAGCGCATTTCGAGGACATCATCCGCGGAGGTGTGCGGCTCGGCCAATATCCGCAGGCGACTGGCGATATCGAGGATTTCGTGCGGGAGGTTTCCTTCTGGCACCGTCAGGGCACCGGTTCGATCGAGCGCCTGCTGCCGGATGGCCGCTGGCTCCTGATCACGGAAAGGCCGATGAGAGACGGCGGCATCGTCGGCATCCGTACCGATATCACGGCGCTCAAGGCCGCGCTCGCCGAGCTGGCCGCCGCCAACGCGCGCGCCAACGAGGCGGCGGAGGAGGCCCGGCAGCAGAATGCCGCGCTCGTTCAGCAGGAAAGCCGCATCCGCTTCCTGGCGCATCACGACGATCTGACCAGTCTGCAGAACCGCTTCGCTTTCCGCGGCCAGATCGCGAAATCGCTGTCGCGGGCCGCGGAGAAGGCGGGGACCGTTGCCCTGCTGTTTCTCGATCTCGATCGCTTCAAGGACGTCAACGACACGCTCGGGCATCCCGTCGGCGATCTCCTGCTTCTGTCGGTCGCGGAGCGTCTGAGGACTTGCGTGCGGAATACCGATTGCGTGGCTCGTCTTGGCGGAGACGAGTTCGCGGTCTTGTGTCTCGACCCGGAGCAGCCGCAACAGGCGATGGCACTGGGCGCCCGCATCATCGAGGTTCTCAGCCAGCCCTATTTCATCCAGGAGCGGACGATCTCGATTTCCGCAAGCGTCGGCATCGCCGTGGCCGAGGAGCCGGATTTCGATGCGGATCTCCTCCTGAAGCAGGCCGACCTCGCGCTCTACCAGGCCAAGGCGATGGGCCGCGGCGTCCATTGCGTCTTCACGGCCGAGATCGACGAGCAACTGCGAGCGCGCCTCGCCCTGGAAGCCGATCTGCGCAAGGCCATCGAGGAGCGGCAGTTCGAATTGTCCTACCAGCCGATCTTCGATCTGAAAGCTGGCAAGCTCTCCGGTTTCGAGGCCTTGCTGCGCTGGCACCATCCCGAGCGTGGACTGGTGGGGCCGACGGAGTTCGTGCCGCTGGCGGAAGAAACGCGCCTGATCGTCGATCTCGGCGAATGGGTCCTTCGGCGAGCCTGTACGGACGCCGCCCAGCTGCCGGGCGACCTTCGCATCGCCGTCAATCTGTCGCCCGTGCAGCTGATCTTCGGCGACGCGGTTGCGACCGTTCGCGACATCCTCGCCGAGACCGGCCTCGACCCGGCTCGGCTGGAACTTGAAATCACCGAGACCGCGCTGCTCGCCAACGACAACCGCAATCTCGGGACGCTGAGGAGCCTGAAGGCCCTCGGCGTCCGCATCGTGCTCGACGATTTCGGGACGGGCTATTCAAGCCTGAGCCATCTCAGGCTCTTCCCGCTGGACAAGGTCAAGATCGACAGCTCCTTCGTGCGCGACATGACCGCCCATTCCGACAGCGCCGCCATCGTCGCTGCGGTTGCGGCACTGGCGACCGAGCTCGGCATGACGACCACGGCGGAAGGAATCGAGACGCAGGCCCAGCTGGATGCGGTCGATCGGGCGGGCTGCACCGAAGTCCAGGGCTATCTGCTGGGAACGCCCGAGCCGATCCTGCAGGCGGTCCACACGACCCTGTTCCGTCGATCCTCGCGGCGGCGGGGCGGGCGGCGGGGCGGCCGCATGCGCGACTCGTCCGATACGCTTTAGAGCATCGGACTGAAGATCGTATTCAGCCCGATGCTCTAGCTCTTTGATTTTGCATCGGCCTTTCCGAAAACCGCGCTCCACTGTTCGGGCCGATGCCCTAGCCCGTCTCGACCCGCGGTCGCGCTGACGGCGCTCGGCCGAACCCGCTCGCTGAAAGCGGCGGGTTCGGGTTCGATCCGGTCGTTCCAGCGCTTATTCGGCGTAAGACTGCGTTGCCCAGGCCGCTCTCAGCTTCGGGCTGACACTGCCGCCCAGCGGCTCGAACCATTTCAGGTAGAGGGCCTCGGCCTCGCCCGACTTGAACATCTTGCCCATGGTGTGATTGACGATCCAGAGGATGGTCGGATTGAGCTTGGGCACCATGAAGCCTTGCGGCGCGTAGCCGTATTCATCGCCGACGATCTCGAGCGCATCGGGCTTCTTCGACTGCTTGATCAGCCCGTAGAAGGCGCCGTTATCGCTGAAATAGGCATCGGCGCGCCGGGTCTCGACCGCGATCAGGGCGGCGGCATGGTCGTCGACATTGAGGACGCGCAGGTTGAGCTTGCGTTCGGCCACGAGCTTCTTGAGATCGGGCTCGCTGGTGCCGCCCGTCGCCACCGCGACGATCTTGCCGTTGAGATCGTCGTAATTCTTGATGCCGGAACTCTTGAGGATCAGGAGTCGGCTCGACGAGACATGGCTGACCGAGGAGAAATCGACCTGCTTGTTGCGGCCGAAGGTGTTGACCGTGCCCTCGCACTCGAGGTCGATCGTGCCGTTGGCGACGAGCGCTTGGCGGTTCTGGATCGTCGTCGGCACATATTTGATCTTGATCTCGGGCAGGTTCAGCTCGGTCTTGATCTCGTCGATGATCCGCTTGCAGAACTCGACCGCATAACCCGTCGGGTTCTTGTTGTCGTCGAGATAGCTGAACGGGAATAGCGCCTCGCGGACGCCCATGGTGATGGTCTGCGTTTCCTTCAGCTTCCTGACGATCGCGTCGACCTCCTGGGCCCCGGCGGCCGAGCTCGCGAGGTTCAGCGCCAGAATGGCGCCTGCGGCTGCAGCAAGATGGAATTTCATTGATCTCTCCCTTTGCGATTATTCGCTTGATACCCGCCTTCGATCGAAAAGGCGGTGTCTAGAATCCGTCCCTGGCACGCGCCGCCAGCTCCTCGCGCGTCATTGCGTCGAAGCCCAGCGCCGGCAGCAGGTCGTTCTCGGCGGTGAAGTCGCGCCCATAGGCGGATGACAGCAGGGTCAGGCCGGCCTCGTGCAATGTCGCCGGACGCCCGACGAGCCGGCCGAGCAGCACGGTCGGCAGCAAGCCGTAGGGCGCATCCTCCAGGACATAGCGGCTTTCGAGGGTGGTCGGGCCGAAGCCGCCCTTGCCGCGGCCGTGCAGCTCGGCATTCATCGCGGCGATGCTGGCGACCGGGAGCTGGTAGGAAAAGGCGTAGTGTTCGCGGATCGTGCGGACCGCGACGCCGAAGGCCTCGGCGATGGCCAGCCGCTCGGCGTCGAGCGCCTCCATCACGCGCCCGACGGCGGGCGTGACATTCTCCGCCTGGCCCCAGGTCTCGCCGCGCTCCATCCGCGTCAGGTTGAACAGGGCGATGGCGAGATGGTTCTGGGGGTTGAGGTTGCTCAATGCGATCGCGAGCAGTCCCTCGCGCGGGACGAAGCGCTCGCCGAACAGGGTGGTGCACAGCGACAGCGCTGCGGCGGCCGCACTCTCCGGCACCGTCGCGAGATCGATCTTCGAGCGCAGCGAATTCACCGCGACCTCGGTCGGCGAGACCTTGCGGCCGGTGGTCAGCGTCGTGCCCCAGGCGATGATCGGGACGCTGATTTTTCGGGAAGCAAGCAGCCGCGCAAGGTAGAGCGCGCCGAAGGAGGCATGCGAGCTGATGATGACCGGCTGCCCTGCCTTGAGGTGGGGGGCGATCGCATCGAAGGCCAGTTTGTGGGCATAACCCGGCATCGCCAGCATCACGGCGTCAGTGCCGACGACCGCTTCCTGGGCGCTCGCTGCGATGCGTGGGTGGAAGCTCGCCTCGATCGCGCCCGTCGCGCGCAGCAGCTCGCCGGCGGCGAGGGCTGCCGTGCTCCGGCCCGATGGCGACCAGAGCACGGGATCATGTCCCAGGACCGAGAGCTGGGCTGCCGCGCCGCAGGCCGCGGCTCCCGCCCCCAAGATACCAACGCGCATATCAGATCGCCTTTTCTGCCGAGACCGGCAGCACGCCGCAGGGGCGGCGGACTGCTTCCAAGAAACCGAACTTCGAATGGATTCGCATCCTAGACAGCATTCCGCCCCCGCGACGATTGCCGATAGAGCAGGACCATCAGACCGCGGGAGAGTGTCTCCAGCGGATTGCTGATGGAATGCGCGACGTCGACGGGATAGCGCACCGTCTCTCCCTGCCGGAGCAGATGCCGCGAGGTTCCGCTGGTGATCGCGAATTCGCCGGATAGCGCCGTGAAATGCTCGACGGCTCCAGGCGCGTGCGGTGCGCTGTCGAGGCAGCCGCCGGGCGCGATCTCGACATCGTACCATTCGATGGCGCCGGACAGGCTCGGCGGGCTCAGGATGCGCAGCCGGCAGGAATTGTCGGCGCTGCGGATCGTCGGCGTATGCTCCGGCGTGAGCACCTCGATGAAGCCCTCGGCGCCGGCTGTCGCCTGTCCTTCGCCGAGCAGCGCGACGAAATCGATGCCCAATCCGCGGGTCAGGCTCCAGAGCACCGCGAAGGTCGGATTGGCCTCGCTTCGCTCGATCTGCGACAGCATCGATTTCGAGACGCCCGAGAGCGCTGAAAGCTGCTGAAGCGTCAACCCGCGCTCCTTGCGCCGGTCTTGGAGAAGCGGGCCGATCTGTGGGGGATTCAGCTCGCTCATGGGAGGCTCAGTGGGTGAGGACCTGATTGAGGAACTGCCTGGCCCGCTCAGAGGAGGGAGCCGTGAAGAACTGCTCCTTCGGGGTGTCCTCGACGATCTCGCCGCGATCCATGAACAGCACGCGGTTCGCGACGCGCTGGGCGAAGCCCATCTCGTGGGTGACGACGATCATGGTCATGCCCTCGACGGCCAGTTCCTGCATGACTTCCAGGACCTCGTTGATCATCTCGGGGTCGAGCGCCGAGGTGGGCTCGTCGAACAGCATCGCCTGCGGGTTCATCGCGAGCGCGCGGGCGATCGAGACGCGCTGCTGCTGCCCGCCCGAGAGCTGGGCCGGGCGGTTGCCCAGCTTCCCGCCGAGGCCGACCCGCGTCAGGATCTTCTCGGAGCGCTCGTCGGCCTCGTTCTGCGAGCGCTTGAGCACATGGACCTGCGCGAGGCTGACATTCTGCAGCGCCGTCATATGCGGGTAGAGCTCGAAGCTCTGGAAGACCATGCCGATGCGCGCACGCAGGGCCGGCAGGTCGGTCTTCGGCGACGAGACCGAGACGCCGTCGACCGTGATCGTGCCGCGCTCGAACGGCACCAACCCGTTGATGCACTTGATCAGCGTGCTCTTGCCGGAGCCCGACGGCCCGCAGACCACGACGACCTCGCCGAGGCTGATCGTGGCCGAGCAGCCGCGCAGGATCTGCTGGGAGCCGTAGAACTTATGCACGTCGTCGAGAACGATCATGACGGGCGCCTTCTCCTGTAGAATTCGGCGGCTTTCGTGATGGAGAGGCAGATCACCAGATAGACGACGGCCACCAGCGAGTACATCTCGGTCGCGCGCCCGTCGCGCGAGGCGATGACGCTCGCAGCTGTGAGGAAGTCGTGCAGCGACACGACATAGACCAGCGAGGTGTCCTGGAAGACGATCACGATCTGGTTGAGGATCAGCGGCCCCATCGCACGCATCGCCTGCGGCATCACGATGAGGCGCAGCACCTGCCAGCGGCGCAGGCCCGTCGCCAGTCCCGCATCGCTCTGGCCCTTGCGGACGCTGTTGATGCCGGCGCGGATGATCTCGCAATAGAAGGCCGCCTCGAACAGGACGAAGGCGATCAGCGCCGAGGTGAGCGAGCCGACCGGCCGGCCGATGGCGAGCGGCATCAGGAAGTAGAACCAGAACAGCACCAGCACCAGCGGCAGGGAGCGCATGACCGTGACGTAAGCCGCCGCCGGCCCGGAAATCACGCGATGCGTGGAGAGCCGCATCAGCGCCAGCCCGAAGCCGACGATCAGCCCGCCGACCGTCGCGACGAAAACCAGCAGCGCGCTGAGCAGCATGCCTTCGGCAAGAAAGCTGGATGAGCGGGCGATGACGCCCCAGTCGAAATCGCTCATGCCATGGCCTTCCGCAGCGCGGCGCCGCCGATCCGGCTATCGATGAGGCGCATCAGGCCAGTCGCGCACAGGCCGATGACGAGATAGCCGATCGTCGCGAAGGTGAAGGCCTCGAAGCCCTGGAATGTGTAGTTCTCGACATGGCGGCTTTGGGCGGTCAGTTCGAGCACGCCGATCGTCAGGCTGAGCGACGACAATTTGATCGTGATCAGGAATTCCGAGGTCAGGGGCCCGACGATGGCGCGCAGGCCGAGCGGCAAGGCGATCAGCCGGAAGGCCTGGAGCGGGCGCAGGCCCGTCGCGAGCGCCGCCGGCAGGAGAGGGGCGCCGACGGCCTCGATGCCGGCACGCACCTGTTCGGCGACGCGCGCCCCGGCGAACAGGCCGATGGCGATCACCGCGGTGACGATCTCGGGATAAGGCAAGTCACGCTTCAACCAGAGGCCGACCGAGTCCGGAACCACTTCGGGGAAGACGAAATACCAGAGGAAGAGCTGGACCAGCGGCGGCACGCTGCGGAACACGTCGATATAGATGCCGGCCAGCAATCGGGCAGTGCGCGAGGGGGCGCTGCGGGCGATGCCGACGACAATGCCGATCGTCACAGCGACCGCCCAGCTCATGAGGCTGATCGCAAGGGTCAGGAGCACGCCGCTCCAAAGCCAGCCGACAAATGGCTCCCGGATCAGGACCGACCAGTCCCAGCGATAATTCATCCCGGCCCGCCCGTAGTCATCTCTTCGGATGCTCCATTTCCGGTATATCGGAATTGGTCTCCTGTTTGATGGAATTGTCAATAGGCCCTGCAGCCGGCCGGTCGTGCTGGCGCCGCTGCTCGGCAGCATCGCCCTGAAATTCGGCCCGACCGATTATTGCGCCCTGATGCTGTTCGGTTTCGTCTGCGTCAGCTTCGTCGCCACCGGCAGCCTGCTCAACGGCCTGGCGATGCTGCTGCGTTTCGAAAATTCGAGAGGACTGGAGCGGGTACCGGGAATCGAACCCGGGTATTCAGCTTGGAAGGCTGCTGCTCTACCATTGAGCTACACCCGCATCGGGCGCCAAATTCCCCATCGCGCCTGCCGGTGTCAAGGGGGCGTGGCGTCGTTCTCCGCTCCATATGCTCGTTCGGCCTGTCTGACTCCCGGCGATTTCGAACAGGCCTCCGCCATAGGATGGAAGCTCCGGGAGGCCGGCGGTCCAAGCAACGTCGAAACGGCAGGGGAAGACCATCGCCGTGCAGCGTATCTGGCGGCTTCGTTCTCCCGTACCGGCCAAGCGTTAGCGGTATCAGCTGACCCGGCGATTCAAGTCGAAATCTGTCGGTGCGACCCGATGGCCGACGTGCCGGAAAACTTGCCCGAACCACTTCGGCGGGCGCAGTGTCGCGACGACGCTCCTTCAAATGAATGAGGCGTCAGGGCAGTGCTTCGGGTCGAATGACGGGGACGGAGCCGGGCGGGTGCGGCCATGACGAGCAATCCAGCCATCAACCCTTATGATGCGGTGGCCTATCCCGGCCACGCCTTCTCGCAGACGCATCCGTCGCGGCTGGCGACCATCGCCCATTTTCACGGGATGGATCCGGCCCTGCCGCGGGCGATGCGCGTGCTCGAGCTCGGTTGCGGGCGCGGCGGCAACCTCATTCCGATGGCGGCGCAATATCCCGGAAGCCGCTTCCTCGGCATCGACCTCAGCGGCGATTCGATCCGGCAGGCCAGCGCCAATGCCGAAGAGCTGGGCCTGGGCAATCTCGCCTTCGAGCAGCGCGACATCCTTGCGGTGGGAGCCGAGATCGGCACCTTCGACTACATCATCGTGCACGGTGTCTATTCCTGGGTGCCGGATGTCGTGCGCGAACGGATCATCGCGTTGTTCGGGGAATTGCTGGCACCGCAGGGCGTCGCCTATGTCAGCTACAACGCATTGCCCGGCTGTCGCCTTCGCGATCTGGCGCGGGATGTGATGCTGTTCGCCGTGCGCGATATCGACGATCCGCGCGAGCGGGTCAGGGTCGCCCGTGCGGCTTTGAAAGAGACCGCGGAGGCCAGCGACCCCGACAGCTTCCATGGCGCAGCGCTGCGCCAAAGGCTGAAGCAGATCGAGGAACTGCCCGACAACGTCCTCTATCACGACGATCTCAACCCGGGCGCGCGGGCCTTCGCGCTCCACGAAGTGCTGTCGTCGGCCGAGCGGCACGGCCTGCAGTTCCTGGCCGAGGCCTCGTTCCCGAACATGTATGGCGCCGCGAAGGGGCAGGCCCAGCAAGTCGTCGATCGCATCCCGCTGCAGGAGATGGCGCGGCGCGAGCAGACGCTCGACCTGCTCATCGGCCGGGCGTTTCGCGAGACGCTGCTGTGCCGGGCGGAGATCCCGCTCAAGCGCGGCATCCGGCCGGGCTCGCTCAAGCCCTATCACCTTGCTGCCCATGTGCGGCCGGCTCCTCCCAAGGAGGAGGATACCAAGCCCGGCGTCGCGCGCTTCAGCTTCGACGAAGGCGTGCAACTCGTGGTCGATCTGCCCGCGTGCAAGGCGGCGCTCCGCATCCTGAGCGAGGCCTGGCCGGCGAACATCGCCTGGGACGACCTGGTCGAACGCGCCTGCGCGCTGGCGGCGAACGAGCTCGGCCCCGATCGCGCCCATGAAATGGCGAGGCTCGACGAGGCCCTGATCGCGATCTTCAAGGCCGGGTTGATCGATATCAGGCTGGAGGCACCGCCCTTGACGACGGCGATCAGCGAGAAGCCCGTCGCGAGCGAGATCGCGCGGTGGCAGGCTGCGACCTCCGCCGAGGTCACCGATCTGCGGCATCGGATGGTGCTGCTCGACGGCGTCGTCGTGCGGAAATTCGTCAGCCTGCTCGACGGATCGCGCGATCAGCGCATGCTGCTCGACGAGATGAACGCCTTCCTCGACGAGACACGGCGCTCCGGCATCAACGTGCCGGGTCTGCCGGAGCGGGCGATCGCGGAAGAGGTGGCGATGCATCTCAAGGATGTGGCGCGCCTGGGGCTGCTGCGGGCGTGACGATTGTGAAGCATTCCGGCGAGGCGTAACCTAACGGCAGGCGATGATGGAGCGCGGGCCAGTGGAATGAGCGAGCGCTTCCGGCAATTCCAGGCGCTGTTTCCGGAGGAGGATTGCCTCGCCGCGCTGATGCGCCTGCGCCATGGCGGGACGCGCCTGACATGCTCCGCCTGCGGCCGGCCGGCGCAGTTCGAACCGCGCCCGAAGCTGCGCGGCTTCGCCTGCCAGCATTGCAACTATATGATCCATCCGGCGGCCGGAACGCCGCTGGAAAGCCGGCGCACGCCGCTGCAGCTCTGGTTCTATGCGCTGAAGATGGTGTCGGAGCAGCCCGGCAAGTCCGCCGTCAGCGCGGTTGTGCGCGATGCCGGCGTGCCGCCAGTGGTGGCGCAGCGTCTCGTCGACGATCTGGCGGCGATTGCCGGACGAGGAGATGCCGGCTGGTTGGAGAAGCTGCGCAGCCTCGTGACGGGAAAGCCGGAAGCGGCCCCGATGCTGCCGGCGGCTCCCGCACCTTCGCCTGCGGCTCCTGTCCCGGCTCTCGGCGCTTCCACTTCGGCGCGAGCGGGGCCGGCGGACCCGCCACGGCCCGCCCCCGGACGTCCCGCTGCCGCAGCTCCGGCTCCGCCTTCCGTTCCATCGCCCGTGGTCGCTCCCCCGGCCGTCCCACGCGCAGCTTCCGCGCAACCCGCGGACAAGGACCAGATGCCCGATGCGCGACCGAGAAAGGCCGCATCCGGCCGCAAGGCGATCGCCGCCGTGGCCGCAGGGGTGGCCTGCGTGGCCGCAGCGGTGCTCGGCCTGGCCTATGCCCGGCTCCAGCAGCAGGACGAGGCCGCATCCGAGCGGAAAATCGATGGCGCGGCCGTCGAGGCGCCGGCGCTGAAGGATGCGCCGGCGCGACCTTCGTTGATCCTCTCATCGGTCGAGCAGGATCTGGAAGGTGCGCGGCAGGCGGCGCAGTTCGCGCTCGACAACGATCCGTCGCTGGCGGCGATCCGGCCGCAGGAGGACGTGCCGACCCAGCAGATACCGGTCAATCAATTGCAATTGCCGTCCAACATCCTGCTCGTGCCGCCGAAGATGCAGAGCGGGCCGCCGCCGGGGCCCGTCTCGCCGAGCGGTGCGCCGCAACCGCCGCCGCAGATCTCCAGCGGCGATCCCGACCAGGTGCTGACCTTCGGACCGATCAAGATCCGCCGCCACCTCGTCGACACCATCGTGCGCGCGAGCAAGGTGGTCGGCGCCGACCCGACCCTGCTGATGGCGGTCGCCGACAAGGAGTCGTCCTTCTCGACGGCGGTGAAGGCACAGACGTCCTCGGCGACCGGGCTCTACCAGTTCATCGAGCAGACCTGGCTCGGTGTGATCTATGAATTCGGGGCGAAGCACGGGCTTGCGAACGAGGTGAAGCTGATCGGCAAGTCCGGCCGGCAATTCGTGGTGACGGATGGTTCGCAGCGCCAGCGCATCCTCGACATGCGGCGCGAGCCCTATATTTCAGCACTGCTGGCGGCCGAGATGCTGAAGCGCGACACGCTCAGGCTCGAGCGGGCGCTGGGGCGCCACCTCACCGGCGGCGAGATTTACCTGATCCACTTCCTGGGACCGGATGCGGCGCAGACCTTCATCGAGACCATGGAGGAGCAGCCAGGCGTCAAGGCGGCGGAACTCCTGCCCAAGCCGGCCCAGGCCAATCGCCCGATCTTCTATGCCGATGCTGGCGGCGAGACAAAGACGCTCTCGGTCTCCGAGGTCCACAAGAAGTTCAACGACATGATCAAGGTCCGGCTCGATCGCTACAGCGCGGTTCGGCCCGGCACGGGAGCAGGGGCGGGAATTGCCCGGCCGCAACCGAAGAAGTGACGCCTGTCGCCGCGAGCGAAACCGCCCGCGGCCATCCGCTCCCTGCGAGCAGCGAAAGGAGAAAGCCCATGCCGGTCAACCGTTTCGAACAGGTCGACGAACCGCCGACCGACGCGATCACGCTCAGCCTGTCGGAGCGCGGCGGCGAAGCCTTCGGGCGCGTGCTCTGCCCGGCCGACCTCGCCGGCGGCCATCTGGTCAACGACTTCGTCAGCGATGAACTCGCCGCGAAGGACGCCTTCCGCACCGCCATCCGCCTCGCCAACGAGATCAGGGCGCCGATCGTGGTCGAGGACAAGGCCGGCGTCTGGCAAGACGAATGGGGCGTGCTGTACCGCGAGGACTGAGCCGGCGCTTTCGGCTGGACGCCGTCATGCGTGGGCTTGACCCGAGCATCTTTGCGACGAGATCCTCGGGCCTCCGCTCCGCTGCGCCTGAGAATGACGGCTCAGGCATAAGCCTCACTCGATCCGGAAATACTTGATCCCCAGCCCCAGCTTGCCGGTCTGGCGGGCGAGGTCGAGCTTGAGATTGGCGAAAAACTCGCTCGCCGGGGAGGGATTCGGGCCGGAGAGCGCCGGCAGCGCCTCCTTGGTGACGAGCGCGAGCACGGTCTGCGGGCGGGCGGCGCCGCCGGTCGATTCGAGCTTGAGGTTGAAGGTCACCTTGCCGCCCTCGCGCTTCGAGAAATTCGCGAGATTGTAGACGAGGCCGTCATCGCCGATCAGCACGACATCGAGATTCTGGCCGCCGCCCGCCTCGACCGAGCCGTTCAGGATGTCGCCGCTCTTCATGTTGAAGGCGCCGATCTGGACGCGCGGGCTGCGGTCGATGCCGATGCCGGGCCGGCGCAGGAAATCGACCATCGGGCATTGCGCCTCGGTCATCGGCCGCAGGTGGATCTGCGCCTCGAAGCCCTGCGCGGCCTTGAAGGCACTGTCGAAGGCGACGAAGGGCGCGGACGCGCTGCCGAAGCCTTCCAGCGTCGCCTTGCGGTCGCCGATCTCAAGCGGCCAAAGGAAGAAACAGGAGCCGCCATCGTAGTCGCGGACATAGCGCTCGATCCGCTCGGCCGGCGTGCGCGGCTGGGGTTCCGGCTCGATGGCAGCACCCTGCGATGGTGGACTGCCCGGAGTGACCGGAGGCGTGGGAATGACCACGGCGGTGGGCGACGGCTCCGGCGGCTTCACCGCGGCGGCCGGGGGCGGTTTGACCGGCTCGGCGGCGGGCGGGCGCGCCGGCGCCTGCTGAGGCGGCTCGGCATTGACGGCAACCTGTGTCCCCGATGAACCAGATGGCGGGCGCTGCGGCCGCGACGGCTGCTGTTGGGCCATTTGCGGTTGCTGGGTCGGAGGCTGTGCGGCCGGAGCCGGCGAGGAGGGACTGAGCGGTGCGGGCTGGCTCTTTTCGACCGCTGGCGTCGGTGTCGTGGCCGTAGGTTGCGGCGTCGATGGCTCGGACAGCGCTGGCGGGGCCTTCGCGGCGGGCGCTTCGGTCAAGGCAGGCGGGGCATTTGTCGGCCCTGCGGGAGCGCCGGTCGGGGGCTGTTCCGAGAGCGACGGCGCGTCGTTGGCCGCGACCCGCGCCGCCTTGCTTCCGTCCAGCGTCGTCCAGGCATAGAAGCCGCCGCCGGCCAGCAGAGCGAGGACGGCGATGCCGGCGACGAGCGGCAGGGGCGAGCGGCCTGGTTTTTCCGGGGATGCCTTGCCGGTCGGCGCCGTGGCGGCGGCCTTCCTGCGAGGAGCCGGCGCCTGCCAGTTGGCGACCTCGGCCATGTCGGCGGGGCGATCCCCGGGGTCAGGTGCAAGCATGCGGGCGAGCAGGGGGCGAAGCCGTGCATCGACGCCAGAGAGATCAGGCAGGCGGCGGCGCTTGTCGATGATGTCGACCTGGCTGCCGCCCATGTCGATGGCGCGCCCCGTCAGCGCCTGCGCCAGCACAAGCGCGAAGGAGTACATGTCCGAGCGGCCGGAGACCTCGCCCCCGTAGAGGCCGAGCTGCTCGGGCGAGACATAATTGTACTTCCCTGCGAAGCCGGAGCCGATCACCGTGCCCTCGCCGAGGATGCTGGAGCGGGCGATGCCGAAATCGATGATCTTGGCGCGGGAGGGATCGCCACCCGGCAGGATGATGTTGTCCGGCGAGATGTCGCGATGGATGATGCCGAGCCGATGGGCGGCGTGCAGCCCTGGCGCCACGCGCTGGCGCAGGATGTCGGCTTCCTCTACCGTCAATGGCCGTTCCTTGATGCGCTCGGAGAGCGGTTGGCCGTCGACGAACTCCATCGCGAGATACGGAGTCTCGCTCACCGGGTCGATGGCGAAGACGTAGTAGCGGACGATGGCCTCGTTATAGAGGTTGTGCAGGGCCGCCGCTTCGCGCCGGAACAGGGCGAGCACGGCGTCGTCGCGCGCCATGTCGGGGCGGATCATCTTGATCGCCACGGCGTCGCCGGTCTGGATCGCGCGGCCCTTGTAGACCTCGCCCATCCCGCCGACGGCGATCAGGCTCTCGATCTCGTAGATGCCGTTCAGCTTCGTGCCGATGCGGGCATTGGCGCGGGGCGCGAAAACGGTGCGTTCGGAGTCGTCGCTCATGACGTGGGGCTCCCTCGCATCGATCGGTTCGGCATCCAGCGTGTCCTTTCGCTGGTGCCCTGTCGATAGCGGACGATGACGACCGTGACGTTGTCGCGCGCGCCGCGCTCCAGCGTCAGCGCCAGCAGGGCGTCACAGGCCTCCTGCGCGGTGCCGCCCTCGACGGCGGCCAGGATCTCCGCGTCGGCAACATGCTCGGTCAGCCCGTCCGAGCAGAGCAGGAAGACATCGCCATCGGCGATCTCACCATTTTCGAGGTCTAGCTCGGGCGTCTCGTGGACGCCGATCGCATGGGTGATGATGTGCCGGCGCGGCGAACGCTTGGCCTCGTCCGGCGTCATCAGGCCGCGATCGACCATGTCCTGGACCTCGGTATGGTCGCGCGAGACCTGCGTGATCCGCCCGCCCCGGATCAGGTAGATGCGGCTGTCGCCGGACCAGAGGCAGGCGAAATGGCGCTGGTGGACCAGGAGGCAGACCAGCGTCGCGCCCATGGTCGCGCCGCGCCGGGCGATCTCCGCGCGCAGATCGTCGTTGGCCTTGAGCACGCCGGCTTCCAGCATGGCAAGCAGGTCCGGAGCAGAGCCTGCCGCTCCGACCGCCTCCAGCGCCGCGACGACGGTCGCGCTGGCGAGCGCGCCGTTCTCGTGTCCGCCCATGCCGTCGGCGACGGCCCAGAGGCCGATTTCCGGCCGCAGGATGAAATTGTCCTCGTTGGCCTTCCGCACCTTGCCGGTATGGCTGATGCAGCCGGTTTCGAAATCGGCGTTCCGGCGCGGGGCGTCGTTCATGGCATCGCCCTCATGATCCGGCGCGCTCGGGCGCGAGATGGCCGTCGAAGCGGCCGGTGAGCAGGCCGGCAAAGAGATAGGGATCGGGCAAGGCGTGGCCGGTCAGGGCCAGCGGTTCGAAATTCGGGCCGCCGACGGTCCAGAGATAGCATGAATGGGCATAGGCGCGCGCGTGGTCCTCGACGCGCAAGGCCGCGAGCCGCTCCGGGAAGCCGGAGGCGATCGCGGCGCTGACGATGCTGCCGTCGGAGAGCCGGACCATGTCCTGCGGCGGGGCGGCCAGGTGGTGGTCGTTGGGGACGGGCAGGCTGGCCAAGCGCTGCGCCACGGCCTCGTAGCTCGCCTGCGGCTCCAGCGCCTGCAGGAGGAAATCCTCGATCGCCTCGAACCACTTGTCCTGCGGGTCGAGCTCGGGCGGCGGGATCGCGGCGCCGGGACCAGCCGCGGCGAAGACGGTCAGCGGGAAATAGCGGCCGACGCCATCGACCGAGGGCATGAAGGCGCCCGCCACCGTCTGGCCGCCATGGGCGCCCCCGAGCCAGAAGCGCCAGATCGGAGCATTGAGATAGGCCTCCTGCCAGCGATTGCCGAGTTCGAGCCGGCTCGCGGTCAGACCGCCCTGCAACCATTTTTCATAAACCGCGAGGAAGCCGCTCGGTGCATTCAGCGCGATGAAATCGCGCTTGGCGGGGAGCTTGCCGAAGAGGCCGCAGCTCAAGGCTCAGATCCCGGAAGGGCAGCGGATTTCCCGCAGTGCCGGCAGGATCAGCGGGTTCTTGAGCGAGCCGACGCCGAAGGAATAGCCGACCTGCCGGCCGCCCGCGCTCAAGGTGAAGCCGACATTGTCGCCCTGCTTCAGCACCGAGCCGGCATCAAGGAGGCGGAAGAAGGACCAGGTTCCATCCTTCTCGAAGAGCTTGGCCTCGCCCTGGGGAGCCGAGGAGCCGGAGGAGAAGAAGCCGCCGCCGAACATGCCGCCTGAATTGCCGCTGCCGCCGCCGAGCGTCAGCGTCACCGCCGTCTTGCCGACGCCGCCGCCCGGCCACATCACCGGAGCGGGCGTGTTGACGCCCTGCTGGCTCGTCACGGTGAAGCCGTTGATCTCCAGCTTGGCGTTGGAGGCGTCGGCCGAGAGCGCGGTCGGCGTCACCACCATCTGAAAGGAGGGCAGGTTGCCGCCGGTCGGGAAGAAGGCCTCCTTGATCTCGCTCGCGCGCTGGAACTCGCGCAGGGTCGTCGGCGAGAGCGCGCGGGCGACGCGGCTGTCGACGCGCCAGCTCCATTGCGGCTTCGAGGTGTCGACGAAGGGCTCCAGCCGCTCCTTGTAGAACTTGTCCATGATCTGGCCGGGCGCGAAGAGCCGGGCGAAATCGGCGAGCGGCACGTCGCGGGCGCTGGCCTTGGTGAAGGGATAGCGGTTGGTGACGATCTCGTTGCAGACGCCGGTGACCTGTTCCGCCAGGGCCTGCCGGAGCAGGGCGACGGTCGCGCCGGTGGCATCGCCCTCGAAATCGTTGACCGCCTGCACGATCATGCCGTCGAAGGGGGCTGGGTAGCGCGAGGAATTGGCGCGCAGGGTCGCGATCAGCGGGACGAGCGCTGCGTTCGCGGCCGCCGACTGCGCCGGGTTGGTCGCGGCGATGGCGAGGTTCTGGCTGATCTCCGAGAAGGTCTGGAGGAGCTGGTCCACCGGCCGGCGGCCGAGATCGCCGTCGACGAGGACGTGGTAGGGTTTGAACTGCGCCTCGATATCGGCGCCAAGCGAGACGTCGTTGCCGCCGGCGAGCACGCGGTCGACGCCGGCCGAAGCCATTGGCAGGTTGGTGCCGAGCCGGCCCAGTGCCTGGCTGGCGCGCTCGTCCAGCGTCTGCGCCACATTCTTCGCGGCGGCTTGCGCTATGGCCTTCTTCGCGTTCGAGCGCTCCTTGGTGAGCTGCGTCTCGTCGCGCAGGGATTCCAGCACCTGCTTGAAGGGCGAGGTCGCGGCCGAGATGGCGCTGAGCGCGACATAGCGCGGCTTGTCGGCGTTCAGCGGCCGGAGTTTCAGCCGGCGCAACGTCTTCTGCCAGGTCGCGACATAGTCGCGGCTGTAGAGCTTCATCAAATCCTGGAACAGCGTCGCGTATTGCGCGGTGATCGCCTGCTGGTCGACATTCTCGCCGAGCACCCAGCGTTCCTTCTCGATGCGGTCGCCGATATCGCCGAGCCGGCCGATGAAGGCGTTCTGGAAGCCGTCATAGGTGTAGAAATAAGGCACGCGGATCTGGTCGAGATCCTCGCCGCCGACGCCTTCGAAGACGAGCCGGACATCGGAGCCGCCACGCTGCGAGGCGACCCAATCCTTGGCGCTGTCGCTGCGGGATTGCGTGCGCAGGAGCTCATAGGCGCGCTCGGCGATGCTGAGGCGGCGCAGCGTCCGCTGGCTCTGCTCGATCAGCGACTGGTTGAGCTTCACCACAGGCTCGCCCGCGCCCTCGTCGAGGTCGAGCATCGCGGTCAGGTGCTCTTCCAGCGCCTCGCGGCCCTTGGCGTTGGCCGGGCTGGGGAAGAGGTTCTCGGCCCAGTCGAGCCGCATCCAGGAGGTGACGAGGTCGCGGTCCATTTTGGCCTGGCCGCCGATCATCATGTAGACCTTGAGCGCCTCGTAGACGAAGCCTGGATTGTTGGCCTGCTGCTCGAGCTGCTCTTCCAGGCGGAAGATGATGCGGGGGCGCAGCATCCGTTCCAGGCCCTGCTGGTATGTGATCTCGCTCGCGTTCTGCAGGCGCTCGCGCTGGCTCAGGCCGAAGGTGGCAAGCGTCGGCGTCGGCTCGGCTTGCGTCGCGTAACCCGCCGGCATGTTCCGGAGCTTGTGCAGCAGCGGCAGGATGCGGCTGAAATTGCGATCGGAGATCGTCGTTTCCTGCAGGACCGGGGCGGCGGCGCTGCGATAGTCCGACAGGCCGTAATTGGTCGCGGTGATCAGGTCGCTGTTGCGCGAGAAGCTCGTCCACCAGAGGCCGAGCGCCGCAAGGGAAACCAGCGCGACGGTGGCGAAGGCGGCGATGCGCAGCGCGGTCATGCGGCGGGCGGCGCCGAGGTCGGTCGAGACCCAGCCGGATTCGCCGATCACCACCTTCTGGATCAATTCGGTCAGGAAATAGCTCTTGCCCCTGCCGGAGAAGGAGGCCGCGCCGGCGTGATCCGAGCCGAAATTGCGCGAGAGCGCGCCGATGAGCTGGTCGATCGGCGTGCCTTCCTGCGTGCCCGAGGTGAAGTAGAAGCCGCGGAGCGTCGCATTGGCGTGGTAGCGCGTCGGCTCGAAGACGCGGGTGAGGAAATCGACGATCGAACGCTTCAGCGTCGCCATCTGGCTCGGGAAGCCGAAGATCTGGGCGCGGGCGGTCGGGTTGTGCTCGTCCTGGAGCCGGTCGGGCAGGCGCTCGTTCAATCGCTCGATCAGCGCGTCGTATTCCGGCGGCACGTCGCCGATCATGTTGCGGGTCTTGTCGGCGGTCTGGAAGGTGTGACCCCAGACCATGCGCCGCTGCGGCTCGGTCAGCGCGCCGAAGAACTCGTTGAAGCCGGCGATCAGGTCGGCCTTGGTGAAGACGGCATAGACCGGGAAATCGACCTTCAGCCGCTCGTGCAGCTCCAGCAGGCGGGCGCGGATCGCGTCGGCATGGGCGGCGATCTCCTCGGGCGAGGAGGTCAGCAAATCCTCGACGCTGATCGCGACGAGAACGCCGTTGATCGGCTGGCGCGGACGGTTGGTCTTGAGCAGGTCGAGGAAGGAGAGCCAGCTCGATTTCTCGGCCTTGGTGTCGGTGTCCTGCGTGGTATAGCGGCCGGCGGTGTCGATCAGCACCGCATCCTCGGCGAACCACCAGTCGCAATAGCGGGTGCCGCCGGAGCCGGCGACCGCGGCCGGAGTCGCGCCACGCGCCAGCGGGAATTTCAGGCCGGAATTGACCAGAGCCGTGGTCTTGCCGGCGCCGGGCGGGCCGATGATCACGTACCAGGGCAGGTCGTAGAGATAGTCGCCGCCCTTGCCGCGCGCGCTCTTCAGCGTCGCGAGCGCATCCTTCATCGCGCTGGAGAGCGCGGCTCCGTCGCCGGTCGGCTCCTCCTTCTCCAGTGCCTCGGTCAGTGCGGCGGTCGCCTTGCGGCGGCGGATCACGATGACGGCGATCCAGCCGAGAGCGCCGAGGAGCAGCAGCGCGACGATCGGCATCCGCACCCAGAAGGACTCGAAGGGCCTCACCTCGCCGAAAGCGACGAAGGGGCCGCCGAACCAGAACAGCGCGGCGAGCGCGAGCGCGCCGATCAGGATCGCGACGATGCGGAGCCAGGTGGCAAGATTCATTGTCCTGCCTCCGCCTTTTCAGAAAAACGCGACGTCATTCCGGGGCAGGCGCGCAGCGCCTGAGCCCGGAACCCATGAACACTGTCCTCGCCAGAGAGGATGGTGTTGACCGAAGCGGCTTCTCCCCGGGCGTCGTGTTCATGGGTTCCGGGCTCGGCCCTGCGGGCCGCCCCGGAATGACGGCGGAGGATCGCGTCACAGACATCCAAGCTGCTGCGCAGCTTGTCCGGAACGACGGGTGTGATTGCAAAGCGCGACATATTTCAGTTCTGACGCTGGATCAGGATCTCGACGCGCCGGTTTTGGGCGCGGCCGTCGGCGGTGTTGTTGGGTGCGATCGGCGTATCCGCGCCTTTGCCCTCGGTCGCGATACGATCCGGCTTGCTGAGCTTGGCCTTCAGGCCGTCCCCGACGGCCTTGGCGCGGGCTTGCGAGAGTTCGACATTGGACGGGAAGCGGGCGGTGCGGATCGGCACGTTGTCGGTGTGGCCGACGACCTTGATGGCACCGCCCTCTTTCTCCAGCACGGCCGCGATGCGCTCGATCAGGGGCTGGAACTCGGCGCGCACGGCGGCCTGGCCGGGCTCGAACAGGGTGATGCCGACGAGGCGGACGATGACGACATTCGGCGTTACCAGGCAGACGATCGGCGGCTGCACGGCTGCGCAGACCTTGGGCGGCTGCGGCGGTGGCGGGGGGGGCGGCGGCGGGGCCGAGAAGACCTTGCGCATGATGCCGATCTCGCCCTTGGGATGGACCGAGAGCAGGGCGGTCGAGGCCGCCTCGGCATTGCCGGCGAGCAGCGCGCGGAAGACGAAATAGATGCCGAGCAGGGCGACGGCCGCGATTGCCGCCACCGACCAGACGGGAACCTTGAAACCGGCGACCGTCGCCGCGATCGCCTGTCCGCGCCAGCGCGGCGAGAGCTCGGGATCGGGCTGCTTCACCCGGCGCAGCGTCTCGAACAGGTTGCGCTGGATCATCTGCAGGTTGTTGGCGCCGCCCGCGGAGGTGCGGTGGATGCCCTGGAAGCCCAGCGCCAGGCAGGCATGCATCAGTTCGAGCAGATCGTAATTGACCGACGGATCGGCCTTGGCCTTGTCGAGCATCTCGAAGAAGCGCACGCCGCCGATGCGCTCGCCGAAGAAGCGCGAAAGCATGCTGTATTGCGTCCAGACATGCCGGTCGTCGCCGGGAATGTTTTGGACGATGTCGTCAGCGCTGGCGGCGATGACGTATTTCGCGGTCTGCGCGGTCTCGGCCGAGACGCCGGCGGCGCGAACCTCGTGCTCGAAAGCCTCGATCGTTTCTCCGACCTGGCCTAGAAGCTGGGCGAAGGGCGCATTGGAGAGGTTGGCGCGCATCCGCCCGAGCAGGAGCAGGAGCGGGCCTGCGGCACGCAGCAGCGGGTTGGCATTTGGCGTCAGCAACTGGTCGCGGCGCGGCAGCGACTGGCCGCCGGCCGGGGGCGGCGAGGCCGGCCGCTGTGGGATCGGCGCAGCTTGAGACATCCACTCGTCGCCGGTGCCGGGCACCCCGGGCGAGGGCACCTGCGGCGGCTGATAGGGCTGGGGCGCCTGCGGCGCGCTCGGCGCCGGCGCGGCAGGAGCGGGCGTCAGGGGCGCGCGGCGCCCGCCTGGGTTCGGCCTGATGATCGTCCGCTCGGAGCGGCCGAACGGGTCTGAGGGCGAACCCGGATCGCTCATCGCCTGCCCTCCAGAACGGCCCAGAGCTCGAGTTCGAGATCGGGCCAGTCACCGGAAAAATGCATGCCGATCGAACTCGCCGTCGAGAATTCCGGCCAGAGCGGCGAGGTGCGGTCGAGGTAGAAGTATACATGATCCGTGAGCGCGCGGATCTGCGGCGGCGGGGTCGGCAGATGGACGAGATTGATGCCCGGCAGGTGGGCATGCACGATCTCGTTCATCTTGGTGTTGGGGCCGACCTTGAAGAGCTGCGGGAACTGCGCCTGGATCTCCGTCAGCGGCCGGCGCGCCGCCACCTCCAGCACCAGCGTCGCGTTGCGGACGAGGCTGCGGTCCCGGATCGTCGACATGAAGGCGTTCTGCGCCCGCTCGACGATCTCCAGCCGGATGGCGCGGCGACCGAGATTGGCGGAGAGGAAGTCCTGGATATCCCGCAGCACGGGAGCGAAGCAGTTCTCCAGGTCGTCATGATCATAGGCCGGATAGTCGCGGGCGCGGCGCTCGGCCGTGGTGAAGGTCGCGAGCTCGCCCGCCAGCGCGAGGAAGGTCGAGAACAGCCGCTCGGGATGGACGAAGCGCGAGCGGCGCATGTGCCTGAGCACGGGGATGTTGCGGTTGAGGAGCTGGAGCACGAAATAATCGGCGCTCTGCAGGCCGCCGCCGGCCGTCGGATCGGCGGCATAGCGAGCGAGCTCCTCCAGCTTGTTGTCGATCCAGCCGATGACGCGGTCGAGCCAGCCCTCGATGACAGGATAGGCCGAGCAGACCAGCACGGGCGGGGCGAATTTCTCGTCGAAGAGCACGGCACGGTCGCGCACTTCGAGGATGCGGCCGAGGGCCAGGCCGACATAGCCGGCCTTCGAGGTCTTGCGCAGCTCCAGCGTCAGGCGCGGATGGGCAACGTCGATCTCTTCCTCCGTCCGCAGCGAGGCGGTCGAGTCGATCAGCATCTCGTTCGCGGGGACATAGCGGCTGGCCGAGCCGTTCAGCGCGTCCTCGACCTCGCGGGTATTGGCGGCGGCGAGCGGCAGCGAGAGCCAGACGATCTGGCCGGCGGCGTTCTCCGGCACTTCGATCGCGGCGGGCAGGGGGCTGTTGTCGGGCAGCGCGAAGGGCGTGCCGTCCGGCATCACGCCGACGGCGCGGCGCAGGCCGATGCGGCTCTGCTGGGCGAGATCGCGGTCGATCTCCAGCACCGAGAAGCCCCATGGATAGGGCGTGACGCTCCGGACGCGGCTTTCCAGCAGGTTTTCGAGATAGCGATCGCTCTGCTGGAAGTGGTGCGGCCTGAGGAACAGTCCTTCCGACCAGACGACCTTGCTGTACCACGACATTCCGGTCTCGCTCACTCGACGGCAGGCGGGCTGAGCTTATACGGGTCCTACCCAAGCGTCACCAAACGAATGCTAGCGCTTCGCGCACCCGCCGCCGTCATTGACTTGAAGGATGCGGGGGAGCGATTTTCGCGTCAGTGCTATCGCATCGGACCGAAAAGTGGGAACCGCTTTTCGGGCGAATCCGATGCGACAACAAATAGATAGATCACCGTTTTCCGGTCCGAACGGGCGCGCGGCGATCTCGAGATCGAATCCGTTCGAGCAGGAGGCGTCCATGCCCAAGGGACCGGCCGCACGCATCATGGACCCGGTCTTGCACCCGCTGCCGGGCATGCTCCAGCCCGGGCCCGGCAGCGCCAATGTGATCATCGGCGGCATGCTGGCCTGGCGCGGCGTGCCCGCCGCGGCGGCGGCCGCGATCCAGTCGGCAAAAGCCGCGGCCGACGCGACGGTGCAGGCGGCGGAAGCGGCGACCCTGGCTGCGGCCGGGACGCCCGGCGCGCCCGCGGCCCTGGCCGCCGAGATCGCGACGAAGAACGCCGTTTCCGCCAGCATGGGCTCGATGATCACCGGTGCTTCGGGCGGCGCGGACATCCACAATTGCCTCACGCCCGTGCCGCCGCCCGTGCCGCACGGCCTCGGCGTCGTCATCGATGGCTCTCAGACCGTGCTGATCAACAACCTGCCGGCCTGCCGGATGGGCGACACGATCCTGGAGGCGCTGGGACCGCCCAACAAGATCATGATGGGGCTGCCGACCGTGATCATCGGCGGCTGATCACAGGTTGATTCAGTACAGCGGCGGAAGCCGTTGAAGCGGAATCGTTTTCTCGCTGCGGGGTACGATGGCGAAAATCAGGCGGACGGTCCCGGATCGCGCGGAAGCCAAGTACGAGCGCTTCCGTCACAAGATGGTGCAGCGCTTCTCGTCGGACCATCAGCGGGCGAAGAATCATGGCCTCGCCCGCAACGGGCGCGTGGCCGAAACGCTCTGCTTCATGGCGCTAATCCGCGATCCGGCGCGGCGCAAGCGGCCGATCCTGCCGGTGCCGCGTGTGACTTGCACGGCGGCGGTGCGCCAGTTCTTCCGAGCCGATGACGGCGAGCAGGCAGCCCATCTCCTGCCGGGCCAGCTCTCGATCGACGGCGCCTTTCCCTGGCTGTTCCTGGCGGGACCGGCGGCGCGTAACCTGGAAAACCTCTTCGCCTATGTCGAGCCGCTGCGGGCTGATTACAACAAGGCCGATTCCGCTGCCGAGGCGAACGGGCTGACCGAAGCCTTTGCCGATGCCTGCCTGAAGGTGCTGACGGGCAAGGGCGAACCGGCGGCGGATATCGTCGCCGCCTATGAGCAGGTTTGGATTCCTGGCGCGCTTGCGGCCTTCGCGGCGGCCGAGGCGCAGAAGCGCAGCAAGCCGACCCCGCCACCGATCGAGCGCGGCGTCGGCATGGACTATGGGATGATCCTGAATTTCGAGGAGCGGATGGCCGCCTTCGAGGACGATTCGATCTGGGCGACCTACGAACAGCTCAGCATCCTCGGCTATTACAAGGTTGCGATGGAGGATACGCCGCGCCAGCTCAAATTGCAGGCGATCCGCGAGATCTTGGCGCTGCCGCCCGCTTGACCGGGCGAGGCAAGGCGGGCCAAGCGGGAACCTCCTCACCCGCGACAGGATCCAAGCCCATGACCATCGAACGTATCGGACTGGCCGCCCGCTATTGTGATGCCGCCATTTTCAACGGAATCGTCTTCCTCGCCGGCCATGTCGCCGAGAAGACCGAGGGCGCTTCGCTGACCGAACAGACCGAAGAGGTCCTGGCGTTGCTGGAAGACACGCTGGCGCAGGCCGGCAGCAGCAAGGAACGCATCCTCAGCGTCCAGATCTTCCTGACGGATATCGGCAAGATCGGCGAGATGAACGCGGTCTGGGACAAATGGGTCGCCAAGGGCCATGCGCCGGCGCGTGCGACCGTGGAAGCGAAGCTGGCATCGCCCGGCTACGCCATCGAGATCACGGCGGTCGCGGCGAAGGGCTGAGGCTGGGTCTACCTGAGTCTGCATTCAGCCGTGGCATCCCGGGCGGAGCGAAGCGAAGACCCGGGATCCATGCCTAAGCCTTTCCAATGAATGTTCCGGCATGGATCCCGGATCGGCGCGGCTTCGTCGCTTGTCCGGATGACATCCGGAGCGGAGAGCGTGGGTCACCTCCCGCCGCGGTCGTAGCACTCGGCGAAATAGATCATGAAGGCGTCAACGAGGCCGTTCTCGTAAGGGGCGGTCTTGGCGTCCCAGCGGGCAACATAGGCCTCCCACATCTTGGCCTTGCGCGAGCCGATCAGGCCACCGAGACCGCCATCCTGCGCCGTCGCCTCGCTGATGGCCTGCGGATCGAGATCCTCGACCAGCATCTTCAGCGCATGCTGCATGGCGGAATAGGTCTTGATCTGGTGGGCCTTGAGATCGCGAAAACTCTCGTCGAAGGCGCGCCTGGCATCGAGATAGCCGCTGCGCGGCTGGCCGAAGATGAGCTGCAGGGCGTCGTCGACCGTCGGCGAGAATTTCAGCGGGTTGTTGTCCTGCGCCTGGATCATCGTCTGGCTGGTGCTGCGGGCGATCCGCTTGCTCTCGGCGCGGGCGGCGAGCAGGCCCTTCAATTCCTCGGCGATCAGGCGCATCAGGCCGCCGAGCTGCTCGGCAAAGGCGCCGGGGTCCTGCGTCGTCAGCGCCTGGGGCGAGACGCCGGCGCCCTTGGCGAAGCGCTGCATGAACTCGCCCATCGAGATCGGCGCAGGCGCGCCCGTCGGTGCGGCGGGCCCGGTCGGGGCCGCCGCGGCAGGGGGCGGCGCGAAGGCCGGCATGGGAGCTGGTGGCGATGCCTCCGGAGGTTGCGGCGCGGCCGCGTCGGTGGCCGGTTCGTCCCAGGGGCTGGCGCCTGACGGGGTGCTTGCCGGCGGACGGCGTGGCGTCGGGATCGGGACCGCCGGTTCCTCCGGCAGAGCGGGCTGCGGCTGGAGCGGCGCCCAGGCGAACTCGTCGTTTCGTGGTGCCGGAGGCGGCCAATCCTGGGCGGGCGGCGATGCAGGCGCGGCATTCGGCGCTGGAATATCGGCCGCCCAGTCGATGAAGCCGGCATGGACCGGCCTAGCATGGTTCGGCGGCATCAGGTCGCGGCGCGGGATCGGCGGTGCGGCCTCCTCGCTCGGGGCCCAGAGCGATTCCGGCTGAGCTGCGTAGGGCGGGGGAGGCGGGGCCGCGCCGGAGGCCTGTCCGGCTCCGTCGTCGATCGTGACGGCGATGATGTAATGGCCGATTTCCAGCCGGTCGCCGTTCTGGAGCCGGTAGGGCGACTGCACGCGATGCTCGCCGCCATTGACGAAGGTGCCGTTGGTCGAGATGTCGCGCAGCCACCAGGCGCCGTCATTGAAGCGGACCTCGCAATGGCGGCCGGAAACGGCGCGCGAGGGGTCGGGCAGCGCCCAGTCGAGATGCTGGTCGCGGCCGATATCCAGGCCACGCCCGCCGCTGGTGGTCACGCTGAGCGGGCCGCCATCGGGCAGGGAGGTCTGGTTCTCGATCGTCAGTGTCAGCGCCATCGCGGACGTCCCGTTCCGGCGCGCCCATCCAGATCAGCGCTTGCCGGCATCATCTTCAGCCAAACGAATGCACGCTTCGACGCAGGTACGCAACGCGCCTTCGCGCTCGCGCGCCGGCAGGCGGTTGATCGCGTTGAGCACGGCGATCCGCGCCATCTTGGCGGTCAGGTCCGACGGCGTGGGAATGGGATGGCTCTCCGACATGCTGCCGCCGGAATAGCCGGCCGCCCAGGCGACGAAGGTGCCGGGGCGCGCGCTGTCGCCGGCCTGGGCCTGTCGCAAGGCCTCGAAGCGGGTGCGGTCGCCAGGCTCGCGCACCCAGGCTTCGGCTGCGGCGAGGCCCGGGTCCTGCGTGCCGGGCGGCTGCATCGATCGCACCGCCTGCAGCGCCCACCAGACGGTCTCGCGCCGCGGCAGGAGAAAGGCGCAGAAGCTCGCAGCCTCCGTCGGCGCCGGCCCCCGGACAAGGCGTGCGAGGAAGGCCAGAGGCGGCTCGGTGGTCGGCGCCATCGTCACGGCCTGGCGGGCCGCGGGATAGGTCTCGAACACTTCGCGGGCGGTGCTGAAGCGCAGGCGTGACATGGGGGCTCCGGCCGTTCGGTCGTGTTTGTTTCCGATCAGTTGATGTTCACCATGGGGGCGTTGATGATGAGCATGCCGTCGCTCTTCACCTCTGTCTTGGCCTGGCTGTGGATGGTGATGGTCGGCGATTTGATCTCGATGCTGCCGGGCGTCATCTTGATCGTGCTCTGCCCGACCTTGAGATTGATCTCCGTGAGCGCCTCGATGTCGAGCTTGCCGTTCTGGATGTCGAGCTTGTCGTCGCCCTTCTTGAGGGTGGTCTCGCGCGAATAGCCCCCGCCCTGGTAGCGTTCGCCGATATCGCGGGTCTCGATGTTGTTGACCGTGATCTTGTGGTCCTTCTCGGTCCGGATCTCGAGGACCTCGTGGTCCTTGCGGTCCTCGAACTTGATCTCGTTATAGGTGTCGGAGAAGCCGGCTCCATCGGTCGATTCCGACTTGAGGCCGGACTGGGTCTTGTTCGCCGGCAATTCGTAGGGCGGCTTGTGCTGGTCGTTGACGACGGCGCCGACGACCAGCGGCAGGTCGGGATTGCCCTCGATGTATTCGACGATCACCTCCTGGCCGATGCGGGGGATGACCTGGCCGCCCCAGCCCTTGCCGGACCACATCTGCGCGACGCGGGTGCGGCAGGAGGTCGAGCCGTCCTCGCGATCCCAATGAAAGCGCAGCCAGATGCGGCCGTATTCGTCGACGTCGATATCGCCTTCCTCGCCCTTGTTCTTCTCGCCGACGACCTTGGCGGTGTGCGGCCCGTAGACGGTGGGGCGAGGCGTCACGACCGGAGCGCGGAAGCGCTTGTCGCTCTTCTGCAGCTCGTAGGAGCCGTGATAGAGCGCCTCGTCCCGGCGCCCCGAGGAGCGATAGCTCTGGATACCATAGGCATGGGTCGCGCGGACCACGATGTATTCGCTGTTTTCCGCGCCGGTCGGGTGGTCGGAGAGCTTCATCAGCGCGCCGGGATAGAGGCTGGCCGCATCGCCGGCGGCATAACGGCGATCGTCCTGCGCCTGTTCGGCCTGCGCCATGACGCGGGCGAAATGCTCGCCCTGGTCGCGCTTGGTGTAGGCGGCGGGATAGTCGTAGGCCTCGTAGGATTTCGCCTTCGGGAAGCCTTCCTCGGCGCGGGCGGTGAGATCGGATTCCGATTTCTCGAAATCATAGTCCTTGAGCTCGAACTTGCCGGTGCGCAGGCGCCGGATCGTCGACCAGTGCGTCAGATGCTCGACGGCGCTACGCGGAAAGCGGCTGCCCTGAGGCACGAAGGCGTAGGCCGAGGACGCGCCCTCGAAGGTCGGCTCGGCTGCCGCCGAGACCTGGTCATGGGCGGAGCGGGAATCGCAGAGCACCAGCTTATGGTCGCCGTCGCTGTGCTTGAAATAGTAGTAGATGCCGTACTGCTCCATCAATCGCAGGACGAAATCGAGATCGGTCTCGCGATACTGCACGCAATAATCGATAGGCTGCAGCGTCTCGCTGGTGCGATCGTCGAAGCTCGCCAAGCCTTCCTTCGCGAAGATCTTCTTGATGATGTCGATGGCCGTCTTGTTCTTGAAGATCCGGCAATCTGCCCGCTGCGAGAGCAGCCAGAGCCAAGGCTTGAGCGTGAAGCGGTAGATATGGAGATCGTCCTGCTTGCCGAGCCATTGCGCATCGACCAGCGTTCCGTTCAAGACACGCTCGCTCTTGTTCTTGAGCGTGAATTTGACCGAGCATTTCTCGCTCATGATGCTTTGCAGGTCAGCATTCTCAGTCGTGCTGGCTGCTTCGATATTGTAAGTGAATAATTCACTCAAAGCTTCGTTGGCTTCGAATTTAATAAGTGTAAATTCGTCTTTCCCCGCCGGAGTTGAGAAAGACGCGGTTCTTTGATCTTGCCTAAGAGAAGACGGCATCAACTGAACCTTTCGATTCGCGCTTCTATTTTTATCTTGACGTAGGTGATTTCTGGAGTCATCCTTTCATCCCTAAGTCATCAATTGCCAGACGGCGAAAACTCAGCGGGAGTGTTCCCATGCGCAAGCAGCCCGGCTTCACTGCCTTTGTCGCTCTGACCGGCGTCATGGTTCTCTCCATGGCGCAGGCGGCCGGCGCGCAGACTTACAAGGCCGACGATATCGTGAAGCATTTCGAGCCGGCCATCGCCCCCAAGACCGGCGTCACGAGGGGGCTGTGCGTCGGCACGGAGGCCGAGTGCGCCAAGGCCGGGCAGGTGGTCGCCCCGTCCAAGCCGGTCAGCGCCTTCGATCTCGTCGTGAAGTTCAAGTACAACTCCGATGAGCTGGAGCCCGAGGCCAAGCTCAATCTCGACGAGTTCGCCAAGGCGCTGAAGACCCCGCAGCTCGCCAAGCAGACCTTCCTGGTCGAGGGGCATACCGATGCGGCCGGCAGCGCTTCCTACAATCTCAACCTGTCGCAGCGCCGCGCTCAGGCCGTGGTCCGCTATCTCGGCGGCCACGGGGTCAATGCCGCCAATCTGGTTGCCAAGGGGTACGGCCAGAGCAAGCCGGTCGCGGCCGACCCGCTCTCCGGCGACAATCGCCGGGTCGAGACCCGCCTGCGCACCGAGTAGGGCGCCATTCGAAGCGGCCGCGGCGACCCCGGCCGTAACCGGGCCGCCGCTCCTGTGAGCGGGGAGAGCGATGGCGGGCCTGAATTTCGCCGAACTGACGAAGCCGATTTCGACTGAAGAGCCCTGCGGGCCGGATCTCGAGGACGATCTCGATTTCATGAACGCCACGGCGCGGCTCGAAGTCGCGCTGCCGGCCTCGTATTTCCGCCGTGACGACGACGGGCGGCAAATCGCCTTCGACCGGACCAGCATCGAGTTTCCCCCCGCCTTCGCCGATCTCGGCAAGCTGCTGGAACGCTCGCGCGATCTCCGGCTCTTCGTGCTTGCGGCCAAGCTCACGATCCTCAACCGCGACGTGCCGGGCTTTGCCGCCAGTCTCTCAGCCATGGCCGATCTCCTCGGCACGTATTGGGAGGAGCTGCATCCGCGCGCGATGGACGGCGATTTCGTGATGCGCGAGGTCGCGCTGCAGGGGCTCGACGAGCTGGCGACGGTGGTGCTGCCGCTGCAGCACGCGCCGCTCTTCGTCAGCCGGCGGATCGGGCCGTTCATGTTCCGCAGCCAGCTTGTCGCAACCGGCGAGACGAAGCTGGTCGAAGGCGAGCAGCATCCCGATGCGAGCGCCATCCAGGCGGCACTGGGGGAGGTCGAAGCCGACGATCTGGTCACGGTTCTCGGCCATGTGAACGCGGCGCGCGACGCGCTGGCGCGCCTGCGTACGATCTGGCTGGAGAAGGTCGGCGTCGATCATCCCCTCGGCTTTCCGCGCCTGGCCACGTTGCTGGATCAGATCGCCGCCTTCCTCGACGCTGCGGTCGCGCGGCGTGTCCCGGGCCATCAGGCGGGACCGGAGCCCGTGGCGGCCGGTCCGCAGGGGGCGGCAGCAAACAGCGCCAGCTTCGATCCGGGCGGCCTTTCGAGCATCCTCCATGTGAAGGATACGCTGGCTGCCTGCCTCGGCTACTTTCGCAGAACCGAGCCTTCGAGCCCGGCCGTCCTGCTGATCGGGCAGGCGCAGCAGCTGATCGGAAAGTCGTTGATCGAGGTCATCCAGATCATGTTCCCCGAGCATGTCGACAAGGCGGTGATCGAGATCGGCGACCAGCGCCGCTTCCGGCTGCCGCTCGAACGGCTGCCCGCGCCTGACGGTTACGAGGCGGCGAGCGGGTACGAAACCGATGGCAGCGGCGACGACGGCTACGGCGACAGTTCGGACGAGGCCGAAAACGGCTATGACGGCGATGCCGAAGCAAGCGAAGAGGCTTCCGGCGAGAGCGGCGGCGAGGAGCTTATCGCGGAGGCGGCCGAGGCCGCTTCGGCGCCGGCCAATCCCACGCCGTCCGCGATCGTGATCGCCAGTCGCGCGGATGCGGTGAGTGCGATGAGAGCGGTCGCGGCCTTCTATCGTCAGGCCGAGCCTTCGCACCCGACGCCGCTTCTGATGGACAAGGCATGTGCTCTGGCGCAGCATGACTTCATGTCGCTTCTTGGCAATATCCTGCCAGACGTCGTGCCGTTGCCGGAGACCGACAGCTAGGGAAGTTTTTCGTCATCGCCTTGAACCTCCCGTCACGGTCGAGAGACTATATCGAGGACGGGTAAAAACGGATAGGATGTCACGTTACGTCGGCGTGGCACGAATGCAGAGGGGCGCGTCACATGGCTGGAGATTCCGGACAGAAGTTTATCCGCCGCAACCGGCCACCTCGGGTCCACATCACCTATGAGGACCCGTACAATGCGGAGCAGAAGATCGAGCTGCCCTTCGTGATGGGCGTGATGGCGGATCTGTCGGGCAATGCCTCCGCGGTCGAGAAGCCCGATATCTCGCAGCGCAAGTTCCTCGACTTCGACATGGACAATTTCGATCAGCGGATGGCCGCGATCGAGCCGGCCGTGTCCTTCAATGTGCCCAACAAGCTGGGCGAGGACAGCAACGAGAAGCTCTCCGTGGCGCTGAAATTCTCGAAATTCGAGGATTTCAACCCGGCCGCGATCGCCCGCCAGATCCCGGCGACGGCGAAGCTTCTGGAGGCGCGCGAACAGCTCGCCAACCTGCTGCGCTACATGGACGGCAAGATGGCCGCCAGCGACCAGATCAAGGCTCTCCTGGCCGATCCCCAGCTGATGGCGGCTCTGAAGGACAGGCTCGGCAAGGGCGATTCCTCCGAAGACAAGACGGTGAACTGAGGGCAGGGCACAGGCCCGTCCCCGGGGCCCGCTGCGCAAAGCCGGGAGACCGGTTTCGCGGGAGCGATGCTCCGGATGATCTGAAGCAATCCCGTCAGCGTGGGGCGGGGCAGGGCCTGCAGGCGGTTAAGCGAGCGAGGCGGCAATGGCAGCGGAAGCACAAACCCAACAGCCCGGCGGGGCGGCGGTCGAAACGCGTGAGATCGACGATTTCTCGGCAATCCTGAAGCAGAGTTTCAAGCCCAAGACGGAACGCGCGGCGACCGAGGTCGAGAACGCGGTCGCGACGCTGGTCAACCAGGCTCTCGCGGACCAGACCCTGATCAAGGGCGACGTCATCGATACGATCGAGGAGATGATCGCCAGGCTCGATGCCAAGCTGACCGAGCAGATGAACGAGGTGCTGCACGCGCCCGAGTTCCAGAAGATCGAAAGCGCCTGGCGCGGCCTCAACTACCTGGTCTTCAACTCCGAGACTGATGCTCAGTTGAAGATCAAGGTGATGAACGTCTCGAAGAACGAGCTCTATCGCAATCTCAAGACGTTCCCCGGGGCGCGCTGGGACCAGAGCCCGCTGTTCAAGCAGGTCTACGAGCAGGAATTCGGCCAGCTCGGCGGCCAGCCCTTCGGCTGCCTGATCGGCGACTATCATTTCAGCCATGTCCCGACCGATGTGCAATTGCTGCGCGATCTGTCGAAAGTGGCAGCGGCGGCGCATGCGCCTTTCTTCGCCGGGGCAGACCCGACCCTGATGGGCATGGACGCCTGGACGGAGCTGTCGAACCCGCGCGATCTCAGCAAGGTCTTCGATACGCCGGATTATGCGGCCTGGAAGGGCCTGCGCGACGCGGCCGATTCCCGCTATGTCGGCCTGTGCCTGCCGCGCGTGCTGTCGCGGGTGCCCTATGGCGCCAAGTCCGAGCCGGTCGAGGAATTCGCCTTCGAGGAGGATACCGACGGGCACAAGGGCGAGAAATACGCCTGGATGAACGCCGCCTATGCGATGGCGGTCAACATCAACCGCGCCTTCAAGGAATATGGCTGGTGCACGCGCATCCGCGGCGTCCAGTCGGGCGGCGAGGTGCTCAACCTGCCGACCCATACCTTCCCGACGGATGATGGCGGCATCGACCTGAAATGCCCGACCGAGATCGCGATCAGCGACCGGCGCGAGGCGGAGCTGGCCAAGTCCGGCCTGATCCCGCTGATCCACCGCAAGAACACCGACAAGGCCGCCTTCATCGGGGCCCAGTCGCTCTACAAGCCCAAGGCCTTCTCGGGGCCTGACGGCGTGGCGGCCACTGCGTCCGACAATCTGTCCTCGCGGCTGCCCTACATGTTCGCGGTCTCGCGCTTCGCGCATTACCTGAAGTGCATGGTTCGCGACAAGATCGGCTCCTACAAGGAAAAGGAGCCGCTGCGGCGCTGGCTGCAGGAGTGGATCACCGACTATGTCGACGGCGATCCGGTCAATTCCAGCGAAGAGACGAAGGCGCGGCGCCCGCTATCCGATGCGCGCATCGACGTCTTCGAGGACGAGGAGAACCCTGGCTACTACTCGGCCAAGTTCTATCTGCGGCCGCACTTCCAGCTCGAAGGCATGGATATCGGCCTGAGCCTGGTCTCGCGACTGCCAGCTCCAAAGCAGTGACCGCCACCTGATCCCCAGGTGACGGCGACAACGAGGATCTTCAGCGCGCCAGCCGCTTCAGGCCGGCGCGACAGGAGAAGTGCGTCCACAGCGGGTCCGCACCCGCCAACCCACGGCAACCCTTAATTCTGGAGGTAACAATGGCTAGCGACTTCCTGCTCGAGATCGATGGCATCAAGGGCGAAAGCAAGGACAAGAAGCACCAGGATACGATCGAGGTCGATTCCTTCTCCTGGGGCGTTAGCAACGCGGGCTCGCATGGCTCGAATGCCGGCGGCGGCGCGGGCAAGGCGAGCTTCCAGGACATCCATTTCACATCGCAGGTCGGCAAGGCCTCGACCCTCCTGGCCCTGTCCTGCGCCAGCGGCAAGCACATCAAGAAGGCGGTGCTCTATGTCCGCAAGCAGGGCGAGACGCAGCAGGACTACTACACGCTGACGCTGGAGGACCTGCTGGTGTCGAGCTACCAGTCCGGCGACCATGCCGGCGGTTCCAGCATTCCGACCGACCAGTTCTCCCTGAACTACACGAAGATCAAATACGAGTACAAGCCGCAGAAGGCCGACGGTTCGCTCGATGCGCCGACCACCATGACCTGGGACGTCAAGACCCACTCCAAGTGAGATGAAGGGCGCCGGTTTCGGCATCTGCCGGAGCCGGTGCCCTGCCTTTGCCGATGGTGCGATAGGCCATGGTCGATCCGATCTCGAAGAAGCGGCTGCGGCCGCCTTTGATGTTCGCATTCCGGGAGGCGCATCTGGAGAAGGATGCGAAGGCCGCGCTCGACCTCAGGGACGAGGGCGGCGAACGCGTGATCGCGCCGCGCCGTGCCGCGCCCCGGGCGGCGATCACCGAACAGAAGCTGCGCCGCGAGATCGCTGTCGATCTCGACGCCCTGGTCAACACCATCAATCTCGGTTCCTGCGTCGATCTCTCGGGGCTGGAGCATGTGCGTCGCTCGGTGCTGAACCACGGCTTTCCCGACATGACCCGGCTGTCGATCGACGAGCACCGCGTCGATTCGATCCGCGAGGATCTAGCCAATGTGCTGGTCGGCTACGAGCCGCGCCTGATCCGCAGGTCGGTCGCCGTCGAACGCGACGAGAGCCTCGACCCGGCCGAGCTCAAGATCCGCTTCCTCGTTCGCGCCGATCTGAATTGCGAACCGCTCAATATTCCCGTCGAATTCGTCGCCGATCTCGAACTCGATACCGGCAAGATCGCCATCAAGGGACGCTGAGGCGATGAACCAGGAGTTTCTCGACCTCTACAACCAGGAACTCCGGCTCTTCATGGAGCACAGCAAGGAGTTCGCGGAGGAGTATCCGGGCATCGCTGAACGGCTCGGCGGGCTCGCCGGTGAGCGCATGGACCCGATGGTCGGCGGCCTGCTGGAGGGCGCGGCCTTCCTCGCCGCCCGCGTCCAGCTCAAGCTCAAGCACGAGTTTCCCGAATTCACAAACAACCTGATCGAGCAACTGCTGCCGAACTACCTGGCGCCCACGCCCTCGGCGCTGCTGGCCGGTGTGGTGCCCACCTATTCGGACCCGGCCTTGCGCGAGGGCATGCGGATCGCGCGCGGCTCCTATATCGACGCGACCTATCTGGAGCGCGAACGCCGGGTCGCCTGCCGCTATCGACTGGGCGGAGACGTCACGCTCTGGCCGTTCGAGATCACGGCAGCCGAGTACATTCCTGCACCGGGACCGTTGCAGGCGCTGGGCCTGCGCACAGGTCCTCGCGCCCTGTCGGGCCTGCGCCTGTCGCTCACCCATCGGGTGATGGCCGACCGGGAGCAGGAGCCTTCGGCCGCGCAGGCGCTGAAGAACCCCGCAAGCTGGTTCGCCGGCTGCCGGACGCGTGAATTGCCCTTCCATCTGCTGGGAAGCGAAGCCGACGCGGTCGCGCTCTACGAGCAGCTCTTCGCGAACTGCGTCGGCATCCATTTCCGCCATCTCGACGAGTTCGGCGATCCGGTGGTGACGCCGGGCGACGGCTGTCGTCTCGAACAGATCGGCTTCGACGAGGAGGAGGCGCTGCTGCCGGCCGATACCCGCGTCTTCCGCGGCTTCGACCTGCTGCGCGAACTGTTCTGGTTTCCGCGCAAGTTCCTGGGCTTCCGGCTGGAAGGGCTCGCCGGTGTCGTGCCGCAGCTCAAGGCCAAGGCCGTGGACATCATCTTCGTCTTCGACGAGGTGAACACGCGGCTGCCGGGCGCCGTGCGCAAGGAGATGTTCGCGCTCTATGCGGCACCGGCGATCAACCTGTTCGAGAAGACGACGGACCGCATCCCGGTCAGGACGAACCAGCACGAATTCCATGTCGTGCCGGACCGCAGCCGCGCGCTCGACTACGAGCCGCACAGCATCCTGTCCGTCCACGCGCATTATGTCGGTGGCCACGAGAAGCAGCCGGTCCACCCGCTCTATTCCTCCCCGGAAGGCGCTTCGCCGACGCAGGGGCTGCACTATACCCAGCGCCGCCTGCCGCGGCGCCGCTCTTCGGCCGAGCGCCGGCAGGGCAAGGCTTCCGACTATACGGGAACGGAGATGTTCATCTCTCTGGTCGAGCCGGCGGGCATCTCCGACAACGCCTCGGTGGCCGAGCTCAGCGTGCGGGCGCTCTGCTCCAACCGGCATCTGACCGAGCATCTGCCGACGGGCGCAGGCGGCGCCGATTTCCGGCTGATCGACAATGTCTCGCTCGATATCGCCTGCCTTGCCGGGCCAACGCCGCCGCGCGAGCCGGTCGTCTCGCAGCTCAAGCTGCGCTCGGAGACGGCGAGCACCGGCGTGGTGACCTGGCGCCTGGTCAACCTGATCAGCCTCAATCATCTCGGCCTCGTCCAGCGTGGGGCCGGTGAGAATGGCGAGGCGCTGCGCGAGTTGCTTTCGCTCTTCGCCGATCTCGCCGATAGCGCCACCGAGCGGCGCATCCGCGGCATCAAAAGCGTCGACAGCCGCCCGGTCGTTCGCCGTTTTCCGCAGCGGGCGGGGACCGGCGCGGCACGCGGGCTCGAAATCACCGTCCAGCTCGACGAGAAGGCCTTCGAGGGTTCGGGCGTCTTCCTGCTCGGCGCGGTGCTCGACCGCTTCTTCGCCGAATACGCGGCGATGAACCATTTCACCCAAACGGTGATCCGTACCGTCGAGCGCGGCGAAGTCATGCGCTTTCCGCCGCGCGCCGGAGCGAGGCGCATCCTGTGAGCGACGAACCCGCCACCCCGCTGGAGAAGGCGCCGAGCTATCAGGCGCAGCTCGAGGCCGAGCCCTGGCGCTTCGATTTCTACGCGGTGATGCGCCGGCTGGAGCGCAGCTTTCCGGATCGGCCGCGCGTCGGCGACGTCGCCTCGCGGCGTGAGGAATATGTCGCACTGGGCGAGCAGCCCTATCTCGACTTTCCGGCGTCGAGCCTCGCGGAAGCCGACCGCGACGCACAGGGACGAATGCGGCTTTTCGTCAAGTTCCTCGGCCTGCTCGGGCCGCAGGGGCCGCTGCCGCTGGCGACGACCGAGGAGAGCTATCACTGGACGATCGCGCGCGACGACGCCTTCCCGCGCTTCCTCGACATCTTCAATCACCGCTTCCTGCAGCTCTTCTACCGGGCCTGGGCGGATTCGCGGCCGATCGCGCAGCATGACCGGCCCGATCTCGACCGCTTCGCCGCCTATATCGGCAGCATGATCGGGGTGGGCTCGAAACCCTATCTCAAGCGCGACACGGTGCCCGATGCCGAGAAGCTCGCCCATGCCGGGCTGATCGGCGCGCAGGCGAAGTCGGCCTCGCGGCTGCGGCGCTTCCTCGCCGGGCTGTTCAAGGCCGATATCGAGATCGAGCAGTTCACCGGGATGTGGCTGGCCTTCGATCCGGCCGATCGGACCCGGCTCGGCGGGGCGCATTGCACGCTCGGCGGCGACGCGCTGCTGGGCGGCCGCGTCTATAGCGTCGAGGACAAGTTCCGGGTGAAGATCGTCGCGAGGGACCTCGAACAGTTCGAGCGCTTCCTGCCGAACGGGGACCGCTGCGAGCCACTGGCCGATGCGGTGTTCTTCCATCTCGGCGAGCAGTTCGAATGGGATGTCGAGCTCGCCTTGCCGGTCGGCGCGGTGAAGCCTGTCCGGCTCGGCCAGTCCGGCCATCTCGGCTGGACGAGCTGGATGGCGCCGAACTGGGGCGTCGAGGAGGGCGCGCTGCGCCGTGACGCCCGCTTCCATCCCGCCGAAAGCCTGCGCCTGAAACGAAGCCGCACTGCCGCCACCGGACATTGAAGGGGACGACCATGGCCGATATCAGCCTCGAAGCCGTCACAGGCAAGCTCAACCGGGTCGGCTACGACACCTTCCTCCAGGCGCTCAGGCAGGCGAAGGGGGCGGGCAACCGCAATGTCGAGCTGGCGCATTGGCTGCTCCAGATCCTGCAAGGCACGTCGAACGACCTGACCCTGACCGCCGACCATTACAAGCTCGACCGCGCCAAGATGCTGATGGAGCTGGGCAGCACGGTCGAGGGCTTCCGCCGCAACGAGACGGAGATGCCGGGCATCGCCAACCATATCGTCGATATTCTCGACCGCGGCTGGCACTACGCGACCCTGTTCTTCGGGGAGACGCAGATCAGGACCGGCCATCTCTTGGTCGCCGCGCTGAAATCGACCGAGCTGCGCCGCGTGCTGACGGGACTTTCCAAAGAATTCTCCAAGATTCCAGTCGAGGAACTGGCCGCAGGCTACGGCAAGATATGGGAAAGCTCGGAGGAGGAGAACCTGCGGCCGATGGACGGCTCGGGCCTGCGCGCGGCGGGCACGCCGGGCGCTGAAGGTGCCGCGGGGGCGAAAGGCACGACCGCGCTCGATCGCTTCTCGCAGGACCTCACCGTCAAGGCCCGCTCCGGCACGATGGACCCGATCCTCGGTCGCGACGACGAGATCCGGCAGGTCATCGACGTGCTGATGCGGCGGCGCCAGAACAACCCGATCCTCACCGGCGAGGCCGGTGTGGGCAAGACAGCGATCGCCGAGGGCTTCGCCCAGCGCGTCGCTTCCGGCGATGTGCCGCCGCCGCTCAGGGGCGTGCGCGTCTGCGCGCTCGATATCGGCCTGATGCAGGCCGGCGCCTCGATGAAGGGCGAGTTCGAGCAGAGGCTGCGCTCGGTGATCGACGAGGTGCAATCCTCGCCGACGCCGGTGATCCTGTTCATCGACGAGGCGCATACGCTGATCGGCGCCGGCGGGCAGGCCGGCGCGGGCGACGCGGCCAACCTGCTGAAGCCCGCGCTGGCGCGCGGCACGCTGCGGACGATCGCCGCGACGACATGGTCGGAATATCGCCAGTATTTCGAAAAGGACCCGGCGCTGACCCGGCGCTTCCAGCCCGTGCAGGTCGACGAGCCGGACGTGGCGCGCTGCTGTACCATGCTGCGCGGGCTAATCGGGCCGATGGAGAAGCACCACAAGGTCCGGATCTCCGACGCGGCCATCGTCGCGGCGGTCTCGCTCTCGCATCGCTACATTCCGGCGCGGCAGCTTCCGGACAAGGCGGTGAGCCTGCTCGACACGGCCTGCGCCCGCGTCGCCATCAGCCAGAGCGCGACGCCGGCCGCGATCGAGGATGCGCGCGTTGCGATCTCGTCGCTGGAGCAGGAGAAGGCGGCACTGACGGCGGATGCGGATCTCGGCACGGATGCCACAAAGCGCCTCGGCGAGATCGAGGCCGAGATCGCGGACCGGCAGGAGAAGCTCTCAGGCCTCGAAAGCGCCTGGGCTGGCGAACTCGCGATCGTCGAGGAGATCAAGGCGCTGCGCACCAAGCTCGGCGAGAAGGCGCCGGGCAGTGAGGCCAAGGCGGGAAACGGCAAGCAGGAAGCGAACGAGAATGTCGCGCCTGCGCCCGCCAAAGCAGAGGCTCCCGCTCCGGCGGCCGCGGCTGATCCCGAGGAGTCGCGCGCGGCGCTCAACGCAAAGTTCGCGGCGCTGAGCGAGATCGATCCGGCCAACCGGATGATCTATGCCCATGTCGACGAGCAGTCGGTGGCATCCGTGGTCTCGGACTGGACCGGCATCCCGGTCGGCCGGATGGTCAAGGACGAGATCGAGACCGTGCTCAACCTCGCCGAGACGCTGAACAAGCGCGTGGTCGGGCAGGGCCATGGCATCGGCATGATCGCCAAGCGCATCGAGACCAACCGCGCCAGGCTCGACAACCCCAACAAGCCGATCGGCGTTTTCATGCTCTGCGGCCCCTCCGGCGTCGGCAAGACCGAGACGGCGCTGGCCCTGGCCGAAGCGCTCTATGGCGGCGAGCAGAACGTCATCACCATCAATATGAGCGAGTTCCAGGAGGCGCATACCGTCTCGACGCTGAAGGGCGCGCCTCCCGGCTATGTCGGCTATGGCGAGGGCGGGCGGCTGACGGAGGCGGTCCGGCGCAAGCCCTATTCGGTGGTGCTGCTCGACGAGGTCGAGAAGGCGCATCCCGACGTGCACGAGCTGTTCTTCCAGGTCTTCGACAAGGGCCAGATGGAGGACGGCACCGGCCGGCGCATCGACTTCAAGAACACGCTGATCATCCTGACCTCGAATGTCGGTACCGACGAGATCATGAGCATGTCCGCCAATGGCGCGGCCAAGCCCGATCCCGAGGCGATGGCGGTGAGCCTGCGTCCGGCGCTGCTCAAGGTCTTCCCGCCGGCGCTGATCGGGCGGCTCGTGACCATTCCCTATTATCCGCTGTCCTCGGACATGCTCGCCGGGATCGTGCGGCTCCAGCTCGGGCGCATCGGCAAACGGCTCGCCGAGAACCACAAAGCGACGTTCATCTATGATGATGCGGTGGTCGAGCACATCGTCGGCCAGTGCAACGATCCGGATTCGGGCGGACGCATGATCGACAACATCATCACCAACTCGATGCTGCCGGCACTCTCGCGCGCGATCCTCAACCTGCAGCTGGAGAAGAAGCCGCTGACCGAGGCCAAGGTCTCGGTCGAGGAGGGCCGGTTCGCCTATCAGGTGGCGTGAGCCGCACTTTCGCAACATCCCGGCAAGGAGACCGCCCATGGTGCCGGATCCGAGCAACCCGACCGATATCGCCAATGCCTCGCCGTCGCCCGCGGACTGGGTCGATCGCTACTGGAACGTACCGGCGGGCGACACCACGGTGTCGATCAACAAATACATGATCGGCATCCATAATTCCGATGCGGGCGCGACCAAGCGCAGCCTTGTCATCCAAGAGGCCGTGAAGCGAAAGCTTTCCGTCGACAAGAAGGCCTTCAACCGTGCCAGCATGGGCAAGGTCAGCCCCGACGATTGCGCGCATATTCTGAATCTCGCGCTCGACACCGGCAACGCGACGGAAGACACCATCCAGGCCTGGGCCGACCAGAGCCTCGGCGTCGACTGCACCGGCTTCGTCGTCGCCTATTACAACGAGATGAAGCGGATCAGCATCGACAAGTATTCGGGCGGCGCGAGCTGCCCCTTCCTTGTCGGAGCCGCCAAGACGGGCAAGCCGCCGGGACTGGCCAGTGCCTTGATCTGGGATTACGACGATATCCGGACCGGCGACATGGTCGTCTGGATGACCGACAAGATGCTGGAAACCCGCAAGCCCGGCCATATCGCGCTGGTGTCCTACATCAACGTGGTGCCGGACGCCCTGCTGATCGCCCATTCGAACGGCGCCAATGACGGCTCCGGCCATTTCGGCCCCAAGCATGGCCGGCTCGGCTGGGACGGGGTCAAGACCGGCGGCAACGGCAAGTACATCCAGGTCGACGACACCGGCAAGGTCATCGTCGTGCGGCCGCCGGCGTGGTTTCCGTGAACGCGGCTAGACCGACGCGATTTCCCGCATGAAGTCGTCCAGCGCCTCGCTCTCGGCTTTCGACAGCCGCAGGCCGAGCTTGCCGCGGCGCCAGAGCAGGTCCTGCGCCCGGCGGGCCCATTCCGCCTTCATGAGGTAGCGAACCTCGCGTTCGTAGAGGTCCGCGCCGAAATGCCGACCGAGATCGGCGGGGCTCTTGGCATCGCCCAGGATGTCGCGGGCGCGAGTGCCGTAGGCCCGGGCGAGCCGCGTCGCGGTGCGGCGTTCGAGCCAGGGATAGGTGCTCGCGATTTGGCTCACGAGGGCATCGAAGCCGCCGACCGGGAAATCGCCGCCCGGTAAGGCACCCGTAACTGTCCATTCGGCGCGGGCGGCCCAGGGCGCGAGCGGCGCGAGCTTCGCGATCGCGGCCTCGGCGAGCCGGCGATAGGTGGTGATCTTGCCGCCGAAGACGGAGAGCAGCGGCGCTTCGCCTTCGGGCGCGTCCAGCGTCAGCACGTAGTCGCGCGTCGCCTCCTGCGCCTTCGAGGCGCCGTCGTCATAGAGCGGGCGCACGCCCGAATAGGTCCAAACCACCGATTCCGGCGTGACGGGCTGTCGGAAATACTCGCTCGCCGCGGCGCAGAGATAGGCGATCTCGTCCGGCGTCGCGACGACCTCGGCCGGGTTGCCGTGATAGTCGCGGTCGGTCGTGCCGATCAGCGTGAATTCCTGCTCGTAGGGGATCGCGAAGATGATGCGCCCGTCCGCGTTCTGGAAGATGTAGCAGCGATCGTGATCGTAGAGCCTGGGCACGACGATATGACTGCCCTGGACCATGCGGACGCCGGCCTTGGCATTGGTGTGGATGACGCCGTTCAGGACCTCACCGACCCAGGGGCCGGCGGCGTTGACGAGTGTGCGGGCCCAGACCGTTTCCTTGCCGTCGGCCCCCTGGGTATCGAGCCGCCAGAGACCGTTCTCGCGCCGCGCCGCGATGACCCGGGTGCGGGTGTGGATCGCGGCGCCGCGCACGGCGGCGTCCATCGCGTTGAGCACGACGAGGCGGGCGTCCTCGACCCAGCAGTCGGAATATTCGAAGGCCTTGGCCTTGACGTCCTTGAGCGGCTTGCCGACAACGTCATGGGCAAGGTCGAGCGTGCGCGTGGCGGGCAGGAGCTTGCGGCCGCCGATATGGTCGTAGAGGAAGAGACCGAGCCTGAGCAGCCAGGCCGGGCGCAGGCCCTTGTGATGTGGCAGCACAAAGCGCAGCGGCCGGATGATATGGGGTGCGATGGCCCAGAGCCGTTCGCGCTCCATCAGGGCCTCTCGGACCAGCCGGAACTTGTAGTGCTCGAGATAGCGCAGCCCGCCATGGATCAGCTTGGTCGAGCGCGAGGAGGTGGCGCTGGCGAGATCGTCCTTCTCGAACAGCACGACGGAAGCGCCGCGCCCCGCCGCATCGCGGGCGATGCCGCAGCCATTGATGCCGCCGCCGATGACGGCGAGATCGTAAGGCGTGGCGGGGCCGGTGCCGAAGCCGGCTGAAGGCGGGGTCGTTTCGGAAGCCATGCGCGTCTTCTGGAAGGCTGGAAAGGCGGGTCGGAGGCACCATCCAATCCCGGCCGAGACGGCGCCCCAAGCCTGCTCCTGCGGTCAATTCGGGGATGATGTCAATTCCGGCGGCTTGACGCCGAGCCCGCGAGGTCGGAACTGGGCAGCGAGGCGGGGATGGCGCAGGATGAGCCAGTCGGTGAAGCAAGGGCATGGGAGGCGGCTCCCGGAGCGGGCCGAGACCGCCCTGCGCGCGATGCTGGAATATGCCGGCGCCGCGATCCTGGCAGCCTTGTTCCTCGTCGTGATGGTGGCGGTCCTGCAGCGCTATCTGTTCGGCGGCGGTTTCGTCTGGTCGGACGAGCTGGCGATCTGGTTAAATCTGACGCTGATCGCGGTCGGTGCGCCACTTGCGGTCACCGGTACGCTGGCGATGCGCCTCGATGTACTGGTGCAGCTGCTGCCGGCGATTCCACGGCGGATTGCGGCCGTCCTCGCGGATGCGATCGCGTTTCATGGGGCGCTCGTGCTGGCCGCCGGCGGGGCGGGCGTCGCCATGCTCGTCGGCGGGCATTCGACTGTGCTCGGCTTGCCGGAAGCCTTGCGCTTTGCCGTCTTCGCCTGCGGTGGCGCTTCGACGATTCTGATGCTGTTCCTGCGAGGTCGAATCGAACGGGGCTGGGCGGGCACGGTCGCGGCGCTGGCGCTCGGTGGTTGCTTCTACGGGCTGGCGCAGCTCTCCTTCGACCTCTTCCCGACGCCGAGCCTTCTCGCTGCGCTCGTCGCGGGGGCGGGGCTCCTGCTCGGCGCGCCCTTGCCCTTCGCCTTGCTGGCTGGCGTCTCGTTGACGGGGCCGTTCGGCGGGCTGATGCCGGAGCTGGCGATCGTGCAGACCATGGTCGGCGGCGTCGGCAAGTTCCTCCTGCTGGCGATCCCCTTCTTCCTGCTCGCGGGGGAATTGCTGACCGAGGGTGGGCTCGCCGAGCGGCTGATCCGCTTCGCGGCGACCCTGGTCGGACATTGGCGCGCGGGGCTGGCTCAGACGGCGCTGGTCGCGAGCGTGCTGTTCTCGGGAGCCTCGGGCTCCTCGGTGGCGAACGCCGCTTTCGGCGCCAAGGTGATGGCTCCGACTCTGGTGGCGCGAGGCTATCCGCCGGCGAACGCGGCCGCGATCGTCGCCGGCGTCTCGATGCTCGACAATATCATCCCGCCCTCGATCGCCTTCCTCATCCTGGCGAGCGCGACCAATCTCTCGGTGGGTTCGCTCCTGGTCGGCGGCTTCGTCGCCGGTGGTGTGCTGGCGCTGGCCCTGGCGATCGGCATCCATCTCAGCGTCCGCGGCGTCGTCGATGCCACGCCGAAGGCGAGCGCGGCCGAGCGGGGCAGGGCGCTGATCGGCGCCATTCCGGCGATCGGGCTCGGTATCGTCGTGGTGGTCGGCATCCGCTTCGGCGTGGTGACGGTGACGGAAGCCTCGGCGCTCGCCGTCGCCTATGCCGTCTTGGCCTGCCTCGCTTTGCGCAGCCTGAACGCGCGCGGCGTGCTGGCGGCCTTGCGCAAATCGGCGGCCGAGGCTGCGGCGATAGGCCTGCTGATCGGCGCCTCGGCTCCCTTCGCCTTCCTGCTCGCGGTCGACCGGGTCTCCGAGCAGATGGCCGGGCTCGTCACCCTCTTCGGGGCCGGGCCCTATGCGGTGATGCTGCTTGCCAATCTCGTGCTGCTGCTCGCCGGGCTCTTCCTCGATATCGGCGCGGCGATCCTGCTGCTTGCGCCATTGCTGCTGCCGGTCGCTGTGGCGGCGGGGCTCGATCCGATCCAGTTCGGCGTGGTGCTGGTGGTCAACCTGATGATCCACGGGTTGACGCCGCCGCTGGGCATCCTCGTCTATGTCGTCAGCGGCATCATGCGTGTGCCGGCGGGCGAGGTTTTCAGGGCCGTCCTCCCGCTGCTCGGCGTGCTGCTGGCGGCGCTCATGGCGCTGTCGCTGGGCATGGCTGCATGGCCCGCGCTTGCGCCGGGGCTCAAGGCGCTGTTCTGATGCGCTTTCCTTCGCCCGGCGCCCGCGCCGTATCGTCGCCTTTGCCGTGAGCCGGCCCCGGATTTGATGCCGATATGATCTTCACCGATATCGCGACGCGGACCTATAACCACGGATGGCGGCTCGACCCGATCATCCGCAGCCTGCTCGATACCGATTTCTACAAGCTCTTGATGCTGCAGATGATCCGGGCCTTCCACCCGGACGTGCAGGTCACCTTCTCGCTGATCAACCGCTCGAAGCATATCCGCCTGGCGGACATCGTCGACGAGGGCGAGCTCCGGGCGCAGCTCGACCATGCCCGCTCGCTGCGCTTCACCAAGAACGAATTGATCTGGCTCGCCGGCAACAGCTTCTACGGCAAGACGCAGATGTTCTCGCCGGATTTCATGGCCTGGCTCGCCGATTTCCAGCTGCCCGATTACGACCTGCGCAAGGTCGACGGCCAGTACGAGCTGCATTTTGAAGGCCCCTGGACCCACAGCACGATGTGGGAGGTGCCGGCGCTGGCGATCGTCAATGAGCTGCGCGCGCGCCGCGTCATGCTCGGCCAGAAGCGCTTCTCGCTCGACGTGCTCTATGCCCGCGCCAAGGCCAAGATGTGGGACAAGGTCGAGCGGCTGCAGAAGCTCCCGAATCTCAGGCTCTCCGATTTCGGCACGCGCCGGCGCCATGGCCATCTCTGGCAGCGCTGGTGCGTCGAAGCGCTGAAGGAGGGACTGGGACCGGCCTTCACCGGCACTTCGAACGTGCTGCTGGCGATGGATGCCGATCTCGAGGCGATCGGCACCAATGCCCACGAACTCCCGATGGTGCTGGCGGCGCTCGCCGATTCGGACGAGGAACTGCTGCATGCGCCCTATCGCGTGCTCGACGAATGGCGCCAGGTCTATGGCGGCAACCTGCTGATCGCACTGCCCGATGCCTTCGGTTCGCAGAGCTTCCTGCGCCATGCGCCCGACTGGGTCGCGGACTGGACTGGCTTCCGCCCCGACAGCGCGCCGCCGATCCCGGCCGGCGAGACGATCATGGCCTGGTGGCGCGAGCGCGGGCGCGATCCGCGCGAGAAGATGCTGGTCTTCTCCGACGGGCTCGATGTCGATGCGATCGAGCGCGTCTACCGCCATTTCGACGGCAAGGTCCGCATGGCCTTCGGCTGGGGCACGGACCTGACCAACGATCTCGTCGGCTGCTCGCCCGACGGCTCGCGTGCGCTCGACCCGATCTCGCTGGTGTGCAAGGTCACCAAGGCGAACGGCCGCCCGGCGGTGAAGCTCTCCGACAATCCCGAGAAGGTCTCGGGCGATCCGGAAGCGGTGAAGCGCTACCGGCGGGTGTTCGGGGTCTGATTTCGGGCTCCGGCGCTGGCGCCTTGCATCCCCGCGCAAAAACCCCTAATGCGACCCGCGTTTCAAGGCCCGAAGGGCCGCCTTCGAGGACAAGGGTGTCATGGCCAAAGAGAAGTTTTCGCGGACGAAGCCGCACTGCAACATTGGAACGATTGGTCACGTTGACCATGGCAAGACGTCACTGACGGCTGCGATCACGAAGGTTCTGGCCGAGTCTGGCGGCGCGTCGTTCACGGCGTATGACCAGATCGACAAGGCGCCGGAAGAGAAGGCCCGCGGCATCACGATCTCGACCGCGCACGTCGAGTACGAGACCCCGGCCCGCCACTACGCGCATGTCGACTGCCCCGGCCACGCCGACTACGTGAAGAACATGATCACGGGCGCGGCGCAGATGGACGGCGCGATCCTGGTGGTGTCGGCGGCCGACGGCCCGATGCCGCAGACCCGCG
>JBDHTM010000005.1:0-129775 GCA_039808685.1 Allobosea sp. | reverse complement strand
GCGGCTTGTCCTCGTCGCGCACCGAGACGAAGACCGTGCCCTTGACCGGCACCTTCGAGCCGGCGCCGAGCTGGCTCTTGGCGAAGGCGGTGTCGAAGGAGCGGTCGAGGCCGATGACCTCGCCGGTCGAGCGCATTTCAGGCCCGAGCAGGACGTCGACGCCGGGGAAGCGCGCGAAGGGGAAGACCGCTTCCTTGACGCCGACATGGTCGAGCTTGGCGGGCTTCAGGCCGAAGCTGGCGAGCGGCTCACCGGCCATGACGCGGGCGGCGATCTTGGCGATGGGCCGGCCGATGACCTTGGCAACGAAGGGCACCGTGCGCGAGGCGCGCGGATTGACTTCCAGCACGTAGATATCGCCATCCTTGATGGCGTACTGGACGTTCATCAGGCCCCCGACATCAAGGGCCAGCGCCATCGCCTTCGTCTGGCGCTCCAGCTCGGCGATCGTCTCGGGGCTGAGCGAGCGCGGCGGCAGCGAGCAGGCGGAATCGCCGGAATGGATGCCGGCTTCCTCGATATGCTCCATGATGCCGGCGACGAAAACGTCCTTGCCGTCGCAGAGGCAGTCGACGTCGACCTCGATGGCGTCCGACAGGTAGCGGTCGAACAGCAGCGGGTTCTTGCCGAGCACCGTGTTGATCTGGCCGGTCTTGTCGTTCGGGTATTTGGCCTTGACCTCGGAGGGGATCAGCGAGGGCAGGGTGCCGAGCAGGTAGTCCTCGAACTGGATCTCGTCGCGGATGATCGCCATGGCGCGGCCGCCGAGCACATAGGACGGGCGCACGACGAAGGGCAGGCCGAGCTCGCCGGCGATGATGCGGGCCTGCTCGACGGAGTAGGCGATGCCGTTCTTCGGCTGCTTCAGGTGCAGCTTGTCGAGCAGGCGCTTGAAGCGGTCGCGATCCTCGGCGAGGTCGATCATGTCGGGCGAGGTGCCGAGGATCGGGATGCCCGCCTCTTCCAGCGCGTTCGCCAGCTTCAGCGGGGTCTGGCCGCCGAACTGGACGATGACGCCCATCAGCGTACCCCTCTGCTTCTCGGTCTCGAGGATTTCGAGCACGTCTTCCGCCGTCAACGGCTCGAAATAGAGCCGGTCGGAGGTGTCGTAGTCGGTCGAGACGGTCTCCGGGTTGCAGTTGACCATGATGGTCTCGTAGCCGGCATCGCGCAGCGCGTAGCAGGCATGGCAGCAGCAATAGTCGAACTCGATGCCCTGCCCGATGCGGTTCGGCCCGCCGCCGAGGATGACGACCTTCTGGCGATCCGAGGGATTGGCCTCGTCGGCAGCCTTGCCGGCGAATGGCATGGCGTAGCTCGAATACATATAGGCCGTCGGCGAGGCGAACTCGGCCGCGCAGGTGTCGATGCGCTTGTAGACCGGGCGGACCTCCAGCGCGCGTCGCGCCTTCCTGACCTCGGCCTCGGTCTTGCCCGAGACGGCGGCGAGGCGCTTGTCGGAGAAGCCCATCGCCTTGATCTGGCGGAAGGCGCCCGGCGTCTGCGGCAGGCCGAATTTACGAATCTTCGCCTCGGTGTCGATGATGCCGCGCATCTGTTCGAGGAACCAGGGATCGATCTTGCAGCTCTCGTGGATCTCCTCATCGGTGAAGCCGGCGCGCATCGCCTGGGCGACATGCAGGATGCGGTCCGGCGTCGGGGTCGAGATCGCCGCCTTGATGGCGTTGCGGTCGTCGCCATGGCCGAGGCCCTCGATCTCGATCTCGTCGAGGCCGTCGAGGCCGGTCTCCAGCGAGCGCAGCGCCTTCTGCAGCGATTCCTGGAAGGTGCGGCCGATCGCCATGGCCTCGCCGACCGACTTCATCGCGGTGGTCAGGGTCGGCTCGGAGCCCGGGAACTTCTCGAAGGCGAAGCGCGGGATCTTGGTGACGACATAATCGATCGTCGGCTCGAAGGAGGCGGGCGTCGCGCCGCCGGTGATGTCGTTCTCGATTTCGTCGAGCGTGTAGCCGACGGCGAGGCGCGCCGCGACCTTGGCGATCGGGAAGCCCGTTGCCTTCGAGGCCAGCGCCGAGGAGCGCGAGACGCGCGGGTTCATCTCGATGACGATCATGCGGCCGGTGGCCGGGTCGATCGCGAACTGGACATTGCTGCCGCCGGTCTCGACGCCGATCTCGCGCAGCACCGCCAGCGAGGCGTCGCGCATGATCTGGTATTCCTTGTCGGTCAGCGTCAGGGCAGGGGCGACGGTGATCGAATCACCGGTATGGACCCCCATCGGATCGAAATTCTCGATCGAGCAGACGATGATGCAGTTGTCCTTCTTATCGCGGACGACCTCCATCTCGTATTCCTTCCAGCCCAGCACGCTCTCCTCGATGAGGACCTCGCTGGTCGGGGAGGCGTCGATGCCGCGCTCGACGATGTCGATGAACTCGCCCTTGTTGTAGGCGATGCCGCCGCCGGTGCCGCCCATGGTAAAGGACGGACGGATGATGGCAGGCAAGCCGATATCCTCCAGCGCTTCGAGCGCCTGGCCGAGTGTCTTGATGTGGTGCGAGCGCGGCGTGTCCAGGCCGATCTTGGTCATGGCCTCGCGGAAGAGCTCGCGATCCTCGGCCTTGTCGATGGCCTCGGCAGTGGCGCCGATCATCTCGACGCCGAACTTCTCCAGCACGCCCATCTTCTTGAGCGAGAGCGCGCAGTTCAGCGCGGTCTGGCCGCCCATGGTCGGCAGGAGGGCATCGGGGCGCTCCTTCTCGATGATCTTGGCGACGATCTCGGGCGTGATCGGCTCGACATAAGTCGCGTCGGCCAGGTCCGGATCGGTCATGATCGTCGCCGGGTTGGAGTTGACCAGGATGATGCGGTAGCCCTCGGCCTTCAGCGTCTTGCAGGCCTGGGTGCCGGAATAGTCGAACTCGCAGGCCTGTCCGATGATGATGGGGCCGGCGCCGATGATCAGGATGGACTTGATGTCTGTGCGCTTGGGCATGATCTCGACCGGTCTTGGGCAGGCGCGCGCAAAGCCGATCCGATCGGGCGAGCGGAGGCGGGGCGAGCGTCTGAATGAATGCTAGGCGCTCGCTATAGACGGCGAAGGCGGCGGGGGGAAGCTAAAAGCGCGTCCCCTTTTCGCTTAACGCACAGGTCTTGGTTCGGGGACGACAAGATCGATCTCCAGCGCGCCGGGCTGCCGGCGCTTGCGGCGCATGGCGATGAAGAGCACGGCGAGCGCCGCGACCTCGCAGGCGGCGCCGACGAAGCCGAGCGGCCAGGTGCCGGCATGGCGCATGACCTGCTGGCCCAGAGCCGCGCCGGCCGCGATGCCGAAATAGAGCGCCGAGGCATTGAGCGAGAGCGCGACCACGGTCGCATCCGGTGCCATCGCCGCCAGCCGCGACATCTGCGAGGGATGGCCGGCCCAGCCCGCCGCGCTCCAGACGAAGAGCACGAAGGGAATCGGCCAGATTGCCAGGGCCGGCGGCAGGCTGATCGCGATCAGCGAGGCGGTGAGCAGCGCCGCGGCCAGGATCGTCAGCACCACGGTCAGCGAGCGCTCAGGTCCGAAGCGGTCGCTGGCGATGCCGCCGAGCTGGTTGCCGATGGCCGATCCGAGGCCGGAGACGACGAGCGTCGCGGCGAGCCAGGGGCCGGAGACGCCGGCATGGTTGGTCAGGAAGGGCGCGATATAGGTATAGAGAACGAAGGCCCCGGTGGTCCACAGCATGGTCGTGGCGAGCGCCAGCAGCACGTCGCCGCGGGCTGCGACCTGAAGCCGTTCGCGCAAGGTGTTGGTGCCGCGCGGCAGGCCGAGCGGCAGCTTGACCAGCAGGCCGGCGAGCGAGAGCGCACTGAGCAGCGCGACGATCAGGAAGGCGAGATGCCAGCCGCCGAAGCCCACCACGGCGGTGCCGATCGGGATGCCCAGGATCAGCGAGACGGTCATGCCGCCGGTGACGAGCGCAATGGCGCGGCCGCGCCGCTCCGGAGCGGAGACCGCGACGGCGACTGCATTGGCGGCGGGCATGAAGACGCCGGCCGAAAGCGCCATCACGATGCGGGCGGCCATCACCACCCAGAAATCCCCGGCGAAGGCGGCGCCGAGATTGGCGAGGCCGAAGATTGTCATCGCGCCGGCGAGGACCAGCTTGCGATCGGCATCGCCGAGCACGGTGGAGAGGATCGGCGAACCGATCGCATAGGCCAGCGCGAAGATCGAGATGAGCAGGCCGGCAGTGTCTATGGAGACGGCAAGGCCGGAGGCGAGATGGGGCAGGATGCCGGTGACGATCAGGCTGCCCGTGCCGATGGCGAAGGCGCCGCCGGCAAGCGAGAGAAGGCGCGTATCCATGGAGAGTGATCCTTGCGGATGATCGCTGTTTCGAAAGCAGGGTTCGAAATTCAATGATCGTTGAATTAATCCTGTCTGACGATGACCACAAGGATAATTTCAATGAATGTTGAATATTGTCAGGAGTGGCTGCATCGCCTATCTCGAAGGCCATGAAGCCGGTTTTTCACCCCGATATCGAGGATATCGCGCCTGCCGACGTCTTCGCGGCGCTGGCCGATCCGATCCGGCTCGGCATCCTCGTCGCGCTTTCTGATGTCAACGAGGTCGACAAGGCGCGCTGCAGCCATTTCACGGCCTTCGCCTCGCCCTCGCTCCTGTCCTACCACTTCGCCAAGCTGCGCGAGGCCGGCATCACCCGCATGCGGGTGGAGGGGACGTCGCGCTATCTCAGCATCCGGCGCGAGGAGCTGAACCGGCGCTTTCCAGGATTGATCGACAGCGTCATCGAGACGGCGCGGCGCGACCCGAACCTGCCACGGCTCGGGCCGGAATGGCTGTCCGGCAGCGTCGGGGCATAGGGGCGGACTTCGCCTCGTTGACAGGTATCCGGACAGGTTTAACGTCTTCGCTTCCGCGATGGCGTCGAGCCGGTTCGCGACACGGCACCGGCCACGCCCGAACCCGAGGAGGATGGCCATGCGTGCTGCCGACCCTCAGAAACTCGATGCTTTGGTGGGACGTCTCGTCGGTGATGTCGGAGCTTCCGTCACTGGCGCCCTGATCGTGCTGGGCGACCAGCTCGGCCTCTACAAGGCGATGGCCGATGGCGAGCCCGTCACCTCCCAGCAACTGGCGGAGAGGACGGGCTTCAAGGAGCGCTATCTGCGCGAATGGCTCGCCGGTCAGGCCGCGGCCGGCTATGTCGACTACGACGAAGGCAGCGACAGCTTCAGCCTCTCGCCGGAGCAGGCCATGGCTTTCGCCGAGGAGGACAGCCCGGCCTTCTTTGCAGGCGCCTTCGAGATCATCCAGTCGATGTGGCTCGACGAGCCGAAAGTCGAGGAGGCCTTCCGCAACGGCTCTGGCCTCGGCTGGCACGAGCACAGCAAATGCCTGTTCCGGGGGACCGAGCGTTTCTTCCGGCCGGGCTACAACGCGCATCTGACGGAGGAGTGGATTCCGGCGCTGAGCGGCGTCAAGGACAAGCTGGAACGCGGGGCGACGGTTGCCGATGTCGGCTGCGGGCACGGCTCCTCGACCATCCTGATGGCGCAAGCCTATCCGCAATCGCGCTTCTACGGCTTCGACTATCACGGGCCATCGATCGAGCGCGCCCGGGAAGCGGCGGAGAAGGCCGGCGTCGGCGACCGCATCGTCTTCGAGCGCGCTTCCGCCAAGGACTTTCCCGAGCGGAAATACGACCTCGTGACGATGTTCGACTGCCTGCACGACATGGGCGACCCCGTCGGTGCGGGCAAGCATGTGCGGGAGTCGCTGGCGCGGGACGGCAGCTGGATGATCGTGGAGCCCTTTGCGCACGACCATCTCAAGGACAATCTCAATCCGGTGGGACGGATCTTCTATGGGGCATCGACGATGATCTGCACGCCGGCCTCGCTGTCGCAGGAGGTCGGGCTGGGTCTCGGCGCGCAGGCTGGCGAGATGCGTTTGCGCAAGGTGGCGATGGATGCGGGCTTCCAGCATTTCCGCCGCGCGACCGAGACGCCGTTCAACATGGTGTTCGAGGCCCGGGCCTGAAGCCGTCGCTGGCGGCTGTGGCGCGGGACAAAAAGTCGTTTTGCCCCGCGCCGTCCATGATCTACGAAGCGCGGATGCCGCTTCGCCGCTATCCGCGCCAGTTCCGCCAGCTCGTCGCCTATCTCTTTGCCGGCGGGCTGACGGCCGTGGCGCATTACGGTGTCCTGATCGGACTGGTCGAGCTCGGCCGCGTCGACCCGGTGCCGGCGACGCTCGCCGGCTTCATCGTCGGGGCGCTGGTTTCCTATGCGCTCAACCGCTGGATGACGTTCGACGCGACCCGCAGCCATGCCCAGGCCGGCTGGCGATTCGCCCTGATCGCGGCCGGCGGCTTCGTGCTCACCGGCATCCTGATGCATCTCTTCGTGACGCGGGCGGGCCTGCCCTATCTGCCGATGCAACTGGTCACCACGGGGGTGGTGATGGTGTTCTCGTTCCTCGGCCATAAGTTCTTCAGCTTCGCGGACAGGGCGGCGTGACGCGTCAGGCGTACGCCGCCCCGTTCGGCGTCACGAGGTCGGTGCGACGGTCAGTGTGATCTGCCGGCGACCGATCCGGCCTTCCTTGTCGGTGGCCTCGATCTCGATGACATGGCTGCCGCTCGGCACGACGACCGAGGGCGCGTCGATGCCGCTCGGTGTGATGTACTGTTTGATGCGCTGGGTGATGTCGACCGGAGGATCGCGCCGGTAGAAGACGCGCACGGTCGCCGGATCGATCGGCACGCTGTTGGCCGGCAGGAAGCGCACATTGAGGCGGAAGGGCTTGCCGTCGACGCCCTTGTCCGGGGTCGGCAAGGTGTCGATACCGGGGCCGCGCGTCAGGTTGCGGGTGCTGGCCGGAGCCTTGGGCGGCGTCGGCAGGCCCGCTTCCTCGCGGGTGATGAGCAGAATCGGGTCGGCTGCTTGTGCCGCCGTCAGCATGGCGGCGGTAGCGAGAACGGCTGGCAGAATGTGCCGAGCGAGCACAGACTTGATCATCGTCCTATTTCACTCCCAGGATTGCGGCGATCAGGCCGGCCACCGCGGAGATCACGGTACCGGCCAGCAGGATGGTGGTTTCGATGGTCTTCAGCGTCTCCATCGGCACCTTGCCGTGGATAGCCAGAAGCCCTTTCCGCAGTTCCGGCAGCGAGACGAGGCCGCGCGCGGCGAGCGCAGCCTGCGTCACGCGCAGCAACATCCCCGAGAACATCGAGGCGCCGATGCTCAGCGCGTAGAACGATGTCTCGCGCCAGGCTGCCGACCCCTGCGGAAGGAGCGGTATGTTGTCGTGCCAACTCAGCAACGCGTTCATGGTGGCGACGGAAAAAATCGCGAAGGCGATGGCGATGGCGATGTCGAAGGCGATCAGGCGTGGGCGAATGCCGAAATAGATCAGCCCCGTGAAGAAGGGGATCGTGATCGAGGCGAGGCGCAGGGCCCAGAGCGGCAGGTCGAGCCAGAGGATGACCGCGCAATAGGCGAGCAGCAGCAGCACAAGTCCGAAGGGCAGCACCCAGAAGCGCCGGCGCGCAACCGGCAGGGCGGCAGGTTCGGCGTTTCGCGGGGCTTCCGCGGGTTCGATGGCGGCGGGGTTTCGGGGCTCGGCCAGCCGTGCGGCGAGCGCGGCGCGATCCTCCTCGGCGCGCATCTCCGCGGCGGCGAGGCGCTCCTCCAGCGCATCGAGACGGCGCAGCAGCGGCAGCACGGGCGTGAGGTCCCGGCCACAACAGCGGCACGAGAGCACGCCCTTGTTGAGCGCAGCATCGCAATAGGGACAGGTGAACTGATCCTGCACGGAAATCTCGCGCCTTTGGGGCAAGCCGCGCTCAAAGCCACATCTGAGGCGTCAAATCAAGGCGTTTTGCGAGTTTCCGTAAGGGAATTTCGATGCAGATGTGCCGGTTTTCCGGCTTGAATTCTACTTTCGTCTATGTCGCCGACTTGGTGGCTCTGAAAGTCATCCGATGCGGATTGTGTCCGAAATTCTGCGGCCGCTGCACTTCGGCGAAGCCGGCCTCGCGGATCAGGCTGATGATCGCTTCCGCCGTATAGGTCGAGAGGCCAAATTGCGCCCGGAGCTTGCGATAATCCGAGAAGGCGGTGCGCACGAGGCCGCCGAGCGCCGCCATCAGGAAGCCGCCGCGCCAGGCGAAGGCGAGCAGTTGCGAGGCATCGGTCAACGGGCTGACATCGGGCGGGATGACGTCGGCGAGGATCAGCGCGCCGCCGGGCTTCAGCCGGTCGTGCCAGGTTGCCAGCAGTGCCTTCAACTCGTCGCGCGAGAGATACTGGAGCAAGGAATTGGCGACGACGAGATCGAGCGAGGCCGGCGGCAAGGCCTCGACCTCCTCGGGCGAGACCACGACGATGTTGTCCGTGCGCCCGAACTGGGCACGGAGCTTATCGCGCACGGTCGGTGCCGCCTCGCAGAGAAAGAGCTTGCCGCAGGCCGCAGCGACGCGAGCGGCATCGAGCGCTTCGCCACAGCCATGGTCGAGCACGACGGCATCCGCTGCCGGGATATGGGCGATCAGGTCCGTCGCGATGGCGCGGTAATGCAGGGCCTTGTGGCGCGGCGAGACGTAGATCGAATGCTCGCCGTTCCAGAAATCGCGCCAGGACATGAGTTCGGTCGACCCTCGGGTTGCAGAAAATCTCTCGATGACTACGCACAAGCCGGCTGGCTCTGCAACAGCCGGGGTTTCGAGGCCGCGGCGTTTCCGCTTTAGTTGGCGAATCGAGACGAGGAGTGCCCATGCTGCTGCTGCCGCGATTGCTCAAGCGGTTCATCCGCCACGGCCGCCTGACGGTCATCACGCCGGACGGCAAGCGGCATGTCTTCGGCTCGGGACCGGCGGAACTGCTCTTCGCCGGCGTCACCAAGACGGCGCCGGCCGTCACCGTGCGCTTCCACGACAACCGCGTCGAGCGCGAACTTTTCCTCAATCCCGAGCTCGCCCTGGCCGAAGGCTACATGGACGGACGGATCGATTTCGAGGAAGGCACGATCCACGACCTCTTGACGCTGTTCTGGCTGCAGCGCCGCGAGATGCGCAAGGACCCGCTGCAGCAGGCGATCCGCAAGGTGCGCTTCAAGATCCGGCGCTGGCGGATGCACAACCCGCTCGGCGTCGCCGGCAAAAAGGTCAAGCATCACTACGATATTCCGACGGATTTCTATCGGCTCTGGCTCGACGAGACGATGACCTATTCCTGCGCTTACTGGCACAGTCCGGACGTCGGATTGGAGAACGCGCAGAAGGCGAAGCTCAGGCACATCGCCGCCAAGCTGAAGATCGAGCCGGGCATGCGCGTGCTCGATATCGGCTCCGGCTGGGGGGAGCTTGCGATCTATCTCGCCAGGGCCTGCGGCGCGAAGGTGACCGGCCTCAACGTCTCGCCCGACCAGATGGCGGCGGCCCAGAAGCGGGCCGAGGCTGCCGGCGTCGGCGACGCCGTCACCTTCATCAACAAGGACTATCGCGAGCTCGGCGGCACGTTCGATCGCGTGGTCTCTGTCGGCATGATGGAGCATGTCGGCGTCGCGCATTACCTTGAGTATTTCGAGAAGATCCGCGACCTGCTGACGGCGGACGGGATCGCGCTCGTCCACTGCATCGGCCGCGTCGGGCCGCCCGGCTTCACCGGGCCGTTCTTCGACAAGTACATCTTCCCCGGCGGCTATGCGCCGGCCTTGTCGGAAGTGTTCGCGGCGCAGGAGCAGACCGGCCTGTGGGCGTCCGACTGCGAGTTCTGGCGCCGGCACTATCACTGGACGCTGGAGGCGTGGCGCGAGCGCTTCATGGCCAAGCGCGGGGAGGTCGTCGCCATGATGGGCGAGCGTTTCGCCCGGATGTGGGAATTCTATCTCTGCGCCTGCTCCATCTCCTTCGATATCGGCGGCGACATGGTGTTCCAGCTCCTGCTCGGCCAGCACAAGAGCGCCGTCCCGATCATCCGCGACTATATCGCGGATGACGAGAAGGCGCTGGAGGCGAGGGGGTTTTGAGGTCGCTCCGTTGCGGAAGTGTCCGCACCGTGTTCCCACATACGAGCGTCATCCCGGACAAGCCGCGAAGCGGCGCCGATCCGGGATCCATCGTAGAGCTCCGGCGCCCTGCGATGGATCCCGGGTCTGCGCTGCGCTTGCCCGGATGACGGCCGTGTTTCAGCCACCAACTGGGTTCAGCGCTTGAGGTTGACCACCACCACCCCGGCGAGCGCCATCGCGCCGCCGATCAGGCCGAAGACCGTGGGGACCTCACCGAGCCAGAGGAAGCCGATCAGCATCGCCATCGGCGGTACGGCGTATTGGAAATTCGAGGCGCGGGCGGCCGGCAGGCGTGAGAGCGTGATCGCCCAGGTGCCGTAGGCGATCAGACTCGGCACCACCGCGAGATAGACCGCCGACCAGAAGGAGACGCTCGGCGCGACCTGCGCCTGCTTGATCGCCGCCGGCAGGAAGGGCAGCAGCACGAAGCCGCCGATCGCCATGTTCCACGCGGCGACATGGAGCGGCTTGTAGCGGGCGAAGAGCGGCTTCTGCAGCACGGTGGTGATGGCATTGCAGAAGGCGGCGCCGAGGATCAGCAGCACGCTCACCCCGATCTCGACATCGAGCCCCTTGCCGAGTGCGATGACGCCGATGCCCGCGAAGGAAATGGCCGTTCCGAGCCAGGCGGTCAGGCTGAAGCGCTCGCCCAGGATCATCATGGCGAGCACGGCCGTCATGATCGGGTTGGTGTTGATGATGAAGGCGGCCGGGCCTGCCGGCACGACGCGCTGGCCGAAGTTCAGCAGCAGCGCGTAGCCGGCGATGAAGATCACGCCGCCGACGAGGAAGCGCCAGATGTCGCCGAGCTCCGGCAGCTTCGCTCGCGTCGCGATGAGGAAGAGCGCGGCCGGGCCGCCGGCAAGGGCGAAGCGCAGCGCCGCCATCTCAGCCGGCCCGAAGCCGGCAAGTCCGGCGCGGATCGCTGGGAAGGAGGAGGCCCAGGCCATGACCGTGAAGGTCACGGTGAAGACCAGGGTCGGATCGAGACGCTGGGCGTCGGAGGCGAGGGCGGGAGAGGCGCAGCTTGAGGAAGACATGGCGTCGATCCATCGATGACGAGAAGTTGCCCTCGATAAGCGCCTCGGCGAGCTGATTGACAAACGAACAATTCGCGCATGAGCTGTGAAGATGGATCACAGCTCGAACCTGCCGCCGCTCGATACGCTGCGCGCCTTCGAGGCGGCGGCGCGCACCGGCAGCTTCTCGGCGGCGGCCGAGGCGCTGAACCTGACCCATGGCGCCGTCAGCCGGCAGATCGCCAAGCTCGAGCATTGGCTGGGCCTGCGCGTCTTCCTGCGGCAGGCGCGGGGCGTCTCGCTGACGCCGGAAGGCCAGCGCCTGCTCCAGCGCACCCAGGAGGCTTTCGCGCTGATCGCCGATGATTCCGAGCGCTGGCGCGAGGCGCGCGGTGCTTCGGTGGTGCGGGTCAGTGCGCCGCCTTCGGTCTGCGCGCTCTGGCTGATGCCGCGCTTGGCCGTGCTGGAGGCGGGGACGCCCTCATTGCGGATCGTATTGCAGGTCGAGCACCGCAAGGTGGATTTCGAGGAGGAAGGCGTCGATCTCGGGATACGTTGCGGGCGGGGCGGGGCGCCGGACCGGCTCTCGCTCAAGCTGTTCGAGGAATGGTGCTTTCCGATCGCCTCGCCGGGGCTTGCGGCTGCGATCGGGAAGGGGGCACCGGAGCGCCTGCTCGCGCAGCCCCTGATCCATGATTCCGACGCTGCCGGCTGGAAGGCGTGGTTCGCGGCGCAGGGGCTGGACTATCGCCCGCGCCCGCAGGATCGGCGCTTCGAGGATTACAACCTGGTGCTGGACGCCGCCGCGCATGGGCTCGGCATCGCCTTGGCACGCCCGCCGCTGGCGCGCGAGCAACTGGCGGCTGGACGGATCGTCAGGATCGATGAGCGCGAGGCGCTGAACCCGGTCTCCTATTGGCTCGACCGGCCTTTGGGTGCGCTCCGGCCCTCGGCGGCGGCCCTGGCCGAACGGATCGCACTCGAAGCAGGAGCCGATCGCGGAGAGATCGCGGCCTTTCTCAGTCGAGAGGCCCGGGCGGCCTGATCCACCTCGCGTCATGCTCGCCCTTGTGGCGAGCATCCACGCCCTGAACAGGACACTCGACCGGCGAAGACGTGGATGGCCGGGACAAGTCCGACCATGACGGTGAAGACCGATTTATCGCAAGCTGTGCCGCGGCGCCGCGAACTCGCCGCGCTGGCTGGCGCGAGCCATCTCGAAGCTGTCGGCGATGCGCCGGGCGCGGACGATGAAGGCCTGCGCGATATCGGGCGGGCAGACCTCGTGGGCGGTGATCTCGAACAGGTCGAGCCAGCGGTCGAAATGCTTGCCCTCCAGCGGCAGGATCAGGTGCGGGCGCATCGGGCGGCCCTCATAGCGGCCGGTGCGCAGCATCACGCCGCTCCAGAAATCCGTGATCTTGCCAATATGATGATCCCAGTCCTCGACGGCGGCCGCGAAGACCGGGCCGATCAGCTTGTCCTGCCGGGCCCGCCCATAGAAGGTGCGGACGAGCTCCGCGATCATCGGCTCGCGCAGGTCGGGATGGGCGGCGCCTGGGTAGAGCAGGGGATTGTCGGTCATCGTTGCGCGGTTGGGAGTGACTGCATCCGATATGGCGAATACAGGCCTCGTTGGGTAGGTCCGTCAGCGTCGCAGGCTTGCCAAGGTTCAGGTAACTACCCTCCCATGTCATCCCGGACGGAGCGAAGCGAAGATCCGGGATCCATGCGGGAGCGTTTCCAACGCAGGTTCAGGCATGGATCCCGGGTCTCCCTGCGGTCGCCCGGGATCACTCGCGGTTTTTGTCAAACGACGAGGCGTTGGTCGTCGACGCTTGCCGGAACTATCTCTGCGAGCCGGCCATCGCCTTGCTCGAGGAACAGCCGCATCTCCTCGGCCAGCGCGAAGAACCGGTCGCGTACCGCCTTGGCGTGCGGATTGGCGCGCTCGATCGCCATGAAGACGTTGGGCGCGTCGTAGCGAACCATCTCGGTCGCCTGCATCAGCAGGTCGAAGCTCGCCGTGGTCATCGCGCGGGGCAGGGGCTCCATGCGGACCAGGATCTTGGCGATGAGGTGAGTCAGGCCCTGCACCATCGCGACCTCGCGGTCATGCGCGTCGGCCGTGGTGACGATCACCTTGAGCTTGAGGACATGGCGCAGGAAGGCGGCGATGCGCGGGGTGCTTTTCCCGCGGATCGGGCAAAGCGCGATCTTGAGGCCGGCAAGCCCGTTGCGGGCGCTCTGCGGGCCGAAGAGTGGATGTGTGCCGATAATCTCAACGTCATCCGGGAGTGCGGCCTGCATGGCGCGGGCCGGGCCGATCTTGACCGAGCCGACATCGAGCACGACGGCACCGGTCTTGAGATGCGGGCGCAAGGCCGTGATCGCCTCGGGGATCGCCGGTACGGGCACCGCGAGGATGACGAGGTCGCAGGCGGCAACTTCGGCAGCGGTCGCCGGCCGCAGACCCTTGCCGGTCGTATCGGCTGCGGGCGCGTTGTCGGGATCGCAGACGCGCAAGGCGAAATGCGGTTGCAGATGGCGGGCCATCAATCGCCCGAAGGCGCCGAAGCCCATGATGCCGATGGTGGAGATGGTTCTGATTTTGGAAGACATCGCTCTGGTCCGGTGAGAGCCGCGATGCCGGGTGACTTGCCTGAAATTCAACCGCCAGCGCGGCGGTTGAACATGGGAATGCCACCGCCTCTATGAGGACGGGGCGTAATAGCTGCGGAACTTGGCCATCAGGCTGATCATGCACCGCTTAAACCGTGCGGCCGCGGCGCTGTCAATCGAGCGCGGGCGAATACTGGGTCGGGGTCAGCATGCGGTCCTCGATGGCGCCGACCATGTCACCATGCTCGATTTTGGTGACGCGCTTGATCTCGCTCCACTCGGGATCGGCCATGAAGCTCGCCCAGGCCTTCGTCTTCGTCTCGGCGTCGGGCCAGGCGAGGATATAGGCGAACTCGGTGCGTCCGGCGCTCGCCGTCTCCCACATCGCCACGATGTGGAAGCCATGGCGGGCCATGATCCGCGCGGCATGGTCGCGGAAGCGGACATGGAAGGCCGCCTTGTTGCGCTCGAAGATCTCGTAAATGCGCAACTGGTGGATCATGCCCGTCTCCTTCGACATCGAGACGGCTCTCAGGCCGCCTTCTTCGCCTTCTCGGCCGCCATCAATTCGGTGAAGCGGGTGAAGAGATAGTGGCTGTCCTGCGGGCCGGGCGAGGCTTCCGGATGGTGCTGGACGCTGAAGGCCGGGCGGTCGGTCAGCGCGATGCCGCTGTTCGAGCCGTCGAAGAGCGAGACATGGGTCTCGACAGCATTGGCCGGCAGGCTCGCCGGATCGACTGCGAAGCCATGGTTCATCGAGACGATCTCGACCTTGCCGGTGGTCTTGTCCTGCACCGGATGGTTGGCGCCGTGATGGCCCTGCTTCATCTTCATGGTCTGGCCGCCGATGGCGAGCGCCATCATCTGGTGCCCCAGGCAGATGCCGAAGGTCGGCACCTTCTTGTCGAGCAATTCCTTGATCACCGGCACGGCATACTCGCCGGTCGCAGCCGGGTCGCCCGGGCCGTTGGACAGGAAGATGCCGTCCGGGTTCAGCGCCAGGATGTCCTCGGTCGAGGCGGTCGAGGGCACGACGGTGACGTCGCAGCCGGCCTTGGCCAGCAGGCGAAGGATGTTGCGCTTCACGCCGTAATCGATGGCGACGACCTTGAATCGGCTGCTGTCGCGCTTGCCGTAGCCGGCTGGCCAGACCCAGGGGGTTTCGTCCCAGTCATAGCGCTGGGCGGCGGTGACCAGCGGGACGAGGTCGAGGCCCGCCATCGAAGGCAGGCTGGCCGCCTGCTTCTTCAGGCGCTCGATGTCGAAGACGCCGTCCGGGCTATGGGCGAGGATGGCGTTCGGCATGCCGTTGTCGCGGATCAGGGCGGTGAGCGCGCGGGTGTCGACGCCGCAGATGCCGACAATGTTGCGGGCCTTGAGCCAGGCATCGAAATGCCGATGGCTGCGCCAGTTCGAGGGCTCGGTAATCGCAGCGTGGAGCACGCAACCGCGCACGCCGGAGGAGGCGGCGGCGTTGACGGTCTCGGTGTCCTCCTCGTTCACGCCGACATTGCCGATATGCGGGAAGGTGAAGGTGACGATCTGGCCGGCATAGGACGGGTCGGTCAGGATCTCCTGATAGCCCGTCATCGCGGTGTTGAAGCAGACTTCGCCCGGCGCCTCGCCGATGGCGCCGAGGCCGAAGCCTTCCAGCACCGTTCCGTCGGCGAGCACGAGCAGCGCGGTCGCGTGCGGTTCGGTCCAGCCGGTGTCGGCGGGGTTTCCTTCGGAGGCGGTCATGTCTATGTCTCGGTCCAGGCCGCGGCCTGCGGCAGAATGCGGGGGCGGGGCTGCAGAAATCCACTCCGCCGGTCTGGAACGCGAGCCATAAAGAGCCGGGCGGCGCCCGTCAATCGAAGCTGGCGCAGGCCGCACAAGACAAAAGAGCAAGAGAAAAGGACGACGACGATGACCAGCCTGCGCGAGCGCTTCATGGGCGATCTCAAGGAAGCGATGAAGGCCGGCGACAAGGGCAAGGTCGGCGCGATCCGCCTGATCCAGGCGGCGCTGAAGGAAAAGGACATCGAGGCCCGCGGCGCCGGCAAGGGCGAGGCGACCGCCGACGAGATCCTCGGCGTGCTCCAGAAGATGATCAAGCAGCGCCAGGAATCGATCGCGATCTACGACGCCAACAACCGCCCCGAGCTCGCCGAGGGCGAGCGCGTGGAGGTCGCGGTGATCTCGTCCTATCTGCCCAAGCAGATGTCGGACGAGGAGGTGAAGGCCGCGATCGACAAGGCCGTGGCCGAGACCGGCGCGACCGCGGTCAAGGACATGGGCAAGGTCATCGGCGTGCTGCGTGCCGCCTATGCCGGCCAGATGGATTTCGGCAAGGTCAGCCCGATGGTGAAGGCCGCGCTGGGCGGATGAGCGTCACAGATCGAGCATTCTGGGCCCTCATGGTCGGGCTTGACCCGACCATCTCGGATACCACCGTTCTTTCGTCATGAGATTCTCGGTTCGAAGCCTCGCTTCGCCCGAGGACGATGGTTGCGCTTGTGGATAGTGCCGACAAGCTCTGTCGCGGCTGCGTTCGAGGTTGGCTTTCCGTCGTGCAGGGGCCACATCAGGAACCATGAAATTCCCGCCCTCCGTCCTTGAGGAGATCAAGGCGCGGCTGCCTGTCTCGGCGGTCGTGGGCAAGCGCGTGCGCCTCCAGAAGGCGGGGCGCGAGTGGAAGGGGCTCTCGCCCTTCAATGCCGAGAAGACGGCCTCCTTCTTCGTCAACGACCAGAAGGCCTCCTTCTTCGATTTCTCGTCGGGCAAGAACGGCGACATCTTCAAGTTCGTGATGGAGACCGAGGGGCTGTCCTTTCCGGAAGCCGTCGAAAAGCTTGCGGCCGAGGCCGGCGTCATCCTGCCGAAGATCACGGCGGAGGCGCAGGTCCAGGAGGAGAAGCGCAAGGGCCTGCACGAGGTAGTGGAACTCGCGGCGCAGTTCTTCGAGGCCGAACTGATGGGCGATCGGGGCGGCGCGGCCCGGCGCTATCTCGCGACGCGCGGGCTCGACGGCGAGGCGCGCGCGCGCTTCCGGCTGGGCTACGGGCCGGCCGACCGCTTCGCGCTGCGCGACCATCTGGCTGGGAAAGGCGTTCCGGCCGAACTGATGATGGAGGCGGGGCTGCTGGTGCATGGCGACGAGATCGCCGTGCCCTACGATCGCTTCCGCGATCGCGTGATGTTCCCGATCCATGACTCCCGCGGGCGCGTCGTCGCCTTCGGCGGGCGCGCGATGAGCGCGGAGGTCGCGGCGAAGTACCTGAACTCGCCGGAGACGCCGCTCTTCCACAAGGGCCATCTGCTGTTCAACCACCACAATGCCCGCAAGGCCGCGCATGACACCGGGCAGGTCGTGGTGGTCGAGGGCTATGTCGACGTCATCGCGATGTCGCTCTCGGGTTTCCCTCAGACGGTCGCGCCGCTCGGCACGGCCTTGACCGAGGACCAGCTCGGCCTGCTCTGGCGCATGGCCGACGAGCCGGTGATCTGCCTCGACGGCGACAAGGCCGGCCGCAAGGCCGCGAGCCGGGCGATCGATCTGGCGCTACCGCTGCTGGAGCCCGGCAAGTCGCTGTCCTTCGCATTGCTGCCGGACGGGCAGGACCCGGACGATCTCGCCCGTTCGGGCGGGCGGCAGGCGATCGCAGAGGTGATCGGGGCGGCGCGCCCGCTGGTCGACATGCTCTGGCAGCGCGAGGTCGAGGCCGGCCCGCTGGACACGCCGGAGCGCCGCGCCGCCTTCGAGCGGCGCCTGAAGGAGCCGCTCGGACAGATCCGCGACGAGACCACGCGCAAGCACTATCGCCGCGAGATGGACGAGCGGCTGGCGCAGCTCTTCGCCAGCGCCGCGCCGGCGCGGCCCGAGCGCGGCGGTGGAGGCCCAAGCTTTCAGCGCGGCCGGGGCGGAGCGCACCAGCGCGGCGGGTTCGGGCGGCAGGCGCCGCCCTGGTTTGCCGGGCCGCTCAAGGCGTCGAGCGCGCTGACGCAGTCTCGCTTGATCGCGAAGGTGCGCGGCGAGGACCAGCGCGAGGCCTTCATCCTGCTGGCCTTGGCGAGCCATCCCGATCTTCTCCTGCGCTGCGCCGACGAGATCGCGGAATTGTCGCTCGACGGGCCGGCCGCCGAGCGCTTCCGGCAGGCGCTGCTCGATTCCGTCGAGGACACGCTCGACCGGGAGACACTTGCGAATCGGCTGGCGCAGCCGCGCGTGCGGGAGGCGCAGGGCCAGCTGATGGCCGTCACGGGGCCGGCGGAGCGGCGCAAGCTCGCGCAAGACGCTGATCCTGAATCGGTTTTCGACTCGATTCATCAGGCTATCGTCTTGCATCATCGCGCGCGAACGCTAAATAGCGAGTTGAGAGCAGCTGAGCGCGCCTTGGCTGACGATGCGACCGAAGCCAATTTCGCCTGGATCAAGGACGTGAAGGCCCGCCTCGAGACGATCGAAGGCACCGAGGCCATGTCCGAGGATTGATTGCCCAGCGAGTGGTGGACGCGGGTCCAAGTGCGCGCAGGCTGTGGGTGGTTCACGATTCGTCAACGACGTCTGGTGCCATCTGCAACTGGATTTGGGTGGGTGAGCGCGCCGGGCCTGCGGTCGCGCCGCCCTTTTATGCGTCGGTATATGGCTGTCTCGGTCATGGCCGGCGCGAGTGCGGAGCGCTGATTGATGGCGACTAAAGCGAGCGAACGGGAAAAGACCGATCAGGTCGCGCCGGATGCCCCCCCGACTACCGACGGCCCGTTGCTCGACCTGACCGATCAGGCCGTAAGGCGCATGATCAAGCTCGCGAAGAAGCGCGGCTATGTCACCTATGACGAATTGAACGAAGTGCTGCCTTCGGAGGAGTTTTCCTCGGAGCAGATCGAGGATGTGCTCGGCCAGCTCAGCGAGCAGGGCATCAACGTCGTCGACAACGAGGACCCGGAAGCTGCCGGCGAGGAGCGTGCCAACCGCAAGGATGGCGCCGACGAGGAAGAGGCCGAAGGCGGCGATTTGGTCGACGCCTCGCGCCAGACCCTGCCGGTCGAGACCAAGCGCAATCTGGAGCCGACCGAGCGCACGGACGATCCGGTCCGCATGTATCTGCGCGAGATGGGCTCGGTCGAGCTGCTCTCGCGCGAAGGCGAGATCGCGATCGCCAAGCGCATCGAGGCCGGCCGCGAGGCGATGATCGCGGGCCTGTGCGAGAGTCCGCTGACCTTCCAGGCGATCATCATCTGGCGCGACGAGCTCGTCGACGGCAAGGTGCTGCTGCGCGACATCATCGATCTCGAAGCGACCTATGCCGGTCCCGACGGCAAGAATCCCGCCGTCGCCGGCGAGGAGGAGGGCGAAGAGGGCGAGCAGGCCGAGACTCCGGAGGGCGAAGCCCCGCCGGAGATGGACGATGACGACATGGAGAACAACGTGTCGCTCTCGGCCATGGAGGCCGAGATCAAGCCGCGCGTGCTCGAGACCTTCAACGCCATCGCCGACGACTACAAGAAGCTGCGCCGCCTGCAGGACCAGGACATCGCCAACCGGCTGGAGAACACCAAGCTCTCGCCGTCGCAGGACCGCAAGTACAAGAAGCTGAAGGACGACATCATCACCGCGGTGAAGTCGCTTTCGCTCAACAACAACCGCATCGAGGCGCTGGTCGAGCAGCTCTACGACATCAACAAGCGCCTGATCGGCCATGAGACGCGCCTCTTGCGCCTCGCCGAGAGCTATGGCGTGGCCCGCGAGGACTTCCTCAAGCAGCATGTCGGCGGCGAGCTCGACCCGAAATGGCTCCTGCGCGTCTCCAAGCTCGGCTCGCGCGGCTGGAAGGAATTCGTCGCGGCCGAGAAGGACCGGATCAAGGACCTGCGCGAGGAGGTGCACACGCTCGCCTCCGAGACCGGCCTGGAGATCCAGGAGTTCCGCAAGATCGTGCTGATGGTCCAGAAGGGCGAGCGCGAAGCCCGGCAGGCGAAGAAGGAGATGATCGAGGCCAATCTGCGCCTCGTGATCTCGATCGCCAAGAAGTACACGAACCGCGGCCTCCAGTTCCTTGACCTGATCCAGGAAGGCAATATCGGCCTGATGAAGGCGGTCGACAAGTTCGAGTACCGCCGGGGCTACAAGTTCTCGACCTACGCGACCTGGTGGATCCGGCAGGCGATCACCCGCTCGATCGCCGACCAGGCCCGCACCATCCGCATCCCGGTCCACATGATCGAGACGATCAACAAGATCGTGCGGACCTCGCGCCAGATGCTGCACGAGATCGGCCGCGAGCCGACCCCGGAAGAGCTGGCCGAGAAGCTGGCCATGCCGCTGGAGAAGGTGCGCAAGGTCCTGAAGATCGCCAAGGAGCCGATCTCGCTCGAAACCCCGATCGGCGACGAGGAAGACAGCCATCTCGGCGACTTCATCGAGGACAAGAACGCGATCCTGCCGATCGACGCGGCGATTCAGAGCAATCTGCGCGAGACCACCACCAGGGTGCTCGCCTCGCTGACCCCGCGTGAGGAACGCGTGCTGCGCATGCGCTTCGGGATCGGCATGAACACCGACCACACGCTCGAAGAGGTCGGCCAGCAGTTCAGCGTCACCCGCGAGCGCATCCGCCAGATCGAGGCGAAGGCGCTGCGCAAGCTGAAGCATCCGAGCCGCTCGCGGAAGCTGCGGAGCTTCCTCGACAACTGATGATTGCGCGGCCGGCTTGCGGCCGATTCCGAACGAGGCCCGCTTCCGCGCTGCGGAGGCGGGTTTTTCTTTGGGTGTTTCGCCGGGCCGGTTCTCCTGTGAACGGAGGACGCCGCAGGGTCGGCCGCTGGTCAACCTGCCGCCGCCTCGTCGCCCAGGAGATTGTGCATGCTCCCCTTCGCCTATGACTCCCTCGCCGAGCGCTTCGCCACGGTCCGTCCCTGGGCGAAGAACGCGGTCGGCGAGGCCACCAATCGCTGCGCCATCTGCATGGGCTATACGCTGCGCCTGACACCGTCGCAGGACGATGCGACGATCCAGACGATCATGAATGCGGAGCTCGGAACGTCCCTCCACGGCGCGCCGCCGTTGGCCGGCGGGCCGCGCCCCGGTGTGCTGCCCGGCTCGGGGCAGCCGCTGCGCGGCTTGAGCCAGCTCCTCTTCATCCGGGCTTCGGAACTGCTGCCGCGCGTCCAGCGCGCTTATGGACCGGCCGATATCGAGGGCGTCTGCAAGGACGTCACGCCCCAGGTGCTTGGCCGCAAGGGCGTGCTCTATCTGGAGAACTGCTATCAGACGAGCGGCGACAAGCAGCGCTCCTTCCTGTTCCTTCAATGGACGAGCGGCGACCATTGGGACCTGTTCGACGGCACCAACATCGTTGCACAGGAGCTGAAGCTGATTGGTAACCGCCATTCCGGCCAGCTCTATTTCTGGCAGGCCCGGTAGAGCTGCCGCCGCCAGCCGTCCCCATCCTGCCACCGTTCTGCTAAGATGATTTCCAGGATCAGGCTTCTCAGGGGAGGAAAGCCGTGGCCGCTATCCCAACAGCCGAAGAGATCGAGGCCGCCAAGGCGGCTTTGCAAGCGAATGCCGGGGGCGAGGCGAAGCAGCAGGCCGGCTCCTCCGCCGGGGATATCGCCGGCGGCGCCCTCGATGTCGCAGGAACCGTCGTGACCGAAGGGGTCGGCATTGCCGTCGATGCGGCGTTCGAGGCCGTGGTCGAAAGCATCGGCTCCATCGCCACCGCCGCCGGCGAGGTCGTGGTCTCGGTCATCGGCGGCATCTTCGAGAGCTAGCCCCGATGTCCCCCGAATTCCTGCTGACCTCGCTCATCATCGTCGCGTCGCCGGGAACGGGCGCGATCTACACCATCGCCGCCGGGCTGACGCGCGGCAGCCAAGCGAGCGTGCTCGCCGCCTTCGCCTGCACGATCGGGATCGTGCCGCATCTGATTGCGGCGATGATGGGCATCGCGGCGCTGCTGCATGCCAGCGCGCTCGCCTTCGCCGTCGTGAAATATGCCGGCGTCGCCTATCTGCTCTATATGGCTTGGCAGACGCTGAAAGAGCACGGCGCGCTCAAGGTCGAGACCAGGGCGGATGCGCGCTCTGCCTGGCTCGTGCTGCGCGACGGGCTCGCACTCAACCTGCTCAACCCCAAGCTCTCGATCTTCTTCGTCGCCTTCCTGCCGCAGTTCATCGCGGTCGACGAGGCAAGCCCGATGATGCGCATGCTGGAACTCTCCGGCGTGTTCATGGCCATGACCTTCATCGTCTTCGCGCTCTTTGGCCTCTTCGCCGCGGCGATGCGCGACAAGGTCATCAGCCGCCCGGCGGTAATGGCGTGGCTCAGGCGCAGTTTCGCGGCCGCCTTCGTCGCGCTCGGCGCCAGACTGGCCCTGACCGAGCGCTGAAACGGCCATGTCGCGCCAGACGGTCCTGACGATCGATACGCAGGGGGCGGGGCTCTATGAGTTCACCAACCGCGCCGTGGCGTTCGTGCGGGCCAGCGGGGAGACGAGTGGGTTGCTGACGCTGTTCGTGCGGCACACCTCCTGCTCCCTGCTGATCCAGGAAAACGCCGACCCCGACGTGCAGCGCGATCTCGACGCCTTCTTCCGCCGGCTGGTGCCGTCCGCGGACGACCCGGCGATGGATTATCTCGTCCATCGCGCTGAGGGGCCGGACGATATGCCGGCCCATATCAAGGCGGCGGTGACGCCGGTCTCGTTGTCGATTCCGGTGATGGGCGCGCGCCTCGTGCTCGGGACTTGGCAGGGCATCTATCTGTTCGAGCATCGACAGAGGCCGCACCGGCGAGAGGTCGCTCTCCACCTCACGGCGTGAGGGAATCAGGCCGGGGGCGCCACCACGAGCGCGACGAGGCGCCGGACGACCGGCAGCACGACGAGCAATGTCGGGAAGGCGACGATCCAGGACAGGGCCCAAGCGCCGGGCCAGGTCTGGAGGAAGTCGGCAGTGAGGCCCAGGGCCTTCAGCGTCGAGATGCCGGAGACGACGAAGGTCATCAGCACGGACAGGAAGAACGGCATCACCACGCCGGCATAGCGGGCGGGGAGGTGCGGATAGGCAGGGTTCGTCATGGGACAGGCTTTCGCAAGGGCAGGCCGCTCGGACGCATCCGATATGGCTCATGCCGGATGGATGCGTTGCCTGACGTGAGACGCTTACGAACGGGGCGAAAGCCCGATTGCGGCTCCATAATCGATCGGGACGAGGTTGCCAAGCCGGCTCCGGCATCGGGCCGAAAAGTGGAATCCCCTTTTCCGTCCGATGCGATAACTCATGGCTAGATCATTGTTATCGCGGAGGCACGATGATCTAGCGCGCCGCGAAGATGTCCGGCTGTGGCCGGGGCTCCCAGGCCTCGCCTGCGCCGATGAGACAGCTTTTCCCGGTCGGCGTGGTGGCGAGCAGCGTCCAGGTGCCGGTCTGTCCGACATACAGCTCGAACAGGACGCCGCTCTCGGCCAACCCATTGCCGATCATGCGCTCGCCGAAGGTCTCGCGCAGCTGGCCGGCGACATGGTCGTGGTCGGCGCAAGGCAACCCGCGCGGCGAAGGCTCCTCGGCGAAGAGGGGCGTTGCCAGGGTTGTGGCGGCCAGCCCCGCAAGCATCAGGAATTTGCCGAGTGTCATGACTACCCCCTTTCCGGAGGCAGCCGCCTGGGCGGCGCGATGCCGGGAAGCCTGACGGCTGCCCTGGACATTATTCAATGTGGGAAGCGGTGACGCGTCGTTCAAGCGGCGCCCGCTCGGCACCTTATCCTTCGCCGAGCGAAACAGTGCTCCCCTTGGCGCTGCTCCTGGCCTATATCAGCCCGCAAGCAATGCGGAGGTGCCATGTCTTTCTTCAAGTCGCTGTTCGGGGGCCGCAAGCCGGCCGAGGAGAAGCCCGCCGGCCCGGTCAAGAGCATCGAGCATAACGGCTTCACCATCCATGCCACGCCCTATCAGGAGGCGGGCCAGTACCAGCTCTGCGGCGTCATCGAGAAGGTCGTCGACGGCGAGACGAAGAGCCACCGCTTCATCCGGGCAGACCGGTTTCCGGGCCAGGCCGAGGCTGCCGACTTCACCTTGGTGAAGGGCCAGCAGATCGTCGACATGGAAGGTGATCGCATCTTCCGCTGAAGCCGGCGATGCCGGACCGCCCTGCCAGGCTTTAGAGAGCTTCCTGCCGCTGGTGCGCGGCAGGGCTGTCCGGCATGCGCTTGCCGAGCGGATTCCATGCGCTAAAGCTGCCTCGGAGAAGAGCCATCTCCGCAGATGTGGCCGCCGAGGAAGCATGTCCCAGGACGCCGACCGCTACCAACCCGATTCCTCCTACGCCTGGCTGAGGCTGGCCGTCGCGCTGGTCATTGGCACGGTCGCCTGCGTCGGCTCCTGGTCGGTGGTCGTCGTGCTGCCGGCGATGCAGGGCGAGTTCGACACGCTGCGGGCCGGGGCGTCGCTGCCCTATACCTTCGCCATGCTCGGCTTCGGCGCCGGCAACATCATCATGGGCCGCGTTGCGGATCGCTACGGCATCATGGTGCCGATCGTGATGGGTGCGTTCCTGCTCGCGGCCGGTTATTCGGCCGCGGCCCTCTCGCACTCGCTCTGGCAGTTCGCGCTGGCGCATGGGCTGCTGATCGGCATGGGCAGCGCCGCCGGCTTCTCGCCGCTGATCTCCGATCTGTCGCACTGGTTCCGCCGGCATCGCGGGCTTGCCGTCGTCTGCGGAGCATCGGGCAGCTATCTCGCCGGCGTGTTCTGGCCGCAGGTCATCACCTGGGGCATGGCCAATCATGGCTGGCGCGCCACTCATTTCGGCATCGCCGTCGTGGCGCTCGTGGTGATGCTACCGCTCGCGCCGTTCTTCCGGCGCCAGCCGACGGCGGCGACCATGGCGGCAGCGGAGGCGAGCAGCGCCGGGGCACGCGGCGATCTCGGGCTCAGCGCCGGTCAGCTCCAGATGCTGCTTTGCGTCGCGGGCTTCGCCTGCTGCGTCGCCATGGCGATGCCGCAGGTCCATATCGTCGCCTATTGCGGCGACCTCGGCTACGGCGTGGCGCGCGGCGCCGAGATGCTCTCGCTGATGATGCTGCTCGGCATCATCAGCCGCATCGGCTCGGGCTTCGTCGCGGACCGGATCGGCGGTGCGGCGACGCTGGCGCTGGGCTCGCTGATGCAGGGCGTGGCGCTCTTCCTCTATCTCTGGTTCGACGGGCTGCAGTCGCTCTATGTCGTCAGCGGCATCTTCGGCCTGTTCCAGGGCGGCATCGTGCCGATGTATGCGGTCGTCATCCGCGAATACCTGCCGGCCAAGCAGGCGGGCGTGCGCATCGGGCTGGTGATGTCGGTGACCGTGCTCGGCATGGCCTTCGGCGGCTATCTCTCCGGCGTGATCTTCGACTATTTCAGCTCGTACCGGATGGCCTTCCTGAACGGACTCGCCTGGAACCTCGTCAATCTCAGCGTGGTCTGCTGGCTGATGCTGCGGGCGCGGCAGCGGCCCGCGCCGCCGCTTCAGGTCGCAGGCTGAGAAGGCCGGTAGGTCCCGAAGCACCAGACATGGCCCTCCGGGTCCTTGCAGATGAAGTCGCGGCTACCATAGGGCTGGTCGCGTGGCTCCATGCAGATCTCGGCGCCGGCCTTGCGGGCGCGCTCACAGCGCGCGTCGATATCGTCGGTTGCGATATAGGGGGAGGCCGTCGTGCCGCCCAGCTCGGCGGGCCGTGAGACCAGCTTGCCGAATTCGTTGTTCTCGGATGAACCGAGCATGATGAAGCTCGCACCCATTCGCAATTCTCCGTGGACGAGCGTCTTGCCATCCTCGGAATAATAGGCGGCATGCTTCTCGAAGCCGAAGGCCTCGATCAACCAGTCATACATCCGTGGCGCATCGGCATAGCGCAGCGAGATGACGATCATCGGCTCGGGCTTGGACGCATCGGCGCTGGGCATGGTGTCGATCCCTGTTCGCGTGGCCTGCCCGATTGTCGGCGATAGCGGCGGGCAATGCAAAGTGCCGCTTGCACACCTGCCGCAGCGCCAGCATCATCGCCTGGCGGATTCCCTGCTTGCCTGAAGGACGCCCATGAGCCTTGCTGCCGACGGTCCCCAGGAAGCCCCGCGCGGCACGCTGACCGTGCGCACGATCGCCATGCCGGGCGACACCAACGCCAATGGAGACATCTTCGGCGGCTGGGTGATGTCGCGGATGGACCAGGCCGGTGGCATCGCCGGCGTCGACCGGGCGCAGGGACGCGTGGTCACCATCGCGGTCGATGCGATGACCTTCTTCCGTCCGGTCAAGGTCGGCGACGTGCTCAGCGTCTATACGGAGATCGAATCCGTCGGCCGGACATCGATGAAGATCCTTGTCGAGGCCTGGGCCAAGCGCTTCCGCACGACGCTGCACGAGAAGGTCACCGAGGCCACTTTCACCTTCGTCGCGATCGACGAGGAGGGGCGCCCGCGGCCGGTGCCGAAACTGGAAGGTTAAAGAGGCTTAACCTCCTCTAACGCCAGATGAATCCCCTCGCTGCGCGGGTGATTCAAAAGAATCCACTTTTAAACGTTCCTTAAGCGCGCCTGGACGATGCTGTGCTCCAGACCGAGGGTAAGCCTCGGCCAGGGGACTTTCATGGCCTGTCGATGCCGCATGCGGATCCAGCCGCCTGGCTCTTATGCCGGGGGAGGGAGGGGATTCCGATGAGGGCAGGACGGTCAGTTCGGTTCAGGGCGATCCTGAACGGGTCATTTTCCTATTTTTGAACTCCTCTCCAGCGTTGCGTGAATACCGGAGTACGACTTCATGACGAAAGCCAAGCCCGTGCGTGAGGGCAAGCCGTTGCGGATCGGGATCGCGCCCCGGATCTACGCCGCCCTCGGCGTGATGACGGCCCTGACCATCGTCTCGTCCTCGGTGGCCTGGTTCTCCTATGACAGCGTCGACAAGACGGTCGAGGATCTCGTCAGCCAGAAGATGCCCGTCGTCGAGCTCGCGCTCGAGCTATCGCAGGCCGCGACGCAGTCGACCGCGCTGGCAGCGCGCTTCAGCCAGGTCTCGAACATGCAGCAGAGCGCGATGCTGACCGGCGATCTCGACAGCGTCGAGGCACGGCAGAAGGAGCTGCTGCGGCGCATCGCCGAGCAGGGCAAGGTCGACAAGTCCAAGACGCAGGCGGCGATCGACGACCTGTCGCGCCAGATCAACGATATCAACGACCTGACGGGAGAGCGGCTTCGCAACGCCGCCGATACCGCGGCCGCGCTGACCGCCCTGTCCAAGGCCCGCGACGGCTTCAGCGCCATGGCCGATTTCGAGACGTCCGACGCCCAGTTCAACGTCAAGATGAACATCACCAGCGCGGCGCAGCTCACCGGCAGCGAATTCGACGCCGCGCTGTCCAAGGTGCTCGACAAGGACCTGTCCTCGCTCCAGACCGCCCAAGCGCTCCAGCTGCAGATCAGCGAGACGGTCGGCCTGCTGCGCGAGATCTCCCAGGTCGACAGCACCGAGAAGCTCGAAATCGCCAAGTCGCGTCTCAAGGCCCAGCTCGGTCAGGTTCGTGGCCTTCTGGCGGCGGCGGACATGCTGCAGGCCAATCCGGCGCGCGGGCAGGCGGTCAACGCCGTGACCGATCTCGGCGAGGGGGCTGCGGGCATCGTCGCCATCCGCGAGCGCGAGCTCGCGACGCAGGCGGCGATCGTCGCCGGGCTCAAGAATCTCGACCAGGCGGCGGAGAAGGTCCGCCGCGAGGTCGGCGAGCTCGTCTCTTCGGCTCGCGGCGGCGCGATCGCCGGGCGCGACTCGACCAGGGCCATGATCGAGCGCAGCGAGTACACGCTCGCCGCGATCGGCATCGCCTCGCTCCTGGTCGCGCTGGCGCTCTCCTTCTTCTTCGTCCGCCCGATGATCATCGGGCGCCTGAACCGGCTCTGGGCCGCGACCAAGGCGATCGCCGATGGCGCGCTGGAGACGGTTGTCGACACCAAGGGCAATGACGAGATCTCGGACATCTCGAAGAGCGTCCTGCTGTTCCGCGACAACGCGGTGGCGCTGCGCGCCGCCGAGCTCGCCAAGGTCGAGGACGAGGCCCGGGCGCAGGAACAGCGCCGGGAGATGATGCGCGAACTCGGCGAGGCATTCGGCGTCGTCGTCGCCGCCGCCGCGGCCGGCGACTTCACCCAGCGCGTCTCCGCGCAGTTCGCCGATCCCGAGCTCAATGCGCTCGCCGGCTCGGTCAACACGCTGCTGGAGACGGTCCAGACCGGGCTGTTGGAAACCTGCGACGTGCTGGCGGAATTGTCGGCCGGCCATCTCTCAACCCGGATCGAGGGGGTCTATCAGGGCGCCTTCGCCGAACTCAAGGACGGCACCAACGCATTGGCCGAAGAGTTCGAGAGTACGCTCGCCCGCCTCGCCGAGACGGTCGCGGCCGTCCGCAGCGCGACCAGCGAGATCCTCGACGGTGTGACCGATCTCGCCGAGCGCACCAGCGAGGAAAGCAATGCCGTCTCGATGGCGACCAACCAGCTCGGCGCCTTCGCCGGCACGGTGAAGAAGACCGCGAGCGAGGCGGCCCAGGCGACCGGCATGGCGCAGGGCGCGGAAGAGCGCGCGCAGCAGGGCGAGAAGGTGGTCGCCTCGGCGCTGGAAGCGATGCAGCGCATCCGCCAGTCTTCCAGCAAGATCTCCGAGGTCATTGCGATGATCGACGAGATCGCCTTCCAGACCAACCTGCTGGCACTCAACGCCGCGGTCGAGGCGGCGCGCGCCGGCGATGCCGGCAAAGGCTTCGCAGTGGTCGCGACCGAGGTGCGCAGCCTGGCCAAGCGCTCGGCCGATGCCTCCAACGACGTCAAGAAGCTGGTCGAGGCGGCGCATGGCGACGTCAAGGTCGGCGTCGGCCTGGTCGAGGAGACGTCGGCGATGTTCGGCGCGATCGTCTCCTCGGTCAACGAATTGACCGGGCTGATGAACGGCATCTCGCAGACCGCCCGGAGCCAGGCGAGCGACGTCTCGGCGATCAATACCGAGATCGACGGTATCGGGACGATGGCGCATCAGAACGCTGCGCTGGTCGAGGAGACCAATGCCGCGCTCGCGCTGACCGACGAGCAGACGAGGGCGCTCACCGAGCATATCGGGCGCTTCACCTTCCGCCAGGGCCACGCTGCCGAGCAGCATGACAGGCGCAAGGTCGCGGTCGCGGCGTGAGGCGAGCCACCGGAGCCATTCCGCTCCGGTGAACGAACAAGGGCCTCCCGGGATTGTCGGGAGGCCCTTTCGATTCCGACCGCATCTAACCTTGCTTGCCCGGTGGCGGCGATGCTAGGCGAGGAGCGGGCCGGTAGCTCAATGGTTAGAGCTCGCTGCTCATAACAGCGCCGGTGCCGGTTCGAGTCCGGCCCGGCCCACCATTCCGTTTCAGATCAATGCCTTAGCCAGAGGATTGTGCCGGTGGGACATTCTGGTGGGCATTCTGCCGTTCGATCCGGCCTTTTGCAGCGTTCCAGAAGCGGCCTCTTCCGTCTCTGCCCGCCAATCCCCTTCGCGGGATCATCCGGTGAACAAGCTCCGCAATTTCCCCAAATCGCACAAGCGTCACAGGTCCCTGATCTGTCACGTTTTCTCGAAGGAGCCGGTGTCCACCCCGCTCCAGGATGCCCTAGGCGTGGTGCAGGATCTGGCCGAGGAACTTGCGGGTCCGTTCGCTCCGCGGGGCCGAGAAAAACTGCTCCGGCGGGGCCATCTCGACGATCTCGCCGGCATCCATGAAGATCACGCGGTCGGCGACCTTGCGGGCGAAACCCATCTCATGGGTGACGCAGATCATGGTCATGCCGCTCTCGGCGAGCTCGACCATGGTGTCGAGGACCTCGCTGACCATTTCGGGATCGAGCGCCGAGGTCGGCTCGTCGAACAGCATGATCTTCGGGCTCATGCAGAGCGAGCGCGCGATCGCGACGCGCTGCTGCTGCCCGCCCGAGAGCTGCACCGGGTATTTATGGGCCTGCTCGGGGATATGGACGCGTTCCAGGATCTTGCGCGCCGTCGCCTCGGCCTCCGCCTTCGGGATGCCGCGTACCTTCATCGGTGCCAGCGTGCAGTTCTCCAGCGCCGTAAGGTGAGGGAACAGGTTGAAGCTCTGAAAGACCATGCCGATCTCGCGGCGGATGTCCTCGATGCCCTTGAGCTTCGCATGGACGGTGGTGCCGTCGATGACGATCTCGCCCTTCTGGTGCTCCTCGAGCTGGTTGAGGCAGCGGATCAGCGTCGACTTGCCCGAGCCCGAGGGGCCGCAGATGACGATGCGCTCGCCGCGCGAGACGGTGAGGTCGATCTCGCGCAGGACGTGGAAGTCGCCATAGAACTTGTCGACCTTGCGCATCTCGATGATCGGGGCGCCGATCTCGTGACCGGTGGCGGACGGGGCTGGCGCGGACATCTGCAAACCGTTCTGGAATTGAGGCACGGGGGCTTCCGGCGAGGCCGGCCGCATCTGCTTTTAGGGGAATTCGGTCCGGTTCCCGGATCGTGAGTCATCCCGGGTCAAGCCCGGGATGACGGCGTGGTTCCGAAGGAAGCTGTCTGGCTTCCAATCAGAACTGCGGCATCGCCGGCAGCTTCGGCAGCGGGATGCCGAACCATTTCTGGTTGATCTTCGAGAGCTCGCCATTGCCCTCGATCTCGGCGATGAACTTGTTGGCGTAGTCGGCCAGCGCCGAATCGGCCTTGCGGAAGGCCATGCCGTTGGCCTGTTCCTTCAGGGTGATCTTCGGCTCGATGTTGAGCTGCGGATAGTCCTTGTTGAGCTGGGCGAGGATGGTGTTGCTCGCGCCCATCGCCTGGACCTGGCCGGAAATCAGCGCCTGCAGCGCGGTTGCGTCATCATCATAGCGCTTGAGCGGCGTGCCGGCCGGCGCGACGGCGCTGATCGCGGTGTCCTGTGTCGAGGCGCGCGCGACGCTGATCGTCACCGGCTTCAAGTCTTCCGCCGTCTTGATGTTCAGGCTCTTGGGGGCGAGCACATAGATGGTCAGCGTGCTGTAGGGGTTGGAGAACAGCACCTGCTTCTGGCGCTCGGCGGTGATGCCGAAGGTGGCGATCAGCACGTCGACCTTGTTGGTCAGCAGATAGGGGATGCGGTTCGGGCCGGTGACCGGCACGAGCTCGAGCTTGACGCCGAGCGACTTGGCCATCAGCGCCGCGACATCGGCATCGTAGCCGGCGGGCTGCTGGTTCGCGTCGGTGCCGCCGAAGGGCGGGTAGTCGGTCAGCACGCCCACCGTCAGCTTGCCGCGTGCTTTGATCTCGTCGGGCGTGGCGGCCTGGGCAGGCGCGGCGCCGAGCGAGGCGGCGGTGAGGCCGGCGAAGACCAGCGCGCCGAGGCCGCGGCGACAAATCGATTTAAACAGCGACATGGACGTTCTCCTCTGAGGGGCAGGCTTGGTGTTGCGTGGCCGCGCTCAGCGCGCGGCCACGAGGAGCTTCTGCTCCATCCTCTTGCTGTAGGCCGAGAGCGGCCGGCAGATGACGTAATAGATCAGCGCGACCAACGCGAAGATCGTGAAAGGCCGGAAGGTGGCGTTATTGATGACCTGCGCCGCGCGCGTCAGCTCGACGAAGCCGATGATCGAGGCCAGCGACGTGCCCTTGATCAGCTGCACCAGGAAGCCGATCGTCGGCGGGATCGCGATGCGGATCGCCTGCGGGGCAATGATCAGCACCATCTTCGGGGCATAGCGCAGGCCGAGCGAGGTCGCGGCCTCCCATTGGCCGCGCGGCACCACCTCGATCGCGCCGCGCCAGATCTCGCCGAGGAAGGCGCTGGCATGGAGCGAGAGGCCGAGCGCGGCCGCCGTCCAGGGGTCGACCGACCAGCCGAACAGCCCCGGCACGAAGAAGGCGAGGAAGAGCTGCATCAGGAGCGGTGTGCCCTGGAAGACCTTGATGTAGCCGGCCGAGGCGAGCCTGAGCCACTTGAACTCGCCGGTGCGGGCGAGCGCGACCAGCGCCCCGCCGAGCGCGCCGCCGAGAAAGGCCACGAGCGAGAGCAGCAGCGTCCAGCGCACAGCCATGATGATGTAGATGATATCGGCTGATCCGAGCGTGCGCATCGTCTCACCTCACCGGGTTGGCTTGCGCAGGAAGCTGCGCTCGATGCCGGCGAAGACCGACCAGAAGAAGACGGAGAGGCCGAGATACATGCAGGTGACGATGAAATAGACCTCGAAGCTGCGGAAGGTGCGAGACTGGATGTCGCCCGCCACCGCGGTCAGTTCGCTTGCCGCGATCGCCGAGCAGACGCTGGTGTTCAGCATCAGCAGGATGAACTGGCTGGTCAGCGAGGGGTAGATCGCCTGGATGGCCGGTTTCAGGATGATGTAGCGGAAGATCTGGAGCGGGCGCATGCCCAGCGACTTGCCCGCCTCGATCTGGCCCTTCTGGATGCTCTCGATGCCAGCACGGATGATCTCGATGCCATAGGCGCCGACATTCACCACCAGCGCCAGCAGCGCGGCACCGTTCGAAGAGAATTTCAGGCCGAGCGAGGGCAGGCCGAAATAGATCATGAAGATCTGAATCAGGAACGGCGTGTTGCGGATCAGCTCGATATATTCGTCGATGATCCAGACCAGCCATTTCGGCCCCGAGGTCTTTCCGAGCGCGCCGGCGACCGAGACCACCATGCCGATCGCCATCGCCAGTGCCGAGAGCACGAGCGAGTTGACCAGCCCCTGCAAGAGCTCGGGCCAGGCCGCGAAGACATCGGCGAAGTCGAATTCATAGCTCATGCGAGCCGCCCCTGCCGGACTGCGAAAGCCGAACCGCCTTCATGCGCCTTCCTCATCCAATCCTCCCAGCCGGCGTTGTCCCGCGGCTCGGCCCATGCCGTTGCAACATCCCTACAATCGCGGGATCAGCAAGCCGCCATCGACATTGATCACTGTTCCTGTTGCATAGGCGAACTGTCCGCTCGTCAGAGCGGCGACCGCGGCCGCGACATCCTCGCCCTCGCCCCAGCGCCCGACGGGGATCAGCCCGTCGGCGATCCGCGCATCGTATTTGGCCGCGACCTTCGCGGTCATATCGGTGCGGATCACGCCCGGCCGGACCTCGAAGACCGGGATGCCCTCCGGAGCGAGCCTCACCGCAAGCACTTTCGCCCACATCGAGAGACCGAGCTTGGAGACGCAATATTGCGCGCGGTCGATCGAGACGAGTTCGGTCGAGGCCGAGGTGATGAAGACGATCGCCGGGCGCTCCGGCCTGTCCGCCAGCATCGCCTTGGCGACCTCCTGGCTCAGGAAGGCGGCGCCGCGCAGGTTGATGTCCATCACGAGGTCGAAACTCTCCTCCGTGATCTCCAGCATGTCGCCGCGCACCGGCGCGCCGATGCCGGCATTGGAGACGAAAAGATCGAGTCGGCCGAAAGCGGCCTTCACATCGGCGACGAGGCCGGCATGGCTCGCGACCGCCGCGACGTCGTGCCTGAAGAACCGGGCCTTCGCGCCGGCCGCCTCGAACAGCCTCAACGCTTCGGCGACGGCCTCGTCCTCGGCGATATCGGTGAAGGCGATGTCATGGCCTGTCTTGGCCAGCGCGACGCCGATGGCGCGGCCGATGCCGCGCCTCGCGCCAGTAATGAGGGCAACCGGGCGCGTCATCTCATTCCCCCCGATAGGTCGGCGTGCGCTTTTCCTGGAAGGCTGCAACGCCTTCCTTCACGTCGTCCGTATAGGAGACGAGCGAGCTCGCCAGCGTCTCCATGATCGCGCCGCTATCCTCGTTCTCGGCGGCGTTGATGAGCTGCTTGACGACGAGGTTCGCGACCGGCCCGCGCTGGCTGACGCGCTCGGCCATGGCCTGCGCCGCCGCGAGCGCGCCGCCCTTCTCGACGACCTGATCGACGATGCCGAGCGTCAGGGCCTGCTCGGCGGTAACGATCTCGCCGGTGAGCGCGAGGCGCCGCGCGACCTGCCCGCCGAGCCGCTTCACGAGACGCTGCGTGCCGGACCAGCCGGGGATCATGCCGAGCCCGGTCTCGGGCAGGCCGATCTTGGCCTGCGCCTCGCAGATGCGGATATCGGCGGTGACGGCGAGCTCGAGCCCGCCGCCGAGCGCATGGCCGTTCATCGCGGCGATGACCGGCGGCTTCATCCGGGCGAGCTTGTCGAAGACGCGATGGCCGGAGCGCACCCAGCCCTGCCCCATCTCCAGCGGCGACAGCCCGCCCCAGGCGACGATGTCGCCGCCGGCGCAGAAGGCCTTGCCCTCGCCGGTCAGGATGACGGCGCGGACCGAGCGGTCGGCGTCGATGACCTCAGTGAAGCGGCCGAGCAGCCCGACCATGACGTCGTCGAGCGCGTTGAGCTTTTCCGGCCGGGCGAGCGTGATCGTCGCGATGCCAGCGGCGATGTCGAGGCGGACGGGATCGCTCATGCCGCCCTCGCCGGGAGTTCGAGGCCGATCGGCGCCTCGTCGAAGAGCGCGGCGTCCATCAGCTTCGGCGGCTGCGGCACCAGCAGCGGGAATTCGCTCTGGCTGAGGATATCACGCTCCAGATCGACGCCGGGCGCGATCTCGGTGACGACGATGCCCTCAGGCGTCAGCTTCATCACGCAGCGCTCGGTGACATAGGTCACGTCCTGGCCCTGCGCGACGGCGCGCGGGCCGGAGAAGGAGATGTGCTCGACCGCCTCGACCAGCTTCTTCACCTTGCCCTCCTTCTCGATGACGAGCTTGCCATCCGCGATCGCGAGCTTGGCCGCGGCGCTGAAATAGCCTGAGAAGACGATGCGCTTGGCACGCGCGGTGATGTCGATGAAGCCGCCGGCACCAGCCGTGACATGCGGGCGCACGCCGAGCTTCGAGACGTTGACGCAGCCCAGCCGGTCGATCTGCAGGAAGGAGAGCAGCGACAGGTCGAAGCCCGCCCCCTGAAAGTAGGTGAACTGATAGGGCGAGGGCACGATCGCCTCGGCATTGGAGGCGCAGCCGAATTGGAATTCGAGCAGCGGCACGCCGCCGACGGCGCCCTGCTCGATCACCCAGGTCACGGCGCCGTGCTGGCCTTCCTCGATCAGGATGCGCGGGACATTGGCCGAGATGCCGAAGCCGATATTGACGGCATCGCCATGGCGCAGTTCCTGCGCGACGCGCCGCGCGATCACCTTGGCGACGTCGAAGGCCGGCGTCTCGAAGCTCGACAGCGGCCGACGCACTTCGCCGGAAATGGCGGGGTCGTAGATGGTCTGCGTCGTCTGCATCTGATCGGACGCGACCACGATCGCATCGACGAGGATGCCGGGCACGAAGACGGCCTGTGTGTTCAGGCTGCCGGCCTCGACCACCCGCTTCACCTGCGCGATGACGATGCCGCCATTATTGCGCACGGCCAGAGCCTGATCGAGCGGGCCGAGCAGGCCGCCCTCATGCTCGTAGGAGAGGTTGCCGCGCTCGTCGGCCGTGGTGGCGCGGATGATCGCGACTTTCGGCACGATGCTGCGGAAATAGAGCCAGTCCTCGCCGTCGAACTCCACGCGGGATACGATCGGCTCGGCCGCGGCGCGAGCGTTCATGGCGCAGCCCTGGTGCTTCGGATCGACGAAGGTGTCCATGCCGATCTTGGTCAGCACGCCCGGACGCTTGGCCGCGGCCTCGCGATGCATGTCGAACAGGATGCCGCTCGGGATGTTGTAGGCCGGGATCTCATTGCCCGTGACCATCTTCCAGATCGCGGGCGGCTCGGCCGAGGAGGGACCGGACGGGTAGGAGCCGCCCATGATCCGCGCCAGCAGGCCGGGCTTGGCGATGTGGTCGACGCCCTTGACGCCCCACATGTCGCCCGCCGCGATCGGATGCAGCGTCGTCAGGTTGCGCGGATGGCCGGACGCGTCGAAACGCCGGCCGATCGCCGCCAGCACGGCATCGGGGCAGCCGAGGCCGGAGGAGGAGGAGACCGTGACGATCGCTCCGTCCGCGATCAGGGCAGCGGCTTCGTCGGCGGAGAGGATGCGGGGAAAGGCCATGGGGTACGTCTCTTCGGGAAGGGTTAGCCGGCGGCGGCAAGCGCGCGCTGATAAGCGCCGCAGGATTCGCGGATGACGAGATGGGCGGGGCCGATGAAGCTCTCGGGCTCGGCTGCGGGATCGTTGATCTGCTTCAGAAGGAGAGCTGCGGCGCGCTCGCCCAGGCCGACCGGATCGACCGCGACGGTGGTCAGCGCCGGGGAGACATGGCGCGCTTCGCTGGTGTCGTCGAAGCCGACGATGGCGATGTCGCGCCCGACGACAAGCCCGTGCCGCGCCGCCGCCAGCATCGCGCCGATGGCGGTGACGTCGTTGTAGCAGACCACGGCGGTCGGGCGGTCGGCGAGCGAGAGCACGGCGCTCATCGCGCCGAAGCCGCCGTCGCGCGTCGGCATGCTCTCGATGTTCAGCGCCGGATCGATGGTGCGACCGGCGGCCTCCATCGCCGCGAGGAAGCCGCCATGCCGCTCCTGCCGGACCACCATCGAATGCATGCCGCCGAGAAAGGCGATCCGCTCATGCCCGAGATTGATGAGGTGGCGCGTCACGCGGCTGGCGCCGACCAGATTCTCGGGTACGACGACGCTCGTATCGGCGCCGGGCAGGCGGCGGATCGCCACCAGCAGCGCAGTTCCGGCCGCCTTGGCCCAGTCGAGATGCTCGGGGCGGGTGTCCAGCGCGGGGCAGAGGATGATGCCGCCGGCGCCGTGCTCGCGCATCATTCGCATCACCTGTTCCTGCCGCACCACGCTCTCGGCGGTGTTGGCCATGAAGGCGACATAGCCGGCCATCTGCAGCACCTTCTCCACGCCGATGGCGAATTCCGCGAAGAACGGATTGGAGAGGTCGTTGAGCACGAGGCCGACGATGCGGGACTGCGCGTTGCGCAGGTTGGCGGCGCCGCGATTATAGACGTAGCCGAGCCGGTCCATGGTCTTCAGGACGTGCTGGCGGGTTTCGGGCTTCACCGCGCCGCGGCCGGTGAGAACGAGCGAGACCGTCGATTTCGAGACGCCGGCGGCGTCCGCGATCTCGATGATCGTCACCTTTCCCTTGCTGCCTTGCGGCTGCGGCATGGTTTCGTCCCTGATGCGCGTGGCGCTGTTCTTTTCTTGGAACGTTCCATTATCAGTGAACGAGGCGGCGCGCAATATCTCCCTTTCAAAGCCTTTTCAGCCTCTGTATAAAGCTGGAAGCGCGTTTCTGAATTGGAACGTTCCAATAAAATCGCCGGAGGAAGCGATGGTCGAGATCAGCCTGCCCCGCATGGACGGCAGCAGCGAGCGCTACAGGCTGGCGCCGCCTTCGCCCTTTCCGCAGACGGCCGAGGCGAACGGCATCCGCACCGTCTACGCCGCTGCCCATGTCGTCGCCGACCCGCTGAAGCTGGTCGAGCCCTGGCGCGAGCCGGCCGTCGACTGGGACGCGACGCTGGCCTTCCGCCACCATCTCTGGGGCCTCGGCTTCAAGATCGCCGAGGCGATGGACACCTCGCAACGCGGCATGGGGCTGGACTGGCAAAACGCGGCCGAGCTGATCACCCGCGTCCTCGCCGAGGCCAAGGCGACGCCGGGCGCCGATCTCGCCTGCGGCGCCGGCACGGATCAGCTAGCGCCGCAGGATGCCCGCAGCCTCGACGATGTGATCCGCGCCTATGAGGAGCAGATCGGCCATATCGAGGAGCATGGCGGCAAGATCATCCTGATGGCGAGCCGCGCGCTCTGCCGCGTGGCCAAGGGGCCGGACGATTACCTTTCCGTCTATGGCCGCCTCATCCGCCAATGCTCGGGCAAGGTGATCCTGCACTGGCTCGGCGAGATGTTCGATCCGGCGCTCGCCGGCTACTGGGGCAGCCGCGATTTCGAGCCCGCGATGGAGACGGTGCTCAGCCTGATCCGCGAGCACGCCGACAGGATCGACGGCATCAAGATCTCGCTGCTCGACGCGGGCAAGGAGATCACCATGCGCCGCCGCCTGCCGGCGGGCGTCGTCATGTATACTGGCGACGACTTCAACTATGCCGAGCTGATCGGCGGCGACGCTCAGGGCTTTTCGCACGGCCTGCTCGGCATCTTCGACCCGATCGCGCCGGCAGCAGCCGCCGCCTTCGCCAAGCTGGAGGCAGGCGACCGGGCCGGTTTCCACGCCATCCTCGACCCGACGGTGGCGCTCTCGCGCCGGCTCTTCGAGGCGCCGACGCAGCATTACAAATGCGGTGTGGTGTTCCTCGCCTGGCTCAACGGCTTCCAGAACCATTTCCGCATGGTTGGCGGCGCCGAATCCGCGCGCGGCATCCTGCACTACGCCGACCTCTTCCGCCTCGCCGATCAGTCGGGGCTCCTGATCGATCCCGAGCTGGCGGCGCGGCGGATGACCCATCTCTGCGCCCTCAACGGCGTCGCTTGAGGGGAGGGCAGGTCATGCACGCTTCCCTGCTCGATGCCGAAATCTACGACCGGATCCGCGAGACCGCCCGGCGCTTTGCCGAGGAGGTCGTCAGGCCCGTTGCCGCCGATCTCGACCGCGACGAGACCTTTCCGGCCGAGATCTACCGCCAGATGGGCGCGCTCGGGCTGTTCGGCATCACGGTGCCGCAGGAGCATGGCGGCGCCGGGCTCGACACCTATGCCTATTCGATCGTCATGGAGGAACTCGCGCGCGGTTATTCCTCGGTCGCCGACCAGTGCGGGCTCGTCGAGTTGATCGGGACGCTGCTCACCCGCTACGGCACGCCGGAACAGTTGCAGCTCCTGCCCGACATCCTCTCGGCCAAGACCCGCGTCGCCTATTGCCTGACGGAAGCCGAAGCCGGCTCCGATCTCTCCAATGTCCGCACCACAGCGCGCGAGACGGCGGACGGCTACGTCATCGACGGCGGCAAGCTCTGGATCCACAACGCCCCGGTCGCCGATCTCGGCTTCGTGCTGGCCTCGACCGATCCGGCCGCCGGCCATCGCGGCATGAGCATCTTCCTGGTCGATCTGCATGCGCCGGGCGTCTCGCGCGGGCCGAAGGAGCACAAGATGGGCCAGCGTGCGAGCCAGGTCGGGGCGCTCTCCTTCGATGGAGTCGCCGTGCCGCGCGAGGCGCTGCTCGGCCCCAAAGGCCGCGGCTTCCACATCATGATGAGCGTGCTTGAAAAAGGACGCATCGGCATCGCTTCGCTGGCGGTGGGCATTGCGCAGGCGGGACTCGAAGCAGCGCTGGCCTATGCCCGCGACCGGCGCCAGTTCGGCAAGCCGATCATCGACAACCAGGGCCTGCAATGGCTGCTGGCCGACATGGCCAAGGACATCGCCGCCGCCCGCGCCCTCGTCGAGCGGGCGGCCTTGCTGATCGACCACGAGAAGCCCGCGACCTCCGCTTCCTCAATGGCCAAGTGCTTCGCCAGCGACATGGCGGTGGCGCAGACGGCCAATGCGGTGCAGGTCTTCGGCGGCTCCGGCTATATTCGCGGCTTCGAGGTCGAGCGGCTCTATCGCGACGCCAAGATCACGCAGATCTACGAAGGCACCAACCAGATCCAGCGCACGATCATCGCGCGGGAATTGATCAAGAACGGCGCCTGAGAACAGGTTGTGGCAGTCTTCGCCACGACATCACCGCGAAATGACCAGACCGGCTTCAGCCTAAGACCGCATTTGGGCTATCCGATGGATTTTCATTGCCACCAGACAGGAGGATACTCCATGCGAAAGGCCATGATTGCCATCGGTACCGTGATGCTCGTCTCTGGCAGCGCCATGGCGCAAGCGCCCGCGACTCCGTCGCCGCAGGCTCAATCCACACCCTCCGACGACGAAAAGACCGGCACGATCAAGTCGATCAGCATCGTCGATATGGACGCCTTGCCGGCCGCGGCGCAGGAGCAGGTGACGCAACAGTCAAAGGCGCAGCCGGCCGGGCAGCTCGAGCAGATCCAGGCCACGATCGAAAACGAGCCGAAGCTGAAATCGGCTCTCGCCGTGAAGGGGTTCACCGCGCGAGACGTGGTGATGGCTTCGCTCGACGACGACGGTGAGCTGACCATCGTCGCGAAGCGGGCGACCTGAGTCGGGAGCTCAACCCTCCCGGAGGATGCGGATCAGCTCCGCTTCGACCTTCGGGGGATGGCCGAGCTTTTCAAGCTTCGCGACCGTCGTTTCGATCGGATAGTCGTAGCTGCGGAGCTCGATGACGCCATCCTGCCAGAGCGCATAGCTCGGCCGCGGCTTGCCTCGGCGCGGCTGGCCGATGCTGCCGGGATTGACGACCGTCTTGCTTCCGATCCGGCGAATGAAGGGCGTATGCGTGTGCCCCACGAGGAGCACGTCGGCATCCACGCTGTCCAGTTCGGCTGCCCAGCCTTCCGCATCCGCCAGCAGATAGCCGTAATGCGGGTCCGACGGTGTCGCGTGGACGAGCTGGAAGCGCGTGCCGTCGCGCTCGACCTCTACGGTCAATGGCAATTCGCGCAGGTAGCGCTTCTGCTCTCCGCTGAGCTCGGCGGAGGTGTGGCGGCGCGTCGCCTCGGCCATGGCCCGGAATTGCGGTGTCCAGCGGCTGTCGTCGTCGAAACCGACGGCATGGTCATGGTTGCCCTGGATCGCGATATCGGCCCTGTCGCGCAGAATTTCGACCACTTCGCGCGGTTGCGGGCCGAAATTGACCTGATCGCCCAGCACCCAGATCTCGTCGAAGTTCTCGGAAACCACCTGGCTCTCGAAAAAGACTTGGAGTGCATCGAGATTGCCGTGGATGTCGGAAATGATCGCGATCTTCATGGGGCCGGCTCGTCGAGGCTGTCGTCGCTGGTTCATGCTTGCATGAACCAGCATGGCCCTGTTTAGGCGGGGCGCTTCGCGAAGGCGAGCCCGACCCCGAGCGCGACCATCGCGGCGCCCGAGCCTTCGCGCAGGCGGCGGACGAGGTTCGGCCGGGCCGCCGCGCCCTGCCGGATGCGGCTGGCGGCCAGCGCCACGGCGATATCGGCCAGCGTGTTGAGGGCAACCGAGACGAAACCGAGCAGCAGAAACTGTAACGCGACGCTGCCTGCCGACGGGCTCACGAATTGCGGGATGAAGGCGAGGAAGAATGCCGCCGTCTTCGGATTGAGCGCTTCGACGATGACGCCCTCCCGAAATGCGCGCCATGGTCCGACCGGCGGAACGTCTTCGCCATGGATCAGTGCGGCAGCCGCATCGCGGCGGGCGATCTGGATCGTGCGGATGCCCAGCCAGACGAGATAGGCGGCGCCGATCAGCTTCAGAGCGGTGAAAAGTTCGGCGCTGGCCAGTACGATCGCGGAGACCCCGAGCGCCCCGGCGAAGACATGGACCATGCCGCCGAGGCCGGTGCCGAAGCTCGAGGCCATGCCTTCGGCGCGTCCGCCGGCCAACGTGCGGGCCGCGACATAGAAGATGCCGGGGCCGGGCGTGACGGCGAGCAGGACCGCCGCGACGCAGAACAGGGCGAATTGAGTGGGGTCAGGCATGATGTTGTGGCCTAAAGCTAGGTTGGGTTTCAGACCGGGATCAGCGTGGCGACATGGCGGTCCATCGGCCGCTCGCTCCCGGCGAGGCCTGTCGCCACGCCGGCGCGATCGGCGGGGCTGCGGTTCTGGCTGAGCTTGCGCTTGCCTTCGAGTGTTGTGATCGGCATGCGCAGGCCGATAATGCCGCGCAGCTGCGCCTGGATGAACTCGGCCGGCGCATCGGAGACCGCCCAGGGCGCGGCGCGTTCGCTCTCGTGCAGATTGGTGAGGCGCGTCACGACATCCAGCAACCGGGCGGGGTCGTCGAAGAACTCGACGGGGCCGGAGGCGTGGACGGTCACATAGTTCCAGGTCGGCACGACCTTACCGGTCTCCTGCTTCACCGCATACCAGCTCGGCGTCACATAAGCGTCCGGCCCCGCGAAAACGGCGAGGCCGTTGCCGATTGCGGGCGCGCGCCATTGCGGGTTCGCCTTCGCCAGGTGTCCGTAGAGCACCCCGTGCTCACCCTCGCTGTCATCAAGGAAAAGCGGCAGCGGCGTTGCCAGCGGGCCCTCGGCCGTCGCCGTGATGAAGGTCGCGAGCCGCGCGGCGCGGATCGTCGCCAGCAGACTCGTCCTGTCCTCGTCGCGAAAGGCCGGTGGGGTGTACATGCGGGAACTCCTTGTGCCGTCGCCGTCATGCCTGCAATCTGGACCGACCGGAATATCCAGTTTTGAAGGTTCTCGATGGTCCAGTTGGAGAGCGAGGGCGTCGCCCGCCGGATCATCGCCGCGATCAAGCAGCGGATCCATGGCGGGGAATATCAGCCCGGCGACCGCTTGCCGTCGAGCCGGGCGCTTGCCGCGGAATGGGGCGTGTCGCGAACCACGGTCACGGCGGCGTACGGACAATTGATCGCGGAGGGCTATCTGCTCAATCGCCCCGGCGCGCGCGCCGTCGTGGCGCGTGGGCTTGCCGCGGCGGTGGCGCCGAAGGCCGCGGCACCGGGCGGCACCCGGGCCTTGTCCGATTTCGCCCGGCGCCTGCTCTCGTTTCCCGCGCCAGCCCGGTTCCAGACCTACCGCATCGCCGATCTGCGCTATGGCGACCTGAACGGGGCGGATTTTCCGATTCTGGCCTGGCGTCGCGCGCTCAACCGGGCAAGCCTGCGCCGGGCCGAGCGTCTGCGCTACGGCGACCCGCAGGGCTCGGCTCCGCTGCGAACGGCCCTGCAAAGCTATCTGTGGCGCGCCCGCGGGATCAGTTGCGCGCCGGAGCAGATCATCGTCGTCAACGGCTCGCAGCAGGGGCTCGACCTTTGCGCCCGGCTGCTGCTCAATCCCGGCGACCGCTTCGTCATGGAGGACCCGGGCTACGTGCTGGCGCGGCATGTTTTCGCGGCCTCCGGCGGGGTGGCGGTGCCTGTCGCCGTCGATCGCGAGGGAGTCCGGACGGAGGGCCTGCCGGCGGCACGATTGGCCTATGTCACGCCGTCCCATCAGTATCCGCTGGGCAGCGTGCTCTCGGCCGCGCGGCGGCGCGCCTTGCTGGACTGGGCTGTCGAGGCCGAAGCCGTGATCGTGGAAGACGACTACGACGGCGAATATCGCCATGGCGTTGCGCCGATTCCGCCCCTCCAGGCATCCGCGCCCGATAGGGTCGTCTATCTTGGCACGGTCTCGAAGACGCTCTCGCCGACATTGCGTCTCGGCTATCTCGTCGTGCCCCTCGACCTTTGCCATCTTTTCGCGGAGGCCAAGCGCCTGAGCGACCGGCATACCCCCTTGCTGGAGCAGGAGGCGCTGGCGGAGTTCCTTTCGAGCGGCGGCTATGAGCGGCATATCCGCAGTGTCCGGCGGCGAAATGCGGAGCGCCGGGCTGCGCTGCTGCAGGCTCTGGCGGCGGAATGCGGCACGCGCCTGACGGTGACGGGGGCGGATACGGGCCTGCATGTCGTAGCCTGGCTGAACGGCGTTTCGGCTGAGCGCGAGGCGGCGATCGTCGAGGCGGCTCGCAAGGCCGGGATCGGCCTCTACCCGATCGGGCCGCTCTACGCGTCCGGGCGCCCGGCCGAGGCCGGTTTCGTCATCGGCTATGCGGCACTCGATGTCGAAGCGATCCGGCTAGGTATCGCCGGGCTCGCGCCGGTACTCGCCGCTGCAGGCTAGGCGCAGCCGCCATGTGATCACGGCCGGCGTTCGTCGAGCGCGTCGCGGACGCCGTCGCCGAGCAGGTTCACCGCCAGGATCAGCAGGCAGAGCCCTGCACCCGGCAGGGCGATCAGCCAGGGATCGAACAGGATGTGCTCGCGCCCCTCCGCGATCATCAGGCCCCAGGAGGGCGTCGGCGGCTGGGCGCCGAGGCCGAGGAAGGAAAGCGCGGCTTCGAGCAGGATGACGTTGGCGATCTCCAGCGTCGCGACCACGATCAGCGTGTTGCGCAGGTTCGGCAGGATGCCGTGCAGCATGATGTAGAGATGCGAGGCGCCGAAGGACTGGGTCGCCTGCACGAATTCGCGGCTGCGCAGGCTCTGCGCCGCGGCGCGCACGACAACGGCGAAACGGTCCCAGAGCAGCAGGCTCAAGACGATCGCGAGCGTCTTCAGCGAGGCACCGCCGAGCGCCACAGCCGCCAGCGCGACCAGCACGATCGGCAGCGAGAGCCGCGTCGTGACGATGAAGCTGATCAGCATGTCGGTGCGGCCGCCGAAATAGCCAGCGGCCAAGCCGAGCATCGTGCCGATGAACCCGGCGCAGAGCGTGACCCCGAGCCCGATCAGCAGCGAGACGCGGGCGCCATGGAGCAGGCGGGCGAGATAGTCGCGGCCGAGATGGTCGGTGCCGAGGAGGTGGGCGGGGTCGGAACCCGGATACCAGAAGGGCGGGACCATGCGCTTGCCGAGATCCTGCGCGATCGGGTCATGACTCGCCAGCCAGGGCGCGAAGATCGCGACGAAGACGATAACGGCGAGCAGGCCGCCGCCGATGCGGATGGCGCTGCTGGCACTCAGGCCCTTGAAGAGCTTGCGCCGGCGCATAGTGGGGCTGTCGGCGATCGACATCAGGCGCTCCTCAGGCGGGGATCGAGCCAGGCATTGATCAGGTCGGCCATTGTCGTGAGCGTCACATAGATCAGCGAGAGGATCAGGATGATCGCCTGCACCACCGGCAGGTCGCTGCGCAGCAGCGATTCCCAGGCGAGACGGCCGAGCCCGTTGATGGCGAAGACGCTTTCGATGACGATCGAGCCCGAGAGCATCAGGCCGAACTGCACGGCCGCGAGCGAGACCAATGGCAGCACGGCGTTGCGCAGGGCATGGACGAGCAGCACGCGCGGCTGCGAGGCGCCCTTGGCGCGGGCGGTGCGGATATAATCGGCGGTGAGCACGTCGATCATCCCGGCGCGGGTCAGGCGCATCAACGCGGGCATGGCGTAGTAGCTGAGCACCACGACGGGCAGGATATAGCCTTGCCAGCTCTCGGTGCCGGAGATCGGCACGAGCCCGTACCAGACGCCGAAGACCACGATCAGGATCAGGCCGAGCCAGAAGCTCGGGATCGCCTGGCCGAGCACGGCGAGCATCAGGGCGATGCGGTCGATCGTGCCGCCGGGCCTGAGCGAGGCGAGGATGCCGAGCGGGACTGCGACGACGAGCGCGAGCAGGAAGGCGGCCGAGCCGAGCACGAGCGTGACCGAAAGCCGCTCGGCGATGATCGGCGCCACCGGCAGGTTGAAATAGAGGCTCGTGCCGAAATTGCCGGCGAAGGCATTGCCGATCCAGCTCAGGAACTGCAGCGGGATCGGGCGGTCGAGGCCATAGGCCTGCCGGACCAGCTCGACATCCTGCGCCCGGCCGGCCTGGCCGGCGAGGACGACGGCGGGATCGCCGGAGACGAACATCAATCCGAAGGCGACGGCCGAGACGGCAAGCGCCACGAGGGCGGCGACGATCAGGCGGCGCGCGAGAAAGGGCAGCATGACGGCTCCGTGGGTTGCGGGGCGGTTTGCCCGTGGAACAAGAGCGTTAGCTGCTCAGGCGGGATTGCAGGGAAGAACGGCCCGTCATTGCGAGGAGCGAAGCGACGAAGCAATCCAGGGGGACGTAGAGCGCGGCCGCCCCTGGATTGCTTCGCTACGCTCGCAATGACGCATCCGCCCGATCGGACAACGGCCCAACCGCTTCCGGCGTGACCCGGACGACGCGGAATACAGCCTTTACTTCCAGCTCGACAGCCACCAGCGGGCGAATTCATCCGGATGGGGCTTGAAGGTGAGGTCCTTCGACAGGCCGTAATTGATGTTGAAGTCGTACATCGGCAGCCAATAGGCCTGATCGGCGATCTTCTTCAGCGCCTTGGCATAGTTCGCCTCGCGCAGCGCGCGATCCTGCGAGGTGTCGGCCGCGTTGACCAGCTCCATGACTTCCTTGTCCTGGACGAGGTCGTCGGCGCCGCCGCCGAAGAAATTGGAGATGATGAAGGCGACGTCGCCGGTGCCGTAGCTGCCCCAGTTGGTGAAGAAGGCCGGCAGTTCGCCCGCGCGCCATTTCTGTACGCCGGCCGCGTATTGCTGCTCGTTCAGCGTGGTGCGGATGCCGACCTTGCCGAGATCATTGGCGATCGCCTCGGCGACCGGGCGCGGCATCGCGGCGAAGACCATCTCGATATCGAGCCCGTTGGCGAAGCCGGCCTCGGTCAGCAGCGCCTTGGCCTTGGCCGGGTCATAGGCGTATTTCGTCACGTCCTGCGCGCAGCCGAACTGCTTGGGATTGCAGGCGGCGTTGAGGACCTGCGAGGCACCGCCGGCGAAGGCTTTGACGATGGCCTCGCGGTTGACGGCGTGGTTGATCGCCTGCCGGACCTTCAGGTTCTTGGTCGGGTAGTCCTTGCCCTTTCCGGTCACGGTCATGCCGACATAGGAAATGCGCATGATCGGGCCGTTGACGATCTGCACGCGGCTGGCGAGGCGCGTGGCCTGGTCCGGCGGGATGCGCCAGGTCCAGTCGAGCTTGCCGGCCATCAGTTCCGCGAACTGGGTGTTCAGCTCCGGAATGGTACGCACGACGATCTTGCCGATCGCGGGCTTGCCCTTCGGGCTGCCGGCATAGTGGCCGTCGAAGCGTTCGAAGGCGTAGCGGATGCCGGGCGTCATCTCGGTGAGCTTGTAGGGGCCGGTGCCGACGGGCTTGGCCGCCATGCCGGCCGAGCCGACCTCTTTGAAATACGCGGCCGGATAGATCGGCAGGGCATCGGCGAGCATCTCGACCGCACCGGCGAAGGGCTTGGCCATCTTGATGCGGACCTGGAAGTCCGAGACCTTCTCGACCTTGTCGATCCAGTCGACAGCGATGCGGAAGCGCGTGCCATAGGCCGGGTCGAGCACGGTCGTCAGGGTGTAGACAACGTCGTCGGCGGTGAACTTGGCGCCGTTATGGAAGGTCACGCCCTCGCGCAGGTCGAATTCCATGGTCACGGGATCGACGAAGCGCCAGGCCTTGGCGAGCGCCGGCTTGATCTCGCCGGTGTCGAGATCCTTGTAGAGCAGGCCGTCGTAGATGTGCCGGGCCAGGATCAGCCCCTCGCGGCCGGCGATCTTGTAGGTGTCGAGCGCTTCCGGCTCCAATGCGAAGGCGGCGTTGAGCGTGTCGTCGGCCTTGCCGGCCATGGCCGGAGCCGGAGCCAGCGCAAAGGAGGCGGCCAGCAGCGCGCCGGCCAGTGCGGTCGTTCCCAAACTTTTCATCGGTCTGTTCCCCTGTGTTGTCTGGATGATCCATCCGGCCGGAGCGCGCCTCTATGGCGATTCTGCCGCCGGAGCCTACGAAGTCCGCAACTTTTCCCAGAGCTTCCGCGCGCCGTTGATCTCGTCGATGCGCTCGCCCTTGCGGACCCGCTCGATGACGCCGGGCTCGGCCGCCTGCATCGCCGCGCAGGTTCGGGCGAGAGCTTCCGCTTCGGCGGGATCGATGACGCAGACGCCGTTCTCGTCGGCGAGGACGAGGTCGCCGGGGCGCACCGTCGCGCCACCGCACTGGACAGTCTCGCCGATGGTGCCGCCCTTGCCGAGGAGCTTGGTCGTCAGCGGCGAGCGGCCGCGGCACCAGACTGGCAGGCCGGAGGCCCGGATCGCCGCGACATCGGTAACGAAGCCGTCGATCACGACGCCGACGATGCCGGCGGCCTGCGCGGCTGCGGTCATCACCGCGCCCCAGCAGGCATGGCGGTCGTCGCCCTGGCGGTCGATGACAAGGATGTCGCCGGGCCTGGCCTGCGTCAGCGCGCAGGAGAGTACGGCGCCGTCATCGGGCGGAACGCTGACGGTGAGAGCTGGGCCGCAGACACGCGGTCCCTCGATAACGCACTGGATCGCCGGGACCATGAAACCCTCGGTCAGGATATGGCCGAGCGTCGCGGTCTCGATCTCGCGGAAGAGCGCGGCGCGCTGTGCGATCGAGGCTTCGGCCGATGATCCGGTCGCTGTCATGGTCGCCTTTGCGCTGGAGAATGTCCCGTTCTGCCGAACCTACGGAAGCGGTGAAACCGGGTCCAATAGACAGTTCCTATGCTAAGCATAGGCTTGCCACGGCAGCGGGTTCGCATAAGGGGCAGGGACCACAAACGGAAGAGAGACACGCGCTTGAGCGGAACGAAGCCGAAGCTGCACCATCTCAACTGGAACCTGCTGCACACTTTCCTCGTCATCGTCGAGGAGCGCAGCATCACGCGGGCGGCCGACCGCTTGCTCGTGCGCCAGCCCACGGTCAGCGCGGCCCTGCAAAGGCTGGAGGAGACGCTGGGCGGCCAGCTCATCCAGCGCGACAGCCGCCGTTTCGTCCTGACCAAGCGTGGCGAATTGCTCTACAAGGAATGCGTCGACATCTACCGCAGCGTGGCGCGCATCGGCGACCGGCTGTCGGAGGATCACGACGACCTGACGGGTCTCGTGCGGCTGCTCGTCGTCACCCATGTCGTGCTGCCGCCGCTCGACCGGACGCTGACACTGCTCAACCGCAAGCATCCCGGCGTCAGCGTGCGCATCGACGTCGCCAACAGCCAAGACATCGTCCGCGCGGTTTCGCAGAAGCTCAGTCCGTTCGGCTTCTGCCTGCTCGCCAAGCCTCTGGCCGGGCTCGATTGCCGGCCATTGCTGCGCGAGGAATTCGGCATCCTGTGCGGGCGCGGGCACCCGCTCTTCGGGCTCTCGGACGTGCCGCTGGCGGAATTGCGCGACGAGCCCTTCGTCGCGCTCGCCTGCGGGCAGGACGGCGCGCTGGAGCCGATGGTCTCGGTCAGGGAAGGGGCGGGGCTCGGCAGCCGGGTCGTCGGCTCCAGCCCTAATCTCGAAGAGGTCACCCGGATGATCGCGGCCGGGCTCGGCATCGGCATCCTGCCGCTGGCCTCGGTGGCCGAGGCGCTGGAGAGCCGCTCGCTATGGAACCTGGCGCGGCCCGAGGATCTGCTCGGGGCCGATCTCTATTTCATCTCCAACCCGGCCATGCAGCTCAGCGCCGCGGAAGAGGCCTTCCTGCGGCTGTTCGAGCAGCGGCTCAGCGCGACCGAGGAAGAGCCGGCGGCCGAGGCCGCCGCGGTTCTGCTCAGCGATCCGCCCGTGCCATGACGGTGTGAAGCAGCACGTTGAGGCCGGGCTCGAGGTCCTCCTTCGTGCAGAGTTCGGCATTGTTATGGGTGATGCCGCCCTTGCAGGGCGCGAAGATCATCGTCGTCGGCGCATGGCGCGCGACGAAATAGGCGTCGTGCCCGGCCTGGCTGAGGATGTCCTGCGTGCGATAGCCCAGCGCCAGCGAGGTCTGGCGGACGCTGTCGATCAGCTCCTGCGCGAAGATCCTGCCGCCCCATTTCCAGACATCGAGGATCTCGGCGGTGCAGCCGGCACGGGCGGCGGATTCGCCGACGGCACGGCGCACGCGCTCGGCCATGACCTCGGAGGTTTCCGGATCGGGATGGCGGACGTCGCAGACGGCCTGCGCCCAGTCGGAGAGGATGCCCGGCTTGTTCGGCCAGGCGGCGAGGCGCGCGGCCGTCGCCTTGCCGCCGCCGGCGGCATAGGCCCAGCCGATCTCGTCGGTCTCGACCAGCAGGCGGGCGCCCGCGAGCAGCGCGTTGCGGCGGCGCTCCATCGGCCAGGGGCCGGTATGGGCGGTCTCGCCCTTGAACTCGACGAGCATGCCGGTGCTCGGGAAGCCGCCGGTGACGACGCCGACCTGCATGCCGTCGCGGTCGAGATAATAGCCCTGCTCGATATGGAACTCGAAGTAGGCGTCGAAGGCATGCGGGGTGGCTTCCATCTCGCCCCGATAGCCGATCCGCGCCAGCTCCTGGCCGATCGTGCGGCCTTCCTCGTCCGTGCGGCCTTGCGCCCAGTCGAGCGTATAGGCACCGACGAAGCAGCCGGAGCCGACCATCGGCGGCGAGAAGCGGGCGCCTTCCTCGTTGGTCCAGTTGACGATCTCGATCGGCCGGCGCGTGCGGTGGCCGAGCGCGTCGAGCGTCCGGCAGACTTCGAGCCCGCCGAGCACGCCGGCGATGCCGTCGAAGCGGCCGCCATTGATCTGCGTGTCGAGATGGCTGCCCATCACCACCGGCGGCAGGTTGTCGTCGGTGCCGGCGCGGCGGGCGAAGATGTTGCCGATGCCGTCGACGCGCACCGTGAGCCCGGCCTCGCGGCACCAGCCGACGAAGATATCGCGGATATCCTTGTCGGCATCGGAGAGGGCGAGGCGCGAGAGGCCGCCCGGCCGGCCCGGGCCGATCTCGGCCGAGCGCTCGATCGTGGTCCAGAACCGCTCGATGTCGATACGGGCCGTGTCGAGGCTGGGCATGACGGGTCTCCTCTTCGCCGGATCGGGCGGGGGCTGCTGCGGGGCGATGAAGCGACGGTCCGCCCCGCTGTCGCGGGTGAACCGTCCAGCTCAGGATTTCAGGCGAGGGGCGGCGCAGGCAAATAGATATTGCCTATGCTTGCTATCGGCGTGCCCCGATGCGGCTGGGCAAAGGCCGGTCAGCGGTTCGGCGGAAGCTCGGCATAAACCAGGCGGTCGCGGCCCTCGTTCTTGGCGCGGAAGAGGGCAAGGTCGGCGGCATTGACCAGTCTTGCAGGGTCGCCTTCGGCATCCGGCCAGGCGGTTGCCACGCCGGCGCTGATCGTCACGCGGTCGGCGCCATGGGCGATGTTGAGGTCGCGGACGCCCCGCACCAGCCGCTCGGCGACATGGCTCGCCCCTTCCTGCGGCACGCCGGTCAGGATCACTACGAATTCCTCGCCGCCGAAGCGGGCGGCGAGGTCCGTCGAGCGGGTCGAGCCTTCCTGGATCACGCGGGCGACCTGCTTCAGCACGTCGTCGCCGGCGAGATGGCCATAGGCGTCGTTGTAGCGCTTGAAATGGTCGACATCGATCATCAGCACCGAGAGCGGGCTTTGCGTCCGCTGGCAGCGCTTCCATTCGGCGGCGAGGTATTCGTCGAAATAGCGGCGGTTGCCGAGGCCGGTCAGGCCGTCGATCCGGGTCAGGCGTTCCAGCTCCAGATTGGCGCGCATCAATTCACGCTGGCTTTCGCGCAGGGCGCGATAGGCCTCGTCGCGCTGGAGGTGATCGAGATAGGCGCGGGTGTGGTAGCGCACCCGGGCGATCAGCTCGACCTTGTCGGGCAGCTTGACGAGATAGTCGTTGGCGCCGGCCTGGAACGCCTCGCTCTTGGTCCCCGGGTCCTCCTTGGTGGAGAGCACGATGACGGGGACGGCGTGCAGGGCGGGGTGCTTGCGGTATTGCCGGACGAGGTCGAGCCCGTCGACGCCGGGCATGACGAGGTCCTGCAGGATCACCGTCGGCTTCACCCGCTGGGCGACCGCGATCGCCTCCAAGGGGTCGGTGCAGTAGTGGAAATCGAGATCGCCGTGATGGGCGAGCGCGCGTCTGACCGCCTCGCAGACCATGACCTGGTCGTCGACCAGCAGGACCATGGACAGGTAGCTGTCGGCCGGGAGCGGGACGTCGGGCAGGGAGGTTTTGGCTTCGCCTGTCATGGGCAACCTTCATCAGGACGGCGTGGCGCACGCCTGGGAGAGGCGAGGGGCGATCGCGCCCAGGGGTAGAATCTCGGCGGCTGCACCGATGGCCGCTGCGGCCTTGGGCATCCCGTAAACGGCGCTTGTGGCCTTGTCCTGCGCGATCGTCAAACATCGCCTGTCGCGCAGCAGTTTCAGGCCGCGGGCGCCGTCGCGCCCCATGCCGGTCAGCAGGACACCGACGGGGTCTCCCTGCCAGCATTCAGCGACGCTCTCGAAGAATACGTCGACCGACGGGCGATAGGGATAGTCGCGCGGTTCGGCGCGGTAGCCGAGCTCCCCGCCCCCTTGGAAAACGAGGTGATTGGCGCTCGCTGCGATCAGCACCGCCCCGCGCTCGGGTCTGTCGCCCTCGCGGGCCGGCCGGACAGGCAGGCGGCAATGCTGGCTGAGCCAGCTCGCGAAGCCTGGAACGAATTGCTCGTCGAGATGCTGGACCAGGATGATCGGGGCCGCGAAATCGGGTGCCAGCCCGCCGAGCAGGGTCGCCACCGCCGCCGGACCACCGGCGGACGCGCCGATGGCGACGAGACGCTGGGAGGGAGAGGCTGGAGCAGGCAGCCGGCGCTGGCTGCGGGGCGCCGGGGGCAGGCTGCGCGAGAGCCGGCCGATCGTGGCGATGCGGGCAAGCAATGCGGTCGTTTGCGCTGAGCTATCGCCGCCGAGGCCGACGCTGGGGATATCGACCGCGTCGAGCGCTCCGTAGCCCATCGCGTCGTAGACGCCGGAAACATTGGCGTCGACGCTGGCGGTGACCAGCAGGATCGGGCAGGGCGTCTCGGCCATGATCCGGCGCGTAGCCTCGACGCCATCCATTTCCGGCATGTTCAGGTCCATCAGGATCAGGTCCGGCCGGTCGCGCCGGCAAGCCTCGACCGCCTCGCGCCCGTTCATGGCGATCCAGGCGACCTCGTGCTCGGCCGTGGAAGCGATGACGCGTCGCAACAGCTCGACCGCCATCGGCAGGTCATTGACCAGCCCGACTCTCATGGAACGCCCCCACAGCGCATGCTCATCCCAGCATGCTCATCCCAGCGGCTCGCCGATCAGGTCGACGACGGCATGGATCAAAGTTTCGTCGTGGAAGCTCCCCTTGGTCAAATAGTAATCCGCACCGGCATCGAGGCCGCGGCGGCGATCCTCCTCGCGGTCCTTGTAGGAGACGATCATCACCGGCAGGTTGCGCAGGCCGGGATCGCGCTTGATCAGCGTGACGAGCTCGATTCCGTCCATGCGCGGCATGTCGACATCGGTGACGACGAGGTCGAACGGATCGGAGCGTACGGCGTTCCAGCCATCCATGCCGTCGACGGCGACCTCGACCTCGAAGCCGTGATGGTCCAGCAATTTGCGCTCCAGCTCGCGCACCGTCAGCGAATCGTCGACGACGAGCACGCGCTTGCGCCGCTTCTGGCCGGTGCGCGCCACGCTGCGCTCCAGCGTCCTGAGGCGCCCCCCCGAGACCAGCTTCTCCATCGAGCGGATCAGATCCTCGACATCGAGGATCAGGACCGGAGAGCCGTCGTCCATCAGCGCGGCGGCGCTGACGTCCTTGACCTTTGCGAGACGCGGGTCGAGCGGCCGGACCACAAGCTCGCGCTCGCCGAGGAAACGGTCGACGACCAGCGCATAGAGATTGTCGCCTTGGCCGACGACGACGGTCGGCAGCTCCTCATCGCCGGTTGCCGCCTCGCCGCGGCCGAGGATCTCATGCGCCGTGACGAGTCCGACCTGCTGTTCGCCGAGGCGGAAATGCGGGCGGCCCTCGAGCAGCTCGATCTTGTCGCGCTGCAGCCGCAGGGCGCGCGCGATGGCGGTCAGCGGCAGCGCGTAGGGCTCTCCGTCGATCTCGACGAGGAGCGCGCGGATCACCGACAATGTCAGCGGAAGCTGGAGCTGGAAGCGGGTGCCGATGCCCGGCTCGGAGGCGACGGTGACCTGGCCGCGCACCTGCCGGACCATCGCCTGCACGGCGTCGAGCCCGACGCCGCGGCCGGAGATGTCGCTGACCGTCGCCTTCATCGAGAAGCCGGGCAGGAAGAGGAATTCGAGCAGTTCCTCCTCGTTGAGGTTCCAAACCGTTTCGGCCGTGGTGAGGCCGCGCGCCAGCGTCGCCTGCCGGAGCGCCTCGATATCGATGCCGCCGCCGTCGTCCGCGACGATGATCTGGAGCAGGCCGGCATTATGCCGCGCTTCGAGCCGAATCAGGCCCTCCGTCGGCTTGCCGGCGGCACCGCGTTGCTCGGGCGTCTCGATGCCGTGGTCGACGGCGTTGCGCAGGAGATGGCCGAGCGGCGCATCGAGCTGGTCGAGAATGTCGCGGTCGATGCTGGTGGCGCCGCCGACGATGTCGAGGCGCACCGTCTTGCCGAGCGCCCGGCCGATATCGCGGACATTGCGCTGGAAATGCCGGACGCCGTCTTCGAAGGGCCGCATCCGGCTTGCCAGCGTCTCGTCATAGAGCCGGTTGGCGAGATCGGTGGCGCGCCGATCGACCGTGTCGATCTCGTCGAGGCGCTGGGCAAGGAGCGCCTGGCCCTCGGCGAGCTTGAGCTGCGCGGTTGCCAGAGCCTGCGCCGCGCGGTCGTTGCCATCGACGGGCAGCGCGGCCCGCAGATCCTCGAAGCTCTTGGCGAGCTCGGCCTGGACGCGCCGCAAGCGCAGCAGCCCGTCATTGAACGGTCGCAGCCGACGCGCCGACATCAGCGATTCACCGGCGAGGCCGAGCAGGCGGTTCAGGCTGTCGGCGGTGACCCTGACCATGCGCTCGCCGGTTGCAACATCCGCCGTCGGAGCGGGCGTCTCCGGAGGGGCGGGCGCTGTGGCAGGCTGCGCCTCGAAGGCAGGTTCGCTGCTGGTGGGAACGACGTCCGGCGAGGGCCTGTCCGTTTCGTCGGAAGCCCGGTGCAAACTCCGCGCAAAGGCTTCGACCCGGCTCTTCGTCTGCGCTTCCGGTTCGCCTGCTCCGGCGGCGATCGCGTCGAGGAGGTCTATGCCCTGCAGAAGCGTGTCGATATGGGTTCGGCTCAGCCGGATTTTTCCATGCTGGGCGGCGACGAGACATTCTTCCATCTCGTGCGCGACCTGAACGGCCGGCGTGAGGTCGATGATGCGGGCGGCGCCTTTCAAGGAATGGGCCGCGCGCATGCAGGCTTCGAGATGGATGGCGGCGGTCAGATCGCGCTCCAGCGCCAGCAGGCCGGCGGTGAAGGCCTGCGACTGCGATGCAAGCTCCGCCCGAAACAGATCGAGCATGGAGAAGTCGCTGAGGTCCTCGCCGCTCATGCGATGCTCCGGTCGATCAGGTCGAGCAGCCGCCGGGCATCGAGGCAGCCCACCGTGCGGTCGTTCCACGCAATCATCGTCGCGACGACGCTCGCCGCGGCGCGGCCGACCGTGGCGGGCACCGTAATGCGCTCATGCGCCCGGTAGGCGTGCAGGCCATGGACCTCGTCGACCTCGAAGGCGACATGCCCGTTGTCCTCGCCGGTGACGACGAGGCGCGGGAAGACGGCGATCCGTTCGGTGCCGCGAGCCGAGGACATGGCGCCGATGCCGAGCAGCGCCGGCAGCGAGACGCAGATCAGGAGCTCCCCGCGGACATTGACGATGCTGCGGACGGCCTCGCTGCGGCGATGGGGCAGGGAATGGACCGGGCGCGGCTCGGCGATCTCGCGGCAGATCGCAGCCGGCAGGCCGAGCCATTCCTCGCCGATGCGGAAAATCAGGACGCTGTCGATCTCCTCGCCATCAGGCGCGTTCTCCTCGCGTCCCGCGAAATGCCGCGTCCACTCGTCCCGGTATCCCGCCGGCAAGGGGCGGTCGAGCAGCCTGCGGGCGGTCTCAGCATGAGTGGGGCAGTTGCGGCAGTGGAGATGCTTCTCCAGTTCCGGGCAGGAGCGGTCGCCGCTGACGCCGATCTCGCGCCAGCACTCGACGATGCCGTTAGCCGTCATCGGGTGAGCTTCGGCGGACATCAGGTGCCGCTCCGCTTCGCCAGCCGGTCGAGCCTGTCGGCCAGGGCCTTGGCGCCGCTATGGTCGCCCAGGCGCTGCTGGAGGAGCCGAAGCTGGGCGAGCGCGCGCTGATGGTCCGGCGCGAGATAGAGCGCCTTGCGGTAGTTCCGCATCGCTTCCTCGGCCGCGTCGGCCGCGTCATGGGCGAGCCCCAGCCAGTAGAACGCATCGGGCGAGGGGCCGAATTCGGCGATATGACGTTCGGCGGCAGCGTGGACCTCGCTCAGGCGACCGGCATCTGCGGCGCGCTCGATCTCGGTCAGGCTCGCCGCCGCCCGATCCGGCGGCAATGCGGATGGCTGGGCCGGAGCCGCCTTCCGTACGAAGGGGCGCGGGGCTGGTCGCGGAAGGATCGTCCGCGGCACGGGGGCGGCCTTTGCAGGCGCCGGCGGCGGGTTTCGTATCGCCGGCGGTTCGGCAGGTTTCGCGCGCACGGCTTGTGCCTTGACGAAGGCGAAGGCCCGCGGGAAGCGCATGGATGTGAAGCCGAGCAGGGGTGGCAGGCCGGACTCGGCCGGGCCGACCAGCAGCAGGCCGTCATCGGCCAGCATCTGCCTAAGACGAGTCAGCGCCGCTCCCTGCGTCTCGCGGTCGAAATAGATCAGGAGGTTGCGGCAGAAGACGATGTCATAGGTCTCGTGGCCTGTTTGCGCACCTGCGGACAGCACATTGCCGAGGCGGAAACGGACCTGCCGGCGGACGAGGTCATGGGGCCGGAAACCGCCGTCACAGGCTTCGAAATAACGGTCGCGGAAGGCAATGTCAGTGCCGCGGAAGGAATTCCTCCCGTAGATGGCGCGTTCGGCATGAGCCAGGTTGCGGCTGCCGACATCGATCGCGTCGATCTGGAAGCTGCCGTCCGGGAAGCCCGCATCCAGCAGGGCCATCGCGATGGAATAGGGCTCCTCGCCGGTCGAGCAGGGCAGGCTGAGCAGCTTCAGCGGGCGGCCCGCCGCACGATGCTCGCGCAGATGCCGGACCATCGCGCCGAAGGCCTCGCGGTCACGGAAGAACCAGGTCTCGGGAACGATGACGGCGTCGACGAGCTCCTGCCGCTCGGCCGGGTTTTCGACGACGAAAGCCCAGTAGACGTGCAGATCGCGGATAGCGCAGGCGGTCATCCGGCGCTTCAGGGCATGGCGGATGACGGAAGCGCCGACCGTCTCCATGCTCAGGCCGATGGTCTCCTTGAGCAGCTTCTCGAAATCCCGGATCGGAGCCGTCTCGTCCATCAGGACACCGCCTGAAGCTGACGGAACAGGATCTCGCGGATTTCCGGCGAGAGCAGGGCCTCGCCCCGGACCCATTGGATCAGCCCGCGCTCATCACTGGCGACCGGGCCGAGATAGGGCGGCATGCCGGCCTCGACGCCGGAGGTGGTGAAATCGCCAGCGTCGCGCTCGATCGTCTCGACGGCCTGCTCGACCAGAAGGCCGAGGAGATCGTCCCTGCCGGGGCCGGACGGATAGCGCAGCAGGACGATGCGGGTGCTCAGGCGTGGCTCGGCCGGGCGCCCGAGTGCCAGCAAGGCGAGATCGACGACCGGAACCGGCTTGCCGCGATAGCTGATCGCGCCGGCGACCCCCGTGGGGGCGCCGGGCAATTGCTTGGTCGCGAGCAGCGGCAGCACGGCCGCGACCTGCCCGGTGTCGAGCACGTAGCGGTCCCGCCCCAGCTGGAACATCAGAAACAGCATCGCGCGGTTCCGTTCCGCTCTTTCCGTCCGGGGAATTTCACGTTTCTACGGAACGCGAAGTTCCCCAAGCCCTTGCTTTGTCGCATTTTCTTCACGCGAACCGGTGCCCACTTCGCTCGAAAATGCTCTAGGCGCGCAGCTTGAAGCGCGAGATCGAGCTGCGCAGCCCGTTCGAGACCTGGTTGAGCTCGTCGATGGCGAGCGTCGACTGCTGCAGGGATTCCACGGTCTGCTGCGCTGCCTCGCTGAGTTGCGAGAGCGCTTCGCTGATCTGGCCTGCGCCGGTCGCCTGCGCCTGCATGCCTTCGTTGGCGCCCTCGAAGCGCGGCACCAGCCCCTGAACCTGCTCGATGATCTCCGAGAGCTGGCCGCCGACCTGCTGGACCTCCTCCATGCCGCGGCGGACCTCCTCGGAGAACTTGTCCATGCCCATCACGCCAGCGGCGACGGCCGACTGGATGTCCTTGACCATCTGCTCGATGTCATAGGTCGAGACGGCGGTCTGGTCGGCGAGGCGGCGGATCTCGGTCGCGACCACGGCGAAGCCGCGGCCGTACTGCCCGGCCTTTTCGGCCTCGATCGCGGCGTTGAGCGAGAGCAGATTGGTCTGGTCGGCGACCTTGGTGATGGTGGTGACGACCTGGTTGATGTTGCCCGCCTTCTCGCTGAGGATCGCGAGCTTGGCGTTGATCGCGCCGGCGGCCTCCATCACCTGCCGCATCGTGCTCTCCATGCGCGCGAGCCCGGCCTGCCCGCCATTGGCGAGCGTCGCGGTCTGCTCGGCGACGGCAGAGACTTCGTCCATCGTATGGGCGAGCTCGTTGGAGGTGGCGGAGATCTCCTTGGCGGTCGCGCCGATCTCGGTCGTCGTGGCGGCGATCTCGTTGGCCGTCGCCTGCTGTTCCTTCGAGGTCGCTGCGACCTCGGTGATCGAGGTGTTGACCTGGATGCTCGACTTCTGGATCTGGCCGATCAGCCCGGCGAGATCGTCGGCCATGGCGTTGACGCCGTCGGCCAGCGTGCTGAACTCGTCGCGCCGCTCCAGCGTCAGGCGCTCGCTGAAATCGCCGCGCCGCATCAGGTCGACGATGCCAAGCAGCCGGCCGAGCGGCACGGTCACCGCCCGGAACAGCAGGTAACCGCAGAGGAATGCGAGGAGGAGCGCGACCACGAAGCAGACGATCAGGCCGAGTTCCGCGGAGCGAACGATGGAGACGATCAAGCGGGTCGAATCGTCGGCCTCGGCCTTGTTGAAATCGAGCATCGTCTTGGTCACTGCCTGCATCCGGACGGCGGTCGGCTCCAGATCCCGCTTCACGGCAGCGGCTTGGTTGGATGCCTGTCCATTGGCGATCGCGAGGCGGCCGGCGGCGACGATCACGTCCTCGGTGGTGGCGAACTGCTCGAACAGCTCACGGGCGAGGGCGTGGTTCTTCCGGTCCTCGGCGGTGGTGATCGCACTCTCATAGGCCTTGAGCAGACCGCGCATGATCTCACGATTAGCGGCGATGGCCTCGGCGACCTGTTGCTGCTCCGCGGGAGTATCGGCCAGAACGAATTCACGGGCGAGGCCGCGAGCCTCCGTCCAGTTCGCCACCAACTGGGCGCTGACATAGAGGCCGGGCACCGTCTTGGTCTCGACCTCGACCACCTGCCGCTCGGTTTGCAGGAACCAGAAGTAACTGGCGCCGGCCATGGCGGTCATCACCGCGAGGATGGCGGCGAAGCTGATCAGGATGCGGCGGCGTATCGTCAGGCTCTTCATCGCTCAATCCATCGTCGCGGCATGCCCGGTCGCTTCGGGCTGCCGCATGAGCCAAATCGTTCGCAGATCATCGTTAGCGAGGAGTTATTGCGTCTCCGTTGCGGAAGCGCATCGCAATGACGGCTGTGGAAGAACGACGCAACGCCGGGTCAGGCAGAGCGGGCCTGAGGCAGGAAGCGCTCGGCCGCGAAGGGGACCGGGTCGCACAATGTCGGCGCACCCGTCATCATCTCCGCGAGCAGGCGGCCGGTCGCGGGGCCGAGCGTGAAGCCGTGATGGGCGTGGCCGAAGGCGAACCACAGGCCGCGATGACGCGGGGCCGGACCGATGATCGGCAGCATGTCGGGCAGGCAGGGGCGGGCGCCGCGCCAGGGCTCGGCATCGAGCCTGCGGCCCAGCGGAACGATCCGCCGCGCGATGCGCTCGGCCCGGTCGAGCTGCCAGGAATCCGAGGGTTCGTCGCGCCCGGCCAGCTCGATTCCCGTGGTCAGGCGGACGCCGCGTTGCATGGAGGTCAGCACGAAGCCGGCCTGGGCGTCGCAGAGCGGATGTCGCGGCGCGGTCTCAGCGGCGCTCTCGTAATGCATGTGGTAGCCGCGCTTGAAGCCGATCGGGAAACGATAGCCGAAGCGCTCGACAAGATCGTTCGACCAGGGGCCAAGTGCGACCACGGCGTCTGGGGCGTTCCATTCCTGGCCATCGGCGGACAGGCGCCATCCACCGGCATCTTGGTTCAGCCCTCCCGCATCGGCATGCTTCAGGACGCCGCCGCGCGTGACGAAAAGCGCGGCATAGGCGCGGGTCACCGCACCGGGATCACTGACGGTGACCGGGTCGCGCCAATGCACCGCGCCGGCGACCGCGCCGTCGAGCAGGCCGGGTTCAAGGCGGCGCAGCGCTTCCTCGTCGAGCAGGTCGTGGGCGAGACCGTAACCGGCGAGTTCGGCGGCTCCCCGGGTCGCGACGTCGAAGCCTTGCCGGGTGCGATAGAGCTCGATCCAGCCTTCGCGACGCATCAGCGCCTCGGTACCGGCGGCCTGCGTCCAGCGCCGGTGCTCCTCGATGCAGCGCTCGATCAGCGGCAGGACGGCACGGCCCAACTTGTCGAGCCGGCTCGGGGCCGAGTTCCACCAGTAGCGCGCGAGCCAGGGCGCCATCCGCAGCAACGCCGCCGGGCGATAGCGCACGGCGATCGAGCGGTTCGAGGCGAGGCTGACAAGTGATGCGATATCGCGGGGGAAGGCGTAGGGCACGACCGAGGAGCGCTCGATCAGCCCGGCATTGCCATGGCTGGTCTCGGCACCCGGCTCGCCGCGATCGACGAGCAGCACGCGCCGTCCGCGCTCCTGCAGATGCAGCGCCACGCTGACGCCGACGATGCCAGCGCCGAGCACGATGACATCGGCCTGTTCGGTCGTGGTCGCCATCGTCGCCGGAATCCTCCCCACCTTCCTCGAATAGTCCCGGGGCGACCGAGCCTCAAGCGAGGCCTTTGACAGTCCGAAGGAAAAATTTCTTGATCCCCTGGAGCGCGGGAGTGCCGACGTCACAGACGCTCCGCCAGAGGAACGCCATGAGTTTCGCCGTCCTGACCGCCGAGTTCTCGCATGAGAGCAATACTTTCAGCCGCTGCCCGGCCGATTATGCCGCCTTCCTGGATCGCGGCATCAAGCTGGGCGACGATGCCATCGCCGCGCGAGCAGTGGCCAACACGCCGATCGCCGGCTTCCTCGACATCGGCCGCCCGACGGGCTGGAAGGTCCTCCATGCGATCAGCGCCGCCGCTCAGCCCTCCGGCCCGGTGACCCGCGACGCCTTCGACCGGATCGCCGGCGTGATCGTCGAGGCCGCGAAGGCCCATGCCGGCAAGATCGATGGCGTGCTGCTCGGCCTGCACGGCGCGATGGTCACGGAATTCTGCGAGGACGGGGAAGGGGAACTGCTGGGGCGGGTCCGGGCCGTGCTCGGGCCGGACGTGCCGATCGGCATCACGCTCGATCCTCATGCCAACGTCACCCGCAAGATGACCGAGCTCGCCGATATCGTCGTCTCCTACAAGACCTACCCGCATGTCGATGTCCGCGAGACCGGCAGGCTCGTGGCCGGCATCCTGCAGCGGACGATGACGGGCGAGATCAGGCCGGTGACGCTGCGCGCCGAGCGGCCGATGCTGGAGGAGGTCAACGGCGGGCGCACCGATATCGGCCCGATGGTCGAGCGCATCGCCAAGGCCAGGGCCTATGAGAAGGAGGCCGGCGTCTTCGCCGTCAGCGTCAATGGCGGCTTCGGCAATGCCGATATCCACGAGGTCGGCCCGACCGTGCTCGTCACTTGCGAGGGCGATCGCGAGAAGCATCAAGCCTTCGCGGAAGCGCTGGTCGAGGACATGTGGCAGCGTCGCTTCGACGTGGTGACGCCCTTCCTCTCGGTCGAGGGCGCGGTTGCGGAAGCGAAGTCCTATGTCGCGACCAGTGGGCCGCTGATCATCGCCGATTATGCCGACAATCCCGGCGGGGGCGGCTATGGCGATGCGACCGGCCTGCTCAAGGGCATGATCGCGGCCGATCTCAAAGATGCCTGCTTCGGGCCGATGGTCGACCCGGAGGTCGCGGCCGAACTGCGCAAGGGCGAACCGGGTTCGACGGTCTCGGTCCGGCTCGGCGGCAAGGTCGATCCCGAGATCGGCGGCGGGCCGCTCGACCTCACCGGCACGCTCGTCAGTGTCAGCGACGGCGATTATACCGGCGACGGCCCGATGATGGGTGGATTGCAGGCGAGCTGGGGGCCGTGTGCCGTGTTGCGCGTCGGCGATATCGAGATTCTGGTCACCACGATCCGCGCCCAGATGAACGACCTGCAGCAGTTCCGCGCCTTCGGCATCGATCCGGCGGCGAAGCGCGTCGTCGGGCTGAAATCGATGCAGCATTTCCGCGCCGCCTTCGAGCCGATCGCCGGCAAGGTGATCGTCTGCGACAGCGGGGCGCTCTGCACCCCGGACCTCCGCAAGCTGCCCTATCGCCGGGTGCGCCGGCCGCTCTATCCGCTCGACAAGATGGCGTAAGTGCACCATGCAGGTGCCCGCTCGGGGCGCCTGTTGCCGGCCCTATGCGGCGAACGCAATGCCGTGGCGCCGGCTCATGAAATTGTGCGCGCGCCGGTGATCGTCTAGAGCCTTCGACCGCGTCGAGATGCGGGAATCGGCCTGCCGGAGACGCCGCGGGACTTAGCCGAGATGACCGCCAGCGCGACGACCGCCTCCCTGCCGCAACGGGCCATGATGCCGGTGCTGATCGCGTTGAGCTTCACGCATCTGCTCAACGACATGATCCAGTCGCTGATCCCGGCGATCTATCCGATCATCAAGGAGGCCTATCGGCTCGATTTCGGCCAGATCGGCCTGATCACGCTGACCTTCCAGGTCGCGGCCTCGCTGCTGCAGCCGGCCGTCGGGCTCTATACCGACAAGCATCCGATGCCCTACTCGATGGTGGTGGGCATGGGCTTCACGCTCTCGGGGCTGATCGGCCTTGCCTATGCCGGCAGCTACGGGTTCCTGTTGCTCTCGGCCGCCTGCGTCGGCATCGGTTCGTCGATCTTCCATCCCGAGGCGACGCGCATGGCGCGTAACGCTTCCGGCGGTCAGCATGGACTGGCACAGGGCATCTTCCAGGTCGGCGGCCAGACGGGTGGAGCGCTCGGGCCGTTGCTGGCGGCCTTCGTCATCGTGCCGCGCGGGCAGGGGAATCTCGCCTGGTTCTCGGTCGCCGCGCTGGTCGCGATGATGCTGATGGTCTGGACCGCGGCAAGCTATGCGCGGCTCGACAGGGCACGGCCTGCGAAAGTCGCGGCCGCGAGCGCGGCACCGGCGCGGCCCGGCAAGCGCTCGGTCGCGGTCGCCATCACGATCCTGATCATCCTGCTCTTCTCGAAGAACGCCTATTCGGCGAGCTTCTCCTCGTTCTACACCTTCTATCTCATCGGCAAATTCGGCATCTCCGTGCAGAATTCGCAGGTGATGCTGTTCCTGTTCCTCGCCTCCTCGGCGGCAGGCGCGCTGGGCGGCGGCATGCTGGGCGACCGGATCGGCCGCAACAAGATCATCTGGTTCTCGATCCTGGGCGCGCTGCCCTTCACGCTGGTCCTGCCCTATGCCGACCTGTTCTGGACCGGCGTGCTGACGATCGTGATCAACCTGATCATGTCGAGCGCCTTCGCCGCGATCCTGATCTATGCGCTGGAGCTGCTGCCCGGCCGCGTCGGGCTGGTCGGCGGCTTCTTCTACGGGCTGTCCTTCGGGCTCGGCGGGCTTGCGGCCGCGCTGCTCGGCGAGTTCGCTGACATCCTCAGCATCGAGATGGTCTACAAGCTCTGCTCGTTCATCCCGCTGATGGGCCTGCTCGCCTGGTTCCTGCCGCGGCTGAGCGAGGGCGCGGGCGGGGCGAAGGTGGGGCAGCATTAAGCCCTTCGGCCGTCATGCTCGGGCCTGACCCGAGCATGACGTTTGCGATGACCATCAGAGCGCGAGCTTGCCGGCCTTGGCGGCGGCGTAGCGCTCGTTGACCTTCTTCCAGTCGACCACGTTCCACCAGCCCTTGAGGTAATCGGCGCGACGGTTCTGGTATTTCAGGTAATAGGCGTGCTCCCAGACGTCGTTGCCGAGCAGGACCATTTGCTTGTCCATGAGCGGGCTGTCCTGGTTCGGCTTGCCGAGCAGGGCGAGCTTGCCGGCCTTGTCGACGGTGACGAAGACCCAGCCGGAGCCGAAAACGCGCAGGCCCGCCGCCTCGAAATCGGCCTTGAACTTGTCGAAGCCGCCGAGATCGCGCGTGATCGCCTCGGCAACCTCGCCGGTCGGCGCGCCGCCGGCGCCCGGGCCCATGATCTCCCAGAACATGCTGTGGTTGGCGTGGCCGCCGCCATTGTTGCGGATCACGGTGCGGATGCTCTCGGGCACCTGGGCGAGGTCGGCGATCAGCTCCCCGACCGAGGCCTTGGCGATCATCCCATTGTCCTTGGCGGCGTTGTTCAGTGCGGCGACATAGGCTGCGTGGTGCCGGTTGTAGTGGATGTCCATCGTGGCGGCATCGATATGCGGCTCCAGCGCATTGGCCTCGTAGGCGCGCTTCGGCAGCGAGAACGGGCCGGCCGGCGTGGCCGGCGCGGCGGCCTGGGCCCAGACCTTGGGCGCGGCGGCGATGGCGAGCGCGGCGGCTCCGAGGCCGATCAGGCGGCGGCGGGAAACGGGGGAAACTGTGGTCATGGGAATCCTCCGGAAAGCATTCGGGCGGCGCGCGACACAAGGAACGGTCGGGCCAGGGCGTCGTGGTTTCTTCCTGCTCAACGCGCGATGCCCGTGACGGGTCCGCTGTCGATCATCGAGCTGTAGCACGAGATTGCGGAATGGTTGACCCAGGGGCAGCGGTGCAATCGTGCTGGGCGCATCGATCTTCGTAAATTGGCCGAAATGGCTCTTAACCGGCAATTTACCGCGTTTCTCTACGGTCTGGAAGGAATCCCGCCGGGAAAAGGGGCGCCCCCGCATGCATGCACTGGCTCGCAAGCTCGACCTCCCCGTTCGCGAGGTGATGCCGGACCTTGCCGGCGAGCCGGCCGGCATGGGAGCCGAGCGCGCAGTGCGCGAGATCGCCGCCCGGTTCGGCAAGCTCAGCGCGGAGATCACCGATATCGCCGGGCGCGTCGGCGACGTCACGCAGCAGTTCGACAAGCAGACGGCAGGCCTGCGCCGGGTGGTCGGAGCCGTCGAGCAGGTGTCGCAGGCCAATAATGCGATCCGGCAGGCGGCCGAGGGCGCGCAGGCCGCGGCTTCCGGCGTCCGTAACGGTCTCGAACGCGTGACGAAATCGGTGCGGCTCGGGCTCAATGCCGCGCAGGCCGATATCGAGACCCTGGCGCAGGAAGCGCAGTCGATGTCCCAGGCGCTGGCGCAAGCCGTCGGCGACGCGCACAAGGCGCGGGCGTCGAGCGATGCGATCCAGTCGATCACGCGCGAGATCCAGCTCCTGTCGATCAATGCCGGCGTCGAGGCGGCACGCAGCGGTGAGGCCGGCAAGGGCTTCGCCGTTATCGCGGCGGCTGTGAAGGCACTCGCTGAACAAACCCGCGAGGCGACGGCGGCAAGCGCGGCCCAGCTCGACCTGCTCGTCAAGGCGGTCGACGCGGTCGCCCGCCGCAGCCAGGAGAATGCCCAGACGGCGCAGCGCGCACAGGCGGGCAGCCAGACCATTTCACAGCAGATCGGCGAGTTCGACAGCTTCGGCCGCTCGGTGGTCGAACTGATCGGCGAGATCGAGGCGGTGTCGCGGCCGACGCGGGAGAATGCGGAGGCCTGCGCCAAGGCGGGGCAGGACCTCGCGGCGCTGGTCAGCGGAGTCGATGCCTCCACCGACAATCTCCAGCAGGCTGGGCAGCGGACCGAGGCGCTGGTAGCGATCAGCGAAGGCATTCTCGGCTCGATCGCGGCGTCGGGCGTGCGCACCGCCCAGTCGGAACTGATCACGACCGCGATGGAGACGGCCGGTCGGATCGGCGAATTGTTCGAGGCAGCGCTGGCGCGCGGGGAGGTCGGGCTCGCGGACCTGTTCGACGAGGCCTATCGGCCGATTCCGGGCTCGGATCCGGTGCAGCACATGACGCGCTTCGTCGCCTTGACCGATCGGCTGCTGCCGCCGCTGCAGGAGGAACTGCTGACCTCGAATGGGCGGATCGTGTTCTGCGCGGCTGTCGACCGCAACGGCTTCCTGCCGACGCATAATCGCAAATACGCGCAGGCCCAGGGCAGCGATCCGGTCTGGAACAATGCCAATTGCCGCAACCGGCGGATCTTCGACGATCGGACCGGGCTTGCCGCCGCGCGCAACCGCAAGCCTTTCCTTCTCCAAAGCTACCGGCGCGACATGGGCGGCGGGCAGTTCCTGGTGATGGAAGACCTGTCGGCGCCGATCATGGTGAGGGGCCGGCATTGGGGCGCCTTCCGCATCGGGCTCAAGGTCTAGCGAGCCGCGATGCGTAACCTGTCGAGTTGAGTGAGCGAGTACCCGAGCCAGCGCCATGCATATCGCGCCATCCTTTCCCAACCTGTCGGTGCTGCTCATCGATCCGAGCCCGCATTACCGCCGGATCGTGCGCACGATGCTGTATCAGGCGCAGCTCAACCGCATCTTCGAGGCGGCCGATCTGTCGTCGGCGGCCTCGACCTTCATCCAGAAACAGCCGAACATCGTCATCCTCGACTGGGACATGCCCGAGGGCAACAGCATCAAGTGCCTGGCGGCGATTCGCTCCTTCAAGACCTCGCCCTTCGCCAAGGCGCCGGTGCTGGTGATGATGGAACGGCCGGACCGGCGCTCCGTCGTCCAGGCGGCGAAGCTCGGTGCCCACGAGATCGTCACCAAGCCGATCTCCCCCAACAACCTCTGGCTGCATCTGTCCGGTGTCATCAACGTACCCCGGAAATACCGGGAGGCGGATGGCAAGATCACGCTGGTGCCGCGTGCGATCAGCAACGCCATCTTCTGACCCCTGCACAGTGCGCTGCTTTTGCCCTGAAAGCGCCAAGATTATTGATGGACGCCGGCAGATTTAGCGAAGTTTTTACCAGTTCGACGTGATGCTCCAGGCGCAATCCTGGGTCGCCCTTCATGGTCATCACCGTCTCGCTTCCCCCCTTCCTCGGCCGGTCCGAGGCCGCGGCATTCCGCAACCAACTGTTGGTGGCGCTGGAACAGCGGGAAAGCATCGCCGTCGAATGCGCCGAAGCGGGCCCTCTGCCCAGCCTCTGGGTCCAGCTTCTCCACTCCGCAGCCACCAGCGCCGCCGCGCGGGGGCTTTCGGTCACGCTCAAGGCGGCTTCCGAGGAATGCCGCGAATCCTTGCGGGCGATCGGCTTCGATGCCGCTCACAGCGCTCTCGTTCTGGAGTGATCAGGCATGAAAATCCTGGCGATTGACGATACCAAGACCCTGCTCAGCCTCCTCAGCCTGACGCTCCGCAATGCCGGCCATGAGGTGGCGGAGGCCGAGAACGGCGAGGACGGCCTCACCAAGTTCGACCAGTTCCGCCCCGATCTGGTGATCACCGACCTCAACATGCCGATCATGGACGGCATCGAGTTCACTCGCGCCTGCCGTTCTCGCCCGGCCGGGCAGAACACGCCGATCATCGTGCTGACCACCGAGAACGGCGCCGAGATCAAGGCCGAAGGCCGGCGCGCCGGCGCCAGCGCCTGGATGGTCAAGCCTTTCGAACCCAACACGCTGCTCGGCCTCGTCGCGCGCTACCAGAACTGAAGGCTCCGCCGTGGATCCGTTGGCAGAACTCAAGCAGACCTTCTTTCAGGAATGCGACGAACTCCTCGGCGCGCTGGAGCAGAAGCTCCAGGCTCTCGACGAAGGCTCCAGCGATCCTGAGGACGTCAACGCCGCCTTCCGCGCCATTCACTCGATCAAGGGCGGCGCGGGCGCCTTCGGCTGCACGGAGCTGGTCGGCTTCGCGCATGTCTTCGAGGCCTCGCTCGACCATCTGAGGTCCGGCCGCGTCGCCATCGAGGACGCGCCGTTCACGCTCTTCCTGCGCTGCGCCGATGCCGTCGCCGACCTCGTCTCGGCCGCGCGTAACGACGAGCCCGCGACCGAGCGGCCCGACCTGCTGGCTGCGCTCGAGCAGGTCGGCAAGGAGCCGCAGGCGCCGGTCGCCGCGCCGCCCGCTCCCGAGCCGGTCGCGCCCGCCGCCAACAACGACGCGCCTCCCGGCATCGCCGCGCTCGGCAACCTGCTCGCCATGGTCGAGGCGAAGACGGCGGCCCCGGCAGTTGCCGCCGACGACGGCTGGGACGACGAGCCCGCCACCGCGCCGGTTCCTGCGGCTGCCGCGCGCAAGCCCGGGCGCGACGTGCATCTGCGCATCACGCCCGAGCAGGACCTGTTCCGCCGCGTCATCGAGCCGCGCGTCGTGCTGGGCTCGTTGCCGGCAGAGGACATCGTCTCGATCCGCTGCGACCTGAGCCAGGTGCCGCCGCTCGAAAGCCTCGACGTCAGCGATTGCTGGATGCGCTTCGACGTGGACCTTCGCACCGAACTCACGGTCGAGGATCTGCACGGCCGCTTCGATTTCAGCCTCGCCAACGAGGAATTCGAGATCAGCTTCCCCGAGGAGACCGTGGCGGAGGCGCCGCAGGCTGCCGAAGCACCGGCTGCCGAGCCGGAAGTCTCCAGCGCCGTCGCCGCCGATCTCTCGGCCATCCTCGCCAAGCTCGGCCCGGCGCCGGAAGCGGCGAACGCGCCCGATATCCAGCCCGAGCCGGTGCCGGCCGCCGCTCCGGCACCCGTCGCCGCAGCCGAACCGCCGGCCGCCCGCGCCGTGCCGCGTGCTCCGGCTTCCGCCGACAGCTCGGCGCGCCAGCGCCAGGCCGTCAGCGTCCGCGTCGATCTCGACCGTATCGACAAGCTGATGAATCTCGTCGGTGAGATCGTCATCACCCAGTCCATGCTGGTCGAATGCGTGCGCTCGCTGCCTTATGACGTCCACGCCAAGACGGCCGAGGGCATGCTGACGCTGTCGCGCCAGACGCGCGAATTGCAGGACCATGTCATGGCGGTCCGCGCGCAGCCGGTGAAGGCCGTGTTCCAGCGCATGCCGCGCCTGGTGCGCGAGCTCGCCCAGACGCTGGGCAAGGAAGTGCGCCTCGTACTCGAAGGCGAGAACACCGAGGTCGACAAAACGATCATCGAGGAGCTCGCCGACCCGCTGACTCACATGATCCGCAACTCGATGGATCACGGGCTGGAGACGCCGGACGAGCGCGTCGCCGCGGGCAAGCCGCGCGAGGGCACGATCAAGCTGATCGCCGAGCACCGCGCCGGCCGCATCGTCATCTCCGTCACCGATGACGGGCGCGGCATCGGCCGCGACCGGCTGCTGGCCAAGGCGCGCTCGCGCGGCCTCGTCGGCGCCGACGAGAAGCTCGCGCCGGAGGAGATCGACCAGCTCATCTTCGCCGCCGGCCTGTCGACGGCGGAAGCGGTCAGCGACATCTCGGGCCGCGGCGTCGGCATGGACGTCGTGCGCCGCAACGTCGAATCGTTGGGCGGACGCATCTCGGTCGATTCCGAGCCGGGCCGCGGCTGCAAGTTCACGCTCGCCCTTCCGCTGACGCTTGCCGTGCTGGAGGGCATGGTGATCCGCTGCGGCGACGACCGCTACGTCATCCCGATCGCCTCGGTGATCGAGACGCAGCATCTCGCCTCGACCCCGATCGAGCGTCTGCCCTTCGGCCAGGAAGTCCTGCGCTGGCGCGGCGAGGTCACCCCGCTCTATCGCCTCGGCGACGTGATGGGCTCCATGGGCAAGACCAACGAGAACATCGTGATCATCGCCGAGACCGAGCGCGGCAACAATGTCGGCATCGCCGTCGACGAGATCGTCGGCCAGCAGCAGGTCGTGGTGAAGAGCCTCGAGGCGAATTACGGCACGGTCAACGGCGCCTCGGCGGCGACGATCCTCGGCGACGGCCTCGTCGCCCTGATCCTGGATATCGACTCGATGCTGCGGCTGGCCGCGTCCGGCAGCCGTCCCCCTCAATCTGACCTCAAGATGGCTGGATGACCATGAGCCTCCAACTCGGCGAAAAGCACTTCTCGTCGGCGCAGCCTGAATCGGCCGCGCGCCGGATCGTGACCTTCAAGGTCGGCGACCGCACCTTCGGCATCGATGTCGGCATGGTCCGGGAGATCAAGGGCTGGCAGGCGACGACGCCGCTGCCGCATGCGGCCCCGCATGTGCGCGGCGTGCTCAACCTGCGCGGCGTCATCCTGGCGGTCTATGACCTGCGCACCGCGATCGGGCTCGGCGCGACCGAGGCCACCGCGACCCATGTCATCGTCGTGGTCGATGTCGAGGACAAGACCGCCGGCCTGCTGGTCGACTCGGTCTCGGACATCGTCGACGTGCCGGTCAGCGCGGTTCGCCCGGCGCCCGACCTGGAGCGCGACGAGCACGGCCTGATCGAGGGTCTCGTCCTGCTCGACACCGATATCGTCGCGCTGCTCGACCTCGCGGCGGTGATCCGCGACGGCGGCGCCGAGGCCCAGATCAAGACCAGCCGGGCCGCCTGACCTCCAGAGACCAGCCCGAGCGTAGCGTTCCAGAAGCGGGCGAGAACAAGAAACGATCGAAGCTTATGGGCAGCGCGCTCGGCCCCTTCTCACGTCTCTCGGTCAGCCAGCCGCTGCTCGTCGCCGGCTCGACGGCGCTTGCCGGCAGCCTGGCTTCCTATGCGGCCATCGCCGGCGCTCCCGTCCTGGGTGCTGCTGCCGTGACGGCCGTCGCGCTGGTCGGCGGCCTCGCGGCCTGGGGCGCGACCCGCCCGCTCGCGCGCAGTGCCGCGGCTGCGGCCCGCCTGGCCGAGGGCGGGGAGATCGCGCTTCCCGATGCATCCGGTTCGGGCGAAGGCGCGGAATTGTCGCGCGCGCTCGCGACCATCCGCGAGCAGGGCCAGGAGGCCGAAAGGCTGCGCGCCGCGCTCGATCATGGCCGCGCCAGCGTCATGCTCTGCGATCCCGCCGGCCGCGTTGTCTATGTCAGCAAGGCGCTGCTGCGCTTCTTCGGCGAGGCGCAGGAGGATTTTCGCGCGGCCTTTCCCGGCTGCTCGGCCAAGGACATGCTCGGCCGCGTCATGGAGCGTGTGCAGGGCGAACATCAGCCGCCAAGCGACCAGCCGGTGCGCCTGACGCTCGGTCGCCGCACGGTCTGCCTGACCTTGACCGCCATGGTGCGCGGTGATGGCCGCAGCCTCGGCACGGCCGTGGAGTGGCGCGAGATGACCGGCGACCTCAAGCTCGCCGCCGAGATCGTGGCGCTGGTCGAAGCGGCCGAGACCGGCGACTTCTCCCATCGCCTGTCGTCGGAAGGGCAGCCGCTGCCGCTTGGCCACGCGGTCAAAGGGTTGAACCGGATCAATGCTGCCCTCGAAGGCACAGTCGACCAGATGGCCCATGCCGTCGCGGGGGTGGCTGAAGGCGATTTCAATCGGCATATCCCGGTGATCGGCCAGGGCAGCCTGGGTTTCGTACAGGACAGCCTCAACGAGGCATTTGGCCATGTCGGCGCGACGCTGGCGGCCATCCGCGACAGCGCGGGCCGGGTTTCGCATGCCGCGGCGGAGGTCAATGCGGCGACGATGGAGCTTGCGGCGGGCGCGGGGCAGGCGGCCGCCGATCTCGGCGAAGCCTCGGCCGCAGCCGAGCAGGTTACGGCTTCGGTCGGGCGCAGCAGCGTGCGCACCCGCGAGGCCGGTGACATCGCCGGCGAGACGATGAGCGTCGCGAAGCTGGGGCAGGGCGTCGTGACCCGTGCCGTCGACGCGATCGAGCGCATCGAAAGCTCGTCGCTGAAGATTTCCGAGATTGTCGGCGTGATCGACGAAATCGCCTTCCAGACCAACCTGCTCGCGCTGAATGCCGCCGTCGAAGCGGCGCGCGCGGGCGATGCCGGCAAGGGCTTCGCCGTGGTCGCCTCGGAAGTGCGCTCGCTGGCGCAGCGCTCGGCACAGGCCGCCAAGGACATCAAAGGTTTGATCGCCTCGTCGAACGGGCAGATCGCCGAGGGCGTCGGCTTCGTCCGCGAGACCGGCAGGGCGCTCGAGCGCATCGTCGCGGCGGCGGACAAGGTCTCGACGACCGTCTCGGAGATTTCCGCCGCGACGGCCGAACAGGCGCAAGGCGCCGACGAGATGGGCCGCAGCGTCGCGAGGCTGGACAAGGGCGTCAGGCAGAACGCCGATCTCGCGGGGCGGAGCGCCGAGGCGGCGGCCGAGCTCGCCGAGCAGGCGGCGGCACTGCATGCCATGATCGAAGCATTCAGCGGCGGGCATGCCGCGACCGCCACCGCATTGCCGCCATGGCGCAGCGCAGCTCCCGCAATCGCGCAGCCATCGCGGACGATGCCGCAGCCACAGCCGCGCCGCGTCGCCGCCGGTGGTCGCATGGGGATCTGAGAGATGAACAAGCCCGCCTCGTCCAATCCCTTCGCGTTCGCCCAGCCCGCCATGGCCGACGTCACGCTGACCCGCGACGACATGAAGTTCATCGCGACGCTGGTCTATGAGCAGGCCGGCATCGTCATCCGCGAGCACAAGGAGGCGATGACGCGCGGCCGGCTGGCCCGCCGCGTCAAGGCGCTCGGCATGAACTCGGTCGCGGAATACTGCGCCTTCCTGAAGACCCCGCAGGCGGCGGGCGAACTGCCCGAACTGATCAATGCGGTGACGACCAACCACACGGCCTTCTTTCGCGAGCGCCACCATTTCGACCATCTGCGCAAGGACGTGATGCCGCGCCTGCTGCAGGAGCGGTCCGGGCGGCGCGGGCGCATCCGCATCTGGTCGGCGGCCTGTTCGTCCGGCGAGGAACCCTATTCGATCGCCGCCTCCTGCCGCGACGTGATGGGCCCGCGCAGCGATCTCGATTTCAGGATCCTGGCGACTGATATCGACACCGACATCCTGGCGCGGGCCGAGGCCGGGATTTATCCGGCGGAATTGTTCGAGCGCCTGCCGCCCGACGTGAAGCCGCTGCTCAAGCTCGAAGGCGGAGCAGGGCGGGGCGAGGCGCGGATCAGCGAGGAGCTGCGCCGGATGATCGCCTTCAAGCGGCTCAACCTGATCGAGAAATGGCCGATGAGCGGCCCCTTCGACGTGATCTTCTGCCGCAACGTCTTCATCTATTTCGACACGCAGACAAAGGCCTCGATCCTCGACCGTTTCGTGGCGCTGCTGGCTCAGGGCGGCTTCCTCTATCTCGGGCATTCGGAATCGCTGCCGCAACCGCATCCGAACCTGCGCCTGATCGGCCGCACCATCTACGAGAGGACTGCATGAGCGTCTCCCGGTCCTCCCGCCGCTATTTCGATCCACGTTTCCAGGCGACGATCATCACCGTCGCGCCGGGTGAGCACGAGATCACCTCCGCCAAGGACGAGATCGTCGCGACGGTTCTCGGCTCCTGCATCTCGGTCTGCATGCGCGACCCCGTGGTCGGCGTCGGCGGCCTCAACCATTTCCTGCTGCCGAAGAACAATGGCGGCTCGGATACCAGTGCCGGCGAGCGCTATGGCGACACGGCGATGGAAGTGCTGATCAACGGCCTCCTCAAGCGCGGCGCAAGGCGCCAGAGCCTGGAGGCCAAGGTCTTCGGCGGGGCGCGCGTGCTCTCGGGCGCGACGATGCTCGCGATCGGCGACGGCAACATCACCTTCGTCAACGAGTTCCTGAAGGTGGAAGGCATCCCGGTTGTGTCACGGGATGTCGGCGGCACGCGCTCGCGGCGCATCCACTACCAGCCCTCGACGGGCCGAGCCTGGGTGCAGCATGTTCAGCCGACCGCGCGCGACAGCAGCCACGAGCAGGAAATCGCCTATCTCAACCGGCTCAAGACGCAGCCGGTGGCCGGTGAAGTGGAGGTCTGGTGATGGTTGTCGCGACATCCTCCGCAAGCCCGGTCAAGGTCCTCGTCGTCGACGATTCCATCCTGATGCAGAAGTTGATGACGCAGATCATCAACGGGGCGCCGGGCTTCGAGGTGATCGGCGTCGCCGGGAGTGCCGAAGAAGGCTGGGACGCCATCCAGGAGCTCCGGCCTGATGTGGTGACGCTCGATCTTGAATTGCCCGGCCGACACGGCCTGAAGCTGCTAGCGCGTGTGCTGAAGCAGGACCCGCTGCCGGTGCTGATCGTCTCGGCTTTCGGGGGGCCGGGCGCCGACAACACCATCCAGGCGCTAGAACTGGGCGCGATCGATTTCATCGAGAAGCCGGACGGCACGACCCATACGCTCGACGGCTTCATGAAGCATCTCGTCGCGGCGCTGCAGCGCGCGGCGGCCAGCCGCAAGATGATCGCCGCTGCAAGGCAGGTAGCGCAGGCGGCCGCTGCGCCCGCCCGCCCGGCAGCGCCCCCAGCGCCGCGGGAACCGGCCCGCAGCAGCAAGACCTCGCTGATCGCGATCGGCGCCTCGACCGGCGGCGTCCCCGCCGTGCAGACCGTGATGCGGGACCTTGCTCAGCTCAGGCTGCCGATCGTCGTCGTGCAGCACATGCCGCCGGGCTATACGGCGAAGTTCGCGGCGCGTCTCGCGACGGCGACCGGGCTCGATGTGCGCGAGGCCGTCGATGGCGACAGGCTCAGGCCCGGCATGGCCGTGGTGGCGCCGGGCGGACCGCGCCATCTCGAGATCGAGGAACGGCGCGGCGAGTTCGTCTGCGTGCTCAAGGATGGGCCATTGGTCAGCGGCCATTCGCCCTCCGTCGACGTAATGTTCCATTCGGTGGCACGCAGCGTCGGCGCCCATGCGGTCGGCATCCTGCTCACCGGCATGGGGCGCGACGGCGCTGACGGTTTGTTAGCCATGCGCAAAGCCGGCGCCGAGACGTTAATCCAAAGCGGGGAGACCTGCGTGGTAAACGGGATGCCGAAAGCGGCCTTCGAGATCGGAGCCGCCGACAGGGTCGTACCGCTCAACCAGATCGGTGGAGCGGTCGGGCAGCTGGTCGGCGAGCGGCCGAATCTACGCACCGCGTAAGGAGCAAAGTGATGTCAAAGGCCAGAAGCGAATACCGCATCCTGGTGGTCGACGACCAGAAGAGCATGCGCGGCCTGGCGACCTATTTCCTCAAGCAGATCGAGTTCCAGGACATCGACGAGGCTGAGAACGCGCGCGAAGCCCTGATGAAGATGCAGCAGAAGCGCTATGATCTGCTGCTGCTCGACTGGAACATGGAGGGAATGAGCGGCATCGACCTCTTGCGCGCCATCCGCTCGGTGCCCGAGCTCAACCAGATCAAGATCATCATGGCGACCTCGGAGCGCTCGGTCGACAAGATGGACGAGGCGACCAGCAACGGCGCCGACCATTACGTCGTGAAGCCCTATGAACTGCGCGATCTCGAAGTGCGGGTGAAGAAGGTCCTCGCCTGCTGAGAGTTGCCTGCCGAGGCCTCGCGGTCTCGCCATCGTGAAGCGAAGCCTCGCGCCGGCCGGCTGCGGGGCTTTCTGCTTTCGGGCATGATGCCGCCCGTTCGTTTGCCGAACCGGAGAGAAGCCATGCTGCCGTCGCGCCGCCAGATCGTCGCCGGGGTCGCCGGAGTCGCTGCTGCGGGTATCGTCTCTCGCGCGACCGTGGCGCAGGCCCTGACGGGCGCACACGCCTTCGGCTTCGATATGCCCGGTGGCGGACGCCTGCCGCTCGCCGATTATCGCGGCCGGCCGATCCTCGTCGTCAATACGGCCACGCGCTGCGGCTATGCCGGACAGATGGCGACGCTGGAGCAGCTTTGGCAGCGCTATCAGGCGCGCGGCCTGATGCTCGTCGCGGTGCCGAGCAATGATTTCGGCGGGCAGGAGCCGCTCGATGGCGCCGCCATCGCCGAAGCCGCCCGGCAGAGCCATGGCGCGACCTATACCTTCGTCGAGAAGACCGTCGTGCGCGGGCCGGAGGCGCATCCGTTCTATCGCTGGGCCGCTTCGGAGAAACCGGCGGACACGCCGCGCTGGAACTTCCACAAATATCTGATCGGACGCGATGGCGCGCTGCTCGGCGGCTTTCCGTCGGCGACCGATCCGCTGTCGCCGCAACTCGTGCAGGCGATCGGGCGGGAGCTGGCGGCGGGGTAAAATCCTTTGTCATTCCGGGGCTTCGCGCAGCGAAGAACCCGGAACCCACGACCGGGTGAGTCGCTCCGAGAGAGGCCAGCTGTTTCACCCAGTCATGGGTTCCGGGTTCGCGCCTGCAGCGCCCGGAATGACAAGTTTGGAGCTGCTCGGGTCGAGCCCAAGTATGACGCGCTGCGCCACCGTCACTTCTTCGGGCGGAATGCCGCGATCACCGCCGGATCGGTCTCCAGATACGGTCCCTCGATCAGGTCGATGCAATAGGGGATCGCCGGCATCACCGCGTCGAGACATTCGGCGATGGCGCGGGGACGGCCCGGCAGGTTGACGATCAGCGACCTGCCGCGGATGCCGGCCGACTGGCGCGAGAGGATCGCGGTCGGCACCTTGGCGAGACTGACCTGGCGCATCAGTTCGCCAAAGCCGGGCATCGGCTTCTCGACGACGTCCTCCGTCGCTTCCGGCGTGACGTCGCGCGGGGCCGGGCCGGTGCCGCCGGTGGTGACGATCAGGCAGCAGCCCTCCTTGTCGGCAAGGTCGCGCAGCGTCCGCGCGATCGTGTCGCGATCGTCGGGGATGACGCGCGCGACGGCTTCCCAGGGCGAGGTCAGGACCTTGCGAAAATAGGCGTCGATCGCCGGCCCGCCTTCATCCGCATAGATGCCGGCCGAGGCGCGGTCGGAGACCGTGACGATTCCAATCCGGGCGGTCGCGGTCATCGGCTCTCTCTCTCTCTCTCTCCTGTGAAGCGTTCCGCTCTATCGGTCGGCAGGAATCCGGGTCAAGCGCGACAGCGGGGCCCGAGCCCGATCGATTTCAAAGCTTGCCGGACATGGAAGCCTTGCCGGACCGGGTTCGCCGTGCATCCCGCAGGCGCCTGAGCCACATCCGGCCGAAGGCGGCGATCTGCGCCAGCCCGGCGCGGCCCGGGCCGACGCGGATGATCGCGTTGGCCATCTCGCGGCGCTCGCCCCAGACATAGGTGCCAGCATCGACGCCTTCGCCGGCGCCGCTGTCGAAGAAGGCAGGCGGCGTGCCGTTGAAATCGGCCTGCAGCATGGCGATCGCCAGAGTCCGGCCGGGCGAATGGCGGCTTTGGGTCTCGTCATAGGCGATCTTGAGGAAATGCCGGCGGTTGCCGCTTTCGACCAGCAGGCCCATTGCGATGGCGCGCCCGTCATGCAGCAGGGTGTCGATCAGCAGGCTATCGTCGGCTGCGCAGAGTTCGGCCAGGCGGCGAAAATAGGCGGTGTCGGCAGGCAGGCAGGCGATGGCGGTGCCGGCCTCGCCCTTCCAGCCGGAGGCTTCCAGGGCAAGGAAGGCGTCGAGCGCTTCCATTGCGCCGCGGCCACGGTTGCGTCGGAAGGTCAGGGTGCCATGTTTCGCCACCGCCCGGAACTGCTGCATCCGCTTCTTGTAGGAAGAGCCGAGCGCGCGGCGCAGATAGGCCTCGAAACTGTCTTCCGGGCGCGGGATCATCACCGGGCGGAGCCAGCGCTCATAGGTCGAGATCGCGCTGCCGGTCTGGCGGCAGGCTTCGGCCAGGGCGACGTAGCAGGGGCCGTCGAGCGGGAGCTGCGGCAGCATCAGGTTGTGCGGCAGGTCGCGCGAGGCGAGGAGATAGCGCATCAAGGCGCGGGCCGCCTCAGCAGCGTGATCGCGATCGAGCACCGGCAGCGACGAGACCTCGTAGAGCGGTACCAGCGGCGCGACGAGGGCTCCCGCGAAGCCGCTGCGCCAGCCATTCTCGCGGCGGAAGGCCCAGACACCGACGAGCTGCTCGAAATCGAGCGCTTCGCTGAGCCAGGCGCAGAGGACGACGATCTCCTCCTCCGGCACGAGCATCGTCGCAGCCGAGACGGCGGCCGGCGCCATATGCGGGTTGGGCTCGAGCGCGTGGCGGGAAAGCTCCGCGAAAACCGGCCCCAGCTCCGCGTAGGCGGTGGAGCCGAGGCGCCGGACGACGATCGTGCTCAAGACCGGTGGCCGTCCCGGTTCGGCCGGCGCCATTCGCCGCGCAGGGAGAGGACGAAGGCGATGACCTGCGCCGTGGCGCGGTAGAGCTCCTCCGGGATCTGGTCGTCGAGCTCCACTGCCGAGAGCGCCTGCGCGAGGATCGCGTTCTGCTCGACGGCGACATTGTGTTCCCGCCCAGTCTCGACGATGCGTTCGGCGAGCTCACCGCGGCCCTTGGCGGTAACGCGCGGTGCGCCATGTCCGTCATATTCGAGCGCCACGGCGATGCGGGGCAGCACCGGCGCGCTCATGACAGACGGTCCAGGAACTGGCCGGCAGTCGGCTGCATCACGCGCGGTTGGCCGGTATGGATGTCGATGGCGCCGCTGGCGAAATCAGCGCCAAGGAGCGCGCCTTCGAGGCCGGGCGCCGCGCTGCGCAAGAGCTTGCTGGTCTTCTCGCGCTCGGCCCAGATCGAGACCCCGACATCGCGGCCCTGCAAGGTGACGACGCCCTGGAGCGGCCCCAGCGGCTCGACATCGAGCGCGAAGCGGATGCGCCAGACCGGCGGGCTCACGCCTTGCGCGTCGCGGCGCGGCGGATCGCGCTCGACCTGGAGCGGCAGGATCGTCGTGCCATGCTGGAAGGCGAGCGGGATCTCGGCGAGCCAGCGCTGCGCCGGCTGCGCACCGTCCTGCCGGGCGGGCTCCAGCGGCAACGAGGCGTATTGCGTCAGCTTGATCCGATCGAGGGCGGCCTCGGTCTGATCGAGCAGGGTCTCGGCGATGGCCAGCGGCTTTTCGCCGGGTGTCAACGAAGGCTCCGCGACCGGTTGCGATGCCAGCGGACCGTCCCGGCGCGGCGCGGCCAGGCGCGAGGACTGATCGGGAGAGGGATCGGCCTGCTGGTCTCCCGACGCCGTGCCGCCGTGATCCTGGCGGCTCGCCTTCGGGTCCGGCGAAAGGAAATCGACGATCGGCAGCAACGTCTCTCGCAGCGCCTGCAGGCCGGCCTTGAGGTCGCCCGGCCTGGGCATGGGCAGCCCTGCAGCCTGCCGCGCTTCGAGGAAGAGGCCGGAGGCCTGGAAGGCTTCCTTGAGTCTGGCTGCCGTCGGTGCCTGCCGCTCGGCCGGAAGGGCCTGTGCCAGGACTTGCTGGATCGCGGGCGGCAGGGTTTTCGGCAAGGCAAGCGAGATCGAGCCCTGCGCCAGAGCGCGCAGATTGGCGAAGAGCGGGGCAAGCCCGGCCTGCCGCTGTAGCATCGGGCCGAGCAGTGGCCCGGCGACGGCGCGGGCCGTCGCTGCCGCGATGACGGGAGCGGTGGACGTCGTGGCAGCCGCCGGCGAGGCTGGGCTGGCCGCTGTGGAGGTTGTCGGCGTGGTTCCTGCCGCGGAGGGAGGCGCGGCAGCGGGCTGTGCTGCCGGAAGGCCGAGCGTTTGCATGGCTTGTTGCAGGAAGGCCTGCTGCACTGCCACGGGCGAAGGCGGATGCGCAGCCTGGAGCACCGTCGGCGCCGACGAGGTAACAGACTGCTGCGCGGGGACGGGCGCCGCCGTCGGGACGGCGCGCAGTGGTGCGGCTGCCGAAGCTGTCGGCTGCGGAGCCGCTGGCGGTTGAGCCGGCTGCTGCTGAGGTTGTCCGGACGCGGGCGCGCTCGGCGGGCGAACGTCGACCAGCGTGGCGCGCAGGTCGCCGCCAGCCTGCTCGGGCGGATCGAGATGCAGCAGCAGCGTCGCGCCCGGCTGCAGTGCTGCCTGTCTCGCCTGCGGGCCGGCGAGGACGAGCGCGACCTTGGTATCGCCGATCATCGCGGTCGCAGTGCCGTCCGGTTCCAGCGAAGCGAGCCGCGCCTGCACCGTCCCGCCAGCCGTCAGCTCTCCGCCTGCGTCGAGCGCCTGCAGCAGAGTGGCGAGGGTCTGGCTCTTGACGAGCTGGGCGAGATTCATCCGGGGGCCCTGTGATGACGGATCACCTTGTCACGAAAGATTAAGCATTTCCTTGCCGGCCGGCCGCGTCGTGCAGGGCGCGCCTGCGTGGCGGGTGCTGGCCCCGGATGCGGCGCTGCGGCAGGGTTGGACACCCTGTTCGAGGATACCTGCCATGGATTACCGCCGTCTCGGCCGCTCCGGCCTCAAGGTCTCGCCGCTCTGCCTGGGCACGATGATGTTCGGTGGTCCGACCGACGAGGCGGCCTCGCGCCGGATCATCGACAGCGCGCGGGAGGCCGGGATCAACTTCATCGATACGGCCGATGTCTATAACGAGGGCCAGTCCGAGGAAGTCACCGGCCGCGCCATCGCCGCTCACCGCTACGACTGGGTGCTGGCGACGAAGGTCGCGAACCCCATGGGCAAAGGTCCGATGAATGGCGGGCTGTCGCGGCGCTGGGTCCTGCGCGCCTGCGAGGACAGTCTGCGTCGGCTCGGCACCGAGACCATCGACATCTACTACCTCCACAAGGAGGACCATACGACGCCGCTGGCGGAGACGGTGCATGCAATCGCCGATCTCGTCCGGCAGGGCAAGATCCGGCATTTCGGCGTCTCGAACTACCGCGCCTGGCGGCTGGCCGAGATCTGCCGGCTCTGCGACGAGATCGGCATCGACCGGCCGGTGGTCAGCCAGCCCTATTACAACGCGATGAATCGCATGCCCGAGGTCGAGCATCTGCCGGCCTGCGGCTATTTCGGGCTCGGCGTCGCCTCTTATTCGCCGTTGGCGCGCGGGGTGCTGACGGCGAAATATGCGCCCGGACAGGCGCCGGCCGAGGGCACACGGGCCGGGCGCGGCGACCGGCGGATGATGCAGGCGGAGTGGCGCGAGGAGAGCCTCATCATCGCCCAGACGATCAAGGAGCATGCCGCGCGCAAGGGGCTGACACCGATCCAGTTCGCGGTGCGCTGGGTGCTGAACAACGCCTTCGTCACGGCCGCCATCGCCGGTCCGCGCACATTTGAGCAATGGGAAGCCTATCTCGCGGCGCTCGATGCCGGCTTCGACGCGGAGGACGAGGCGCTGATCGACCGGCTCGTTCCGGCGGGGCACCCCTCGACGCCAGGCTACAGCGACCCGGCCTATCCGCTGGAAGGGCGCGTCAGTCGCGTCTGAGAGACGGCTCGTCAGTTCATCATGCAGAAGCCGCCGACCACGACATCCGTCTGGCACCACGGCTTCCGGGCCTCGGCGTTCGAGGAGAGGCGGAGCGGCAAGGGCTCCTCGCGCCGGGCGGTGGCGGGCGGGAAGGGCACACGCTCCGGCTCGCGGGTCGCAGCCTGCGCGCGGCTCGCGCCGGTTGCGATACCAGGCACGACGATGACGCTGCGGCTGGTCTTGGCCGCCGGGGCCGAACTGCGCCCGCCCAGACGAAATCTCGCCGCCTCGGCCTGAACGGGCAGCAAGGTGACGGTCGCGAAAAGGCACAGGACGGCAGCGATGCGACGCATGAGAAGGGTCTCCCGATTGTCGGCAGGATGGCGCGATCTGCCCCAACGGCAAGGAAAGCCTGGGATCAGCCTCAGCGAGGCGTTAACGCCGCTCGCTCACGGGTTCTTCAATGCCCAGGCAGGACGATCATGGTGGACTTGGCCGGCAGTGTCGCCTTGCTCAGCGTGATCGTCGGCTGCTCGCGGCGCTCGACCGGCCAGAGATCCTGCGTGCGGGCGAGGAAGCGGGAAAGCGTGCCGCCTCCGAAGAAATGCATGGGGATCATCACCCTGGCCTGGATCGACTTCAGGACGTCCAGCATGCCGGCCTGGTCGAGCGTATAGCTGCCGTCGACCGGGAAGAGCACGACGTCGACCCGGCCCAGCGCGCGCAGATGGCCGGGCTCCAGAGGGTGATGGAGATGGCCGAGATGGGCGATGCACAGCTCGCCAATCTCGAAGACGAAGATCGAGTTGCCGTCGTAAGCGGTGCCGCCCTCATAGGTGCGGATGTTCGTCGGCACGTTGCGGACGCGGACGTCGCCCAACGTGAGGTCATGATGGGCCGCGCCCTTGCCTTCCGGGTCCCATCCGCGCAGCACCTGCTTGATTCCGGGATCGGGGCGGCTCGAGTAATGCGTCGAATGTGCCTTGTTCATCGTGGCGATGTCGGGCGTCACCGGCGGCCGGACATAGTCGTTGTAGTCGGTCGCGATCTTCACGCCGCCCGGCGTCTCGATCAGGAAGGTGGCGTGGCCGACGAAGGTCAGCTGGACCTCGTCCTTTGCCAGTTGCACCCGGTGAATCGGCAGGCCGAGGCTCGCCATTTCCGGCCGGCAGCCGGGCTCGTGTGACTGGGCACGAGCGGCGGCCGTCGCCAGCAGGGTGAGGGCGAGGCCCGCGAGAACGCGCAACAGGATCGCGAGCAGGCGCATCGGCGGACTCCGTCATCGTTCGGATGATGAGAACTTCCGGCAAAAGCCAGGCCGGGGGAAGGGCGCCCGGATCGCTGCTACCGCTTTTGTGAAAGGGACCTGCTCCGGTGGGCAGGCGGTTGCGGGCGGCGCGCCCGGTCGCTACATAGCGGCCAGATTTCCCGACATCCTTGTCGCAAGCGTTCGAAAGCGGAGCCCGCTCGCCTCATGTCACGCCAGTTCATCTACCATATGCGCGGCCTGTCCAAGACCTATCCGGGCGGCAAGCAGGTCCTGAACAACATCCATCTCTCCTTCTACCCCGACGCCAAGATCGGCGTGCTCGGCGTCAACGGCGCCGGTAAGTCCACGCTGCTCAAGATCATGGCCGGCATGGACAAGGAATGGACCGGCGAGGCCTGGGTCGCGGAAGGCGCCCGCGTCGGCTACCTGCCGCAGGAGCCGAAGCTCGACGAGAGCCTGACCGTGCGCGAGAACGTCATGCTTGGCGTAGCCCCGCAGAAGGCGATCCTCGACCGTTACAACGAACTCGCCATGAACTATTCGGACGAGACCGCGGACGAGATGACCAATCTCCAGGACGAGATCGAAGCCAAGGGCCTGTGGGATCTCGATTCCAAGGTCGACCAGGCGATGGACGCCCTGCGCTGCCCGCCGGACGACTGGGCTGTCGACAAGCTCTCGGGCGGCGAGCGCCGCCGCGTCGCCATGTGCAAGCTCTTGCTGGAGCAGCCCGAGCTGCTGCTGCTCGACGAGCCGACCAACCATCTCGACGCCGAGACCACCGCCTGGCTCGAAGGGCACCTGCGGACCTATCCGGGCGCGATCCTGATCGTCACCCACGATCGCTACTTCCTCGACAACGTCACCAGCTGGATCCTCGAGCTCGATCGCGGCCAGGGCATCCCCTACGAGGGCAACTACTCGTCCTGGCTGGTCCAGAAGCAGAAGCGCCTGGAGCAGGAGGGCCGCGAGGACGCCTCCCGCCAGAAGACGCTCGCCCGCGAGCAGGAATGGGTCAACGCGTCCCCGAAGGCGCGCCAGGCCAAGAACAAGGCCCGTATCCAGCGCTATGACGAGCTCGTCCAGAAGGCCTCGCAGAAGGGGCCGGACACCGCGCAGATCATCATCCCGATCGCCGAGCGGCTGGGCAACAATGTCATCGATTTCGAGGGGCTCTCCAAGGGCTTCCAGGACAAGCTCTTGATCGACGACCTGTCCTTCCGGCTGCCGCCGGGCGGTATCGTCGGCGTCATCGGCCCTAACGGCGCCGGCAAGACCACGCTGTTCCGGATGATTACCGGCCAGGACAAGCCCGACTCCGGCACGATCACCATCGGCGAGAGCGTCCAGCTCGGCTATGTCGACCAGAGCCGCGATTCGCTCGACGACAAGAAGAACGTTTGGGAGGAGATCTCGGGCGGCAATGACGTGCTCTATCTCGGCAAGCGCGAGATCAACTCCCGCGCCTATTGCTCGGCCTTCAACTTCAAGGGCGGCGACCAGCAGAAGAAGGTCGGCATGCTCTCGGGCGGCGAGCGCAACCGCGTCCACCTCGCCAAGATGCTGAAGAGCGGCGCCAACGTCCTGCTGCTCGACGAGCCGACCAACGACCTCGACGTCGACACGCTGCGCGCGCTGGAGGAGGCGCTGGAGGATTATGCCGGCTGCGCCGTGATCATCAGCCACGATCGCTGGTTCCTCGACCGCATCGCGACCCATATCCTCGCCTTCGAGGGCGACAGCCATGTCGAGTGGTTCGAGGGCAACTTCGCCGATTACGAAGAGGACAAGAAGCGCCGGCTGGGCATCGACTCGACCATTCCGAAGCGGATCCAGTACAAGAAGTTCTCGCGCTGAGCGCGTGATATCCGACTTGAAGAGCTCCGCGGCGCAGCAAGGCCCGCGGGGCCTTTTCGTGCGGTGATCACGGTGGAAGACGTGGCGGGAGCGGGAGGGCGACGTGATCCGCGATCGGATACGCCGTTGCGGAATCTCGTCTCCAGAGCGCAGTGGCCGCAGCTTTCGTCGGGGGGGCGTCTTTTTCATTTCTCCAGTTTGGAACTGAGCCGGGGCGTTGACGTTGCCTGCCCATGCGCCACCGACGGCGCCCAAACGGAGGAATGTCATGAAACGTTCGATTCTTGGATTGATCGCCGCGTCCGCCCTGGTCGCCAGCTCGGCCGCTTTCGCGCAGGTCAGCGCCCAGATCAATATCGGCCAGCCCGAGCAGACCCGCATCAAGGAGTATGTGGTCAAGGAGAAGGTCAAGCCGACCATGATCAAGGAGAAGGTCACCGTCGGGGCGACCTTGCCGGCCGATGTCGAGCTCCGTGCCGTGCCCAGCGACTGGGGTGCGAACGTCAGCAAGTATCGCTACGTCTATACCGACAACCACGTCGTTCTCGTCGAGCCTTCGAGCCGCCGCGTCGTTCATATCATCGAGTAACGATACAGCGCGCCGGGCGCCACGACAGGCGCCGAGGCGAGCTGCCAACCTCACCCCGCTGGCTCCGGCCGGCGGGGTTTTGGTTCAAACGGCGCGTCGCCTCTGCTGGGCTGGTTATCCATGATTCCTAACCGCTTCCAAGTGATCGAAGCGCTTTTCCTTTGGTATCAGCGTATTTTTTACCGGCGTCCCGAGTGACAAGCAGGCCCGGTATGCGGCCCTCGTCTGACGACTTAAGTTATGCTTAAGGCGACGGCTCCTAGGACGGGAGTCGCTTCCAAAGCAATTCCACGCCTTGGAACTGATAAATCCGATCTGGAACGGGTCAAGTTATTGATCGTGTTCTTGCTGCCATGACGTGAAGGTTGATTATGACTAGTCAGTATATCCAGGGTATGGTGCAGGACGTGAAGAAGGGTGGCCTGTCCCGGCGCTCCTTCATCCAGAGGATGGCGGCGCTGGGCATCACCGCGCCGATCGCGAGCCAGATCCTCTCCTGGAACGACGTCGCGATGGCCAATGCCACGCTCGAATACAAGCCGACCAAGGCCGGCGGCGGCGGCCCGCTGAAGATGCTGCTCTGGCAGGCCCCGACGCTGCTCAACCCGCATTTCGCCTCGGGCACCAAGGACCAGATCGCGTCGCGCGTGTTCTACGAGCCGCTCGCCGGCTGGGACAAGGAAGGCAACCTGATCCCGCAGCTCGCGGCGGAGGTCCCGACCCGCGCCAATGGCGGCCTGTCCGAGGACGGCACGACCGTCACCTGGAAGCTGAAGAAGGACGTGAAGTGGCATGACGGCAAGCCGTTCACGGCCGACGACGTCGTCTTCACCTGGGAATACGCCGCCGATCCGGCGACCGCCGCCTACACCACCGGCGCCTACAAGGACATCAAGGTCGAGAAGGTCGACGACTTCACCGTCAAGGTGATCTTCGCCAAGCCGACGCCGTTCTGGGCCGACCCCTTCGTCGGCGTCGCCGGCATGATCATCCCGAAGCATCATTTTGGCGACTACAAGGGCGCCAAGTCGCGCGAGGCCCCGGCCAATCTCAAGCCGGTCGGCACTGGCCCCTACAAGTTCGCCGATTTCAAGCCGGGCGACATCCTGCAGGGCACCCGCAACGAGAATTACCACGTCGCCAATCGCCCGCATTTCGACACGTTCGAGATCAAGGGCGGCGGTGACGCGGTCTCGGCGGCGCGCGCGGTGCTCCAGACCGGCGAATACGATTACGCCTGGGATACGCTGGTCGAGGACGAAGTCCTCAAGCGCATGGAGACCGGCGGCCGCGGCAAGATCAGCGCAGCGGCGGCGGGCGATATCGAGTTCATCACCCTGAACACGACTGATCCGTGGACCGAGGTCGATGGCGAACGTTCCAACGCCAAGACCAAGCACCCGACCTTGTCGGATCCGGCCGTGCGCCAGGCGATCAACCTGCTGATCGACCGCGACTCGATCCAGAAGTTCATCTATGGCCGGGCCGGCTCCGCCACGGCGAGCTTCGTGAACGAGCCGAAGCAGTTCAAGTCGGAGAAACTCAAATACGAGTTCAGCATCGAGAAGGCCAACAAGATCCTCGACGAGGCCGGCTGGAAGAAGGGCTCGGACGGCATCCGCGAGAAGGATGGCAAGAAGCTCAAATACGTCTTCCAGACCTCGATCAATGCTCCGCGCCAGAAGGTGCAGGCCATCATCAAGCAGGCCTGCCAGCGGGCCGGCATCGATATCGAGCTGAAGTCGGTCACCGCTTCGGTGTTCTTCTCGTCGGACGTCGCCAACCCCGACACCTACACCAAGCTCTATACCGACATCGAGATGTACACGACGACGCAGCCGCAGCCCGATCCGGAGCGGTTCCTCAACCAGTTCACCTCCTGGGAGGTCGCCAACAAGGAGAACAAGTGGCTGGGCCGCAACGTCTCGCGCTACACTGATCCGGCTGCCGACGAAGCCTACAAGGCTGCCCAGAAGGAGCTCGACCCGGCCAAGCGCGCCGCGCTGCTGATCAAGGTCAACGAGATCTTCTGCGAGGCCAACGTCATCCTGCCGATCCTGTCGCGGAAGAAGGTGGTCGCCGTGGCGAACAGCCTCTCGCATGACCACTCCGGCTGGGATGTCGACACCTGGAACCTCGCAGCCTGGTATCGGACCTGAGGCACATCGGCCGCTGCGGAGAGCGATCTCCGCAAGGGATCCAACAAGAAAGGCCCGGCGGATGTGCTCCGCCGGGCCTTTCCGTGATAACGGGCCATTCGGTCGGCGTCCGCCTCAGCTTGCCAGCCGCTTCATCGCGCCCGCACGGCCTCCGACGAGGATGCGTTCGTCGACGTCCCTGATGTCGCGCAGGCCGCAAAGTGCCATGGTGACGTCGAGCTCCTTGCGGATGATGTCGAGTGCGGCGGTGACGCCCTGCTCGCCCATGGCGCCGAGCCCGTAGAGGAAGGCGCGGCCGATGAAGGTGCCCTTGGCGCCGAGCGCGACCGCCTTGAGCACATCCTGGCCCGAGCGGATGCCGCCGTCGAACAGAACCTCGATGCGGTTGCCGACCTGCTCGACGATGCCGGGCAGGGCCTCGATCGAGGAGAGCGCGCCGTCGAGCTGGCGGCCACCATGGTTCGAGACGATCAGGGCGTCGGCACCGCTCTTGGCCGCCATTTCAGCATCCTCGGGGTCGAGGATGCCTTTCAGGATCAGCTTGCCGCCCCACTGGTCCTTGATCCACTGGACGTCGTCCCAGTTCAGCTTCGGGTCGAACTGGCTGGCGGTCCAGGAGGAGAGCGAGGACATGTCGGCGACGCCGGTGACATGGCCGACGATGTTGCCGAACTGCCGGCGCGGGGTGTCCAGCATCTTCAGACACCAGCGCGGCTTGAAGGCGAGGTTGAGCAGGTTGGCCAGCGTCGGCTTCGGCGGGGCGGAGAGCCCGTTGCGGATATCCTTGTGACGCTGGCCGAGGATCTGTAGGTCCAGCGTCAGCACCAGGGCGGAGCAGCCGGCCGCCTTGGCGCGCTGGATCAGCCGCGAGATGAAGTCGCGGTCCTTCATCACATAGAGCTGGAACCAGAAGGGCGCGCTGGTGTGGTTCGCCACGTCCTCGATCGAGCAGATGCTCATGGTCGAGAGCGTGAAGGGCACGCCCGCCTTGGCGGCGGCCTTGGCGGCGAGAATCTCGCCGTCGGCGTGCTGCATGCCGGTGAGGCCGGTAGGGGCGAGCGCGACCGGCATCGTGACCGGCTGGCCGATCATCTCGCTGGCGAGCGAGCGGTCGGTCATGTCGACGGCGACGCGCTGGCGCAGCTTGATCTTGGCGAAGTCGGTCTCGTTGGCGCGGTAGGTGCCCTCGGTCCAGGCGCCGGAATCGGCGTAGTCGTAGAACATGCGCGGCACGCGGCGCTTGGCCAGGAGGCGCAGGTCTTCGATGGTCAGGGGCTGGGCCATGTCTCGTCTCGCCGTTGGCGTCGGTCTTGTCCTTGCGGCTTGCTCGCATGGATGGCGGGCGGGGCGCAACCATCCTGCCGCACGCAGGGCCTGCGTCAGGAGAACGCCATGTAGCGACCGGGCTTGTGGTTCATGCCGAGGATCGCGTTGAGCACGAGCGTACCGAGGAGCGACAGCGCGACCTTGTCGGGCGGCAGCACGAAGAGCGCGGCGGCGAAGATCGCCGCGTCGATGCCGAGCTGGACCCAGCCGGCCCGCAGGCCGTGGCGCTCCTGCAGATAGAGCGCGAGGATGTTGACGCCGCCGATGGCGGTGCGATGCCTCGCCAGGGCGAGGACTCCGAGCCCCATCGCGACGCCACCGGCGACGGCGGCATAGAGCGGCGCCACCGTCTCGATCCGGAGCCAGCCCGGCGTCGCCCAGACGAAGACCGAGACCAGGCCGACGGCGGCGAAGGTTCGCAGCGTGAAAGGCAGGCCCATCCGCCGGAAGGCGAGCCAGTAGAAGGGCAGGTTGATGACGAAGAAGAGCAGGCCGAAATCGGCTCCCGTGGCGAATTGCAGCAAGAGGGCGAGCCCAGCGGCGCCGCCGGTCAGCAACGTCGCCTTGGCGAAGAGGACGATGCCGAAGCTGATCATCAGCGTTCCCAGCGGCAGGGCGATAAGGTCTTCGTAGAAGCGGTGCTGTTGCGGCATAGCGGAGGTGGCGGTCTGGGACATTGGCGAGGCCTGTATCGGCTGGCGGCTTCCGGCGCCAGTGCCCTGCAATGATCGGGCCGGGACAGGCGTGCCAGCGCTCCTCGGCTGCCAGGGCCTCGAGACTGTCAGGCGGGCGCGCGGCAGGGTTTCGCCAAGGCGATGCCGGAGGTCGGAGGGCAAAACCATCCGCCTAGGTTGAAAATGCGCGGGCTCGGCAATCATGACGAGCGGGAAGCTGCGTCGCCGCCTTCCGACCAGCCCGGCACCTTTCTCGCCGTCTCTTCGTGCGCAGGGGCCAAGGCACGGATCGCGTTGACAAAATCTTGACAGGTGCAGGAAGGGCCTGCCCGTCCTTTCATCTCGACAAGGCCCGGTTTTCGGTCAATCCTTACCTTGCCGGCATAGGGGCCATGCGCTCACTGCCGGTGAGTAACGCTTTGGCTTCGAGGAATGTGGCGATGGCGACCGGAACCGTGAAGTGGTTCAATACTGAGAAGGGGTTCGGCTTCATTCAACCGACAGAGGGCGGCAAGGATGTGTTCGTTCACATCACGGCCGTCAAGGAAGCCGGCATGATGACGCTGACGGAAGGACAGAAGGTTTCGTTCGAGCTGAAGACCGAGCGCGGCAAGACGGCTGCGGGCGATCTGAAAGTGCTCTGAGACCTTCTGTCATCGTGAGGTTCGCCTGCCACACGGGCGGGTTGCTGGCGGACGTGCGCTGAAAATGACGACCGGATCGGCGCTTCCCGCTGCCTGTCCGGCGGTGCTGCCCTTTTGACCTGAAACGACATGCCGAAAGCCTCGTCCAGGCCTGTGCCTGCGGGGTTCGGACTTTTGCACCCAAGGATGCGCGAAGCCTGGCGGCATTCGCAGTGGACGGCTGCGTGCCGATTCAGGCGACGTCGATGATGTCGAAGAGCGACAGCGTCGCGCTTGCTGGCTCCGCGCGCGGGCATCCGGGGCCGTTTCGCCTGGGCCGCCTGATCGCCGGACGTCCGTGGGACGCGCGGCGATCCAGCTCTTTATTTCAGCATCGGATTTGTCCGAAAAGCGGGGCCCAATTTCGGTCCGATGCTTGAGGGCGGGGCCTGCCTGTTCGGCCTGTATGCCTCGCCGAAAGGAGGATGTGGGCGTCGATGCGAGCTTGTTCGATCAGCTGCAGATCAGGAGCGTCGCCAGAGGGTGAGACGACACGGGACGGCCAGCGCCTGATATGATGCTCAGCTGATGATGCCGGCCTGTCTGAGCGCAATGATGCGCGTCCGGTCAAGGCCGAGTTCGGCGAGCACCGTCTCGGTGTCCTGCCCGAGAGTCGGCGGCCGGCGGCGCAGCGGCGCGCGTTCGCCATCGAACCGATAGGGCGGCGCCAGGACGGCCGGGGCGCCGGCATCGTCGGCCGAGAACGAGACCATGCCGGCTTGCGCGGTGCGCGGTGAGGCCAGGGCTTGGTTCAGCCCGAGTACTTCGCCACAAGGGATGCCGCTGGCGGCGAGCCGTTGCAGCAGGAGCGCGCGCGGCCGGGACCGCAATTCCGCTTCGAGGATCGGCAGCAGTTCCGGCCGGTTCTGCGTCCGCAGCAGATTGGTCTTGAAGCGCGGTTCCTCGGCAAGGTCAGGCCGTTCGATGACCTGACGGCAGAAGCGCTCGAACTGTGCATTGTTGCCGACGGTGATGACGAGTGGGCCATCGGCCGCGTCGAAGACGCCATAGGGCACGATGGATGGATGGGCGTTGCCGTATCGCGGCGGATCCTCGCCGAGCGCCAGCGCCTCCAGCCCGTAATAGGAGGTGACGGAGACGCCGGCATCGAACAGGGCCATCTCGATATGCCTGCCCTTGCCGGTGCGGCCACGCTGGACCAGCGCCGCAAGGATCGCCTGGGCAGAGAACTGGCCGGTGAAGAGATCGACGATCGCGACGCCGAATTTGAGGGGCGGCTGATCGTCATTGCCGTTCATCCCCATCAGGCCGGACTCGCCCTGGATGACGAGATCATAGCCGGGCCTTGCCGCCTCCGGCCCATCGGAGCCGTAGCCGGCGATCGAACAATAGACGAGGCCGGGATTGCGCGCGCTCAGGGCCTCATAGCCGAGGCCGAGCCGGTCGGCACCGCCAGTCTTGAAGTTCTGGATCACCACGTCGCTCTGCGCCGCGAGATCGCGGACGATGGCGAGTCCTTCGGGCTGGCTGAGATCGACGCCGATCGCGCGCTTGTTGCGGTTGACGGCATTGAAATAGCAGGTGTTGCGCTGGCCGAGCCGCATGCCCCAGTCGCGGGTGTCGTCGCCACGGCCGGGATGCTCGACCTTGATCACATCGGCACCGAGATCGCCCAGGACCTGGCCGCACCAGGGGCCGGCGAGAATGCGCGAAAGATCGAGGACGCGGATGCCGGCGAGCGGCAGATCGACCTGGGTCACGACCCCATCACTCCCTCCAGCCGCTGCGCCAGCGCGATCAGGCGCGGCCTGACCTCGTCGAGCAGGAAATCCGGCGCCAGAATCATGCTCGGTGCACCGCAATTCAGCACCATTGGCGGCAAACCGCCACCGGGGCGGAAGGCGACTGCGATGCCATTGACCGTGGGCTGCCATTCGCCCATCGACCGGGTGCAGCCGAGCGTCGCATAGTCGTCCAGCGCCCGGCCGATGCCATCGCGCAGCTTCGGCCAGGCGGTGTCGTCGATCGAACGGATCTCCTCCAGGATATCGTTGCGCTCGGCTATGTCGCAGGCCGCGAGATAGGCTCGGCCCATCGCGCTGCGCGACAGGGAAATGCGCGAGCCCGTTTCCATGTTGAGCGCGATCGCGGTTTCGCCGCGGGCGCATTCGACATAGCGCATGCTGAGCCGGTCGCGGATGCCGAGGCCGATCGTGGCATTGGCGAAGATCGCGAGCTCGCGCATGCCGGGCCGCGCCAGGTGACGGACCTCGAGCCCGGCAAGCGCGATCGAGCCGAGCGCGATCAGCGAGGTGCCGAGGCGGTAGCCGCCGCTCTGCGGGACCTGGTGCAGATAGCCGAGCTCGGTCAGGGTGTGGGTGAGGCGTGAAACGGTCGAGCGGGCAAGGCCGCAGCGCGCGGCGATCTCCGAATTGGCGAGACCCTGTTCGCCCCGCTTGAAACAGGCGAGCACCTCGAGCCCGCGCGCCAGGGCGGTGACGAAATGACGGTCTTCCTTGTGACCGTCCAGCTCGTCGGAGCCGCCTTCGGAACGGTCCGCAGCTTCGGTTCGCGGGTTCGCAGCCATTGTCTCAGCGCTTCGTCAGGAACGCGGCGAAGGCGGCTTTCGCGTCATCCGAAAGCAGGCGCTCGCCAAAAAGCCGGGCCGCGGTTTCGATGGTTTTCGCGACCGCGTTGGCCCGGCCACGTTTGATCAGATCCTTCGTCAGCATGACCGTGCCCGTCAGAGGATGTGCAAGCCGATCGATCTCCTCGGGCACGGTCGGGTCGGAGGCCAGCAGGGCCGCGCGGAAGAGGAGCATGTCCGCGCATTTCATGCTTCCGCGCGCTTCGCACCATTCGGCGACCTTGATCACGCCTTTCGGAAGCCATGCATCGGGCTCTTCCTCAGGTCAAGTTTAATTCTGCGATGCAGTCTATTAATCAGGTTTGTTATCGCCTTTCGCGATATTCCTTGACAAATGACCGAACGGATCCCTGAATCCGACTACAGTGCAGACATCAATTCTGCACAGCAGAATTGTCGCATTATGGGGGAGCGTCATGCAGCGCGTCCGGCTCGATCGCCGCGGCCCCATTGCGATCGCGACGATCGACAGCCCGCCGGTGAGTGCGTTGAGCGCGCCCCTGCGGGCGGCGCTGAAGGCGGCGGCCGACGGCGCCGATATCGTGATCGAGGCGGCCTTTGAGGAGATCAGCGTCAAGCACGAAATATTCGGGGCGCTCGACAAGGTGGCGAAGCCCGGTGCGATCCTCGCGTCCAAACTGAAGACGAGGGCGGCATGAGCGAGACGGCATGCCCGATCTGGCAGCGGCGTTTCCCCGATGCTTGCGACTGGGACGCTCCGATCGAAATCGGGACCATACCCGATTTGCTCGCGGCGCCGGTCGCGGCACGGCCTGATGCTCCGGCCATCTCTTTTCGCGGGAGGACGTTGAGCTATGGCGAATTCGATGCGCTGGTGACGGCGCTCGCCGCCGGGTTGATCGCCGATGGCGTCCGGCCCGGAGATAGAGTCGCCCTCCTGCTGCCGAACACGCCCTGGCACCCGATTGTCTTCTTCGCGGTGGCACGCTGTGGCGCGACCGTCGTCCATCTTTCGGCGCTGGATGCGCCTCGTGAACTGGAACACAAGCTCGCAACGACGAAGCCGGTGCGGCTGATCACCACGAATCTGCCGGGCTTCCTGCCGAGCGCGCTGGCGCTGATGGCGAAGGGCCTGGCGCCGCGCTTGCTGGTCGGCGAGGATGCGTGCTGGGGAGCGGGCGATGCGCCGCCGCTGGGCTTGCCCGAACAGGCCGATGTCGCGCGGCTCGACGACTTGCTCGAAGCGGCGATCCCTGCTTCCTGGCCTACGCTCGCTCCCGACGACCTCATGTTGCTGCAGTTCACCGGCGGCACCACCGGTCTGCCGAAGGCGGCGATGCTGAGCCATGGCAATCTTGTCTCCGCGGTCAACATCTACCGCTTGTGGGATGACGGCGAGCGCCTTGAGCCCTTCGAGCAGAAGGTCGTGGCCGTCCTGCCGATGTTCCACATCTATGCCTTGACCACCGTTCTCCTGCGGCATCTGCGCGACGGCAACGAGATCATGCTCAGGCAGCGCTTCGACGTCGAGATCTTGATCGAGGACATCGCGGTGAAGCGGGCGACGACCGTCTCCGGCGTGCCGACGATGTGGTTCGCGCTGATCAACCGCCCGGGCGTGGAGAAGGTCGACTTCTCGTCGCTGCGTTCCTGCGTGTCGGGCGGGGCGCCCTTGCCTTTCGACGTGAAGACCCGGCTGGAAGGGGTGCTCGGCATCCGCCTGACCAGCGGCTGGGGCATGACCGAGACCGCCCCGGCCGGCTCGCGGGTACCGAGCACGGCACGCTCGCGGCCGGGGTTGATCGGCGTGCCGCTGCCGGGGATCGACATGCGGATCGTCGCGCTCGACGGGCCGCGCCCCGAACTGCCTGTGGGCGAGATCGGGGAGATCGCGATCCGGGGCCCGAACGTGTTCAAGGGCTATCTCGACGATGCCGAGGCGACGCGCGAGGCCTTCCGGGACGGATGGTTCCTGACCGGCGATCTCGGGCGCATGGACGAGGATGGGCTGTTCGAGATCGTCGACCGCCGCAAGAACATGATCATTTCGAGCGGCTTCAACGTCTATCCGGTTGCTGTAGAGGGAGCGATCTACGAGCATCCGGCGGTGCATGAGGTCATCGTCATCGGCATCGACGACGTCTATCGCGGCCAGGCGGCGAAAGCCTTCGTCACGCTGAAGCCCGGGCACGAGGCTTTCACGCTCGAGGACCTGCTGGTCTTTCTCAAGGATCGCCTGGGCCGGCATGAAATGCCGCGCGCGCTGGAATTCCGCGAGAGCCTGCCCCGCAGCGCCGCCGGGAAATTGCTGGCGAAAGTCCTCGTCGCCGAGGAAAAAGAGAAACAGGCGGCGGCCGGCGCCGATGCTACTGCACAGGATTCGAAGCCATGACCGAAGCCGTCATCGTCTCCACCGCGCGCACGCCGATCGGCAAGGCGCAGCGCGGGGCCTTCAACCAGGCGCATGGCGCCGACATGACCGCGCATGCGATCCGGCACGCATTGGAGCGGGCCAGGCTCGAGCCAGAGGCGGTCGAAGAGGTCGTGATCGGCTGCGGTTATCCCGAGGCGGCGACCGGGGGCAATGTCGCGCGGTACGGCGCGCTGATCGCCGGCATCCCCGTGCAGTCGGCCGGCGTCACGGTCAGCCGCTTCTGCGCCTCCGGGCTGGAAGCGATCGCGCATGCCGCGCGCCGGGTGGTGATGGACGGCGTGCCGGTCGCCATCGGCGGCGGCGTCGAGTCGATCTCGCTGGTGCAGCCCGCCGTGCGCCGTGACCTGACCCAGAATGCGTGGCTGCTGGCGCACAAGCCGTCGATCTACACTTCGATGATCGAGACTGCCGACAATGTCGCGGCGCGTTATGGGATATCGCGGCTGGCGCAGGACGAATTCTCGCTGGAAAGCCAGCGCCGCACGGCCGCGGCCCAGCAGCGCCGGCTCTTCGACGACGAGATCGTGCCGATGCGGGCGGTGATGGCCGTCACCGACAAGGCGAGCGGAGAGGTTCGGCAGGAAGAGGTCACGCTCGCCAAGGACGAGGGTAACCGGCCAGAGACCACGCTGGAAGCGCTCTCCAAGCTCAAGCCGGTGCGTGGCGAGGACCAGTTCGTTACCGCCGGCAATGCTAGCCAGCTCTCGGACGGTGCGGCGGCCAGCATCGTGATGTCGGACAAGGAGGCAACTCGGCGCGGGCTGACGCCGCTCGGCATCTTCCGCGGCTTCGCGTCGGCCGGCTGCGAACCCGACGAGATGGGCATCGGCCCGGTCTTCGCCGTGCCGCGTCTTTTGGAGCGCAACGGGCTCAAGGTCTCCGATATCGATCTGTGGGAGCTGAACGAGGCCTTCGCCTCGCAGGCGATCTATTGCCGCGACACGCTCGGCATCGATCCGGCAAAGGTCAACGTCAACGGCGGCGCGATTGCGATCGGCCACCCCTTCGGCATGAGCGGGGCGCGGCTTGTCGGCCACGCGCTGCTGGAAGGCCGCCGCCGCAAGGCGCGCTATGCGGTGGTGACCATGTGCGTCGCCGGCGGCATGGGCTGTGCCGGGCTGTTCGAAATCAATCAGGGCTGAAATCGATGGATCTGCGCTTCACGCCTGAGGAACTCGTCTTCCGCGACGAGGTTCGGGACTTCTTCCGCGCCGAGGTGCCGGCCGAGATCCGCCAGAAGGTTTCGGAAGGACGCGGTATGACGCGCGAGGACTATGTCACCTCGCAACGCATCCTGAACAAGCGCGGCTTCGCCGTGCCCCATTGGCCGAAAGAATGGGGCGGACAAGACTGGACGCCGATCCAGCGCTACATCTTCACCGAGGAGATGCTGCTGGCGGCCGTGCCGCTGCCATTGCAGTTCAACTGCTACATGGTCGGGCCGGTGATCGCCGCCTTCGGCAGTCAGGCGCAGAAGGAGAAGCATCTCGCCAAGATCGCCAATCTCGACGAATGGTGGTGCCAGGGTTTCTCGGAGCCCGGCGCCGGGTCCGATCTCGCCTCGCTCAAGACCAGGGCGGTGCGCGAAGGCGACCATTATATCGTCAACGGCCAGAAGACCTGGACGACGCTCGGACAATATGCCGACTGGATCTTCTGCCTGGTCCGCACCGACCCGGCCGCGAAGAAGCAGGCCGGCATCTCCTTCATTCTGATCGACATGAAGACGCCGGGCATCACGGTGCGGCCGATCATCACCCTGGAAGGCCGGCACGAGGTCAACGAGGTCTTCTTCGACAACGTCAAGGTCCCGGTCGAGAATCTGGTCGGACAGGAGAACAAGGGCTGGGACTATGCCAAGTTCCTGCTCGCCAACGAGCGCACCGGTATCGCCCGGATCGGCCTGTCGAAAGAGCGCATCGCCCGGATCAAGCGGCTGGCGAAGGAGATGCCGGCCGGCGAGGGGGTGGTCTGGGACGATCGTGATTTCCGCGAGAGGCTGGCCGCGGTGGAGATCGAGCTGAAGGCGCTGGAGATCACCCAGATGCGGGTCGTCGCGGCGCAGGGGCGGCGCGATCCGAACAAGCCCGATCCCGCCTCCTCGATCCTGAAGATCAAGGGCTCGCAATTGCAGCAGGCGACGACGGAGCTGCTGCTCGAACTCGCCGGACCCTTCGCGCTCGCCGCGCCGGTGCGCTCGGACGACCTGATCAACGACTGGCCCTTCGACCATGACTGGGCCGATGCCGCCGCCGCGAGCTATTTCAACAACCGCAAGGTCTCGATCTATGGCGGTTCGAACGAGATCCAGAAGAACATCATCGCCAAGGCGGTCCTGGGCCTTTGATGTCGGGCGCGACTCCTCCCCCTACGATCGTCGTCCCGGGCTTGACCCCGGATCGATGCGGCTTCGCCGTCTGTCCGGGATAACGGCATCGGAGCGACGGACGACACCGCAGAACAAGAGAACCATCATGGATTTCGATCTCACCCCCGAACAGTCGCAGCTCAAGGACAGCGTCGATCGCCTGATCGGCGCGACCTATAGCTCGCTCGAGGCGCGTCAGAAGCTGGGTAGGGAGCCTCTCGGCTTCGCCGAGGCGAACTGGATGCAATTTGCGGAGCTCGGCCTGACCGGTATTCCATTCTCGGAGGAAGAAGGCGGGTTCGGCGGCGGTCCCGTCGAGACCATGGTGGTCATGGAGGCTCTGGGACGTGGCTTGGCGCTGGAGCCCTATCTCGCCACGGTTGTGCTCGGCGGCAGCGCGGTACGGCTCGGCGGAACGGCTGCGCAGAAGGAGGAGATCATCCCCGGCGTGGTCGATGGCTCGCTCAGGCTGGCGCTCGCCTTTACCGAAAAACAGTCACGCTACGATCTGTTCGATGTCGCGGCAAGCGCCCGCAAGGCCGAGGGCGGCTATGTGCTGGAAGGCGCCAAGAGCGTCGTGCTCTCCGCCGACAGCGCGCAGCAAGTGATCGTCAGCGCCCGCACCTCAGGCAACCGCCGGGATCGCGAGGGGATCAGCCTCTTCCTCGTGCCGGCCGGGGCTGAGGGCGTGAAGATCCATGGCTATCCGACGCAGGATGGCGGGCGCGCTGCCGAGATCGCGCTGTCTGGCGTCAAGGTCCGAGCCGAAGCCCTGCTCGGCGCCGAGGGCAAGGGCCTGTCCATCCTGGAGCGCGTTGCCGAACACGCGATTGCGGCGCTGGCGGCCGAGTCGGTCGGCATCATGGAAGCGCTGCACAGGCTGACCGTCGATTACCTGAAGACGCGCCAGCAGTTCGGCACGCCGATCGGTCAGTTCCAGGTGCTGCAGCACCGCGCCGTCGACATGCTGATCGCGCTCGAACAGGCGCGCTCGATGGCCTGCTATGCGGCGATGATGGTCGAGCATGCGGACGCGGCGGAGCGGGCGGTGGCGTTGTCGGCGGTCAAGGTGCAGGTCAATCGCTCCTGCCGCATCGTCGGGCAGGAGGCGGTGCAACTGCATGGCGGCATCGGCATGACAATGGAATATCTCGGCGCCCATTACTTCAAGCGCCTGACGATGATCGAGAGCCTGTTCGGCGATACGAACCATCATCTGCGTCGGGTGTCGAGTGCCGGGGGGCTGGCAGCCTGAAGCTGGCCTTGAAAGCCGGAAGGCGAAAGGTTGGTGGAGGCATCGGCCCCGGCGATGAGCCGCCGCGATGACGCCTCACCGATGCAGGTGTCATCCACAGTGCATTTGGAGAGGTAGAAGAAGCTTCCGTCCTGTTTTCCGCACGACAATCCGCTTGCACGAACGATGCGTTCGATATAAAGATATCTTTATATCTTTTTCCTTGTTGACGGGAGCGCGGGCGCGTGCGGCAGCCGACGACATTGTCTTCCGATGTGCTTCTCGCCGGCCTCAGGGCCGCCGGCGAGGAGACGCGGCTGCGGATTCTCGCGCTGCTCTCCGAGGGCGAGCTCTCGGTCTCCGATCTCACCGACATTCTCGGCCAGTCGCAGCCGCGGATCTCGCGCCATCTCAAGCTGCTCGCCGAGGCCGGGCTGGTCCGGCGTTCGCGCGAGGGCGCCTGGGCCTTCTTCCGCCTCGACGAGACCGGGCCGGGCGGCGCCTTTGCCGCCTCGCTCGCCGCCTGGCTTGATCTGAGCGATCCGGTTCTTGCCGCCGATCGTGAAAGGCTTGCCGCAGTCCGGGCGACGCGGGCCGAGGCCGCGCAAAACTATTTCGCCAGCGTGGCGCGCGACTGGGACCGCCTGCGCGGCCTGCATGTGCCCGACCATGCCGTCGAGGCGGCGGTCGAGGAGGCCGTCGGCGAGGGCTCGCCCGGTGCCATGCTCGATCTCGGCACCGGCACGGGCCGGATGCTGGAGCGGATCGCGCCGAAATTCGGCCGCGCCGTCGGCGTCGACGCCAATCACGCGATGCTGGCGGTGGCGCGCGCCAATCTGGAGCAGGCGGGGCTCTCGCGCGTCGAGCTCAGGCAGGGGGACATCTATGCATTGCCCTTCGCGCGGGGCTCCTTCGACCTCGTCGTGATCCATCAGGTGCTGCATTTCCTCGACGATCCCGGCAGGGCCGTGCGCGAGGCCGCGGCGATGCTGGCGCCCGGCGGGCGCCTGATCGTCGTCGATTTCGCGCCGCACGAGATGGAGTTCCTGCGGACCGAGCATGCGCATCGCCGGCTCGGCTTCTCCCGCCAGCAGATCGCCGCCTGGTTCGCCGAGGCCGGTCTGTCCTGCGACCTCTCCCGCGAAGTCACCCTTGCCGATGGCGGCTCGGGCCAGCTCCCGGTCATGCTCTGGCGTGGCCGCGACCGGCGCGTCCAGGCCGATCCGCCGGCCCGCACGATCAATCTCGAGGTTGCGTGATGAATGCTTTCCGCCCCAGCCGCCACGGCTCGCGCCGCCCGCGCGTCTCCTTCGAATTCTTCCCGCCCAAGACGGAGGAGATGGAGGTCGCGCTCTGGGACAGCGTCCGCCGGCTCGAGCCGCTCGGCCCCAGCTTCGTCTCGGTGACCTATGGCGCCGGCGGCTCGACGCGCGAGCGCACCCACGCCACCGTCAAGCGCATGGTCGAGGAGACCGCGCTGAAGCCGGCCGCCCATCTCACCTGCGTCTCGGCCAGTAAGGCCGAGATCGACGCGGTCATCCGCTCCTATTGGGAGGCGGGCGTGCGCCATGTCGTGGCGCTGCGCGGCGATCCGGCCGGCGGGCTCGGCACGGCGTATGAACCGCATCCGCAGGGCTACCACCAGACCTCGGACCTCGTCGCCGGCCTGAAGCGCATCGGCGATTTCGAGGTCACGGTCTCGGCCTATCCGGAGAAGCACCCGGAAGCCGCTTCGCTCGATGCCGATATCGATGCGCTCAAGAAGAAGGTCGATGCCGGCGCGACGCGGGCTATCACCCAGTTCTTCTTCGATAACGACGTCTATTTCCGCTATCTCGACAAGGTGCGCGCGAAGGGCATCGAGATCCCGATCCTGCCTGGCATCGTGCCCGTCCAGAACTTCAAGCAGACCGCGAATTTCGCCCGCAAGACCGGCGCCAGCGTGCCGCAATGGCTGGCCGATCGTTTCGAGGGGCTGGAGGAGGATGTCGCGACGCGCCGCCTCGTGGCAGCCGCTGTCTGCGCCGAGCAGGTGCTCGACCTGATCGATCGCGGCGCCACCGACCTGCATTTCTACACGATGAACAAGGCCGACCTCGTCTATGCCATCTGCCATCTCGTGGGGTTGAAGCCCGAGAAGGCGGCGGCGCAGGCCGTGGCGGCGGAGTAAGCCTGATGTCCGACTTCATTCCCGCTCCCGTCGACGGCGCCGAAATCGAGCGCGCGTTGCGCCAGGTCGCGCGTGAGCGCATCCTCGTGCTCGACGGCGCGATGGGCACGCAGATCCAGAACCTGAAGCTCTCGGAAGCCGATTTCCGCGGCGAGCGCTTCAAGGGCTTCAACCATGATCTCAAGGGCAATAACGACATCATCGCCCTGACCCAGCCCGAGGCGCTGCGCGACATCCATCTCGCCTATTTCCGGGCGGGCGCCGATATCGTCGAGACCAACACCTTCTCGGGCACCTCGATCGCCCAGGCCGATTACGGCATGGAGGCCTATGTCTACGAATTGAACGTTGCCTGCTCGCGCATCGCCCGCGAGGCGGCCGTGATCGCGCAGAAGGAGGACGGGCGCCGCCGCTTCGTCGCCGGCGCGATCGGCCCGACCAACCGCACGCTCTCGATCTCGCCCGACGTCAACAATCCCGGCTTCCGCGCCGTGAGCTTCGATCAGGTCCGCGATTCCTATGCCGAGCAGGTGAGGGGCCTGATCGATGGCGGCTCGGAGCTGCTGCTGATCGAGACGATCTTCGACACGCTCAACGCCAAGGCCGCGATCGTCGCGATCGAGCAGGTCTATCGCGAGAAAGCCTTACGCCTGCCGGTGATGATCTCCGGCACGATCACCGACCTCTCGGGCCGGACGCTTTCCGGCCAGACGGTCGAGGCGTTCTGGAACGCCGTGCGCCATGCCGCGCCCTTGACCGTCGGCCTCAACTGCGCGCTCGGCGCGCGCGAGATGCGGGCGCATATCAAGGACATGTCGCGCATCGCCGACACGCTGGTCTGCGCCTATCCGAATGCCGGACTGCCCAACGAATTCGGCCTCTATGACGAACGGCCGGAGGCGACCGCCAAGATGCTGGCCGAATTCGCCGATGCCGGCTTCGTCAATGTCGTCGGCGGCTGCTGCGGCACCACGCCGGATCATATTGCTGCAATCGCGCAGGCGGTGGCCGGCAAGGCGCCGCGCCAGATTCCCGAGGCGAAGCCCTATCTGCGCCTGGCGGGGCTGGAGCCCTTCACGCTCGACGAGACCATTCCCTTCGTCAATGTCGGCGAGCGCACCAACGTCACCGGCTCGGCCAAGTTCCGCAAGCTGATCACCGCCGGCGACTATGCCGCGGCGCTCGACGTGGCGCGCGACCAGGTCGCCAATGGCGCGCAGGTCATCGACGTCAACATGGATGAGGGCCTGCTCGATTCCGAGAAGGCGATGACCGAGTTCCTCAACCTGATCGCCTCGGAGCCGGATATCTCGCGCGTTCCGATCATGGTCGACTCGTCGAAATTCCCGGTGATCGAGGCCGGCCTGAAGACCATCCAGGGCAAGCCGATCGTCAACTCGATCTCGATGAAGGAGGGCGAGGAGGCCTTCCTCGAACAGGCGCGTATCTGCCGGCAATATGGCGCGGCGGTGGTCGTCATGGCCTTCGACGAGGTCGGCCAGGCCGACACCTTCCAGCGCAAGATCGAGATCTGCACGCGCGCCTACAAGCTCCTGACCGAGAAGCTGAACTTCCCGCCCGAGGATATCATCTTCGATCCGAACATCTTCGCGGTGGCGACGGGCATCGAGGAGCACGACAACTACGGCAACGACTTCATCGAGGCGACCAAGGCGATCCGCGAGACCCTGCCGCATGCCCATATCTCGGGCGGCGTCTCGAACCTGTCCTTCTCCTTCCGCGGCAACGAGAAGGTGCGCGAGGCGATGCATTCCGTGTTCCTCTACCATGCCATCAAGGCGGGGATGGACATGGGCATCGTCAATGCCGGCCAGCTCGGCTCCTATGACGATCTCGATCCGGAACTGCGCGAGCTCTGCGAGGACGTCGTCCTCAACCGCCGCAAGGATTCGACCGAGCGCCTGCTGGAGGCCGCGCCGCGTTTCAAGGGCGATGGGTCCGTCGCCGCTTCGGGCAAGGACCTCGCCTGGCGCGAACTCCCGGTCGAGAAGCGGCTGGAGCATGCGCTCGTCGCGGGTATAACCGAGTTCATCGAGATCGATACGGAAGAGGCGCGGCTGAAGGCCGAGAAGCCGCTGCACGTCATCGAGGGGCCATTGATGGCCGGCATGAACGTGGTCGGCGACCTGTTCGGCTCGGGCAAGATGTTCCTGCCGCAGGTGGTGAAATCCGCCCGCGTAATGAAGCAGGCCGTTGCTTACCTGATGCCGTTCATGGAGGAGGAGAAGCGTCTGAACGGCGGTGCCGAGCGCGCCGCCGCCGGCAAGGTGCTGATGGCGACGGTGAAGGGCGATGTCCACGATATCGGCAAGAACATCGTCGGCGTCGTGCTCCAGTGCAACAATTACGAGGTGATCGACCTCGGCGTGATGGTGCCGAGCCAGAAGATCCTCGAGACGGCGCGCAAGGAGAAGGTCGACATCATCGGGCTCTCCGGGCTGATCACGCCCTCGCTCGACGAGATGGTGACCGTCGCCTCCGAAATGGAGCGCGAGGGCTTCGACATTCCCCTCCTGATCGGCGGAGCGACGACGAGCCGCGTCCACACCGCGGTGAAGATCCATCCGGCCTATGAGAAAGGCCAGGCGGTGCATGTGAACGATGCCTCGCGCGCCGTCGGTGTGGTTTCCAGCCTGCTCTCGTCGGAGCAGAAGCCGGGTTACGTCGCCGGTGTGCAGGCGGAATATGCCAAGGTCGCCGACGCCCATCGCCGCTCCGAGGCCGAGAAGCAGCGCCTGCCGCTGGCTCGCGCCCGCGCCAATGCCTTCAAGACGGATTGGAGCGCCTATCAGCCGCCGAAGCCGAGCTTCCTGGGCACGCGGACCTTCCGCACCTATGACATCGCCGATCTCGTGCCGGTGATCGATTGGACGCCGTTCTTCCAGACCTGGGAATTGAAGGGCCGCTTTCCGGCGATCCTGCAGGACGAGAAGCAGGGCGAGGCGGCGCGTGCGCTCTGGGACGATGCGCAGGCCATGCTGAAGCGCGTCGTCGAGGAGCGCTGGTTCAACCCGAAGGCGGTGATCGGCTTCTGGCCGGCCAATGCCGTCGGCGACGATATCCGCCTCTATACCGGCGAGAGCCGGCAGGAGCGGCTGGCGACCTTCCACGGCCTCCGTCAGCAGCTCTCGAAGCGCGACGGCAAGCCGAACCTATGCCTCTCGGACTTCGTCGCGCCGGAAGGCGTCGGGCCCGACTATATCGGCGCCTTCGTCGTCACGGCGGGTGCCGAGGAGGAGCGCATCTCCGAGAAATTCGCGCGCGACAACGACGACTACCGCTCGATCATGGTCAAGGCGCTGGCGGACCGCTTCGCCGAGGCCTTCGCCGAGCGGATGCACCAGCTCGTGCGCAAGGAGTTCTGGGGCTATGCGCCGGACGAGGCCTTCAGCAATGACGAGCTGATCCGCGAGGAATATCGCGGCATCCGCCCTGCGCCGGGTTATCCGGCCCAGCCCGACCATACCGAGAAGGAAACCCTGTTCCGGCTGCTGGAAGCGGAGCGGCGCGTCGGCGTGAAGCTGACCGAGAGCTACGCGATGTGGCCGGGCTCGTCGGTATCCGGGCTCTATTTCGCGCATCCGGAGGCGTATTATTTCGGTGTCGCCAAGGTCGAGCGCGACCAGGTCGAGGATTATGCCCGGCGCAAGGGCATGACGATCGAGGAGGTCGAGCGCTGGCTCGCGCCGATCCTCAATTACGACACGGCCGCCTATCGCCTGCAGGCAGCGGAGTAGCTGCACGGCGTGTCTATCCGAAACCTCGCCGTCTTTCCGGGCTTGACCCGGAATCCGTCGTAGGGCACCGCGCTCCGCGATGGATTCCGGATCGGCGCGGTTTCGCCGCTTGTCCGGAATCACGGGATGGAATCGTGAAAGCGCTGCGGGCTTCGCGTCGCGATGCGGACTCCGGGAGACGATCGTGACGACGACTGACGAGGCACGGCTGATCCGCAAGGCGGTGCCGGCCGACCAGCCGGGCATCCATACGATCCGCATGGCGGTGCGCGAGAACGTCCTGCGCGACCCGTCGAAGGTGACGGCCGAGGATGTCGCCTGGTATCGCGAGCAGGCGATTTTCCTCGTCGCCGAGAGTGCGGGCGGGATCGTGGGCTTCACCTGCGCCAACCACCTGACCGGCCTGATCTGGGCGCTGTTCGTCGATCCGGCGCAGGAAGGGCAGGGGCACGGCCGCGCCTTGCTCGATGCGGCGCTCGCCAGGTTGAAGGCCGCGGGCCATGCCCAGGCCTGGCTCGAAACCGGCGCCGGCACGCGGGCGGAGCGCTTCTATGTCCGCCACGGCTGGCGCGACATGGGCCGGGGCCTGGACGGGCAGGTCGTCTTCACCCGGCTGCTTTAGGACCCGGCAGCCTGCTGGGCTCGAGCCCGGCTCATTCGGCCGGTAGCCGGCCGGTGACGCTCGCAAACGGTCTGTCGAACATCCGCAAGGTGCCGCCACCGGCCATGCTGGCGACATGCAGGGCGGCCTGCGCCTCGGCGAAGAGGGCGGCGGGGTCGCGGTGGCGCTCGCCCTCCAGGCTCACGGCGCCGATCGAGATCGTGAAGTCGATCACCATGGTTCCGCGCGAGACGGGCCGGCAGAGCAGATGGCGCGCGTTCTCGAGACTCGCGGCAAATCGCTGCTGGCCGGCCGGCATCCGCAACAGCAGGGCGAATTGGCTCCTGTTGATACGCCCGCTCGCGAGAGCGTCCGGGAAGAGCCGCGAGAGGCGCTGATCCAAACGGGTCAGCAGCTCATCGCTGGCGGGAGTACCGAACGTATCGACGATGTCGTGAAAATCGTCGATATCGATGATGACCAGCGCGAAGGCTTCCCGGTCGAAACGCACGCCGTGCAGGGCCTGGCCAAGGCGGGTTTCGAAGTCGCGGCGGGTCGAGGGCGCGATGATCGGCTGATGCCGCGACAGCATGGCCAGATCGCTCCACAGGCCCTTCTCGGCGGTGACATCCTGTTTCGAGCCGAAGATGCGGATCGGCCGGCCATTCTGATGGCCGACGCCGACGATCAGCCGCATCCAGCGTCTTTCGTTGCTCGCGGTGCGGATGCGGCAGTCGAGCGAGAACGCGCCACCATCGCGGATGATGCCGCTGCGCAGGCGGTTCATCTCGCTGCGCGAACTCGCTTCATAAAGGTCGAGGATCGACGAACGCTGGATGGTGGAGCCGCGCTGCAGGCCGAACAGGTCGTAGACGCCGTCGGTCCAGCTCAGGGCCTCATTGGCGAGGTTGCATTCCCAGGCGCCGATGGCGGCCGGTTGGCTGGAAATGCGGCAAAGCTCGGCGGCGACATGCTGTTGCTGGCTGTTCAAGGCTGCCCCCTTCCGGTCTGCCTCGCCGGGAAGGCTACACTAGAATGGGGGAGTTAAGCGAGCCTTGCAAAAGACCTGCCGGGCGCTGCCGCTCGCGAAAACGCGATCAGGCCGTCCGCGACGATTGCGTCGCGGCGAGCAGGTCGCGCAATGTCGTGATCGTGGAGGAATCCGCGACGCCATCGACCTTCTCCGGCCGCCAGTGACGCTGGAAGGCCGCGACCACCGCTTCGAGCTTGTCGCCGAAGATGCCGTCGACGGCGACGCCATAGCCGAGCATGGCGAACATAGCCTGCAGCGCCTCGACCGGCTGGCCGCTCTCGCCGCGGGCGAAGAAGCGCCCGCCGCGAATCGGCGCTGGCTCCGTCCAGAGGCCGACGCCGGCTTCGGCGAAGCGCCGCCACGGGAATTTCTCGCCGGGATCGATCTTCCGGCCGGGCGCGATGTCTGAATGGGCGAGCACGCGCTCGGGCGGGATCGACCAGCGTTCGCAGATATCGCGGCAGAGGTTGAGCGTCGCGGCGATCTGCTCTTCCGGATAGTCGGGCAGACCGCCGGGATGGCCGGGATTGGCGATCTCGATGCCGATCGAGCAGGAATTGATGTCGGTCTCGCCGGCCCAGTGCGAGGCGCCGGCATGCCAGGCGCGCCGGCTCTCCGGCACGAGCTGCAGCGTGTGGCCGTTCTCGAAGACGAAATAATGCGACGAGACCTGCGCGACCGGGTTGCAGAGCCATTGCAGCGCTTCGCCGGCGATCGGCATGCCGGTGTAGTGCAAAATCAGCATGTCCGGCCGGCGGCCGGGCGTCCCGTCCGGGTGCTTGCGCTCGCCATGATTGGGCGAGGGGAAGATCTTTGCAGCGAACCGGCTGTCAGGGGTGGCTGTGTCGGTCATGCAGGGGCTTTAGCGCATTGTAGGATTGCGATGAAAACGCGCCGTCACCCGGGCGACCGGAGGGAGACCCGGGATCCGTGCCGGAGCGTTTCCGATAATGGTTCAGGCATGGATTCCGGATCGGCGCTTTGCGGCTTGTCCGGGACGACAAGCGTATTTTGTGAGAAGCACGCGTTCACGCAGGTTGCGGCGCGAGGCTGCGATTCATGCCGCGTTCCTTCTGGATGGCATCCCAGGCCGCGTTGATGGCGGCGATCCGGCGCGTCGCGATGGCGACCGCCTCCTCGGGCAGGCCGCGCGCGATCTCGCGGTCGGGATGGGTCTCGGCGACGAGGCGGCGGTAATGGCGCTTGAGCTCGGCGTCGTCCATCTCGCGGCTGGCGCCGATGACGAGATAGGGATCATCCGGCCGGCGGGCATGGCGCGCCTCGATCCGCGCGAAATCGGCCTCGGCGATGCCGAAGATGCCGGCGACCGAGACGAGATAGGCGTGCTCGGCCTCGTGGATCGCGCCATCGGCGGCGGCGATCAGGAAGAGCCCGTCGAGCACGTCCTCCAGCAGGGCCGGCTCGTCCTTGAAGGCGGCGGCGATCTGCGAGGCGTAGGCCTCGAAGCCGGCGCTGGTCTGCTTGGCGAGGTCGAACAGCCGCTCGATACGCTGCTGCTGGTCGGGCGGGACCTCGACGATGCGGCGGAAGGCGGTGACCTCGTCGCAGGTCACGACGCCGTCGGAGCGCGCCATCTTGGCGGCGAGCGCGACGAGGCCGGTGGTGAAGACGAGCTCGCGTGGGGCCGGACCGAAGGGCGCGCCCTCGCGATCGACCAGGACATGGCCGGCGAGCGCACCGACGAGCGCACCGAGCGGGCCGCCGATCACGAGTCCGAGCCCGCCGCCGCCCAGAGCGCCCCAGAATGAGGAAGCCATCACAAAACCGATCCCGGTGAATCCGAAGCGCGGATGATGAAAGGAGGGAGCGATTCAACGCAAGTGCGTCCGGTGCGGCCGCCTGCCGCGCCAAAAAAAGCATTTCCGGCTGGGAATGGGGCCGAAATGGGGCGCGGGATTCACTTGCTTGATTCGCTCTCCGGCGTGAGGGGCCGGGGAAGTTTTTCGCGGCAGCCAATACATGTGAATACTAAATAGTTAAATATAGAATAAATTCCTGTTGACGTCTATTGTTGTTCGTTTTTCTGTGGAATGCGCCAGATTATCGACACATTCGGCCATCAGTTGACCGCCCCCATCTGCCAGTCATGGCGCAATGGGGTTCAAGTTCGACATGCGATATATCTGTGGTGGTCTCGCGGCTGCGTGCCTGATTAGCCTCTCCGGGGTTGCCTTGGCCGAGGATTTCGTCAACGCGGAAACGGACCCCCGGGCGCTGATCGTTCGCGACGCCGAGATCGCCCACGCCAAGGCCGCGGCTGCGAAGGGCGAGGAGGCTTCCGCGGAGGCGCCGGCGGCGAAGGCCAACACCCGCTCGGCCAGGGCCGAGGCCCGCGCCAGCCGCGCGCTCGCGGCGCCTGCCGGTGCCGAGGGCATCAAGGCGATCGTTGCCCGCCATGCCGCCGCCAATGGCGTGCCGTTCTCGCTGGCCGACGCAATCGTGCGCGTCGAAAGCCGCTACAACCCGCGCGCCGCGCATGCCGGCAATTACGGCCTGATGCAGATCCGCCACCAGACGGCGCGCGGGATGGGTTATTCCGGCAGCGCGAGCGGGCTGCTTGATGCCGAGACCAATGCCCGCTACGGCATGAGATATCTCGCCATGGCCTACAAGATGGCTGGCGGCGACACCTGCCGCACCATCATGAAGTATCAGAGCGGCCACATGACCACTCATATGAGCGGCGCCAACCGCACCTATTGCGCCAAGGTGCGCACGATCACCGCCCGCAACTGATCTGACTTGGCGCCTTCGGGCGCGGTTCCGCTTGACGCCGGCCGCGCCAGCGCGCATCTCCCCACTCGCCAGTCGGCCGGACGGCCGCTCTCGTTCGCGAGGGAGGAAAGTCCGGGCTCCACGGAAACACGGTGCCGGATAACGTCCGGCGGGGGCGACCCCAGGGAAAGCGCCACAGAGATCGAACCGCCCTGCGCCTCGGCGTGGGGTAAGGGTGAAAAGGTGCGGTAAGAGCGCACCGCGGACCCGGCAACGGGGACGGCATGGCAAGCCCCACCGGGAGCAAAACCGAATAGGGACGATGCTTTCCGCGCAAGCGGAGAGGGGCAGGTTTCTGTGCCCGGTCGTCCGGGTTGGTTGCTCGAGGCGCGCAGCAATGCGCGTCCCAGAGGAATGGCCGTCACGCTATCGGAGAAATCCGGTAGCCATCCAGAACCCGGCTTACAGGCCGACTGGCACCTCAACCGTCGTGAATTCTACTCCGGCGGACATCCGGCGCGGCTTTCTGCGCTTCCGGTGCTCACGGACCGATGTCCGCTGCGCTCCGGTTCTCGAAAACCACGCCGGCTGCCTCACCGGAGCGAATTCCCGATCGGCCTCGGGGGCTCGGCTTGCCAAGGCTGGAATGCGCCGCCTCAGGCTACCGTCAACTCGACCGGGATGTTGCCCTTCGTCGCGTGCGAATAGGGGCAGACCACATGGGCCTTGTTGACGAGGTCCTCGACAGCGGCCCTGTCGAGGCCGGGCACCGAGACGGTCAGCCTGGCGGTGATGCCGAAGCCCTGGCCGTCATCGCGCGGGCCAATACCGATATCGGCCGAGACGCGGGCGTCCTCCGGGATTTTCACCTTCTCCTTGCCGGCGACGAACTTGAGCGCGCCGAGGAAGCAGGCCGAATAGCCCATGGCGAAGAGCTGCTCGGGATTGGTGCCTTCGCCGCCACCGCCGCCGAGTTCCTTGGGGGTGTTCAGCACGAGCTTGACGTTGCCGGTATCGGTCGCGGCCTGGCCTTCGCGGCCGCCGGTCGCGGAACCATGGGCGGTATAGAGCGTCTTCATGATCGGGTCTCCTTCGTGGCTGGATTGGTGATTGCCATTTAGATTGTGTACAATTAGATTGTCAACAATTAAGTTGAGACCGGGCGAAGTGGTTGATTGTCGGGCCGCTTTCGGTTTTGCGTGAAGCAAGGTGATCGGCGAGGGCGCGATGGCTAAGCAGGATAAGGCCGGAGAACGGATGCCGCGTCTGGAGCAGCAGCTCTGCTTCGCGATCTATCAGGTCGGCCATGCCTTCAACCGGGCCTATCGCCCGATCCTGGCCGATCTCGGGCTGACCTATCCGCAATATCTCGTGATGCTCGTGCTCTGGGAGCAGGATGGGCTCGCGGTGAAGGATCTCGGCGAGCGGCTGATGCTCGATTCCGGCACCTTGACGCCGTTGCTGAAGCGGCTGGAAGCGTCCGGCTTGGTCCGGCGCGAGCGCGATGCCCGCGACGAGCGGCAGGTGCGCATCCACCTCGCCGAGAAGGGCGAGGGGCTGCGCGCGCAAGGGCGCTGCGTCCAGGAGGCGATTGGGCAGGCGCTCGGCGGGGCGGCCGGGGAGGCGGGGCGGTTGCGCGACCAGCTCGGCCTCGTGCGCGATGCGCTGCTGGCAGCCTCGCGCGAAGATTGAGTGCCTGCCTTTCGAGTCGCCGCCACGGTTGTCATTCCGGGGCTTCGCATAGCGAAGAACCCGGAACCCACGACTGGGCGAGAGACCTGCAACGGAACCGGGGATCGAATGCCTCACCCAGGCGTAGGTTCCGGGTTCGCGCCTGTGGCGCGCCCCGGAACGACGAGGGTGAGACGCTTTTCATATTGCTTTCGATCCGTGCCGCTTCTCGGCTCGCCGAAAATAACGACGCGTTTTCGTAAAATTTTTTCGCAGCGCTGAAGCGCTTTTCCGCCTGCCCATAGGGCCGGGCGACGCCGAATTGCGCGTGCTTACGGATACTTAACCTTAACGAGCTGTGATGGCGGAGAGTCCCCGCAGCTGCGCCGTTGCAGCTGCGATTCCATTGACGCCCATATAGGCCCATGCTATCCCAAATCATCCCGTCGAAGCCGGCAGGCAAACCAAGGGTCAGGCTCCGTGTGCCGCGCGGAATTTGGCTCGCTGGCCTGCCTTGCCTGTCTCGACGGGAAGTTCTTTCGCCGCTTGCGCATCTCAGCGGCGACGCCCTGAAGAGCAGGCCGGGAGGCGGCGTTGACGGACCGCTTCGTCTCGAATTTCACGAACCGGCTCGACGCGAAGGGGCGCGTCTCCATTCCCTCAAGTTTCCGGTCGGTGCTGGCGAAGGACGGCTACGAGGGGCTCTATGTCCATCAGGCGCTCGATCTGCCGGCGCTGGATGCCGGCGGCAACGCGCTTCGGGCCACGATCGACGACATCCTCGCCCGCTTCTCGCCGTTCTCGGACGAGTGGGAATTGCTCTCGACGGCGCTGAACGGCACCTCGGAGGTGCTGAAGATCGACACGGAGGGGCGGATGGTGCTGAGCGAGGCGCTGAAGGTGCATGCCGGCATCGGCGATGCCGTGACCTTCGTCGGCCATGGTCACAAGTTCCAGATCTGGGAGCCGGAGCGGTTTCGCGCACATCTCGACGCAGCGCGGACAAGGTTGCGCGACGTGAAGCGCACGCTGGGCAGCTTGACGATTCCAACGGGAGGGGCGGGCACATGACGGACCCTGGCGACCGTTCCGGCGGAGCCAGCGGCGGACCGGTTCGCCACGTGCCCGTGCTGCTCGCCGAGGTTCTGCAAGCGCTTTCGCCGCAGACCGGCGGACGCTATCTTGATGGCACCTTCGGGGCAGGGGGCTATTCGCGCGCGATCTTCGATGCCGCGCCGGGACTGACCCTGCTCGGACTCGATCGCGACCCAACGGCCATCGCCGGCGGGGCCGATCTCGTCGCGGCGATGGCCGGGCGATTGATCCTGTCCCAAGCCAATTTCGGCGAGCTGGCCGAGGAGGCAGAGCGCTTCAAGATGGCGCCGCTCGACGGTGTCGTGCTCGATATCGGCGTCTCTTCCATGCAGATCGATCAGGCGGAGCGCGGCTTTTCGTTCCGCTTCGACGGCCCGCTCGACATGCGCATGAGCGGCAGCGGGCAGAGCGCTGCCGACCTCGTCAACGAGGCCGAGGAAGGGCTGCTCGCCAATATCTTGTATCACTACGGCGAGGAGCGCCGCTCGCGCGCCGTCGCTCGCGCCGTGATCGAGGCTAGGCGCAAGGCGCCGATCACGACCACCAAGCAACTGGCCGATCTCGTCGCCGGCATCGTGCGGGCTGAGCCCGGCGGGGCGCATCCGGCGACGCGCGTGTTCCAGGCGCTGCGCATCGCGGTCAATGACGAACTCGGCGAGCTGGTCCGGGCGCTGCACGCGGCCGAGGCCGTGCTGAAGCCCGGCGGGCGGCTGGTCGTGGTGACCTTCCATTCCCTTGAGGACCGTATCGTCAAGCAGTTCTTCGCCGAGCGGTCCGGCAGGGTGCCGGCGGGCTCGCGCCATGCGCCGGCGGTCGCTGCCGCGCAGCCGACCTTCAAGCTGGTCGAGAAGGGCGCCGTCGCACCGTCCGAGGCCGAGATGCGGGCCAATCCGCGGGCGCGCTCGGCCAAGCTGCGCGCCGCTGAGCGCAACGAGGCGCCGGCGCGCGGCCCCGATGCCGGCCTCGTCGCGCTCTCCACCGTTCCCGACCCGCGGCCGCGCCGGAGATCCTGAGCGTGATCAAGCTCCTGCATGTCATCGCCATCGGCGCGCTGGTCTCATCGGCGGTCTATGCCTATTCGATCAAATACGAGACGACGCTGGCGACCGAGCAGCTCCAGAAGCTCAAGGGCAAGATCCAGCGCGAACGTGATGCCATCCAGGTGCTGAAGGCCGAATGGCAGTTCCTCAACCGGCCCGACCGGGTCCAGATGCTGGCCGAGCGCCATCTCGACCTGCAGCCTTTCGTAGTGACGCAGGTCGTCAAGCCCTCCGACATTCCGAACCGCGGGCCGAAGGTCGATGCCATCGGCCGCAAGCTGGAGGATCTCGGGCTGGGTCTGCCGACCGAGACGCCGCGGGACCGCAAGGCGAGCGCGACCACGCCGGGAGCCATGCCATGAGCCAGTCGATCGATCAGGGGGCGTCGGTGGAGCACCAGGCCGAGGGAACGGAGACGGTCGTGAAGCGCGGGCGCTTGGCCTGGCTGCGCGATGTCTTCCGCATGAGCGGCGAGAAGAGCGAGCCGCGCGTCGGCCTCGTCATCCTCGGCTTCTCCGCGTTGTTCCTCGCGATCACCGGTCGGCTGGTCATGCTGGCGACGCTGCCGAACGAGCAGGTCGGACTGCGCCGCGCCACCTCCAACGCCATCTCCGCCGCCCGGCCCGACATCGTCGACCGCAATGGCGAGGTGCTGGCGACCGATATCCGCACGGTCTCGGTCTTCGCCGAGCCGCGCCGCATCCTCGACAAGGACGAGGCGACCGAGCTGCTGACGGCCGTGCTTCCGGACCTCGACGCCAGGGACCTGCGCGACAAGCTCGGCACCAAGAAGGGCTTCGTCTGGGTCAAGCGCGAGATCACGCCGCGCCAGCAGGCCGAGGTTCATCGGCTCGGCATCCCCGGCATCGGCTTCGTACCGGAGAACAAGCGCGTCTATCCGAACGGCAATGCCGCAGCCCATGTGCTCGGCTTCGCCAATATCGACAATGTCGGCATCGCCGGCATCGAGAAATACATCGACTCGCAGGGCCTGCAGGATCTGAACGGCGCCGGACTCGCCACCGAGGCGACGGACCTCAAGCCGGTCAAGCTGTCCCTCGATCTGCGCGTCCAGCATCTGCTGCGGGATGAGCTCTCCAAGGGTCTCGAGCGCTTCAAGGCGATCGCGGCGGCCGGCGCGATCATGGACGTGAACACCGGCGAGGTGATCGCGCTGGTCTCGCTGCCTGATTTCGATCCGGGCAACCCGGTCGACGCGCTGGAGAAGGACCGGATCAACCGGATGAATGTCGGCGTCTACGAGATGGGCTCGACCTTCAAGGCACTGACCATCGCGATGGCGCTGGATTCCGGCAAGGTCAACATCAACTCGAGCTTCTCCACCGCCGGCGGCATGATGCGGTTCGGCCGTCAGGTCATCAAGGAGTATCACGGCACCGGCCGGACGCTGACCGTGCCGGAAGTCTTCCTGCATTCGTCCAACATGGGCTCGATCAAGATGGCGCTGGCCGTCGGCGTCGAGGGCCACAAGGCCTTCCTCAGGAAGATGATGCAGCTCGATCGGATGACGACCGAGCTGCCGGAAAGCGCCGCCCCGATCGTCCCGCAGCGCTGGGGCGAGATCAATACCGCGACCATCGCCTTCGGCCACGGCCTCGCGGTTGCGCCGCTCCAGGCGCTGGCGGCGGTGGGCGCGCTGGTCAATGGCGGCTACCTGATGAAGCCGACCTTCCTGAAGCGCACCGAGGAGGAGGCGCGCCAGGTCTCGACGCGCGTCATCAAGCCGGAAACGTCGGAGGCGATGCGCTTCATCATGCGCCTCAACGGCGAGAAGGGCTCGGCCCGCAAGGCCGACATCGCCGGCTATTTCGTCGGCGGCAAGACCGGCACGGCGGAGAAGGTCATCAACGGCCGCTACGCCAAGAACAAGAACTTCACGACGTTCACGGCGATCGCCCCCTCGGACAAGCCGAAATATGTGTTCCTCGCGATCTATGACGAGCCGAAGGGCTATGCCGAAAGCGGCGGCTACTCGACCGCCGCCTGGAATGCCGGCGTGACCACGGGCAAGGTGATCGAGCGCGCCGCGCCGATCCTCGGGCTCAACCCGCGCTTTGATCCGCCGCCGTCGCCCTTCCCGTTGATGGCGAAGCTCGGCGCCTGGGGTTCGCGCTGATCTCGGCCTATAAGCGGAAGCCATGAGCATGACCGGATATAGCCTCGGAGACCTCTTCCCCGAGATTTTCGATGCTGAAGCCGCGAGCCAGCAGGTCCATGGCGTCGCCTTCGACAGCCGCAAAGTGACCGGCGACGACGTCTTCGTCGCGCTGGCCGGCGCCAAGGCCGACGGCGCGCGTTTCATCATGGACGCGGTCGGCCATGGCGCGGTCGCGATCGTCTCGGGGGGACCACGCCCGGCAGACCTGCCGGCGGGCGTCGCCTTCGCGCGGGTCGAGGATCCCCGGCTTGCGCTCGCGCTGGCGGCGGCGAAGATCCACCCGCGCCAGCCGAAGACCATCGTCGCGGTGACCGGCACCAGCGGCAAATCCTCGGTCGCGGATTTCACCCGCCAAATCTTCCAGGCGCTGGGCCATGAATCGGCGAGCGTCGGCACGATCGGCGTGGTGACCAGCAAGGGCGCCGATTACGGCTCGCTGACGACGCCGGACCCGCTCTCGCTCCACGCCTCCTTCGACAAGCTTGCGAGCGAGGGCGTCACGCATCTGGCGATGGAGGCTTCCTCGCACGGACTCGACCAGCGCCGCCTCGACGGCGTCCGTTTGAGCGCCGGCGCCTTCCTCAATCTCGGCCGCGACCATCTCGACTATCATCCGAGCGTGGAGGACTACCTCGCCGCGAAGCTCAGGCTCTGGGAGTTGCTGCCTGCCGGCGCGCCGGTCGTCGTCAACCGCGACGAGCCCTATGCGGAGCGCGCAGCCGAGGCTGCGGCCAAGGCCGGGCATCCGATCATCGGCATCGGCCGCAAGGGCGAGACGCTGACCCTGCTGCGCAACGAGCGCGACGGCTTCTCGCAGCGGCTGACAGTCGGTTTCGACGGCGGCGAACTTTCCGTGGCGCTGCCGTTGGTCGGCGATTTCATGGCCGGCAATGCGCTGGTCGCGGCCGGGCTCGCCATCGCCACCGGCGAGGACAAGGCTGCATCGCTCCAGGCGATTTCCGGGTTGAAAGGCGTCGCGGGGCGACTCGAACGCGTCGGGGAGGCCAATGGCGGGCTCGTCGTCGTCGATTACGCCCATAAGCCCGATGCGCTCGCGGCGGTGCTGACGACGCTCAGGCCCTATGCGACCGGCCGGCTGATCTGCGTCTTCGGCTGCGGCGGCGACCGCGACAAGGGCAAGCGCCCGCTGATGGGGGCGATCGCGGCCGAGAAGGCGGACATCGCCATCGTCACCGACGACAATCCGCGCAGCGAGGACCCGGCGACGATCCGGGCCGAGATCATGGCCGCTTCGCCGAGGCTCCTGGAGATTGGTGACCGCGAGGAGGCGATCAGAAGCGCAGTCTGCATGCTGAAGCCTGGGGATTTGCTGGTCGTGGCCGGAAAAGGTCATGAATCCGGCCAGATCATAGGCGACCGCACTTTGCCCTTCTCCGATCACGACGTGGTCCGGAAAGCGCTATCGGAGATTGCAGGATGAGCGCCCCGCTCTGGACCGGAGACAAGCTGATCGCAGCGCTGCGCGCGCGGCCCGAAGGTGCCATGCCGCCGGCCGTGACCGGTGCCTCGATCGATACCCGCACGTTGGAGCCGGGCGACGCCTTCTTCGCCATCACCGGCGAGGCGCGCAACGGGCATGACTTCGTCAAGAGCGCGCTGGAGAAGGGTGCGGCGCTTGCCGTGGTCGACGAGGCGCATGCGGCGCAGTTCGAGGGTGCCGGCGCGCTCGCCGTCGTTCCGGACGTGCTCAAGGCGATGGAGCATGCAGGTGCCGCGCGCCGAGCCGAGCTCAAGGCCGGTGTCGTCGCCGTCACCGGCTCCGTCGGCAAGACCGGTACCAAGGAGGCGCTGCGCCTCGTGCTCTCGCGCCAGGGCAAGACCCACGCGCCGGTCGCCTCCTACAACAATCATTGGGGCGTGCCGCTTACGCTCTGTCGTACCCCCGCCGACGTCGCCTACGGCGTCTACGAGATCGGCATGAACAGCCCCGGCGAGATCGTGCCGCTGGCGCGGATGGTGCGCCCGCAGGTTGCGATCGTCACCACGATCGCTCCGGTGCATCTCGCCGCCTTCGCCTCGCTCGAAGGGATCGCCGAAGAAAAGGCAGGGGTCTACTGGGAACTCGAAAAAGGCGGCACGGCGATCGTCAACGCCGATATCCCGCAATCCGAACTGCTGCGCGACATCGCCAAATCCGGCCCGGCTGGGCGGATCATCACCTTCGGCGAAAGCCCCGATGCCGATGTGAAGCTGATCTCCTGCGCGCTCAAGCCCGACATGTCGACGGTTGAGGCCCGCGTCTTCGGGGAGCCGGTGGCCTATCGGCTGGGCAGCCCGGGCAAGCATATCGTGCTGAACTCGCTCGCAGTGCTCGCGGCCGTGCACGCGCTCGGCGCCGATCTCGCGCTGGCCGCTCTGGCGCTGGGCGATCTTACGCCGCCGGCCGGGCGCGGGGCGCGGCAGGTGCTGCAGGCGCCGGGCGGCAAAATCACGCTGCTCGACGAGAGCTATAATGGCAACCCGGCCTCGATGCGCGCCGCGATCGAGAATCTCGGCCGCCTGCCGGTTGAGGGCCGCGGCCGGCGCATCGCTGTGCTCGGCGACATGCTGGAGCTCGGGCCGACTGGCCCGGAGCTGCATCGCGGCCTCGCCGAACCGCTGATCGCCAATACGATCGACAAGGTGTTCGCCTGCGGCCCGCTGATGAAAGGGCTCTATGAGAGCTTGCCTTCCGCCATGCGGGGGGCTTATGCCGCAACCGCGAGCGAGCTGGAGCCGCTCGTGCTCGATGCGATCCACGGCGGCGACACCGTCACGGTCAAGGGATCGCTGGGCACGCGCATGGGTCCGATCGTCAAGGCGATCCTCGCGCGCTTTCCCGCCGTGCCTGCCGAAGACCGATAAACAAGAGACCCCTCCGCATGCTCGTCTGGCTCGCCGACTTCGCCAGCACCTTCCCGGTGCTGAACGTCTTCCGCTACATCACCTTCCGCGCAGGCGGAGCGACCGCGACCGCGCTGCTCTTTGTCTTCTTCTTCGGACCCTCGGCCATCTCCTGGCTCCGGATCAAGCAGGGCAAGGGCCAGCCGATCCGTACGGACGGGCCTGAATCGCATCTCGCCAAGCGCGGCACGCCGACCATGGGCGGGCTGATGATCCTGACCGGGCTGTTCGTCGCGGTGCTGCTCTGGGGCAACCTGCGCAACTCTTACGTCTGGATCGTGCTCGGCGTCACCGCGGCTTACGGCGCGATCGGCTTCTATGACGATTATCTCAAGGTCACCAAGCAGTCGCACAAGGGCTTCTCGGGCAAGGCGCGCATCGCGATCGAAGTCGTGGTCGCACTGATCGCCTGCTTCTTCATCATGCAGACGCAGCCGCCGGCGATCTCGTCGGGCTTCGCGATGCCCTTCCTCAAGGAAGCGATCATTCCGCTCGGCATCCTGTTCCCGCTGGTCACCGCCTTCGTCGTGGTCGGCGCCGGCAATTCGGTGAACCTGACCGACGGGCTCGACGGGCTCGCCATCGTGCCGGTGATGATCGCGGCCGGCACTTTCGGCTTCATCTCCTATCTGGTCGGCAACGCGATCTTCGCCAACTACCTGCAGATCCACCACATTCCCGGCGCAGGCGAACTCGCCGTGATCTGCGGCGCGGTGATCGGCGCCGGCCTCGGCTTCCTTTGGTTCAACGCGCCGCCGGCTCAGATCTTCATGGGCGATACCGGCTCGCTCGGCTTGGGGGGCCTGCTCGGCACCATCGCGGTCGCGACCAAGCACGAGATCGTGCTCGCCATCGTCGGCGGCCTCTTCGTGGTCGAGGCGCTCTCCGTCATCATCCAGGTCTTCGTGTTCAAGCGCACGGGCAAGCGCGTCTTCCTGATGGCGCCGATCCACCACCATTTCGAGAAACTAGGCTGGACCGAGCCGCAGGTCGTGATCCGCTTCTGGATCATCTCGGTCGTACTGGCGCTGGTCGGCCTCGCCACGCTGAAGCTGCGCTGAGAGTGCCCGCATGACGCCGGTCACCGTTTTCGCCGGGCGCAAGGTCGCCCTCTTCGGCCTCGGCGGCTCCGGGCTTGCAACAGCGCGCGCGCTGAAGGCGGGCGGCGCTGAGGTCGCAGCCTGGGACGACAACGAGAAGAGCCGGGACAAGGCCGCGGCCGAAGGCATCGCCGTCGTCGATCTGGCAAGTGCCGACTGGTCGGGTTTCGCCGCCTTGGTGCTCTCCCCTGGTGTGCCGCTGACCCATCCCGAGCCGCACTGGACCGTCGGCAAGGCCAAGGCTGCGGGCGTCGCGATCATCGGCGATGTCGAGTTGTTCTTCCTGGAGCGGGCGAAGATGGCGCCTGGCTCCCCGGTCGTCTGCATCACCGGCACCAACGGCAAGTCGACCACGACCGCGCTGATCGCGCATGTGCTGAAGGAAGCCGGGCGCGACGTGCAGATGGGCGGCAATATCGGCACCGCCGTGCTGGCGCTGGAGCCGCCGGCCGCCAACCGCATCCATGTCATCGAGTGCTCGAGCTACCAGATCGACCTCGCGCCTTCGCTCAAGCCCACCGTGGGCATCCAGATGAACCTGACGCCGGATCATCTCGACCGGCACGGCTCGCTGGAAAACTATGCCGCGATCAAGGAGCGGCTGGTTGCGGCCGCCGATATCGCCGTCGTCGGCGTCGATGACGATGCCTCCAAGCAGATGGCGCGCCGTCGCGCCGCCGGCGGGCGCCCGCTGGTGAAGATCAGCGGCGAGCAGCCGCTCGACGAAGGCGTATTCGCCGGCGTCACCGCCAATCGGGGCCGGCTCGACACCCGCATCGTCGAGGTCAGGGACGGCAAGCCGCGCGTCGTCGCCAATCTCGCCGAGATCGGCTCGCTGCGGGGCTCGCATAACGCGCAGAACGCGGCGGGGGCCTTCGCGGCCTGCTCGGCGCTGGGCCTGAGCGCCGAGGAGATCGCGGCGGGCTTCAAGACCTATCCGGGCCTGGCGCATCGCATGGAGGAGCTCGGCCGGATCGGCCGTGTCGTCTTCATCAACGATTCCAAGGCGACCAATGCGGACTCCACCGAGAAGGCACTGACCTCCTTCCACGGCATCTTCTGGATCCTCGGCGGCAAGGCCAAGGATGGCGGCATCGAGAGCCTGCGCCGCTATTTCCCGAACATCGCGCGGGCCTATCTGATCGGGGCTGCGAGCGATCTCTTCGCCGCGACCTTCGACGATGACGGGCGCGTCGCTTACGAGCGCAGCGTCACCCTCGACAAGGCCGTGGCCGATGCCACGCGCGATGCGCTGGCGGCGCCGGGCAAGGGCGAGATCGCGGTCCTGCTCTCGCCGGCCTGCGCCTCCTTCGACCAGTTCCCGAATTTCGAGGTGCGGGGCGACACGTTCCGCAAGCTGGTCGCGGACCTGCCGGGCTTCGAGCCCTTCGGCGGGAAGCGGTAGCTTTCACCCCCGCCGCGCGGCCTCGATCTTCGCGACGTCGATCTTCCGCATCGTCATCATCGCGGCGAAGGCGCGCTTCGCCTCCTCGCCGCCGGCGGCGAGCGCCTCGCTCAGCACGCGCGGCGTGATCTGCCAGGACAGGCCCCATCTGTCCTTGCACCACCCGCACTCGCTCTCCTGGCCGCCATTGCCGACGATGGCGTTCCAGTAGCGATCCGTCTCTTCCTGGTCCTCGGTGGCGATCTGGAAGGAGAAGGCCTCGCTGTGCTTGAACATCGGCCCGCCATTCAGGCCGAGGCAGGGGATGCCGAGAACCGTGAAGGTGACGGTCAGCACGTCGCCGGCCTTGCCCGACGGAAAGTCGGTCGGCGCACGGAAGACCTCCTTCACGGCGCTGTCCGGGAAGGTCTGCGCATAGAAGCGGGCGGCGGCCTCGGCGTCCTTGTCGTACCAAAGGCAGATCGTGTTCTTGGCGATGGCCATGGTCAGTCCTTTCGCTGTCGATACGGGTGCGGCGTGCAACTCCTCCCATGAGGACGACAATATGTGTCAGGAGCGGCCAGCCCATTTGATCGGCGGCAAGAGTCCGATTTGAGGCATGAGCGTCGAAAAAAGCCATGTGCCCCTGTGGATCGCGGTGCGCCGAAACCGCCGATCCGGCGCATCGGAATCAATCGGTTAACCATTCATTGACAGAGTGATTCGTCACGCAAGCGCGGCCTCGGTCGCGCGGAATTTGTCGATGGGATGCCCGTCATGGTCTCGCGCGCGGAACCTTCTCTCAGCGGTCGCTGGTGGTGGTCGATCGACCGCTTCATCCTGACGGCGCTCGTCGCCCTGATGGTCTCGGGCGTCGTGCTGCTGATGGCGGGCGGGCCGCCGGTGGCCGAGCGGCTCGGCCTCTCGACCTTCCATTTCGTCAACCGGCAGGCGGCCTATCTCGCCGCCGCGATGGTGATCTTTCTCGGTGTGTCGCTGATGACGCCGCGCCAGGTGCGCCGCATGGCGCTGCTGCTCTATGTCGCCTCGCTCGCCATGGTCGTGGCGACGCTCTATTTCGGCGTCGAGGTGAAGGGCGCGAAGCGCTGGCTGACGCTCGGGCCGCTCGGCTCCGTCCAGCCGTCCGAGTTCCTGAAGCCGGCCTTCGTGGTCATGGCCGCCTGGGCCTTCGCCGAGGGCACCCGCCGGCCCGATCTGCCGGGCACGATCCTGGCCCTGCTCCTGCTGCCCTTCACCATCGTGCCGCTCGTGCTCCAGCCCGATTTCGGCCAGACCATGCTGGTCAGCCTGGTCTGGGCGGGGCTGTTCTTCGTCGCTGGCCTGCACTGGTTCTGGGTGATCGGGTTAGGGGGCATCGGCGCCGTTGGCATCGTCGTCGCCTATGAGTTCGTGCCGCATGTGCGCGCTCGCATCGAGCGCTTCATGGACAAAGGTTCGGGCGACTCGTTTCAGGTCGATACAGCGCTGGAAAGCTTCGCGCAGGGCGGCTGGCTCGGCAAAGGCCCGGGCGAGGGCACGGTGAAGCGCATCCTGCCCGACGCCCATACCGACTTCATCTTCGCGGTCACAGCCGAGGAATTCGGCATCGTGGTCTGCATGCTGCTGGTGGCGCTCTTCGCGATCATCGTGATCCGGGCGCTGTTCGTGGCGCAGAAGGCGGAGGACCCGTTCATCCGCCTCGCGGTCACCGGCCTGGCGCTGCTCTTCGGCATCCAGGCGGCGATCAACATGATGGTCAACCTGCACATGATGCCGGCCAAGGGCATGACGCTGCCCTTCATCTCCTATGGCGGCTCCTCGCTGCTTTCGCTTGCGGTGGGCACCGGCTTCCTGCTGGCGCTGACGCGGCGGCGGCCGCGCTCCGCCGATTTCGGGCGCTGAGCCGATGGCCACGGGCAAGCTGATCATGCTGGCGGCCGGGGGCACCGGGGGCCATCTCTTTCCGGCGGAAGCGCTGAGCCATGCGCTGCATGCCAAGGGCATGCGCGTCGTGCTGATGACCGATACGCGCGCCGCCGAATTCGCCGGCAGTTTCCCGGCCGAGGCGGTGCATGCCGTGCCGGCCGCGACGCCCTCCGGCCGCTCGCCGCTGCAGAAGGCGGCAGCGCTCTTCCACATCGCCAAAGGCACGTTCTCGGCGCGGCAGATCATCCGGCAGGTGAAGCCGGACGTCGTCGTCGGCTTCGGCGGCTATCCGACGGTGCCGCCCGTGCTCGGCGCCTCGCTCGCGGGCGTCCGCACGCTCATCCATGAGCAGAATGCGGTGATCGGCCGGGCCAACCGCTTCCTCGCCGGCCGCGCCGACGTGATCGCCACCGGCTTCGCCAAGGTCGGCGGGCTCACCGGGGCGCAGCAGGCGAAGTGCCGGCATGTCGGCAACCCCGTGCGCCCGGCCGTGATCGAGGCTGCCGGCCGCGACTATGACTGGCCGGGCGAAGGCAAGATCCGGCTGCTCGTCTTCGGCGGCAGCCAGGGTGCGCGCATCATGGCCGATATCGTGCCGCCCGCGATCCAACTCCTGACCGATGCCGAGCGGGCGCGCCTGAACATCGTCCAGCAGGCGCGGGCCGAGGACGACGAGCGCGTGCGCAGCGTTTACGAGACGCTCGGCATGCCGGCGACGATCGCGCCCTTCTTCAAGGACCTGCCGGTGCAGATGGCGGCGGCGCAGCTCGTCATCGCACGCTCCGGCGCCTCGACCGTGGCGGAACTCACCGTGATCGGCCGGCCGGCGTTGCTGGTGCCGCTGCCGGGCTCGCTCGACCAGGACCAGGCGGCGAACGCGGCCTTCCTTGAAGGCGCGGGCGGGGCGATCCGCATTCTCCAGCCGGACTTCACGCCGCGCCATCTTGCTGCCGAATTGTCCAAGCTCATCGCGCAGCCCGCTCACTTGACGGCGATGGCGGCAAACGCGAAGAGCGCCGGCATCCCCGACGCCGCCGACCGCCTGGCCGATCTCGTGATCGCCACGGCTCAATCTTCGAACTGACAGGATTCCAGGACCATGAAGCTGCCGCCGAAGCTCGGCTCCATCCATTTCGTCGGCATCGGCGGCATCGGCATGTCCGGCATCGCCGAGGTCCTGCACAATCTCGGCTACAAGGTGCAGGGCTCGGACGCCTCCGACGGCGCCAATGTCAAGCGCCTCGCCGACAAGGGCATCACCACCTTCGTCGGCCACAAGGCGGAGAATCTCGGCGAGGCCGAGGTCGTTGTGGTCTCGACCGCGATCAAGCGCGACAATCCGGAACTGCTTGCCGCCCGCGAAAAGCGCCTGCCGGTGGTGCGCCGCGCCGAGATGCTGGCCGAGCTGATGCGGCTCAAGAGCTGCGTCGCCATCGCCGGCACCCATGGCAAGACGACCACGACCTCGCTGGTCGCGACGCTCCTGGAGAAGGGCGGGCTCGATCCGACCGTCATCAACGGCGGCATCATCAACGCCTATGGCACCAATGCCCGCATGGGCGAGAGCGACTGGATGGTGGTCGAGGCCGACGAGTCCGACGGCACCTTCCTGAAGCTGCCGGCCGACGTCGCGATCGTCACCAATATCGACCCCGAGCATCTCGACCATTTCGGCACCTTCGACGCGATCAAGGCGGCCTTCCGCTCCTTCGTCGAGAACCTGCCCTTCTACGGCTTCGCGGTGATGTGCATCGACCATCCGACGGTGCAGGGGCTGGTCGGCCAGATCACCGACCGCCGCGTCGTCACCTATGGCGAGAACCCTCAGGCCGATTTCCGCCTGATCGACATCGATCTTTCGGGCGGGCAGGCCAAGTTCACGCTGCTGATCCGCGACCGCAAGACCGGCCGCGACGAGGTCATCCGCGATCTCGTGATGCCGATGCCGGGTCATCACAACGCGCTCAACGCAACGGCGGCGATCGCGGTCGCCTATGATCTCGGCATCCCCGTGCCTGTGATCCGCGAGGCGCTGGCGGGCTTCGGCGGCGTCAAGCGCCGCTTCACCAGGACCGGCGAGTGGAACGGCGCGCTGATCTTCGACGATTACGGCCACCATCCCGTCGAGATCGCGGCCGTGCTGAAGGCTGCGCGCGCTTCGACCAAGAACAAGGTGATCGCGGTGGTGCAGCCGCATCGCTACACCCGCCTGTCGAGCCTGTTCGACGATTTCGCCGCCTGCTTCAACGATGCCGACACGGTGATCGTCGCCGATACCTACGCGGCCGGCGAGGCGCCGATCGCCGGTGCCGACCGCGATTCGCTGGTCGCCGGCATCAAGGCGCGGGGCCATCGCCATGCGCTGCCGCTGGAGAGTTCGGACAAGCTCGCCGGCATGGTGGCGGAATTGGCGGGGCCGGGCGACTACGTCGTCTGTTTGGGCGCCGGCAACATCACGCAATGGGCCTATGCGCTGCCGGGGGAACTGGCGGCGTTGAAGGGGTGAGGCTTGAATCCTTCTCCCCTTGGGGGAGAAGGTGGCCCGGCGAAGCCGGGTCGGATGAGGGAAGACCGGGTGAGACACTACAAGGGTGCTCTCATCCGTTTGCTTCGCAGCTACCTTCTTCCCCGAGGGGAGAAGGATGGTGCTCGCTGGATGAGGAGCTTGGCCTTGCATCGCAAGAACTCATCCCGAACCCGCGACTTTGCCCGCGGCCAGCGCGAGGAGCCGACACGGGCTGAAGCTCTGTTCTGGCAAGTGGTTCGCAATCGCCGATTCGCGGGGCTGAAATTCAAGCGTCAGATGGCGATAGGCTCCTTCATCGCCGATTTCTGCTGCTTCGAGTACAAGCTTATTGTCGAACTCGACGGCGAGCCGCATGAAACCCTGGAGGCCCGCACCAGGGACGCTATCCGCACGGCTTTCCTAAAAGGGGAAGGTTATCGGGTCTTGCGCTTTCCCAATGAGCGCGTGCTAGGAAATCTCGAATTCGTCCTGCGTGAGATCGCAAGTGTTCTCGGTCTCGCCGGACTTCCCTCATCCGACCCGGCTTCGCCGGGCCACCTTCTCCCCCGAGGGGAGAAGGAGTAAGCGTCGAGCCATGCCCTTCGCAGACCTCTCTTCCGACATCCGCTCCTCGGCTCCCGATCTGAGGGGCCGGCTCCTTGCCAATCAGGACCTGTCGGGCCTGACCTGGTTCCGCGTCGGCGGGCCGGCGCAGATCCTGTTCACGCCGGCCGATGAGGAGGACCTCGCCTATCTCCTTTCGAAGCTGCCGGAGGAGATTCCGGTCACGATGATCGGGCTCGGCTCCAACCTGATCGTGCGCGACGGCGGCATTCCCGGCGTCGTCGTCAGGCTCGGCGGCAAGGCTTTCGGCGAGATCGCGCTGGAGGGCGGCGACCGCCTGCGGGCCGGCACGGCCGTACCGGACGTCAAGGTCGCCCGCGCCGCCGCCGATGCCGCGCTCGACGGGCTCGCCTTCTATCGCGGCATTCCCGGCTCGATCGGCGGGGCGCTGCGCATGAATGCCGGTGCCCATGGCGGCGAGACAACCGATGTTCTGGTCTCGGCACGCGGCGTGACCCGCAAGGGCGAGATCGTCACGCTCTCCCATGCCGAGATGGGTTTCACCTATCGCAACAGCGCGGCCTCGACCCGCGACATCATCTTCACCTCGGCCCTGTTCCAGGGGCGGCCGGGCGATCAGGCGGAAATCCTCGCGGAGATGGACCGCGTGACCTCAGCCCGCGAGGCGGCGCAGCCGATCAAGGAGCGCACTGGCGGCTCGACCTTCAAGAATCCCGAGGGCGGCAAGGCCTGGAAACTGATCGACGCCGCCGGCTGCCGCGGCCTGCGCGTCGGCGGGGCGCAGGTTTCGGAGATGCACTGCAACTTCCTGATCAACACGGGCGGCGCGACGGCGGCCGATGTCGAAGGGCTCGGCGAGGAGGTTCGCCGCCGGGTCAAGGAGAATTCCGGCTTCGAATTGCAGTGGGAGATCAAGCGGCTCGGCGTTGCGGCGTAATGAAGGCTGCTGCAGCCTAACTTCCGCCGCCGCCGGTTAACCTCCCGTTAACCATGTTTAACGAGGTTGGGGTCATCGCATCGAGCGGGGGCCCTCATGAGCAAACATGTCGCAGTGCTGATGGGCGGTTGGTCCGTCGAGCGGGAGGTCAGCCTCAACAGCGGCGCGGCCTGCGCGCGGGCGCTGGAGAGCGTCGGCTACCGCGTCACCCGTGTCGACGTGCAGCGCGACATCGCCGAGGTGCTGGCGAAGCTCAAGCCCGATGTTGCCTTCAACGCCCTGCATGGCCGCTTCGGCGAGGACGGCACGATCCAGGGCGTGCTCGAGATTCTGCGCATTCCCTACAGCCATTCCGGCGTGCTGGCTTCGGCGCTGGCGATCCGCAAGGACCGGGCGAAGACGGTGGTGAAGGCTGCCGGCGTGCCGGTCGCGCATGGCGTCAACGTCTCGCGATTCGCGGCCGCCAAGAAGCATGTCCTGCCGCCGCCCTATGTGCTCAAGCCGATCGACGAGGGTTCGTCCGTCGGCGTCGTCATCGTGAAGAAGGACAGGGAGCATCCGCCGCAGGAAATCGCCCGGCCGGATTGGCCTTGCGGCGAGATGCTGCTGGCCGAAACCTTCATCGCCGGGCGCGAGCTGACCTGCGCCGTGATGGGCGAGCGCAGCCTCGGTGTGACCGAAATACAAGCCGCAACCGGCGAGTTTTACGACTACGACGCGAAGTACGCGAAAGGCGGCTCGATCCACATCTGTCCGGCGCAAATTTTACCGAAAATTTACCAGCAGATCGAAGAGTGTGCGTTAACGGCGCATCAAGCAATCGGATGCCGGGGCGTCAGCCGATCTGACTTCCGCTACCACGACGAGAGCGACACGCTCGTCTGGCTGGAGGTCAATACGCAGCCCGGGATGACCGAAACCAGCCTGGTGCCCGAGTTGGCTGCCCATGCGGGCCTGGATTTCGGTGAGCTCGTCAAATGGATGGTGGAGGACGCCTCCCTCGATCGGTGAAAGCGATGTCGGCGAAAACCGTAGCCATGCCCCGATTCGCGCCCGCCCGGCCGCTCTCCCGGCTCCCGGTTGCGCCTGTCGCCCCCCAGCTTCTGGTGGGTGAGCAGCGCCAGGGCCGTTGGATGCGCCGCTCGCGCCGCAGCGCGATCACGGTGCCGCTGGCGCAGCGCCTGCCGCGGAGCCTCGGCACCTGGCTCGCGCTCGGCTTCCTCACGCTCAGCCTTGGCAGCGGCTTCGTGCTCGGCGGCCACTGGCAGGCCATGCAGGACAATTACGGCGAGCCGCGCCACATGTTCGCGCGGGCGCTCGGCTTCGGCATCGATCGCGTCACCATCTCCGGCCTCTCGGGACTGTCCGAGCAGGAGGTCCTGGTCGCGGCGGGCATCGATTCGAAGACCTCGCTGGTGTTCTTCGACGCCGACGAGGCCCGCAAGCAGCTCGAGGCGACGCCGCTGATTCGCGAGGCCGCCGTCCGCAAGCTCTATCCGGGCGAGGTCTCGATCGCGCTCACCGAGCGCGAGCCCTATGCGCTCTGGCAGGTGAAAGGCGAGCTCTTCGTGATCGCGGCCGACGGCACGGTGATCGACAAGATGGATGACGGCCGCTTCGCCTATCTGCCGCTGGTCGTCGGCAAGGACGCCAATAACCGCGCCGCCGAATATCTGGCGATCCGCAATCAGGCCGGCGCCTTCGCCCAGCATATCCGCGCAGCGACCCTCGTCTCCGGGCGCCGCTGGAACCTGAAACTCGACAACGGCATGGATGTGCGCTTGCCCGAGACCAAGCCGGAAGCCGCAGTGCAGCGCCTCGTGTCGCTGGAGAGCGATTACCGCATCCTCGACAAGGACGTGCTCGCCATCGACCTGCGCCAGCCCGACCGCGTGACGATGCGCCTCTCGGAAGAGGCGGCCGCGGCCCGCGCCGACCAGCTCAAGAGCAAGGCCAAGAAGAAGGGAGGCGAGGCGTGAACCACGTCACCTCTCAGGGCCTGACCCCGCGCATGCGTCCGCTGTCGTCGCGCAAGAGCGCGACCCTGTCGATTCTCGACATCGGCACCAGCAAGGTCGTCTGCCTGATCGCCGAGCTCAGCCCGGCCGAGAGCAACGAGCGGCTGCGCGGGCGCACCCATGTCGCCCGCATCATCGGCATCGGCCATCAGCGCTCGCTCGGCCTGAAGGGCGGCGCGATCGTCGATCTCGAAAGCGCCGAGCGCGCCATCCGTGCTGCCGTGGACGCAGCGGAGCGCATGGCCAAGGTCGAAGTGCAGTCGGTCATCGTCAATCTGACCGGCGGGCGCATCGGCTCCCAGCATTATGCGGCCAGCGTCGACCTCCGCTCGGGCTCGGTCGGCGATGCCGATGTGAAGCGGGTGCTCGCCACCGCCGCGACCCATGCGCTGCGCCCAGGCAAGGCCGTGCTCCATGCCCTGCCGACCGGCTATGCGCTGGACGGCGTGCCGGGCGTGCTCGATCCGCGCGGGCTGATCGGCGGCAAGCTCTCGGTCGACATGCATGTCGTCGCCAGCGAAGCGGCGGCGGCGCGCAACGTCATGCTCGCGGTCGAGCGCTGCCATCTCGAGGTCGAGGCGGTGGTCGCGACCCCCTATGCGTCGGGCCTCTCGGTCCTCGTCGACGACGAATCGGAGATGGGCGTCGTGCTCGTCGATCTCGGCGGCGGCTCGACCTCGCTCGGCGTGTTCTCGGGCGGGCATCTCGTCCACGCCGACGCGATCGCGGTCGGCGGCAATCACATCACCATGGACGTGGCGCGCGGCCTCTCGACCCGCGTCTCGGCGGCCGAGCGGCTCAAGACGCTGCACGGCTCCTGCATCTCCAGCGCCTCCGACGAGCGCGACATGATCGCGGTGCCGCAGGTCGACGACGACGAGCGCGACATGCCGAACCATCTCGCCAAGTCGCATCTGGTCAGGATCATCAAGCCGCGCGTCGAGGAGATCCTCGAGCTGGTGCGCGACCGGCTGAACAATGCCGGCTTCTCGGCCCAGGCCGGGCGGCGCGTCGTGCTCACGGGAGGCGCCTGCCAGCTCACCGGCCTGCCGGAAGTGGCGCGGCGCATCCTCGGCGGCCAGGTTCGTACCGGGCGCCCGCTCGGGATCAAGGGCCTGCCGGAAGCGGGCAAGGGTCCGGCCTTCGCGGCGGCAGTCGGCCTGCTGGTCTATCCGCAGGTCGCCCATGTCGAGCATTTCGAGCCGCGCGCCGCCGGCGCGCGTCATTTCGCAACCGGGACAGACGGCTATTTCTCGCGGGTCGGGCGGTGGCTGAAAGACAGTTTCTGATCATGGCGCGGAAAAGTGGGTACCGGTTTTCCGCACCAGCCATGATCGAGAATTGAGTGAGTACGGTCCGTTCGAAGGGGCGGGCCACGGCGTCAAACGTAGCAATCGGGACGGCTCCCGCCAGGCGCCGGACAAGGGATCAAAAGAGGCAACCATGGCGATGAATCTGCAAGCCCCGGACATCCGGGAACTGAAGCCCCGGATCACGGTGTTCGGCGTTGGTGGCGCCGGTGGCAATGCGGTCAACAACATGATCGAGGCCGGCCTCGACGGTGTCGATTTCGTCGTCGCCAATACCGATGCGCAGGCTCTCGCCTTGTCGCGCGCCTCCCGCATCGTGCAGATGGGCCTGCAGGTCACCGAGGGCCTGGGCGCCGGCTCGCAGCCGGAAGTCGGGCGCGCGGCGGCCGAAGAGGTCATCGACGAGATCCGTGACCATCTGGCGGGCGCCCATATGGTGTTCATCACCGCCGGCATGGGCGGCGGCACCGGCACCGGCGCAGCGCCGGCCATCGCCCGCGTCGCCCGCGACATGGGCATCCTGACCGTCGGCGTCGTCACCAAGCCGTTCCAGTTCGAGGGCCAGCGCCGCATGCGCATGGCGGAGGCCGGCATCTCCGAGCTGAACGAGGCGGTCGACACCCTGATCGTCATCCCGAACCAGAACCTGTTCCGCGTCGCCAACGAGACCACCGGCTTCGCCGACGCCTTCGGCATGGCCGACCAGGTGCTCTATTCGGGCGTCGCCTGCATCACCGACCTGATGGTCCGCCCCGGCCTGATCAACCTCGACTTCGCGGACGTGCGCGCCGTGATGCGCGGCATGGGCAAGGCGATGATGGGCACCGGCGAGGCGCAGGGCGAGAAGCGCGCGCTGACCGCCGCCCAGGCCGCGATCAACAACCCGCTGCTCGACGACGTCTCGATGAAGGGCGCGCGCGGCCTGTTGATCTCGATCACCGGCGGGCGCGACATGAAGCTCTATGAAGTCGACGAGGCCGCCACCCGCATCCGCGAGGAGGTCGATTCCGAGGCCAACATCATCGTCGGCGCCACCTTCGACGAATCGCTCGAAGGCACTGTGCGCGTCTCGGTCGTCGCGACCGGCATCGACAAGCCGATCTCGTCGCAGATGGAAACCGACGACACCGAGGCCCGCATCGCCCAGGTCGCCGAGCGCCTGAAGGCCGAGGCCCGCCTGCGCAGCAATGCCGCCGCCGCCCGCCCGGTCGTCCCGCCCGCGCCCGT